>NZ_AP028947.1:2400000-3000000 GCF_036323495.1 Limnobacter thiooxidans | reverse complement strand
TTGTCGTCGCTGTGGCCGTTTCCATTCCCACCCGAAATGGATGCCGCAAGCGCAATGGCGCCTTGCGGAGCCGCTTCGCATCTAATCCATTTCAAGTGGGGAAACGGCGGGCGAGTCGTGACTATCGGCCAAAGACCGGCCCATGAATTCTTCTGGTTTCATCGCGTGCAACGCAGAAATGCCATCGACGCAAATCCTTGTGTGACCGCACCCGCAGCAGCTGGCATCCAGAGCAGAAGCCAGAGTCGCGACACCGCATGGCATGGCATGGCACAGCACAGCACGGCAAGGCACCGATCTGCGACAGGCTGTGGTTTGTGATTCAGAAAGGCCCCAACTTTGTCGACCCACTGCTTTGGGATGGGCTGCAAGCCCCCGGACGGACCTGTTTGAGCGCGAAGCGCGAGTTGGTCCTCCGGTTCCCAACGCAATGGGGCGACCCTTTACCTTTGGGCCTTTCAAGCAAACGGGGCCTGTTGCGGTTCGGTGCCCAAACCAGTGCAGTGCTAAATTCAGTGCAGTGCGATGGCGTGCCTCGCGCGGGGTTACTTCTCCCGCTGATTGCTCATCAACTCCCGCACTTTCGCGTACTTGATAAAACTGTTGAAACAGCCAATTGCAATGTGCACCAGGCCCGGCCATCCATCCAGAAATCCTTTGCGCGCAACATAAAACTTGATGAATCGAACCAGTGGCGACAAGGTCATTTTGCCCACACTGGGCCATTTGCCCCGCGCGGCAAGGGCTTGCGCTTGAATGCTGGTGTAGCGGTTCTGCTTCACCAAATAGCTGTCCAGGCTTTCTGCCGATTCATGCAAAAGGTCACCGTGGAGTTTTTCGAAGTGACGGCCAGCAGTCAGCAATTCAACTTTTTCGTGAACTGCGTCATCGCTCCAATTGGCAAGCTTGCGATTGAACAGGCGGCGAGAATAATCCGGGTACCCTTCACCGTGACGCAGATACCGACCCAGGAAAAAGTTGCAGCGTGGCATGTCGAAACCCGCCAGGTCGTCTGGCAACAAACCTTGTTCTGCCTGCAGCATCATGGCACGAATGCTTTGTTCCAGTTGCGGCGTCACTCGTTCATCCGCATCTAGACACAATACCCAGTCATGTCTGGCCTGCGCCACAGCGAACTGCTTTTGGGGCCCGAAACCAAGCCAGCTTTGTTGCACGACCCTGGCGCCCTGTCGCGTTGCAATCTCGACTGTGTTGTCGCTGCTGTTCGAATCGACAATCACAATGTCGTCGCAAAATTTCAGGCTTTTCAATGCTGCGTCAAGCTGACTGCCAGCGTTCAGCGTAATCAGCACTGCAGACAATGCGATTGGATTGTGTGGAGCAGAATTCAAATTTATTCTTCCTTGGCTGGGACTAATCGGATTGACCGAGCGCTTCTGCTTACAATGATGCGATTGCGACCAACTCAAGCGCTAGATGAAGCGTATCTTAATAGTTAAGACGACCTCGATGGGAGACGTCATTCACGCCTTGCCGGTTTTGAGTGACATTCGTGCCCACGACCCCTCTGTTCAAATTGACTGGATGGTTGAAGAGCCATTTGCAGACTTGGTGCGAGCCAGTCTGCTGGTCAATGAGGTAGTGCCTGTAAATTTGCGGAAATGGCGCAAACTGGGCATTCGCCACACTTGGCAACAGTGGAAAAGTCTTCAAGCCCGTTTGGCAGACCGTGAATATGACGCTGTCATTGACTTGCAGGGGTTGATTAAAAGTGCGTTGCTGGCTTGCGCAGCCAAGGGGCCACGCATGGGCCCAGGCTATTCCTACGCCAAAGAAGGGCTGGCCTGCCTGTTTTATAAAAAGCGCGCGGGTTGGGACCCCCAGGCCCATGCTGTGGAGCGCCTTCGCGAATTGGCCGCCGGGCTTTTGAATTATCGTTTGAATGGCAAACCGGTCTTCTACGATATTCGCCCACAAAAAGTGTTGCCGGTAATTCCGAAGGGTGCGGAAATCTGGTTTTTGCATGCCACGGCACGGGATGAAAAAAAATGGCCTCTTCTCCAGTGGCGTGAACTTGCACACCGCTTTTCTGACCTTGGCTACCAAATCAAGCTGCCTTGGGGCAGTGAGGCTGAACGTGTTCAAGCAGAAAAAATTGCCGCCGGCATTGCCCATGTGGAGGTATTGCCGGGCATGTCACTTGCCGAGCTTCGTTTGCGTCTTGGCCACGCGGGCCTTGTCATTGGTGTAGACACCGGGATCATGCATTTGGCGGCTGCACATTACCTGCCCATGGTGGCTTTGTTTTTTGCCACGCCCGCCTGGCGCTTTGCGCCCCGGTTCAATCCCCACGCCATCAGTCTGGGCGATGTGGGTCACCAGCCCTCGGTGGGTGAAGTGTTCGGGGCCGCCACGCGTTTGCTACGGGGGAATAAACTTTGAGTGTCTTTGCTCGCCTGTTTCTGGGAATTTACAGCCTTTGCCTGTTTGTACTACAGCCTGTGCTGGCGATTTACCTGTTCAAGCGAAGCCTCAAGCAGCCTGAATACAGACAGGCCTGGGGGCAGCGCTTCCTGGCCCGGTTGCCACATTTCTCACCTGTGCCTGCGGGGCAAAAACGGATCTGGGTGCATGCGGTGTCGGTGGGCGAGGCGCATGCCGTGTCTCCACTGGTCCATCACTGGGCCAAGGTGCATCCACAACACGAATGGGCTATTTCCTGTACCACGCCTACGGGTTTGGCTACCTGCAAGCAATTGTATGCCGGGTTGAACAACGTCCGTTTTTTCTATTTGCCTTATGACTTGCCTTGGCTGGTCAAAAAATGCGTCAGACAAGTGAAGGCCCATGCCTTGTGGATTGTAGAAACAGAAATTTGGCCCAATTTGCTGCTGGGGGCAGCCCGTCAAGGTATTCACACGGCCTTGCTCAATGCACGTGTTTCACCCACCACTGGAAAGCGTTTGGCGCAATTGCAGTTCATCAGCAGGCCTGTATTGCGCAGTTTGGGCACGCTGGTTTGCCAAACCGAAGCAGATGCAGCGGTGTTTGAAAACCTGGGCCGCAAACCAGATGCCATTTGTGGAAATCTGAAGTTCGATGTGGCTTTGAAACCCGAACTGGCAGCGATTGGGCGAAGCTGGCGTGCGTCGTTGCAGGCCGATCAAGTGTTGTTGTTCGCCAGCAGCAGGGATGGCGAAGAAGCCCTGTTGCTGGATGCGCTAAACCGGTGTCAGTTTTTCAAGCGCATGCCCAAGGCCAGTGTGTGGATCGTGCCGCGCCATCCTCAGCGTTTTGAAGAGGTGTTTGATCTGATGGCGGACGCAGCTACGCGCATGGGTGTGGCTCGGCCTGTGCGGCGCTCCGCGTCATTCAATGCAGGAAACAACGTGGCGCTGGCCGGGTTTGGGCAGGCGCGTTTGGTGTTGGGCGATTCCATGAGTGAAATGCCCGCTTACTACAATGTTGCAGACCTGGCGTTGCTGGGTGGTTCCTGGTTGCCTTTTGGCGGGCAGAATTTGATCGAAGCTTGCGCTTATGGCTGCCCGGTCTGGATGGGGCCTCACACATTCAACTTCTCAAAAGCTGCGCAAGATGCTTTGGCGGCGAATGCTGCGCGTCGTTTTGACAATTTGATTTCAGTTTGCGATGAATACCTTGCTGGCCATCAGGGTACTGACTTGGCCAAAAAAGCGGCTTTCGCTTATGCGAGGAGCCATCGCGGTGCAACTCAGCGAAGTTTTGATGTGTTGAATCGCGCAGTTTGATGCGCCAGCCTGAACTTGCTTTATGGCCATGTCAGCAGGCTGTTGACCTTTTTCAATGCGTCGATGTTCAATTGACCTGCCGCAGCTTGTAGCTCAAGCATGTTGATCAGGCAGGCATACTTCGCTTTCGACAAATCTCGTTGGGTGGCATTGAATTGCTGCTGGGCATTTAGTACATCCACATTGATCCGTATGCCCACCTCAAAGGCTGTTTTGTTGGATTGCAATGCCAGTCCGCTAGACGACATGGCCGTTTCAAGCGCCCGGACCTGGGCAAGGCTGCTTTGCACACCTAGAAAGGCAGCCTTTGCGTTTTGTGCGGCACTTCGTTCAGCAAAGTCCCGATTGTTCTGAGATTTTTCCAGCAGGGCTGCCTGCTGCCTCACTTTACTTTGCGTGCCGCCACCCGAGAAAATGGGCAGGTTCATGACCAACCCGATGGTGGTGCTGTCCACACCGATGTCAAATGGACGTCCGCTGGTGCCATCAAAAATTTGCTGCTCTGTTTCAACCATTTGGGCAGTTAAGTCCAGCGTGGGCAGGTGACCGTACCTGGCTTTGTTGACTTCTGCCTTTGCTACACCGTGGGCCAGCTTTATTTGCTGGGCCTGTAAATTGTTTTCGCGGGCTTGTGCGGCCCATTGGTCAGGGCTGTTGGGGCTTGGTGTATCCAATTGGATTTCAGGTTTCAATTGGGATAGCTTTTGAACGGGCTTACCCACCATGGTTTCCAGCTGAAGCTGTCGAACCGCCAATTGGTTTGTTGCGGCAAGTTCCTGAGCCACTGTCAAATCAAACCGTGCCTGTGCTTCCTGCTGGTCGGTAATTGTGGTGCTGCCCACTTCAAAATTGGCTTTGGCGAAAGCCAATTGTTCGGTAATTGCGGTTTTCAAAAGTTGCAAGTTGTCCAGTTCATCTTGAGCAGACAACAAGTCAAAGTAGGCTTTGGACAACCGCAAAATCAAATCCTGCTCGGCCTGCTTGAAAGCGAGTTTGGCAATTTCACCAATCAGTTGGCTTTGTTTGTGACTCTCCCAGGCCTGAGGACGAAAAATCGCCTGGTTCAGTGTCAGGCTGTAGGTGCCGGGGTTTCTGCTGGCGTCCACTGACATGCCAAATGCATCGTAAGTGTTTTCCTGTTTTTCAATCCGGGCGCCAAGGTTTACGTTGGGCAGCAAGGCCGATCGACTTTGATTTTCTGTCTCAAGATCGGCTTGCAATTGCGAGGCGGCTGCCAGATATTGCGCATCGTGCTGCCGGGCCAAGGCAAAGAGTGCTGACAGGTTTTCAGTGGCAGGTGTTTGCGCAAAACCTGTTCGCCCCAGCAAGCACAGACAGACAAGAAACACGACTTTCAATCCAGATGCACCTGACTGCTGCTTGGTGGTGTTGCTTGGGGTGGGCATTGAATTGATGTCCTGGATTAATAGGTGGGGCAGCTTGGATCTACGGTACACGACCAGTCATGAATGCCGCCGCGCAAGTTGTAGAGCCGGGAAAATCCGAGGCTTTTGAGGTAGAGCGCTACCTGCTGACTGCGAATGCCGTGGTGACAGATGCACACCAACTCGGTTTCCGGATCCAGAGTTTTGGCCCTGTCCATGATTTCACCCATCGGAATTGAAAGACTGCCAGGCAGCTTGCAGATTTCGAATTCCCAGTTTTCGCGGACATCCAGCAACAGCGGTTGTTGCTTGTCGGGGCTACCCAGCCAATCGGACAAATCGGCGGCGCTGATTTGCGCGATAGGCTGGGACATTTGTGCCTATTCCTTAGAATACGAATTCACTGGCTTTGGGAGCGTTGGTCAACACCTTGGTCATGGTTTCGAACAGGGGTGTTGTGATCAGTTGTCCTTCTTTGGACTTGCGGGCCAAGACCAGTTGCATGGCCGGGGCCTTGCCAACCACAGCCATAAGGCGGCCCAGGGGGTTCAAGGCACCCAACAGCGATGCAGGCATGATGGATGAGGCGCCGGACAGCACGATGGCGTCAAATTGCCCCAAACCTGCTGCGAGTTCAAAGCCACAACCTTCAAGTACTTTCACACGGGTGATTCCATTCTTTTTCAGGTTGGCACGCGCCAATTCCGCGATGCTGCCATTCAACTCAACCGTGGTCACGTGCGCACATTGCTGAACCATCAGTGCGGCCATGTATCCAGTACCTGTGCCGATTTCGAGCACTTTATCCTGACTTCCAAGTTCGAGCTCCTGCAGAATGCGCGCTTCCATTTTAGGGCTGAACATGGTTTCGCCAGTGTCCCTGCCGTTGATGCGGATGGGCAGGTCGCAGTCAGTAAATGCCAGTTTTTCCAAGCCAGAGCACACAAAATTTTCGCGTTTAACCACTTCCAGCAAATCAAGCACGTCCTGATTCAGCACATTCCATGGGCGGATTTGCTGTTCGATCATGTTGAAGCGGGCTTTTTCGAAGTCCATGGCGGGTTCTCGCGGGGTGGTCAATAGATAACTTTCTATTTTAGCAAATTTTAAGCGAGTCGCGCTGAATGTCCTGTGACATGTTGCTGGCAAGTCAAGCCGCCAAGCACCATCTGGATGTGAGCTTCAATGTAGCGCATTGGGTTGGTGTCAATGCCGCAGCAGGTGTCCATGGTTCGTTTCCACAAACCAAGTGTCACCAGCGGCGCGCACAGCACCTGGGCCGCATATTGGGTGTCAATGTCTGAAAATTCGCCTCGCGATATGCCGCGTTTCAGGATGGATTCAAGATAATCCCACCAAGGGCGAACCACTTCGCTGTAAAAAAACCGGGCCAGTTCGGGAAAAGCGTTGGCTTCCGAGAGCACAATTTTGGTGATGCTGCTCAACTTGGTTGAACCATACTTGAGCCACCAAAGGTGGATTGCTTCGCGGATCAGGACGGCTGAGCTTTTATCAGGTTCGAGCAGGCCCTTGGCCTCCTCGACAATTGGGGATACGTGCTCCTTGACCACAGCTTTCAGCAGTTCTTCCTTGTTAGAGTAGTACAGGTAAACAGTACCTTTGCTGACACCCGCGCTTTTGGCCACGTCTTCGAGGCGAGCCCCAGCGAACCCTTTCTCGCTGAAAATGGTCAGGGCGGCGTCGAGCAGTTCTTGCGGCCTCTCCTGTTTGCGCCGCGTCCACCGGGGTTGTGCATTTGCCAAGCATTGCTTCATTGGAGTACTTCTTTTTTAGGGTGCTTGATTGCACTATAGTGGTTCATTCTTCACCGAGTCAACGTACTGCGCCCAATTCGATGCTGGTTGGGTTGTAGAATATGTCGGTTTGGTAAATCTTGGAATTTCGGAGAATTCAGCATGTCAATGGCCGATCGCGATGGCTTTATCTGGTTTGACGGCAAACTTGTGCCGTGGCGTGAAGCGCAAATTCACGTGCTTACACACAGTTTGCATTATGGCCTGTCCGTGTTTGAAGGCGAGCGTGCCTACAAAACCGACAAGGGCCCAGCTATTTTCCGCTTGAAAGAGCACACCGACCGTTTGTTCAATTCGGCCCACATTTATCGCATGCACATGCCGTATACCCGTGAACAAATCATGGAAGCCTGCTGTGAAGTGGTGCGTGCAAACAAACTGGATTCTTGCTACATCCGTCCAATCGCTTTTTATGGCTCTGAAAAAATGGGTGTTTCGCCCAAGGGCGCAGCCACACATGTTGCAATTGCTGCATGGCCTTGGGGCGCCTATCTGGGTGAAGAAGGTCTGCAAAAAGGCATTCGAGTCAAAACATCTTCCTACGCCCGCCATCATGTGAACGTGACCATGGCGCGTGCCAAGTTTGCGGCCACTTACGCCAATTCCATTCTGGCCAATACTGAAGCGGTTCAAGATGGCTACGATGAAGCCTTGCTGCTGGACGTAGATGGTTTTGTGGCTGAAGGCGCAGGCGAGAACGTGTTCGTGATCAAAGACGGCTGCATTTACGAGCCTGAAATTGCATCAGCCCTGGTGGGTATTACCCGTTCAACCATTATTTCTCTGGCCCGTGAAATGGGCCTGGAAGTGGTGAGCAAGCGCCTGACCCGCGACGACATCTACATCGCGGACGAGTGCTTCTTTACTGGTACTGCTGCTGAAGTGACGCCTGTGCGTGAACTGGACAACCGTACCATTGGCGCAGGTACACGCGGCCCGATCACCGAAGAATTGCAGAAGCGTTATTTCGACGTGGTGTATGGTCGCAATGACAAATACGAACACTGGCTGACCAGGGTATAAGAATCATGATCAGTGACAAAAAAGCAAAACATGAAACCGTTCAGCTTGATGGCGACCAGTTGCCTGCATTTTGTCCCAACCCGGCCATGCCGGTGTGGAACACACACCCCAAGGTGTACTTGGACGTAACAAAAACAGGCAAGGCAGCCTGTCCGTATTGCGGCACGGTATATACGCTGAAGCCCGGTGCGAAAGTACACGCACATTGATGCGGCAAGTGTGTTGACGGCAGCATGAAAATTTTGATTGTTGCTCCAAACTGGATTGGCGATGCGGTGATGAGCCTGTCGCTGATTCAGGCCTTGCACCAGAACAAATCCCTTTTCGGTTCCGATGGTCAGCCTTGTGAAATTCATGTGCTGGCCCCTCCCGTCACCGCACCGGTTTACCAGTTCAGCCACACAGTGCACGCGGTGCATGTAGAGCCCTTTGCCCATGGGCAGTTGCAGTGGAGTTTGCGGCGCAAGGCTGCGAAGGGTTTAAAAAATCAGAAATTTGACCAGGCCGTGGTGTTGCCCAACTCCCTGAAGTCCGCTCTGTTGCCTTGGCTTGCGCGTATTCCCAAGCGAATTGGATACGACGGTGAATTGCGTACAGCCGTACTCACCCACCCCTTGCCCAAACCGGCCAAAACGAACAAGCCTCCCATGATTGAATGGTATGGACGCCTGGGTGGGGTTCTGCCTGACGCGCTGGCGTATCCGGAATTGCAGGTCGATCCCGGCATGGCCACGACTACATTGGAACAGTTCAGTTTGTCGGCAGGTTTTCTTGCTTTGGCTCCTGGTGCAGAGTTTGGTCCTGCCAAACGCTGGCCCGCCGACCATTTTGCGCAAGTGGCAGCTGCGTTTCTTGAACAAAATCAGACCCAACACGCGGTGTTGTTTGGCGGGCCGAAAGACCAGGCTTTCTGCGGTGAAATTTTGGCACTGCTGCCGCAGCCCTTGCGCAGCCGTGCTGTCAGCCTGGCTGGCTCAACGAGCCTTGCGCAGGCGGTGGCCTTGATGTCAGCGGCTAGCCAGTTGGTGACCAATGATTCAGGCTTGATGCATGTGGCAGCCGCCTTGAATGTTCAGGTGCATGCGGTATTCGGTTCCAGCAGCCCACACCACACCCCCCCTTTGAACAAGGCGGCCAAAGTCTATTACCTGAGCCTGGAATGCAGCCCCTGTTTTCAGCGTGAATGCCCCCTCGGGCATACCGATTGCCTGAAAAAGCTGACCCCCAAAATGGTGGCGGATCAGTTGGTGCCAGCCCCGCGCGGGGTATGATCTAGCAAGTCCACTACCGACGCAATTTGGCATTACCATGCGTGATTACATCCTGACCATTTCTTGCCCGGATACCACGGGCATTGTGTACAACGTCAGCAAGTTCTTGTTTGACCAACAGTGCAATATTATCGATTCAGCCCAGTTTGGCGACGAGTCGACCAACCTGTTTTTTCTGCGGGTTCACTTTTCATTGCCAGTTGAAAGCGCACTCAATGAAATGGATCTGCAAGCCAATTTTGCAACAGTGGCTGCGCCTTTCGGCATGAAGTACCAGTTTTTCGATGCCAGTGTGAAACCCCGAGTATTGCTGATGGTTTCAAAGTTCGGCCACTGCCTGAATGACCTGTTGTTCCGCTGGAAAAGCGGGCAATTGCCGTGTGAAATACCGGCGATTGTCTCGAACCATCAGGACTTTGCGCTGCTTGCTGCTTCCTATGGTGTACCGTTTTATCATCTGCCGGTCAAGCCCGATGCCAAGGAATTGCAGGAAACCCAGATTCGCCAGATTGTTGAGAATGAAAAGATCGATCTCATGGTGCTCGCCCGGTACATGCAAATTTTGTCACCCGCGCTTTGCCGTGATCTGTTGGGCAGGGTGATCAACATTCACCACAGTTTTCTGCCCAGCTTTAAAGGGGCCAAGCCGTATCAGCAAGCATTCGATCGAGGCGTAAAGTTGATTGGTGCGACTGCGCATTACGTGACTTCTGATCTGGATGAAGGCCCGATCATTGAGCAGGATGTCGCCCGTGTTGATCACTCGCTGACGCCCGAGGAACTCACCGCCCGTGGTCGCGATACGGAATGCATGGTACTGGCCCGCGCCGTGAAATGGCATTGTGAGCACCGCGTGGTCTTGAATGGCCACAAAACGGTGGTGTTTCAGTGAAAGCATCAACCCTGAGGGTTGTGTGTAACGCCTTGTATTTTTTTGGAGTGTGTTGAGTGTCCCGAACCAAAGTTATTCATTCCTCACCCCAAGACATTGAACAAGCCTTCTATGAGGCGCTGGAAGCAGCCGATCTGGAGGCCTTGATGGATCTGTGGGCCGACGACGAGCACGTAGTATGTATTCACCCAGGCGGGCCTCGGGTGGAGGGTTATCACGATGTTCGCGATTCCTGGAAAGAGATTCTCTCGGCCGGGGCTTTGCAAATTCGTGTGGTGCCCGTGCATCGTGTTGAAGGAGTGATGGTGTCGGTTCACAACCTTGTTGAGCAGGTCATGATGAGCAGTTCCCGGGGCGAACCCCATGTGGTTCAGGTCAATGCAACCAATGTGTATCACAAGGGGCCCAATGGCTGGAAGATTGTGATGCACCATGCCAGCCCGGCAATGGACACAGAAGAACTGGCCGAGGACGATCTGTCTGAATTTGATCCTCAGCCCACCTTGCATTAAAAAGCGTCACCCCATATGTTGTACCGTTCTCCTTGGTGGCTCCCTGAAGGGCATTCGCAAACCATTCTCGCTGCACGGTGGGCCAGCAAGCCCGCGATGCAGTATCACCGTGTGCGCTGGACCACCCCCGACCACGATTTCATTGACCTTGATTTCACTGAATCCCCTGAGGTGGCCGCGCGCCACCACAGCCTGTGGGTGCTTTTTCATGGCCTGGAGGGCTGTTCCCGAAGCCATTACAGCCTGGCCGTGATGAACCAGGCCCGAGCCGCAGGTGCCTTGGGTGTGGTGGTGCATTTTCGGGGATGCTCTGGCGAAAACAATTTGAATCCACGCGCCTATCATTCCGGTGATTCAACCGAGATGGACTGGATACTGCGGCGTTTGCGTGAAAGCTTTCCGGCGGTGGATAGCATGCATGTCACCGGCGTGTCGCTGGGTGGCAATGTGTTGCTGAAATGGCTGGGTGAGCAACAGGAAGCGGCCCGCGAAGTGATTAGTTCCGCCGTGTCAGTTAGTGCACCAGTGGATTTGCTTGCTGGGGCCAATTCGCTGGCCAAAGGCTTTAACCGGGTGTACACCCGAATGTTTTTGAATACCCTGATTCCCAAATCAATTGAGAAAATCAGGCGTTTTCCGCAATTGGGCAATGCGGACGACATCGCGCGTTGCAAGGACTTCTTCGACTTTGACAACCGGGTTACTGCGCCCTGGCATGGCTTTCGGGACGCAGAACATTATTACGCTGTGTCCTCCGCCAAGCCCTTGTTGAAGCAGATTGCGGTGCCCACCCTGATGATTCACGCAAAAAATGACCCGTTCATGGGGGGGCAATATTTGCCAGCGGCAAACGAGGTGTCGAATCAGGTCACTTGCCGGTTCACGGAGCATGGTGGCCATGTGGGCTTTGCCAATGGCAGCCCCAGAATGCGTTTGGGGCTGGACTGGCTGCCCCGACAGTGCGATTCTTTCTTTGCACAACACAACGGAGCAAGAGGTGGATGATCTCGTTGAAAAAGCATTGGCGCGTTGGCCCAATGTGCCGGCAATTGCCGGTTGGTTGAAGCTGAACCAGCAAGGCGACTGGTTGTTGACTGGCCCGGTGCCAGAAGGGTTGACGATCAGCCACCCGCGCATTCTGAACTTCATGGCCCGCAACTATGGCTGCGAGCCGGACGGCCGTTACTATTTCCAGAACGGTCCCCAAAAAGCCTATGTTCACCTGGCTTACACGCCTTGGGTGTATCGCATTCATCCACTGGAATCCGGTGAATTGATGCTGAGTACCCACACTGGCCTGCTCGACTGGCCCAAAGCCATGTATCAGGATGAACAGGGCAGGGTGTTGATTCAAGGCGAGCAGGGTATTGGCCTGCTGCACAGCAGTGACATGGAATTGCTGGCTGCGGGCTTGCAGGAAAAAGACACCCAGCTGAGTCACCACGCTGTCTGGGCCATACCGGAGGTTGATCCCGACACCTTGATTGCCACGCGAACGCGCCTGCGCAAAGGCAAAAGCACCCCAACGGGACGACGCGAATGTGTCTTTGAGATGCAAGGTATTCAATCCAGCCAAGTGGCTGCACGTTTCAACTTTGAACCAAATCCCGAGATCAACAAGCCGGAATCAATCCAGTGAAAACCATTCAGAACCAGCGGGGTGCTTCAGCCACCGCATTGCTTGCCTTCGTGCTTTTTGTGGCACTGCTGTATGTGTTGTACAACCAGTCCAGCATTGAAAGCCTGTTCACCAGCCGTCCCGAGAACGTGACGCCACGCGTGGTTGAGGCGCGCGGTGACTTGGCTGCCGGTGAGAAAAGTGTGGTTCAACTGTTTGAAGTGTCCAAGGCCTCAGTGGCGTATATTTTTACTGAAAGCGTACAGGGGCAACTCTTCTTTCGGCGTGTGGCGGAGGGAACCGGGTCTGGTTTTATCTGGGACGACGCAGGGCACATTGTGACCAATGCCCACGTAGTACAGGGTGCAAGTCGAATCCGCGTGCAACTCGATGATTCCGAGCCATTGCCTGCGCGCCTCGTTGGCATTGCGCCATCCTATGATTTGGCGGTCATTCGTTTGGTGAACAAGCCGGCCAATCTTCGCCCCATCCCGGTGGGCACTTCAGGCGACCTGTTGGTGGGGCAATCCGTGTTTGCCATTGGCAACCCATTCGGTTTGTCCAAAACGCTGACTGCAGGCATTGTGAGCGCCTTGGGTCGTACCTTGCCAGTCAGCAATGGCCGTGAAATTCCGGATGTCATTCAAACCGATGCGGCGATCAACCCGGGTAATTCGGGTGGGCCGCTGCTTGATTCTGCCGGCCGGTTGATTGGTGTAAATACTGCGATTTTGTCGCAAAGCGGCAGCTCTGCAGGGGTGGGTTTTGCTATACCGGTTGACCTGGTCAACCAGATTGTTCCGCAACTCATTGAGCGCGGTACATTGCCACGCCCAGGCATTGGTATCTCGGTGGCCGATGAGTCACTTGCCCGCCGCCTGGGTATTCGGGGTATTGCAGTGATGGGTGTAGAGCCGGGCTCACCCGCTTCAGAAGTCGGCTTGATGCCTTTTGATTTGCAGGCCGGTGTAGTTGGCGACATCATCATCGCAGTGGACCGCAAGCCTGTGGCCAACGTCCTGCAATTGTCCAAAGCACTTGAAGCCATTGGTGTGGGCGGTACAGCCAATTTGCTGGTGATGCGGGGTGACGACACTCGCGAATTGACGGTTCGAATTGCCGACCTGGAAACGCGTCAATGAGCGATGGCGCCCTGACCGCAGATTTAAGTCGCCGCTTCGGCGGGCTGGATCGCCTTTACGGCGAAGGAGCGTACGCGTATTTGAATACACAGGTCCACGCCATGGTGGTGGGCGTGGGGGGCGTGGGTTCGTGGGCTGCCGAGGCGCTGGCACGCAGTGGCGTAGGTCGAATCACACTTGTTGACCTGGATCACGTGGCGGAAAGCAACATCAACCGCCAGATTCAGGCCTGCGATGCCACCCTGGGGCAGGAGAAGATCAAGGCCCTGACCAACCACATTCACAGTTATTTCCCGAGTTGTGAAGTGACCCTGGTGGATGCATTTCTTGAGCCGGAAAATGCACAGGACCTGTTGACCAGATTTGCGCAATCGAACGCCGCATACAAAGTACTATTGGATTGTTGCGACAATGTGCGTGCCAAAGTGGCCATGGTCAACTGGGCCAAACGGTTGGGCATTTCAGTAGTGCTGTCGGGCAGCGCTGGTGGCAAAAGCAAACCCTGGCTGGTTCAGCCAGCGGATTTGCGCGATACCACCAATGATCCTCTTTTGGCCAAGGTGCGTTACACCCTTCGGCGAGAGCACGGCTACAGCAAAGACCCCAAAAAGAAATTGGGCGTCTCCGTCTTTTATTCTGCCGAGCAGGTCACTCGAAGTAACGCGTGTGAACCTTCGGCAGGGCTGAACTGTGCGGGTTATGGCTCGGTGGTTACCGTGACGGCCACCATGGGCATGCAAATGGCCGCATGGGCCATTTCACAAGCCATTTCACAGAACATTCAGGCAGGTTTAAAGCCTAGCGTTTGAACAAATCCGCGAAAAGATCTTCAGCCTTTTCAACCTTGGGTGCAACCACATAGGCGCAATAAGGTTGCATGGGGTTGTTCTCGAAGTATTCCTGGTGGTATTTCTCGGCCGGAAAGTAATTGATCAGTGGTGATATCTCGGTGACAACCTTGTCTCGGAAAATTTTCCTTTTTTCAAGGTCTTCCACAAAGGCCAAGGCAGTGTCACGTTGCTCGTCGGTGTGGAAAAAAATCACTGACCGATATTGCGTACCAATGTCATTGCCTTGGCGATTCAGCGTGGTAGGGTCGTGAATGGCGAAAAATACAGCGAGAATTTTTCTAAATGAAATGACATTGGGGTCAAAGTGAAGGCGGACGACTTCTGCATGTCCGGTTTTGCCACCACATATCTTGTCGTAGTTGGGGTTTGGGTCTGAACCTCCGCTGTAACCCGACTCACAAAGTTCAATTCCCTTGAGTTGGCGAAAGACAGCCTCAGTGCACCAGAAACAACCTCCACCCAAGGTTGCCTGTTCAATATTGCTCGACATAAATCAAAGCCTGTTTTTATGGTTCCCACAATCATCTAGTGAATCTTTAAGTGGAACTCAAGTCAAGCCTTTTGGTCTGAATTTTGGGTGTCAAGCGTTGTATACTCGGCGCGAACCCATCACAACTTTAAGGAGATGACCGTGATTTCATCCGCGTTTGCGCAATCCGCAGCCGCTGGCCCGGAAAGTGGCCTTTTGAGCTTTTTGCCTCTCATTTTGATGTTCGGTGTGCTTTACTTCTTGGCCATTCGCCCCCAGATGAAGCGTCAGAAGGAACACAAATCCATGGTTGAAGCGCTACAGAAAGGCGATGAGGTGATTGCGTCGGGTGGTTTGTTGGGCAAGATCAGTAAAATCAATGAGTCGTATATCACACTGGAAGTTGCTGAAATGGGCGACAAGCCTGTTGAAGTGGTGGTGCAACGCGCTGCCGTGCAAAGCCTGCTGCCCCGTGGCACCCTGAAAGAAACACGTTAATCCGCCGTCATGAATCGATACCCTGTCTGGAAGTACCTGTTGATCGCCGTCACCTTGGTGTTGGGTGTGTTGTACACCTTGCCCAATTTTTACGGCGAAGCCCCTGCCGTGCAGGTTTCAAGCGGCAAGTCCACCTTGAAACTGTCCGCTGAAGTCGCCGACCGTTTGGCCAGCGACCTGACAGCTCAGGGCTTGACTCCAGACGGGGTGTTCTATGAACAGAACCTGGGTGGCGGCACCGTCAAGCTGCGATTTAATACATCGGAAGAACAGCTCAAGGCGCGGGATCTCCTTCAGGCCCGATTGAATCCAGACCTGAACAACCCTGACTACATTGTGGCCTTGAACCTGTTGTCGCGTTCGCCGGATTGGCTCACCAACATCAATGCCTTGCCCATGTACCTGGGTCTCGATTTACGTGGTGGCGTGCATTTTCTGTTGCAAGTGGACATGAATGCAGCCCTTGAAAAGCGGAAGGATTCGCTCTTGAGTGGCGCCAAGCAAACCATGCGTGACCAGGATTTGCGCTACTCAAGCGCAGTGCGGACGCCCGCGGGTTTTTCAATGACATTCCGCGATGCTGCCTCGCTTGACAAGGCTCGGGCCGCGCTGGAAAAAAGCTCAAGCGACCTTCAGTTCAGCGTCCCTGAAAACAGCACCGATTTCATTTTGAATGTGGGTCTGGCTGCCGGCGTTGAACAACAGGCGCGTGAGTATGCATTGCGCCAGAACATTACAACACTTCACAACAGGATTAATGAGTTGGGTGTCGCCGAACCCGTGATTCAACGCCAGGGTGCTGACCGAATTGTGGTGCAATTGCCAGGCGTTCAAGACACAGCAAAGGCCAAGGACATTTTGGGCCGGACGGCCACTTTGGAAGTGCGTCTTGTAGACGACAGCCCGGAAGCTCAGTCAGCCTTGGCCAGCGGCATTGTGCCATTTGGCCTTGAGCGCTACACCGAGCGTGGCGGACGCGACTTGTTGCTACGCCCTGAAGTGATCCTGACTGGTGAAAACCTCACGGATGCACAGGCCGGTTTTGACAACCAGACCCAAGAGCCAGCTGTTCATCTGTCCCTTGACAGCCAGGGTTCCCGAATTTTCAGAACCATCACCGCTGAAAGCATCGGCAAACGCATGGCCATCGTGCTGGTTGAAAAAGGCAAGGGTGAAGTGATTACTGCACCTGTGATCCGCGCTGAAATCGGCGGTGGCCGAGTACAAATTTCGGGCAGCATGAACACGGTCGAGTCTGCAGACTTGGCCTTGTTGCTTCGTGCCGGCTCCTTGGCTGCCCCGATGGACATTATTGAAGAGCGTACCATTGGCCCAAGCCTGGGCGCAGACAACATTGACAAGGGCATTAGCTCAACTGTCTACGGTTTTGTGGTGCTGGGCGCTTTCATGGTGGTGTACTACCTCATGTTCGGTGTGTTTTCCGTGTTTGCGCTGGGCGTCAACGTGCTCTTGCTGTTTGCTCTGCTTTCGGTATTACAGGCCACATTGACGCTGCCTGGACTGGCTGCTGTTGCATTGACACTGGGTATGGCCATTGACGCCAACGTGCTGATCAACGAGCGTATTCGGGAAGAACTTCGAGATGGCGCACAACCGCAACAAGCCATTTTTGCCGGCTATGAGCGTGCATGGGCTACCATTCTTGATTCCAACATCACCACGCTGATCGCAGGCCTTGCCCTGTTGGTGTTTGGCTCAGGCCCTGTCCGTGGTTTTGCTGTGGTCCATTGCTTGGGTATCGTGACCTCCATTTTCAGTTCCGTGGTGGTGTCCCGCGCTGTGGTTAACCTCTGGTATGGCCGCAAGAAGAAACTGGATTCAGTGAGTATCGGCCAAATCTGGCGCCCCGACGGTGGCACTGATTTGGACAACAGCGTGGCGAAAAAAGCCTGATCACCAATCGAACCGAGTGAATTAAAAGAAAATGGAATTATTCAGGATTAAGAACGACATTCCGTTCATGCGGCATGCAAAGATTTTCAACATCATTTCTTTTCTGACCTTTGCGGCAGCGGTGTTTTTTCTGTCCACCAAGGGTTTGAACTTGAGTGTTGAATTCACGGGCGGGGTCTTGGTTGAAGCCCGTTATTCGCAACCGGCCGAGCTCGAGAAAATTCGGGAAGGCTTGCGTGCAACGGGAATTGATGAGCCTCAGGTACAAAACTTCGGTACTGCCCGTGATGTGCTGGTACGTTTGGCGGTCAAGGATTTGCAGTCCGGTGTATTGGGAAGTGAAGGCAAACTCGATCAGCAGGCCATGACAAACAAGGTGCTTGCCTTGGGCGGGCCAGATGTTCAGTTGATGCGTGTGGAATTCGTGGGCCCGCAAGTGGGCCGAGAATTGGCTGAAAACGGGGTGATTGCCTTGATGGTGGTGATCGCCGGGATCATGATCTACCTTGCCTTGCGGTTTGAGTGGAAGTTTGCTGTTTCCGCGATTGTGGCCAACCTTCACGACGTCATTATCATTCTTGGTTTTTTCGCGTTTTTCGGCTGGGAGTTTTCCCTTTCGGTATTGGCTGCGGTGCTGGCAGTGCTGGGCTATTCGGTGAACGAGTCGGTGGTGGTGTTTGATCGAATTCGTGAAACATTCATGAAAGTGCGCCGAATGACAGTTGAGGAAACCATTGACAACGCCATCACCCGGACAATTTCCCGAACCATCATCACCCATGGATCAACCCAGATCATGGTGTGTTCCATGTTGTTTTTTGGTGGCCCTACCTTGCATGGTTTCGCAGTGGCGCTGACAATCGGTATTTGTTTTGGTATTTACTCTTCTGTATTGGTAGCAAGCCCCATGCTGATGTGGATGGGGTTGACTCGGGAAGACTTGGTCAAGCCGGTCAAAAAAGACAAAGAGTTCGAAACCCCTTGATGTGGGCGCCCTGTAGAGGGTGTAAGGCAGCGTGGAAAATCCGAAAGATCTGTCACCCTTGGCCAAGGGTGATCTCGAAATAGGCAAAGCGCTGCCGTTTCCAATTTATGACCGGCAAGGCATGTTGTTGCTGGCTGCCGGTCAAAGTATTGCCACCAGCAAACAGCTCGATGAGCTTGCCTTGAAGGGTTTGTATCAAAACCCGCGTTGGTCATCCTCCGTGTTGCAGTCCAAGCAAGCCAAAGGCAGCGTGAAGCCCGGGGTGGAGATTAGATCTGCCTTGCTGAAACAGCTTGCAGAAGAGCCCTCCGAAACCGGCGCAAGCCTCAAGATGAATTTGATTGGTCAAACCGATGTGTTTCCGGTCAAGCTGGTCGGCGCCCATGGTCGGGAAGCTTTCGTAGTGTCACACCCCATGCGGGATGGCAGCTGCATTTTTACCAAAGAAGGCCAGAACTGGGAGTTTCGCTCGTTCTATGGCTTGTCGGTGTATCACTTCACCGCCATGGTTGAAAAGGTGTTGCTGTCGCCCTATCCTTTGCTGGTCATGTCTTGGCCGCAAGAACAACAGCTCGAATCGACCCCGATACGCAGTGCCCGCAGGGTGGCTTGTGAGGTGCCAGCCACTGTGCGTTTGAATGCGGAAGATACACATCCCAGAAACGCAGTGGTGCTGAATCTTTCAACAGGCGGTGCCGAGCTTAAATTGACTTCCGGGGGTGCCTTGGTTGTGGGCGGCGAGTTTTTGCTGGCTTTCCAGCTGCACGTATCTGGCCGAAAATACCTGTTTGAACTGCCTGCCCGTGTTGTTGCCCATCACGGGGGCGCAGGTGAAAAGACCAGTTATGGTTTGGCTTTCAACCTCTTGAAAGACAGTGATTTTGCTGCCATTCACGCTTTTGTTTGCGAACGGCTGGTGCTGAAGCTGGAGTCGCCGCTGTATTCAGTCGGCAACCCCTGAAGCCCGGTTAAATGCGTTTGGCCAGTTCAGCGGCCTTGCCGATGTAGCTGGCAGGTGTCATTGCCAACAAGCGTGTTTTCTCTGCTTCGGGCAAGTCCAGTTGACCTATGAATTGCTTCAAGCCTTCCTGCGTAATGCCTTTGCCGCGTGTCAGTTCCTTGAGTTGCTCATACGGGTTAGGCAGGCCGTAGCGGCGCATCACTGTTTGAACGGGTTCTGCAAGCAATTCCCAGGCATTGTCGATGTCTGCAGCAATGGCCGCTTCGTTCACTTCGAGCTTGCCCAAACCACGCAGGCAGCTTTCATACGCCAGGATGGCATAGCCAATGCCGACACCCAAATTGCGCAGTACCGTGGAGTCGGTCAAATCACGCTGCCAGCGTGAAACAGGCAGTTTCTCAGCCAAATGCTTTAGCACGGCGTTGGCCATACCCAAGTTGCCTTCGGCGTTCTCGAAGTCGATCGGGTTGACCTTGTGTGGCATGGTTGATGAACCCACTTCGCCAGCTTTCAGCTTTTGCTTGAAATAACCCAGTGAAATGTAGCCCCAAATGTCGCGACTCAAGTCGATCAGAATGGTGTTGGTGCGGGCAATGGCGTCCATCAAGGCGGCAATGCCATCATGGGGTTCAATCTGGATGGTGTAGGGGTTGAAGGTCAAACCCAGGCTTTCAATCAGATCACGGCTCAGCTTTTCCCAGTCAAATTCCGGGTAGGCCGACAGGTGTGCATTGAAGTTGCCCACCGCACCGTTCATCTTGGCTGGCAATTCCACAGCTTGAATTGCAGCTATGGCGCGTTCAAGGCGGTGTACTACGTTGGCAAATTCCTTGCCCATTGTGCTGGGGCTGGCAGGCTGACCGTGTGTGCGACACATCATGGGCAGGTCAGCAAACTGGTGCGCATAATTGCGCAGAGTGGTAACCATGCGGTCCAGGGTGGGCAGAATGACCTGCTCACGGGTCGCTTTCAGCATGAGTGCATGGCTCATGTTGTTGATGTCTTCAGACGTGCAGGCGAAATGAACGAATTCTGCTGATTTTTTCAGTTCTTCATCGGCCTGAAACTTTTCTTTAATAAAGTATTCCACGGCTTTTACATCGTGGTTGGTGGTGACCTCGAATTCCTTGATGCGTTGTGCATCGGCTTCTGAAAACTCGTTTTTGATCGATTCGAGTTTGGCGAGTGCCTGTGCCGAAAAGGCAGGAAGTTCGGAGAACCCCGCGTTTGCAAGCGCTTTGAGCCATTCAATTTCGACAATGACGCGGTGGTGCATGAACCCGGCTTCAGAGAGCAGGGGGCGCAAATTCGCCACTTTGGACTGATAACGGCCGTCAAGCGGGCTAATTGCGGTTAAGGTGCTTAAAGAGTCTGAAGAGATCATGCGGGCGGTAAAAATTGAGGTTTTTCAAAGCCTTGTATTGTAACCTGTCCCACCCGAAACTGTTTGGACTGAGTGATGTCCCCGGTGCTATTTTGGAATACTGCTTGTTCAATTTGTAAAACTGTTAGACACTTTCAGGTCGTAGAAACAACACGCAATCTCATCCAGGATTGTATCTAGGAGAACTGTGATGAAACTAGTGGGATCCCTGACTAGCCCTTTCGTGCGAAAAATACGCGTGCAGCTTCAAGAAAAAGAAATTCCGTACGAGTTTGTTTTGGAAAATGTGTGGGACGAGAATACCCGCATTGCCGAGCACAATCCATTGGGCAAGGTACCTTGCCTGATTCTGGATGGTGGTCAAACTGTATTTGATTCATTGGTTATTTCCGGCACGCTGGAATACATGATGCCAACGGTACCCCTGTTGCCGACCAACCCGAATCAGCGCGCCTTGGTGCGTACTGTCGAGTCACTGGGGCAAGGCATCAGCCAGGCGGCGGTGGATATTTTGCTGGAAAAAAGATTCCATGAAGGCGACAAGGTCAGCCAGGTCTGGATTGATCGCCAAACCCAGAAAATACACAGTGGTCTGGCCTGGGTGTCACATCGCATCAAGACAACTCCCGGTTACTACCTGACTGAACAATTCAGCCTGGCGGATATCACCGTGGGTTGCGCCTTGTTCTATCTGGACTTCCGCATGCCCGAACTGAAGTGGCGTGAACTGTATCCGGAATTGAATGAGTATTCAGAACGTTTGGCCTGTCGCCCAAGTTTTGAAGACACCAAGCCTGAATGAAGACTCTTTAAAGTGCGGTCAGGCAAATCTGCTCGCAAAAATAAAAAAGCCCCAGTACTGGGGCTTTTTTTATGGGTATCGACATGATTCAAGCGATGACACCGCCACCCAGACACACCTCGCCTTGATATAGCACTGCACTTTGGCCTGGCGTGACTGCAAACTGGCTCTCCTCGAAGTTCAGCTCGAAGCCTGAGGGCGTGGCCCTGAAGTGGCACGCAGCATCTTCCTGCCGGTAGCGCGCCTTGCAGCCCATTTCCATCTCACTGGGTGCGCTTCCTGAAATGTAATGGGCTTGTTCCGCACTTAGGGTTTTCTGGTGCAGCCACGGGTGGTCATGCCCTTGCACGGCATACAACACATTGTTAGGCAGGTCTTTTCGAGCCACAAACCAGGGTTCGCCATTGCCTTCCTTCTGGCCGCCAATGCCAATGCCCTTGCGCTGCCCAAGGGTATAAAAGCTCAGACCCACATGTTCGCCAATTTGCTGGCCTTCATCATTCAGAATAGGGCCAGGTGCAGTGGGCAAGTAGCGGTTCAGAAAGTCGCGGAATGGGCGCTCGCCAATAAAACAAATGCCAGTGCTGTCTTTCTTTGTGGCATTGGACAAGCCCAGTTCAAGCGCAATTTTGCGCACTTCGGTTTTCTGGATTTCGCCCAGAGGAAACAGGGTTTTGCTCAGTTGTGCCTGGTTAAGCCGGTGCAGGAAATACGATTGGTCTTTGCTGTGGTCCACAGCCTTCAACAATTGAAACTCGCCGTTCAACTCGCGAACACGTGCATAGTGGCCCGTGGCAATGTAGTCAGCCCCCAGACTGTAGGCGTGGTCGAGAAAAGCCTTGAATTTGATTTCGCTGTTGCACAGAATGTCGGGGTTGGGTGTTCGGCCTGCGGAGTATTCGCTGAGAAACACCGAGAACACGCGGTCTTTGTATTCGCTGGCGAAGTTCACGGCTTCAATGTCAACGCCCACCACATCGGCCACGCTGGCTGCATCCAGCCAGTCCTGGCGGCTGGAGCAATATTCGGAGTCATCGTCGTCTTCCCAGTTTTTCATGAAAAGACCGATGACGTTGTAACCCTGCTGTTTGAGCAGCCAGGCTGAAACCGAGGAATCTACCCCGCCCGACATGCCGATTACCACTGTTTTTGCCATGTTGCTTACGACACGCCAGGAGGCATTGGGCCAGCCAGCACGCTGGGGTGCGTGTACACATGCTCAAGCGGCATAATGGGCTGCTTGCCGGCTTTCCAGTTTAAAAAGTCTTCGACGCAGCGCATTACCAAGGGGCTGCGGTGCTGATCTTGCGTTGCGCGCAATTCCTCGACGGTCATCCAGATTGTGCGGATAATCCCTTCGTCCAAGGCTCGATCGGTGTGGTGTTTGATCACTTCCGCCGCGAAGGCAAAGCGCAGGTAGGTGACGTCTTCCAGGGTGCGGGAGCTTGTATAGCGGCTCATGTAGATGCCAAGCAAGCCCACCGGGTTAACTTCCCAGGCGGATTCTTCGAGTGTCTCGCGCGCAGCACCAAACTGCGGCGTTTCACCTGGGTCCAGGTGGCCTGCGGGTTGGTTCAACTTGATGCCATCGGTGGTGTGCTCTTCCACCATCAGGAATTTGCCCTGATGTTCAACAATGGCGGCTACGGTAACGCTGGGTTTCCAGACTTCTGACATGGCTTTTCAATCGCACTAGCTAAACAGAGTGCGCCGATGTTTGGGTGTTGAAAAAACACGTTAGAATAGCAGGGTTAAGGTGCTTGTGCTCATTTTTTGAGCGCAGTTAAACGGGAAGCAGGTATCAAGCCTGCGCTGCCCCCGCAACGGTAAGTAAGTGCGGGTGTGTCATTTTGCCACTGGTAGTAAAGCTGTTTACATTTTGGTGTAAACAGCGACTGGGAAGGCGACACATCAAAACTTACAAGCCCGGATACCGGCCTTGACCGTTCAGCCTGTCCCATTCAGGCGAGCGACTGGTGCTGCGGGGAGGCAGTGCGCAGGCGGCTAATTGTTTCCATTCGAACTTTTTCCGGGACTTCTGTCGGCGTATCGCCTTCGGCTTGTTTGCGTAGACTGTTTCATCGCCTGTCTTTTGTCTTCTCCAGTGAATTAATTGCCGCACGGTGGGTGTGGTCAAACCTCAAGGTTAAATTCATGTTGAAGCAAATTCGTTGTCAGGCAGTAGTGGGCGCATCTGTTGCCCTTTCATTTTTCTCATTCCCACAGCTGGCTATTGCTGAGCCAGTAGTCTCCAAGGAAGTTGTCATCACTGCGAGTCGCTACGAGCGCTCGTTGAAAGATGTACAGGCAGATGTCACCGTGATTGATCAGGACGACATCAAGCGTTCTGGAGCAAGCAATCTGACAGATCTTCTAAAGAGATCTCCTGGTGTTCAGTACTCAAGCAACGGTGGCGGTCAGCAAGCTTCATCGCTGTTTATTCGAGGAGCTGACAGCAAGCACACTCTGTTTTTGGTAGATGGTCAGCGAATTGGTCCACTTGACGGATTTTCGCAATTTCAGTTTCAACACGTACCTTTGGACCAAATTGAGCGAATTGAAATTCTGCGCGGGCCTGGTTCATCACTTTATGGCAGTGACGCAATTGGCGGTGTTGTACAAATCATTACCAAGAAAGCGGCGCGGAAAAGCGGTGGGGATGTTGCTTTCTCACTGGGAAACAACCACACCAGAAAACTGAGTACATCAGGCACCTTTGCCGGTGAACGAGGCTCGATTCGATTAGGTGTTGGCCATGAGTACAGTGATGGTATCAATGCCAGTCGAGACAATAGCGGTAAAGATGCGTACCGGATTACTTCCGGCAGCTTTAATGGGCTGTACGAGTTAACCAAGCACACGCAACTGACTGCTAGCGCACTCGCTACCGATGTAAATAACGAGTTTGATTCGAATCCCCAGTTCAACCGCGACAATCAGACCGTACTGAATGTAGGGTTAAAGCATCAATGGACGGATGGAGCCGAGTCGTCCATTCGTTTGGGCAGTTCGACTGAAGAGCTAGAGTTTCCTTTGTTCGATTTCGGCACGCGCACCTTTCAAAATCAGTTCTCTCTGGATCATCGTTTCAGCGTCTTTAATGGTGTGTTGTTGTTGGGGTACGAATATCTGGATCAACGATTCAGTTCAACATCCGCCCCGCAGGCAGGTATCCCGAATGTCGACAATACGCAAGTTAACAGTGGACTTGTGACGTACACGAAAGACGTGGCGGGTTACACCATCCAAGGTAACCTGCGCTTCGATGCGAATTCGAACTACAGGGACGTTGCAACCGGTCAAGTCTCTGTTTCCCGAGCTCTTAATGAGCAAGTCAAGCTTGGCACTTTGATTGGAACAGGTTTCAAGCGTCCAAATTTCAGTCAGATTTCAGGATTCGCAAATCCTTTTGCTCCAGGATTTGTCTTGAATCCTGCTGTGGTCAATACAAATCTTGATCCTGAAGAAAGCGAGAATTACGAATTGTATGCTGCCATCAGTAATGAATATGGGCAGTCCAGAATCTCCGTGTTTCAGAATTTGGTTCAAGATCTGATTGTGGGTAATCTTATTTCTCCAGGAAATACGCGGTTCACGAATGAACCTGGTGTTGCGAAAATCGAGGGTATCTCCTTCTCACATGAAGGTGGGTCCGGGCCGATTGTATGGGGTGCTTCTCTGGATATTCTGTCGGCAAAAAATGCGCGTGATGAGCGTTTGCTGCGCAGGGCTATCCAAACAGCAAAGGTGTACGGCAGTTATAACCTACCTCAAGGGTGGTCTATTGGCGCTGAATTCTTGGCCAATGGCAAACGCGATGACATTGCCTTTCCTGGCGGACGGGTTCAATTGGGTGGATATTCGATAATCAATACTACTGTGCAGTATGAACTTGATAAGCAAAATAGTTTTACTTTTCGGGTCGATAACTTGACTGGTAAAGACTATGAAATTGTCAAAGGCTTTGGCGTTGCACAACAAGATGTCTTGCTGACCTATAACCACAAGTTCTAAGGAAAGTTGTTGTTACTGCGATCATTCATTGTCTTGTGGCTGTGTGGCTTTGTGCAATTTGCACAAGCCACACAACCCTGCGTTCAAGACGACCTCAACCAACCCGTGTGTGTGAAGCAAGCCCAGCGTGTGCTGGTGCTTGCTCCGCATCTTACTGAAATAGTGGATTTTGTTGGTGGACTTGATCGGGTAATTGCCGTGGATGGTTCCAGCAATTTTCCAGCCGCGGTCAATTCTTTGCCGAAACTCCCTAACCCTTGGGTTTTGGGTGCCGAGTCCATTCTGGCCCGTAAGCCAGACTTGGTTCTGGTGTGGCAATCCGGTATTTCTGCAGATGTGGTTGTGCAATTACGCAAGGCCGGGATGCCCGTGTTCGTGAGCGAACCAAAAACCGTTGCTCAGGTGGCCACTACCATGCAACGTATTGCGCTCCTACTCGGTACGCAAAGCACAGCCTATCCAAAGGTGGATCAATGGTTGGCCAGGTTTGAGCAATTGAGCAACCGTTTCAAGGGGCGTGCCGTAGTGCCGGTTTTTTACCAGGTTTGGCGCCAACCTCTGATGACACTGGGCGGTCAGCACGTGGTGTCGGAGGTGATCGGCTTGTGCGGCGGGCGGAATGTGTTTTCGGATTTGACCAATCTGGCTGCGCAGGTCAGTGTGGAAGGTGTTCTGAAACGAAACCCGGCAGTGCTGCTGAGCAGTGGCTCGGTTGAGGATCACCGTGCATTGCTCAAACAGTGGGCGCCATGGCCTGGGCTGAATGCTGTGCAGCGAAGTCATGTGTACACCGTTCCGAACGACTTGTTGGTGCGCAACGGTCCTCGGCTTATCGATGCAGCAGAGCAGGTTTGTGATCACATTGAGCAGGCGCGTCGCCAGGAACCATGACAGAAGCAGGTCTGGACTATTCAGCCAGTGCAATCCCTGCTTAGATCAATGCTTCAAGACAGAAACAACGCGTTCGAATATCATTTGGCAGTTAATATTGTCAGATACTGGGTTGTGGTTATCCCTTAGATTGGGTGATACTACCGTGCTATAGTCCGCACCAGCAGTGTATTTGCAGTTCTTAAACATCAAATAAAAGCGCTTTCCCTCAAGGAGAAGTTCCATGAAAATCGGAATCCCGGCCGAGACAAGGTCCGGAGAAACGCGTGTAGCCGCCACACCTGAAACGGTGAAGAAGCTCATTTCTCAAAAACACGAAGTGTTTGTTCAGACTGGCGCAGGCGTTGCCAGCTCCATCACCGATCAATCCTATGTGGATGTGGGCGCCAAAATCGTCGAACGTGCCATGGACGTGATCAGCAACTGCGACATGATCCTCAAGGTGCGTGCACCAGCAGAGAATGAATTGTCTGCATACCGTGCAGGCCAGGTGGTGGTCGGGATGCTGAACCCTTTTGATTCAGCTGCACTGGAATCCATGAACAAGGCTGGTCTCACAGCCTTTGCCCTGGAAGCCGCGCCCCGCACAACCCGTGCGCAAAGCATGGACGTGTTGTCTTCACAGGCCAACATCGCAGGTTACAAGGCCGTGATGATTGCAGCCAATGTGTACCAGCGTTTCATGCCCATGTTGATGACCGCCGCCGGTACCGTGAAAGCTGCCCGCGTGCTGATTTTGGGTGTGGGTGTTGCCGGTTTGCAAGCCATTGCCACGGCCAAGCGCCTGGGCGCTGTGATTGAAGCATCCGACGTTCGCCCGGCCACCAAAGAGCAGGTTGAATCCTTGGGCGCGAAGTTTGTCGATGTGCCGTTTGAATCCGATGAAGAACGTGAAATTGCCAAGGGTGTAGGCGGTTATGCACGCCCCATGCCAGAAAGCTGGATGAAACGACAGGCAGCTGCAGTTCACGAAAAGGCGATCAAAAGCGATATCGTGATTACGACGGCCCTGATTCCCGGACGCAAGGCACCGACATTGCTGCACGAAGAAACCGTGCGCGCCATGAAGCCAGGTTCTGTGGTGATCGATTTGGCGGTCGAGCAGGGTGGCAACTGCCCCTTGTCCCAACTGAACGAAATTGTAGACGTAAATGGCGTCAAAATTGTGGGTTATGCCAACCTGGCCACTATGGTGGCTGCGGATGCTTCCGCACTGTATGCCCGCAACGTGATCGATTTCCTGAAGCTTGTTTTCGACAAGGAAGGCGCTTTCAAGATCGACCTGGAAGACGACATTGTTGCTGCGTGCCTGATGTGCACCGGCGGCGAACTCAAACGCAAGAACGCATAAGGAAGGAGCCAACATGGACGCAATCAGCCCTGCCGTGGTCAACCTGATTATTTTTGTACTGGCCATTTACGTGGGTTACCACGTGGTCTGGAACGTAACACCTGCGTTGCACACCCCCTTGATGGCGGTGACCAACGCAATTTCCGCAATCGTGATTGTGGGTGCCATGCTGGCAGCCGCGCTAACCGTGACGCCCTTGGGCAAGTTCATGGGCGTGCTGGCTGTGGCGCTGGCCGCTGTGAATGTGTTTGGTGGCTTTCTGGTCACCCGGCGCATGCTTGAAATGTTCAAGAAAAAGAACAAGTAACCCAACAGCGATCTGGAGAATCTTATGCAATTGAGTTTCAACGCAGTGACGCTGTTGTACCTGGTGGCGTCAATCTGTTTCATTCAGGCCTTGAAGGGCCTTT
This sequence comes from Limnobacter thiooxidans, assembly GCF_036323495.1. NCBI lineage: Bacteria > Pseudomonadati > Pseudomonadota > Betaproteobacteria > Burkholderiales > Burkholderiaceae > Limnobacter > Limnobacter thiooxidans. Next base: position 2,972,085 of record NZ_AP028947.1, on the reverse strand, counting down.
CACACCCCACAACCTCACGCCTGGGTAACACCTTCGGCATGGTGGGCATGGCCATTGCCGTGGTCACCACGATCGGCTTGATCTTCAAACTGGCTGAAATTGCAGGGCAATCTGCGATTACAGGTTTGGGCTGGGTACTGGCTGGTTTGGTTGTTGGTGGCGGCTTGGGCACAGTGATGGCCAAGCGCGTCGAAATGACCAAAATGCCTGAACTGGTGGCTTTCATGCACAGCATGATCGGTTTGGCTGCCGTGGCCATTGCGGTTGCTGCGGTCGCTGAACCCGATGCGTTTGGCATCACTGCCAAAGGCGTTTTCGACATTCCCTTGGGTAACAAGATTGAACTGTTCATTGGTACCTTCGTGGGCGCAATTACCTTCTCGGGTTCCGTCATCGCTTTTGGCAAGTTGAGTGGCAAGTACAAGTTCCGCCTGTTCCAGGGTGCACCTGTGCGCTTCACCGGTCAACACCAGTTGAATGCAGTTTTGGGTATTGTGATGATCGGTTGCGGTATCTGGTTTGCAGCAACGCAAAGCTGGACACCGTTCATCATCATGACGGTTGCGGCCTTCATTTTGGGCGTCACGCTGATTATTCCAATTGGCGGTGCAGACATGCCCGTGGTGGTGTCCATGCTGAACAGCTATTCTGGCTGGGCGGCAGCGGGCATTGGTTTCTCGCTGAACAACAGCATGTTGATTGTGGCGGGTTCGCTGGTCGGTTCATCCGGCGCGATCCTTTCCTACATCATGTGCAAGGCGATGAATCGTTCGTTCTTCAACGTGATTCTGGGTGGCTTCGGTGGTGAGGCAGACGCAGCAACAGCAGGCGGTGGCCAGCAGCGCACCGTGAAAAGTGGTTCGTCTGATGACGTGGCTTTCTTGTTGACCAACGCAGAAACCGTGGTGATTGTGCCTGGTTACGGTTTGGCTGTAGCCCGTGCCCAGCACGCACTCAAGGAACTGAGCGAGAAGCTGACCCACATGGGCGTGACCGTGAAATATGCGATTCACCCCGTGGCAGGTCGTATGCCAGGCCACATGAACGTGTTGCTGGCCGAGGCCGAAGTGCCTTATGACCAGGTGTTCGAGATGGAAGACATCAACAGCGAATTCGCGCAAACTGACGTGGTGTTGGTATTGGGTGCGAACGACGTGGTGAACCCCGCCGCGAAAGACCCCAAGAGCCCGATTGCAGGCATGCCGATTCTGGAAGCCTACAAGGCCAAAACCATCATCGTGAACAAGCGTTCGATGAACGCTGGCTACGCTGGTTTGGACAACGAACTGTTCTACATGGACAAAACCATGATGGTGTTTGGCGACGCCAAGAAAGTGATTGAAGACATGGTGAAAGCTGTCGAGTAAAGTCGGCGCTGCTTGCCTGTCCTGAAAAGCCCTGTGAGCAATCACGGGGCTTTTTTCTTGGGTGAGTTGTTTTGTGTGAAGCCTTCCGACCTTTGCTGGTTTGCTTGGAAATTTGTGATTCCAGCGGCTTTGAAAAATTCGCTCAAAGCCGCTCGCCAAAAGAAATCGGCGAGTCCGCTTTGTCGCTGGCGCGAACGCTCATTTTGCAAGCCACTGGCAAATTTCCTTGAATCGCAAACCAGCCAAAGGCGCGGAAGGCTTCACGCAGTCACCCAGCGTGCGCAGAGTTGAGTGCTGTCAACCTCTGTCGTGAGGCTTGCCGGATACTGACTGCTGGGCTGGGCTGGGCTGGGCTGGGCTGGGCTGGGCTGGGCTGGGCTGGGCTGGGCTGGGCTGGGCTGGGCTGGGCTGGGCTGGGCTGGGCTGGGCTGGGTTGCTGTCGAGTGGCTGGTTCTCCCTGCCGAATTGTCTCTGCGTTCCGGCGGGCTCGCAGCGCGAGGCGATTCCGTTAGGAATCGATGCGAAGACGCTATTGCGTTTCGCATGCCCCAAGCAAGAGGCAAAAAGCCGGAAAAAACGCAGAGACCAGGCAGGGTGAACAGCCCTCGGCAGCAAGCTTTAGCTCTACGCTAACTTGCGCGAGCTTTCCTTGCCCCAACAATGCTGCGCCTTAGACTCCCACCACTTCCCGAATCCGTTGCACCACCAAGTCTGTGTGCTCCATCGGCAAAAAGTGTGTGGCATCAGCAAGCACTTCAATCCTTGCATGTGGCAAGCGCTTTTGAATTCGCGCATGGGCGGTGACAGGAAATGTGGATCCTTTGCCCGCAGCAAGTATGTGAATCGGGCAGCCGGGGTTTTTCATCCAGCGAACGGCATCGGGCTCTGTGTGTTGAAAGGTCAGCGATTCCCAGTCGGGTTTGCAGGCCAACTCAACTTCGTCGATTCCTTTGGCAACAAAACCATGTTGAACGTAGGCATTTAACCACTCATCACTCCAGGTGCTGAACGCCTTTTTATTGCGATAGTTCTCAAAGGCCTCTTCATGGGATGCAAAGCTTGCTCGCCTGCGTGCAGCCGCCGACGCCATGGCGATTCGATTGGCAAAGCCAAACCAGTTCGCCAGCTTTAGCGCCCAACCCTGCTTGGGGTCGAGCAAAACAGGTTCGATCAATATTAGCCCTTTCACCTTTTGGGGACGCTGTGCGGCAGCGGCCAGGCTGGTGGTGGCGCCAATCGAATGGCCTGCCAGCCACATCGGCTCTTCCGCCTGGTCCAGCACGGCGATCAGGTCGTTGTAGTAGGTTTTCCAACCCTTGAATGTTTTGGGGTTGCCGGCATCGCGACTTTCCCCGTGCCCGCGCATGTCCCAACTGTGGACATCGAAGTGAGGAAGCAGTTTGTGCAGCATCGGGGTATAGGTTTTGGCACTAAACCCTGTGGCATGGGCCCAATGCAGAACAGGTTTGCCTGTGCTTTGGCCCCAACGAATCAACTGAATGCTGGCGCCGTCGCCCGTACGTACTGAAAAATTGGTCTGTGTCATTCTGCGCGTTCAAGCCACATGGCATCGCCGTAACTGAAGAATCTGTATTGTTGCGCAATTGCGTGTTGATATGCGTTAAAGATGGTGGACTTTCCTGCCAAAGCGGAAACCAGCATCAACAAGGTACTTTTGGGTAGGTGGAAGTTGGTGATCAATCTGTCGACCACCTTGAAGTTGTAGCCGGGTTTGATAAAAATCTGAGTATCTCCGGCGTGCCCATGTTCTGCATAAGTGGCCACTTTGCTTAGCCCGGCTTCAGAGTTCAAGTCACAGGCTGTTTCCGTGGCCCAGGCTTCCAGTGCGCGCAGCGAGGTTGTGCCCACGGCCACAATGCGCCCGCCGTTTCGTTTTGCATTCAACAACTCGGCAATCACCGGCCCTGAAATGCTGTAACGCTCGCTGTGCATGACGTGTTCTTCCACATTGTCGGTTTTGACCGGCAGAAATGTGCCAGCACCTACATGCAGGGTCAGGTTTAAAAGTTGAACGCCTTTGGCCTGTACCTGTGCCAGCAAGTCTTCAGTGAAATGCAAGCCAGCGGTGGGGGCCGCCACGGCACCGGGTTCTTTTGCGAACACGGTTTGGTAGCGCTCATCGTCTTGAGCATCGGCATTGTGCTCAATATAAGGGGGTAGAGGAAGGGCGCCGTGCGACTCAAGCAAGTCGGGCAGGCTCAGGCTGGATTGCGTGAGTTCCAGTTCATACATCATGTCGTGCTTGGCCAGTACCCGTGCGCTGGCCACCCCAGCCAAAATCACTTCACTGCCGGGTTTTGGCGATTTACTGGCTCGAATCATGGCGGTGAAGCGCCTGTCATCGAGTATGCGTTCAAGCATCACTTCAATTTTTCCACCCGTGGCTTTTTCGCCCTGCAAGCGGGCTTTCAAAACCTTCGTGTCATTGACCACCAGCACATCGTTGGGCTTAAGCAGATTCAACACATGCCGGAATTGATGGTCTTCAATCGGCTCATGGGTTGGGCACACCAGCAAACGGGACTCCCCCCGCTGTTGCGGCGGATGTTGGGCAATTAGCGCTTCGGGAAGCGTGAAGTCAAAATCAGACAATTTCATGGTGAGCTACATGCAGACTTGGGAAATATTGCGGGGGACAGGGAAATTGACACTGATTTTCCATTGAAAAACCGACCATGGGGTCTCTCGCAAAAACTCAGGATCGACCAGATAAAAACAAAGAATATTTTGAATTCAAGGCGCCTGTTGTTGGCACAATTTTACAGTCCCTGCACCGTCCCGCAAGAACGTCCACTTCCAAAAGCACAAAAGGCAGTTGCAAGTCATTTGCAAACTGCCTTTTTTACAACTGTTTGAGAAAGGGTGAAGCTTACTCTGCGTTTTCAGTTTCCCTTAAAACGGCTGAAAGATGATTCCGGGCTTGACCCAGTTGTTCCAGGTCGGCCTTGCAGGCTTTGCGGAACAGCTCTGCACATTCGGTTTCGCCCGCTTCTTCTGCATCAGAAATGTATTGCTCATAGGCCTTGACTGCCTTGGCTTTGTGTTGAACAAAGCTCACCCAGTTGTAAGCCATATTGCTGAGCGATTTGTTTTGTCCGTTGGAATCCATGTCAGCCCGGTTGTTGTCTTGATCCTGGCCGGACTCTTCAAGGTCATCATCCTGATCGCCACGACTTTCCTTTCCAATGCTCTGAAAGCTGCGTTCTTCATTGCCCTCGTCGTTGGATCGATCGTTGGAACTGCTTTTTTCCCATTGCTTTTCCATGCTGTTTTCTCTCCGTGAACATATGTTGGTGAAAAAGAGAAGACGCAACAGCGTCACAGAAGAATTTAGTTCAACGAAGACGTGATGGATGTAGGACAGGCGTGACACCATTTGTGGGACATGTCTGGCTTGAATATAGGAAATTTGGAATTGCAGCGCATGTAAATCGCGCTTAGGATTTCTATCGAAGATTGCTTGAGCAGATCTTTTTTGAATTTGGGGGCTGGTGCCGAGGGCGGGAATCGAACCCGCACGATATCTCTACCACTGGATTTTGAGTCCAGCGCGTCTACCAATTCCGCCACCTCGGCAAGCCCACAATTATGGCAAAAAAAAAGTTTTAATACAACACCCCGGATCACAAATTTGTGTTTATTTTGAAAATGGGCGAAAAGTGCCCCTCTCGTGGGATTCAAACACGATCAGCAAGCGGGGATACTTTGCACAATAGATCACACTTTTCGGGCCACACGGCGATGTCTTTTAAATGGAAATGGCTCCTGACTACATTTGTCGCCCAGCTGATGTTGGGCGGCATTTTCACGAGTATTCAATTCCTGCACATGGGCAATGTGGCAGAACGTGAGCTCCAGAAAACCCGTGAAAGTTTTCAGGCTGAGTTGACGCGGGCCAACATGGCCAGCGACACCTATTCCATCAATACTGTGTCGTCGATTGTTCGGGATTTTTATACGCGCTACAAACCCACTGCGGTGTGGATCAACGCTGAAAACCGCATGGTGTATACCTTGGGGCAGGTTCCTAAAAGTTCTGAAGACATTGATCCCGCGCTGGTTTCCGCATTCACCTTGCCCACGCAAGGGCACCAGCTAATGGTTTTGTTTGATGAGCAAGAGGTGTACCGCAGCAGAGACGAGATGGTTTTCTACCTGGTGGGTGTATTTCTGCTCAGTGCAATTGCCTGCGCCATGATCCTGTTTGGTTTGAGCAATACCCTGTCGGCTCGACTGGAAGACCTGCGGACCAAGGCCATGGAGTTGCAGTCCGGGCAAATTGAATCGCGCATACAGGTCACTGGACGCGATGAAATCTCTTGCTTGGGTGCAGCGTTCAACAGCATGGCGCAAGCGATTCAAGCGCAAATGAAGGCCATGGAAAACAGCCATGCGCGGTCTGTTTCCGAAAAAAACAGGCTGGATTTGTTGCTTTCGTCACTGGGTAGCGGCGTAGCGTATCTGGATGAACACTTCAATGTGCTTTACACCAACAAGGCCTTGGCCAAAATGCTGCGGCTGGAATCAATCAATCCGGCATCGGCAAAACTGGAGCAGGTGTTGCTCAACGCAGGTGTGGTACGCGAACAGCGGATATTGCTCAAGGACCTCGTAACCGACTATTTTCGCAACCACGAAATGCCCATCGAATTGAATTTCACCGACGGCCGGGTACTTCAATTCCGCTTCGCGGTGTACAACGACAAAACGCAGGGTGCCCATGCGGTATTGATTGTGGAGGATGTCAGTATCCGCAAGAATGTGGAAGACCTTCGCAACGAGGTGGAGCGCGACCCGCTGACCGGTATCTTGAATCGCCGTGGCTTCGACATCACGCTGGAAACCCGCTTGTCTCGCTTGTTGCCCGGGGAAACCCTGGGTTTGATGTTTCTGGACCTTGATGGTTTCAAGGCTGTGAACGACACGCTGGGCCACAAGGCCGGCGATCAAATTCTGAAAACCAGTGCCAGCCTGTTGAAGGGCGCCACACGCAACGTGGACCAGGTGGCGCGCCTGGGTGGCGATGAGTTCGCAATCATCGTGGCACGGTGCAATATCCAGTTGCTCAAGAACATTTCGGAGCGGATTATTGAATCGTTTGCTTGTGACAAGCTCTTGGTGCGGATTCGTCAAAATCATGGATTGACCGTGTCATGCAGCATTGGTGCAGCCATGCACCCGCTGCACGGCAGCTCATTTCAAAAACTGCTGGAAATCAGTGACGAGCAAATGTACCAGGCCAAGAAGGCCGGTAAAAACTGTTATCGAATTGCAGGTGTCAGCGCGACACCCGAGCCGCTTGATTCCAGTGTTTGAGTTGGTTTGCTGTGTGTTTTCATGGTTAGTCCCAGTGTCTAAGGCTGCAATTAGTCGGTAGCCTTCTAGCAACCCAATTGGAGACAACACCATGAACATTGTTTGGCTGGAAAGCGAAACCGTACGCACCCCTTTGCCGCGCCCTGAATGCGCGCACACCTGGACGGAATACCCCTTCACAACGGCAGACATGCTGAAAGAGCGCATCAAGGACGCTGAAATTCTGATCATCAACAAGGTTAAAATTGGACCCGTCGAACTGGGCTATGCACCCAAACTGAAAATGATTCAGCTGGTGGCCACCGGCACAGATAATGTGGACAAGGTTGCTTGTGCAGAGCGTGGGATCAAGGTCAGCAACGTGATCAACTACGGCCCGGAATCTGTGGCCGAGCATGCAATGGCCTGTATTTTGCAACTGACTCGGCGGGTGCCTGAATGGCAAAGCCAGGTGCATGACGGCACTTGGAGTGCGTCGCGGTTTTTCTGCCTGCACACCTTGCCCATGCGCGGTTTGCATACCCAAACGCTGGGTGTGCTGGGCAGCGGTGCCATTGGTGGCAAGCTGATCGAATTCGCCAAAGCGTTTGGCATGACCGTGCTGCACATTGAACGCCAGGGGGTCGCAACACCTCGCGACGGCTACGTGACCTTTGAACATGGTTTGGCCCACAGCGATGTGCTCAGTCTGCACTGCCCCTTGAACGATCAAACACGTGGTTTGATTGGCCCTGATACATTGCCAAAGATGAAGAAGGGTGCCATTTTGATCAATACCGCGCGTGGAGGCCTGGTGCAGTTCGAGGCTTTGAAGCAGGCCATCGAAAGCGGGCATTTGGGTGGCGCCGCACTGGATGTTCTGGATGTGGAACCACCCCCACGAGATCACCTGATGGTGCAATGGCACCACCCGCGTTGCATCATCACACCCCACGTGGCTTGGGGCACTGAAAGTTCGCAGGCCAATGCGGGCCGTTTGGCGGTCAAACACGTGGATGAATTCATCGCCGAACATCTCTGAATCGACAGACACCGCCAGCTGTTGTATGAAAAGTACATTTGCTGCACCCAGCCGGTGCAGCAAGTGAATTTAAGTCCGCTGCACAAATAATAAGCATCAAATGGGCTTAGAATGCGTGCATGACACAAACTGAACCGAATACCATCAGCGCGGCAGAAGAGGCCGCCCTCGCGAACGTCACTTTTGCGGACTTCGCGCTGCACCCCGACATTCAAAAAGCAATCGACGCGCAAGGCTACACCCAGCCGACCCCAATCCAGGCGAAAGCAATTCCGGTCGTGTTGACCGGTGTGGATGTCATGGGTGCTGCTCAAACAGGTACCGGAAAAACCGCTGGTTTCTCCTTGCCGATTTTGAACCGCTTGATGCCGCTGGCCACGGAAAACACGTCGCCCGCCCGTCACCCCGTTCGTGCCCTGATTTTGACGCCTACCCGCGAGCTGGCTGATCAGGTTGCAGCCAATGTGCACACCTACGCCAAATTCACGCCATTGCGTTCAACTGTGGTGTACGGTGGTGTGGACATCAACCCCCAGATTCAGGCGCTGCGCCGCGGTGTTGAGCTGGTGATTGCCACGCCCGGTCGACTGTTGGACCACGTCCAACAAAAAAGCATCAACTTGGGCCAGGTTCAAGTGCTGGTGCTGGACGAAGCAGATCGCATGCTGGACATGGGCTTTTTGCCTGATTTGCAGCGCATTATCAATTTGTTGCCTAAAACTCGGCAAAACTTGCTGTTTTCTGCCACTTTCTCCCCAGAAATTCAAAAACTGGCCCGAAGTTTCATGGTGTCGCCCACTTTGATTGAGGTGGCCCGACGCAATGCAACGTCCGAGAACATCAAGCAGGTGATCTTCGCGCTGGACAGCGAAGAAGACAAACGCATGGCCGTTTGCCACCTGATTCAGACCAAGGCCCTGAGCCAGGTCATCGTGTTTTCAAATACCAAGCTGGGTACGGCCCGACTGGCGATTTATCTTGAAAAGCAGGGTGTGTCCAGCACTGCAATTCACGGCGACAAAACGCAGGCCGAGCGTACCAAATCGCTTGAAGCGTTCAAAGCGGGTGAAGTCACCGTGCTGGTGGCCACTGATGTGGCTGCACGTGGTTTGGACATTGCCGACCTGCCCTGCGTGATCAACTATGACCTGCCCACCACGCCTGAAGATTATGTTCACCGCATTGGCCGTACTGGCCGCGCGGGTGCCAAAGGTACAGCGTATTCATTCGTTGTAAAACGCGATGAACGCGCCTTGAAAGACATTGAAAAGCTGATCGGCAAAGCCTTTGTTCGCGAAGAACTTGAAGGCTTTGTTCCAGGTGCGCGTGCACCCCGTGAAGAACGTGCTGGTCGGGATGGACGTGATGGCCGCACAGAAGGACGCACCGAGAGTCGCTACGAGGGACGTAGCCAGGAAGGCCGTTCAGACCGCAGACCCCCCCGAACGTCTGATGATTCAGCCCCAGCGCGTGAGCGCCGCCCGGCCAGGGACATGTCGTACCAGGGCGCGCGTTTCAACGACAACGCCCCGATTCACCGCGATGCGGAATACGAGCGTTTGCGCGCCAAGCTGGCGCAAACCCGTGTGAAAGACAACTTGTTCAATCAGCCTTACCAGGAATCCAAGGAAGACAAGGCGGCAGGCGATCAGGCCTCTGCCCAGCAGTCCAACCTGAGCAACAAGGCCAAAAACAAGAATTCAGCGCCCGTGGCGTTTTTGCTGGGTGGTAGCCCCCGCAACTGACGCAATCAGGCACTGTGTCCCTACAATTTCCGTGCGGCCTGTGCTGCCCGGTAATTGGCCCAAACCGGAATTGCCAAATCAAGCCACTCGGTTGCCGATGTGGCTTTTATTTTGTCCAGTCCAAAGTGCTGCCACACCGCATTCAAGTTCAGCACCGGCTCGTGTTCAGGCACAGCCTGTGCCCCGGTCTGTTTGGAAAGCTTTTGCCCATCCTCAGCCAATATCACTGGCAGGTGCCAATACGCAGGGGGTGTGCCTTGCAGGGCTCTCCACACCGCGATTTGTCGTGCGGTGGTGTCGGTCAAGTCTTCACCCCGGACAATGTGGGTGACCTTGCTGGCCAGGTCGTCAACCACCACGACCAGGTGGTAAGCCCAAAAGCCGTCTCCCCGTTTCAGAATAAAATCGCCGCTGGTTTCGCTTAGCCGGTCACTGAAATGGCCCAAGCGGTGGTCGTGCCAATTGATAGGCTGGTTGGGGCATCGAAAACGAACGGCCCGCATTTCCCGACCTTCCGGCATGCCTTGTCTGCAGGTGCCGGGGTAAATGCGGTTTTCACCGTGGGTGCGGTTGGCATTGGCTTCGTCAATTTCCTTTCGGGTGCAGGCGCAGGGATAGGTCAAGTTGTCGCCTTGCAGTATATCCAGAGCAGTTTGATACACAGCATGCCTTTGCGATTGCACCCACACGTCGCCTTGCCAGTTCAAGCCATGTCGCCTCAGTGTGTGAACAATGTGTTCGGTAGACGCAGCGTTGCAGCGGTCTTGATCAATGTCTTCTATACGCAGCAGCCATTGGCCTTGGTGCACTTTGGCGTCCAGATAGCTGGCCAGCGCCGTGGCCAGTGAACCGAGGTGCAATGGGCCGGTGGGGGAAGGTGCGAAGCGACCGATGTAGTGGGGTGTGGTGGGCATGGACGCTTAAGGGTTCAGGCGGGCGGTTGAAAGTGAAGCTGAACCGTGGCCAGGTGGCGCGTCCACCAGTCCAGCGCCTTGCCCTGGCTGCCGCGTTGCCACGCAAAACAAAGGTTGCTTTGGCGGGTTGTGTCTTCTGTGGCCTTTACAATCAGGCGGCCATTGGCCACATCCTGTTCAATCAGGTTCCAGGGCAGCCAGCCGCAGCCTAACCCAGCCAGTTGCGCCTGCACCTTGGCTTGCAAGTTGGGCACGGTCAGTACGGCCTGCCCGCTTTGCAGGCCAAAGGTGACCGGCTTGAAGTTGCGGGACGTATCCCCAACAGCCACCGCGCGGTGCTGGCGTATGGTTTCGATGCACACGGGTTCCGGCTCTGCCGCCAAGGGGTGCGTGGGGGCCACGGCAAACACGAACACCGACTGCCCAAGGCTTTGAATGTGCAGGCCAGTAGCGGTGGCAAACTGGTTTTGATCCAAGCGGCTGCCGATCAACAGGTCTGCCCGGCCCGAATACAGTGCTTCCCAGGTGCCCGACAGCACTTCACTTGAAAAGCGAAGGCGGGTGGGGCTTTGTAGTTGATCGAATGCGTCGATCCACGCGATGGTTTGTTCAAACGGCACCACTGAATCCAGCACGATGCGCAGTTCGGCTTCCCAGCCGCTGGCCACGGCTTTGACCCTCTTGGTCAGTGCTTCTGAGTTTTCGAGCAACTTGCGGCCTTCTTCCAGCAAAGCCTGCCCAGCGGGCGTTAACTTGGCCTTGTGGCCCGAGCGGTCGTAAATCAGCACATCCAGGCTTTCTTCAAGCTGGCGCAGTTGGTAGGTAATGGCAGAGGGCGCTTTGTTCAAGGCCAGGGCAGCGGCTGCAAAACTGCCCCGGGCTTCAATCAGTTCAAGCAGTGCGAGGCTGTCCAGGTTGATGGTCATGGGTTCAAATTTTTTGAATAAGTCCGTCAAATTCTACGCCTTGTTTGGGCGTGCTGCACCACCTACACTGGGTTCATCATTCAACAGGAGGTTGAACATGTTCCAGATCAGAAAATCCAATGAACGCGGTTACGCCCAGCACGGCTGGCTTGAAAGCTATCACAGCTTTTCATTTGGCAGTTATTACGACCCCAAGCATATGGGGTTTGGCCCCCTGCGCGTTATCAACGAAGACTGGGTACAGCCCGAAACCGGCTTTGGCACCCATGGTCACCGCGACATGGAAATCATCACCTACATGCTGGGTGGTGAATTGAGCCACAAAGACAGCCTGGGCGGTGGTTCAGCCATCAATCCCAATCAGATCCAGCGCATGAGCGCGGGCACCGGTATTCGCCATTCTGAAATGAATGCGCACAAAACGGATGTGGCGCACCTTTTGCAAATCTGGATCGAGCCTGCTGTGAAAAATGTGGAGCCTGGTTACAAAGATCACGATCTGGATGTGGCCAGCATCACCGGACAATTGGGCTTGATTGTGACGGGCGACAAGGCTGAGGCGGAAGCAAAGAACATCGCCTTTATCTACCAGGACGCCAAGATGTATGCTGGCCGTTTGAACCAGCAAAGCGTGCACCGCGAACTGGACCCCCAGCGCAAAGGGTACCTGCATGTGGCGCGTGGCGAATTGACCGTGGGCAATGTGTTGCTGCAGACCGGCGATGCCTTGATGGTGAGCGGCGAGCGGGAATTGAATTTTGACGTGAACGACCAAGCGGAAGTGCTGTTTTTCGACCTGCCTGCTTGAACTTACAACACAGGAGTTTTGACATGACACAAGTTGCAGTTGTTTATCACAGCGGTTACGGACACACAGCCAAGGTGGCGCAAGCTGTTCAGCAAGGTGTGGATGCTGTGGATGGGGTGACCAGCCACCTGATTTCCGTCAATGACGTGAATGACGTGAATGACGCCACCTGGGATGTACTGGCCAAAGCCGATGCCATCATTTTTGGCTCGCCCACTTACATGGGCGGTGCTTCGGCCGACTTCAAAAAGTTCGCAGATGCGTCCAGCAAGGTTTGGTTCAGCCAAGGCTGGAAGAACAAGATTGCCGGCGGCTTCACCAATTCCATGTCCATGAGTGGCGACAAGCTGAGCACGCTTCAGTATTTCGTCACCTTTGCCATGCAACACGGCATGATCTGGGTGGGCAGTGCAACACCGGGCGCCCAGAAGCCGGGTGATGTGAACGAGCTGAATCGTGTTGGTTCTTGGGTGGGCGTGATGACGCAATCCGACAACGCGCCTGCCGATGTAACGCCACCGGCTTCCGACCTTGAAACTGCGAACATTTATGGCAGCCGGGTTGCCGAGTTTGCAAAGAAAATGTCGGCTTAAAGTATTGGATGGTTTGATGGTGCTTTCCGGGCAACTTCTGGTTCATGCCTGGAAAGCACTCTGTTTGAACGCGCCTGTTTCAGCAGTTGTTTTTGGACACACCATAAATAATTCCGGATATCAATGTTGCAGTAGTACCCAGCGTAAAGCCCAATGAGCCCAGAGAGGCCATTAGTCCACCGACACCCATGGATGCCATGCCCGCCGCCCGCGCCGCGCCTTCTTCCTCTTCAGCCACCGAGCCGCCTCCCCACAGGCAACCGCCCAGAATTACGCCACCCAGGCACGCACCCGTTGTTGCGCCTGAAATGACCAGGGCGCGTTTCGCACTTGCTATGTTTTTGAGTTGGTGCGGGCTGCATCCCTCCTCATTCAGCAAGCTTCTGTTTTGCAAGCCGCTTGTGTCCGATCCTTCATGCAAAGCCACAATTGCCGTAGTTAAAGCGCCAGCGATACTTGCTGCAGCCAGCGTTGCAATTTTTGCCCGGGCCAACGTCCGATTGTATTGGGGCGCTTCGGGTTTTTGCGCTTCGATGTCCATGGTGTGTTGCGGGGCAACTCTTAAAGCCAATGCATTCGAGCTGGTAGTCATTTTGATTTCCTGTGGTTGTTAAGGGTCGTTGCAGTACAGCACAGGGATGAGCAAGAGTGGCTTGTGTACTCCTGCAGAGGTAACTCGGTTCCGAACTTAGGTAGGGGTGTTTTTACAAAGCGATACTTCAGTTGTTTTGGGCAAAATTCAATTGGTCCGCTTTGTATGACATTCAAGAGTCACAACCTTGGTTCCTGGTGAAAAAAATCAAGTCTTGCTCAAGCAAGCTGCGGATCTGATTTTTGGACGAAAAATTAAATGAGGGATACCTAGCGAGCGATGCGGTGTAATCCGTTTGAGCGACACAACCCATATGAAGTTTTTTGATCCCTGTAAGTTGTCTCCACTTAAATTTGGAGTCCATTGAATGCGGTGTCGGTTGTTGTCTCATGTGATTGTTGGCGTGCTTTTCTTGAATGCGGTCAGTGCTGCGCAAGCAGACATACCTCTCAAGGTTGAAGAAATTCTGACTGACCAAGGTCGTTATCGATTGGAGCTCACCGGCACCTATTCGAATAGTGACCAGACGGGTTTGTTTGTTGGTGAGCCCTTGCTGATTCAAACTGGTCCAACTTCATTTGTGGTCATACCTACCCAAATAGGCCAAATTCAAAACAATACGGATACTTTGGTGGGGTCATTGGGACTTCGCTATGGTGTAACTTCCAAAACTGAAATCACTTCCCGTGTGTCGTATTTGTTCAATGAGAGTCGACAGGTTGGTGCAACGGGGTTCAGTAGCCAGTCAGATTCTTATGTGGCTGACGCATGGGTGGGCATTTCCCATGAATTCAAAGGTGATGATCAAACACCTGCCCTCCTCGGGTTCGGCGAACTCGCCTTGTATGAAAACCGTGGTTCAGGTTCAAGTAATTTGAAATCTACTTTGATTGGTTTGACCGCGTACAAGGCCATTGATCCTGTTGTGTTTGCAATTACTGCTGCGTACCGGGCAAGTGCTTCTCGCAATGAGAGCGGGGCAAACGTAAAGCCAGGAGCCATTTGGACGATATCCCCAACCGTCGTTTTTGCTGCGAATGACCGTGTGTCATTGAGCACGGGTTTTCAATGGACAGCAAAACAGGCGGATTCAATCAACGGCCAGTCCTTGTTTGCTCGTCGTACCCAAACCAGCTTGGTTTTGGGTGTTGGTTATGGCCTGCAAAAAGGATCCTCCATCAATCTTTCTCTCAAAGCGAATACTTCAGGTGGGCAGGGTGCTGACCTGAGGTTAAGTTGGCTGCAAACCTTGTAGGTTCAGCGACTTTTCTAACAGCACCCGGATTTATTTCAGGAAAAAATATGAAAAAGCTGAATAAGAGTCTTATCGCAACAATTCTGGTGGGAAGCGTTGTGACCCCCGCATTTGCAGAGCAGACGCATGCACAGGAATCGCCGGCGTTTGAAGCTGCGGATTATGCTTCTTTGTTTGACTCAGAGATAGCCAGAGTAGAAGTTGCTTCGCTGAGTGATGAGGAAATGAAGGAAACGGAGGGTGCTTTTTTTAATCCATATGGAGCTGCACTTGGTGCGGCGGCAGGCGGTGCTGGTTACGCTTATCGAACAGTGATCGGTGGTTCTCCTTGGTCTTGGTATTCTTTTGGCACTTCAGCGGGGGCTGGTTTTGTTGCGGGCTCCGGTGCCGGAGCGGTTGCTTCAATATGGGGGGCGAACGCTTATATGGCCTCAAGTTTGGTTGGTGGTGTAATGGATTATAACGGCTGGTAAAAAATGGCAGCGCATCTTAAAAAGTTAGCGGCAGCAGCTATTCAATGCGCTGCCATCATTTTGGCTCCCAGTTATGAAAACTGGTTGGGTTTCCTTCCTTGGATTTTTATAGTCTTTGGGTTTTTAGTTGTTGATATAGAAAAATCTGGAAAAATTTATCCCTATGACTCATTGTCTGTAAAGAGTTTTCTTTCTAATAGATGGATGGCATTTATTCTTATTTATATGCTTTGGCAGTCCTCTGCTTATGTTAGTGTTTAAAAATATCAAATTAATTTTTATGTGTGTAGTTTATAAAAATATTGAAGAAGGTTCAAAAAAATAAGATTGATTTTTAAAATAACAATTGAGTTTTTTAGGAAGGTATTTATAACTCCTTTTTCGTTGGAAAGTGCGGGATTTTATTTTTTCAAAAAATCAACGAGAAGGTCTAATGCTGCGAGTAAAAATCTTCGTCAATTGGTGTTTTTGATTCTGATTGGGGAGGGTTGTGATCTTTTTTGATTTTATAGTTTTGTTCCTAACTTTTTTGATGTCTTTTTGTGTGCTAAGCGGATGTTTATATCGTCTCGTGAAAGGTGATTTTTTTCGGTATTTATTTTTTGTAGCTGGGATTTCGCTTTTTCTTTATTTTCTGAAATTTGGCGTTTATTTAGATTATTGGAGTTTTTCGTTGTCAGTTTTTTTATTGGTGCTCTTCATTGGAATGTTTTTTTATGAAAGAAGAAGTTTTTTGATGCTTAAGAAGCGGTGAATATTTTTAATTTTTTTGTAATCGATTTTTTGTTTTAAATATTTGGGTGTAATTGAATTGATTTTTGATCAATTTTTTGATTTGAAATTTTTTTGTAGGTCATATGATCCATTGGCTATATCGTTGCTGATACTAGTGGGTTATCAGTTGTCTATGCCGCCGTATTCTGTGGTGAAGGTTTTATTGCAGTTTTTGGGTGTTGTTTCATTCTGGATATTGGTAATTGTATTCGATAATAAAATGTGCAAAACTGAGCCTGATGAAATTAAATGGATTTTTATTTTATTTTTTTCTGTGTTTCTTCATATATTTTTTTATCTGTGCAAGTGGTTGGAGCGACTTAGCGAGGTAAAAAAAGAGGGTTGAGTTTGAATGATATTTTCCTGATTTTTCTTGATGTTATAAAAAACCTGCTTGATAAGCAAAAAATAAGTTTTTTGATTTCAATTGTTTTGGTTTTTATTTTTTCTTTTGTTTTTTTTTTATTATTTGCGGTGGCTTGTCAAAAGAATTTGAGTTTGTTTTATGTTGTTTTTGTAAGTTCTCTTCTTTCTTTTTTTATGAGTTTTTTAGCGGCAATATACTTTTATCCATGGCGTATTATTTCAAAAAATTCGAATGATGATTAAAGGTAAAGATGCGTCTATTTATTTGAGTAATTTTTTAGACATTTTTCTAAATAAAAAATTGTTTTCATTTTATTTCGTTTTTCTTTTCCCGGTTAGCCTTTATGGACAAACAATTTTGTTAACTCCATCATCTGTTCTGACCTTGCAAGTAAAAAGCTGGAAGTCCATCCGTGATGAAGGCATCGTCAAGCAGGACCTCGATTACTCATGCGGTGCCGCCGGTCTGGCTACAATTCTGAATGAGTTTTATGGTCAGTCAGTTTCCGAAGAAGAGTTGCTGAAAGCTTTGGACAAAGGCGATGCCCGGGCTAGCTTTGCAGACATGCAGCGTGTGTTGCCCGCCTTTGGATTCAAAGCTCAAGGCTTTGCAGCAACATTTGACCAGTTGCTAAAGCTCAAAGCGCCTGTACTCGTCTACTTAAAGCACCGCTCCACAGAACACTTTTCAGTCCTCAAGGGAGTGGGTAACAACACGGTGCATTTGGCAGATCCGTCATTGGGGCATGTCACATTAAGCAAATCCCAGTTTTTGAACATGTGGAACAACCACGAGGCTGATGTAGATGACAATCTTCGCGGCCGCTTTCTGGCGGTACTCCCAGTCAAGCATGATGAAATAGACGTTATTCAAAACTATTTTAATCGAGCGCCAATACGGCGATCCCAGGCTGCGATGCTGCACTTGGCCCATCCTTCGTTCTAGTCCATGGATTGAACAAGCTCAATCGTTTGCCAGTCACTTGGTAGTAAAATGCCCAGATGACAAATCCATCCCACCCTCTACCTTCCACTTTTGTTCACCTGCGCATGCACACCGAGTTTTCGGTGCTCGATGGCATGGTGAGGGTGGGCGACGCCGTCAAAGCCGCGGCTGCCTGCGGCATGCCCGCGCTGGCCATTTCTGACCTGTCCAACCTGTTTGGTCTGATCAAGTTTTATGGCAAAGCCCGTGGTGCAGGGGTCAAGCCCATTGCAGCGTGCGACGTGTGGATTGAAAGCGAGCGCGATGACGAACAACCCGCACGCGTGCTTTTGCTGGTACAAAACCACAAAGGCTACCTGCAGCTGTGCGAATTGCTGAGCCGCGCCTTTTTGCGCAACCAGAAACGTGGCAAGGCCACGCTGAAATTCGAGTGGTTCGATGAAGTGGGTTGCGATGGGCTGATCGCGGTATCCGGGTTTGTAAATTCCGATGTCGGTCAGTTTTTACTGGGTGGCAACATGGGGCGAGCAGAACATTCCGCCCGCAAATTCCTGCACTACTTTGAAGGCCGTTATTACATCGAGCTTCAGCGCGATGGCTCAAGCCAGGCGGAAAATCTGGTTAATCTGAGTTGTCAGCTGGCGGCCAAATTGCAGTTGCCGGTAGTGGCCACTCACCCCATCCAGTTTTTGAAGCCCGATGACTTTCGGGCGCATGAAGCACGCGTGTGCATTGCGCAGGGCGAAATCCTGTCGAACCCGCGCAGGCCGCGCCGCTTCACCGAGCAGCAATATTTCAAGACTGCGCAGGAAATGGCTGAACTGTTCGCCGACATTCCCAGTGCCATACGCAACAGCATTCGAATTGCCCAGCGTTGCAACCTGACGCTGGAACTGGGCAAGCCCAAGCTGCCCGCATTTCCCACACCCGAAGGCATGACGCTGGACGATTACCTAGTGCACTTGTCCAAGGAGGGGCTTGAAAAGCGCCTGGTGCACCTGTTCCCGAATATCGAGGAACGGGAAAAAATGCGCCCGGAATACGAAGCGCGTTTGAAAATCGAATGCGACACCATCATTGGTATGGGCTTTCCCGGCTACTTCCTGATTGTTCAGGACTTCATCAACTGGGGAAAAAGCAACGGCGTGCCGGTGGGGCCGGGCAGGGGTTCCGGTGCGGGTTCACTAGTGGCCTACGCATTGGGCATTACCGACCTGGACCCCTTGCGCTACGACTTGCTGTTCGAACGGTTCTTGAACCCAGAGCGGGTTTCAATGCCTGACTTCGACATTGACTTTTGCCAGGACAACCGCGACCGCGTAATCGATTACGTAAAGCAGAACTACGGGCGCGATGCGGTCAGCCAGATTGCCACCTTCGGTACCCTGGGCGCGAAAGCCGTTATTCGAGATGTGGGCCGCGTGCTCGATATGCCCTACATGTATTGCGACGGGCTGTCCAAGCTGATCCCGCAAACCCCTGCCGACCCTTGGGACCTTGAACGGGCCATGGCCGACGAGCCCACGTTCCGCGAGCGTGTCGAAAACGAAGACGAAGCCCGTGAAATAATTTCTGTGGCGCGTCCTCTCGAAGGCTTGACCCGCAACGTGGGCATGCACGCCGGGGGCGTGTTGATTGCACCGGGCAAGCTGACTGATTTCTGCCCCTTGTATTGCGCCGATGGCTCGACCGATTCCGTGGTGTCGCAGTACGACAAAGACGACGTGGAAGCAGTTGGCTTGGTCAAGTTCGACTTTTTGGGCCTGCGAAACCTGACCATTCTGGATTGGGCGGTGCGTTGGGTTCGCGAAAACTACGAAGACATGCGCGACTTCCGCTTGGAAGACCTGCCGCTGGATGACCCGGCGGTCTACCAGTTGTTTTCCGATGGCAACACCACAGCGGTCTTCCAGTCTGAATCGCGTTCCGCGAAAGACCTTGAAAAAAAGCTCAAGCCTGACAATTTTGAAGACATCATCGCTTTGATGGCGCTGAACCGCCCTGGCCCATTGGGTTCAGGCATGGTGGACGACTTCATTGCCCGTAAAAAGGAAACTTCGAAAACCGGCAAAGGCCGCGCCGAGTGGTACTTCAACCCCAAGCTGGAAGGCATTCTCAAAAGTACCTATGGGGTGATTGTTTACCAGGAACAGGTGATGCTGGTCGCCCAGATTCTGGCAGGTTACAGCCTGGGTGGCGCTGACCTGTTGCGTCGCGCCATGGGTAAAAAGAAGCCCGAGGAAATGGCCAAGCAGCGTGAAATTTTCACGACTGGTGCCACGGAGCGAGGTGTTGAGCCGGCGGTGGCCAAGCAGCTTTTCGACTTGATGGAAAAGTTTGCCGAATACGGTTTCAACAAATCACATTCGGCTGCTTATGCGCTGATTGCGTACCACACCGCGTGGTTGAAGGCTCATTACCCGGCAGAGTTCATGGCCGCGTCCATGAGTTCCGATATGGACGACACCGACAAGGTCAAAATTTTTGTCGAAGACGCCATGTCCATGTGCCAGGTGCCAGGCAAAAAAGCCGGCACCACCGTCACCATGCTCGGTCCCGATGTCAACGAGTCGAATTTCCGTTTCACTGCAGTGCGCGTGGGTGGCGAAAAGCGCGCCAGTGCCATTCGTTATGGTTTAGGTGCAGTCAAAGGCACAGGGCAGGCCGCTTGTGAAGCCATTGTGGCTGAACGCACCGCCAATGGGCCGTTCAATGACCTGTTCGACTTTGTCAAGCGCGTAGACAGCAAGCAGATCAACCGCCGAGTGATTGAGGCCTTGATTCGCGCTGGTGCATTTGATTCACTTAATCCTGACCGGGCCAAGTTGCTGGCCAGTTCAGGCCAGGCCATGGAATGGGCAGCACAGCAGGCCGCCACTGCAGCGCAGGTCAGCCTGTTTGGGGAAGACCTGGGTGGCGACGCGCCCCCTGCGCTGGTCGATGTGCCCGCGTGGAGCGAACGGGAAAAGTTGCAGCAGGAAAAAGCGGCGCTGGGTTATTACTTCAGCGGCCACCTGTTCAAGGCCGATGAAGACAAAGTTCGCCAGTTCGTCAAACTGCGTTTGAAAGATTTGTCGCCAGGGCGTGACATGGTGTGGATGGCGGGGGTTATCGCCTCCCTGCGTACCATGATGACCAAACGCGGAAAAATGGCGATTGTGTTGCTGGATGATTCGACCGCACAGGTCGAACTATCGATTTTTAACGAGCAGTTTGAAGCCAACCGCACCCTGCTGAAAGAAGATTCCCTGCTGGTGCTGCAGGGCAAGGTGTCCGAAGATTCGTACACGGGTGGCTTGCGGATTTCGGCCGAGAACCTGTATTCACTGGCCAGCGCAAGGGCCCATTTTGTAAGCCGTTTGCGCCTGAGCATGAACGGCAAATCGGATGCAGAGAAGCTTCGCGCCATGCTGGAGCCTTTTCGTGACCCCGAGCAGGGTTGTTTGGTCGAGATCGACTACCACAACGGGCAGGCCGCCTGCGTTGCACAGTTGAGCAGCGACTGGAAGGTGCGGCCTGAAGAAGATTTGCTGATTGAAATGCAAGGTTGGTTGGGTGAAGGCAAAGCCAAATGGGTGTTTGGCTGAACGCGACCAGATTTGTTTTTGCCCGGCGGTGTCTGTGAAGCCTTCCCAGCAGTTTTTCAAGCCTCCCCGGCGTGCCTTGCCCGATTCCGCACAGAAAACCGCTGATCCCTTTTTTGATCCCACCCTCTGCTCACAGCGCCTCGGCAAAAAAGATGGCCGAGTCTCTGTGGTGCCCTTTTGGCACACGCAGTGGGCGGGTCAAAACGGGGCGGTTTCCTGAATCTGCGGAACAGGCAAGTGCACGGCCGGGGCGGCTGGAAGCCCGACGGTGATTTTTATCAGCAGGTCGCTGCTTAGCCAGATCTGGGGGTCAACTTGCCGCCAGTTTGGTCGCTCGCCCTGTGCGATTACGCTCACCCGTGCGATAAATCACTGCCGGCTCTCTGCCCAATCGGCGGCGGTGTTCCAGTCGCGTCGCCTTCAAGAAAACCTGCCCGTTTGAATTCACATGCAACGTTCGGCTGCAAGCCGACAATCCATTCGACCATCTGTTTTGTCGAATGGATTGAGTCAATGTGAATACAAAAAGGGATCCAAAGGTTTTCTGGCGAGTGACTGGAATTCGCGCCGGGTGGGCACAAAACTAACCAGCGAATTTTGAAACAGGTGTGCGAATGGAATTCGCGCCGGGAGGGCTCAAAGCCGACTGGCTTCAAGCCGAGTGCGCCTCAACAAATCCTGCAGGCTAACGATTGAGACTCGTGTAAACTTCGACCATCCAATCCAAACTCGCACTGCATGCCCAACAACATAGACTACACCGCCAAAGGTCTTTACAAGCGCTTGCTTTCCTACAGCCTCCGGTATTGGCCCTTGTTCACGACTTCACTTGTTGCATTGGTGTTTGCAGCTGTCACCGAGCCGTTGTTTGCAAGCCTGATGAAGCCGTTGATTGACGAGAATTTCTCAGGTCAGCGCACGGAAATGGCGAAATGGCTGCCGGTCATAATTATCGTGTTGTTTCTGGTTCGTGGACTGGCTACCTACATAAACGAGTATTGCAGTGCCAAGTTGGCGGGTCTTGTGGTTCACGATCTGCGCTTCGACATGCTCTCGGGTATTTTGCGTTTTCCGAATTCCTATTTCGTCGAGCAACCCGCCGGGAAAATCATTTCCACCGTGTCCACTAACGTGGACGCCGTAACTGAAGCCGGCTTCAACATCATCACGGTGCTGATTCGCGACGGCGCAATTGTCATCGGGTTGATGGCTATTTTGCTCTACACCAACTGGCAGCTCACCCTGATCTGTTTTGCGATTCTGCCCTTGATCGCCGTTGGGGTTTCTGTGGCGGCCAAGCGCTTGAACCGCTTCGCGCACAGCGCGCAAACCTCGCATGCCGATTTGGTACAAAGTATTTCTGAAGTGATTGGTGCCCAGAAAATCATCAAGATTTACGGTGCGCAGAAAGTTGAAACCGAGCGCTTCATGAAAAGCGCTGATGAAATCATGAAGTCGCGCGTGAAGCTTGTGGCCACCAGTGCTGCCAACTCTGCCATTGTGCAGTGGATTCTGGCTGTAGCCGTGGCTGCAGTGGTTTACTTCGCTGGCATTTTGGCTGAAAGCAACAGCATGACCGCTGGAGATTTTGCGTCATTCATGACTGCCATGATGATGCTGCTGGCCCCTGTAAAAAGGCTGACCAACATCAACCAGCAACTTCAAAAAGGCCTTGCCGCGGCGGACAACGTGTTTCGAGTGGTGGATCGCCCCATTGAAAATTCCAGTGGCACCCACACTACCGACCGGGCTTTGGGCTACATCGAGTTCAACCAGGTCGGCCTGACTTTTCCCGGGGCCGACGCCCCCACGCTGAGTCAAATCAATTTGTGGGTCAAGCCCGGTCAAACCGTGGGTATTGTGGGTGTGTCGGGTGGCGGAAAGTCCACGCTGATTAATCTGTTGCCCCGGTTTCTCGACCCCAGCAGTGGGGTGGTCAAGCTCGATAGCGTGGATTTGAAGCAATGGGATTTGCAATGCCTGCGCCGCCAAATTGCGGTGGTTACCCAGGAAAGTCACCTGCTGAACGACACCGTGCGCAACAACATCGCCTATGGTGAAATGCGTGGTGCCACTGACGAAGCCATTCTGGAAGCTGCCCGCATGGCCAATGCCTTGCCCTTCATTGAAAAACTGGAACACGGCCTGGATACGGTGCTGGGTGACAATGGTCTGAGGCTTTCCGGCGGCCAGCGCCAGCGTATTTCAATTGCTAGGGCCTTCTTGAAAAACGCCCCTATCCTGATTCTGGATGAAGCGACTTCGGCGCTGGATTCCGAGGCCGAACGTGAAGTGCAGGAAGACATGGAACGTCTGCGCCATGGCCGCACCACGCTGGTTATTGCACACCGATTGTCCACGCTGACCACGGCCGATTTCATCATCGTGCTGGATCAAGGTCAGTTGATCGAACAAGGCACCCACCAGGAATTGCTGGCCAAACAGGGCAAGTACCACTACCTGCATTCCATACAAAACCAGTCTGGTGAAAACAGCCATTGAACAGGCTTTAGGCCCGATCTGCCCAGATTTATTTCATCAACTGGTCCACAGCCTGAATGACCACCTCGGTGGGAATGGCTGCCAATAAACGGGTGGTGTCGTCGGTGTTGATGCTGTCGGGGTGGGGAAGTGGGCCGAAGTCGCCCGCATAAATCACCGTGGCCTTGTCAGACCAAGGTCGCCATTCCTGAACCCACGATGGGCCAAACAAGGCCACCTGGGGCACATTCAATGCTGCCGCCATGTGCATGGGTGCAGAATCCACACCCACATAAAACTTGCTCAACTTCAACAAGGCGGCCAGCAGGGGCAAGCTCATTTGGCCACCCACATTCACCAGTTTGCTGGGGGCGTTACCTGTTTTTTCACGGGCCAGTCGCTCGATTTCAGCTGTCATGGCCACTTCCACGGGGTCGGGGCTGCAAGTCAGCACCACATGCAAACCGCTGTTCAACAGGTGCACAACCACGGCGGCAAATTTTTTGTCTTCCCAACATTTGAAGGGCCAGCGGGCCGCCGGGTGTATCAGTACAAAAGGCCCGTCAATGCTTTGGGTGCTCAACAGTTGATCCGCCTTTTCCAGATTCTCGGCACTCGGACGCAACACCATTTCACCGCGCAGGCTGCGCGGGTTCACACCCAAAGCTTCCAGGCACAGCAAGTTAAGCTCCACAGCGTGTGCTTGTCCGCGTGCAGGAGGTACGATGCGGTGGGTAAAGCAGGCGTGCCACAGGGCTTTGTCGCGCTTGGCATACGCCATTTGAACCCGCACGGGCGCTTTTGAAAAACGGGCCAGCAGTGCGCCAACCCATTGGTCAGTCAAATGGATCACCACATCGTAACCAGTGCGCCTTACATTCAATACCAAGCCCATTTCCGCTTTCAAGCGCGTAAAGCCTTTGAGTTTCCTGTCGATGCACAGCACCCGGTTCAGGTGCGGGTTATTTTGCAGCAGTGGCGTGGTTTCCTTGTAAATCAGGGTGTCCACCTGCGCGTCGGGAAACTGCGTGTGCAGCGCGTGGTACAAAGCCGTTGTCAGCAGCACGTCGCCGTGGTGCCTTAATTTGATCACCAGAATTTTTTGCAAGGTATTTCAACCCAGTGAGGATTAGAGTGAATTCACGCCCATGTACCTGTTCAGGCGCATTAAACTGCGGCGTAATATAAAGCGAATATAGACCGCGACTCAAACCAATTCTGTCTCCAAATCAAAATGACCCCCATTTTCTTTTCTGAAAGTTCTAAAAATATCGGTGGGCAAGAACTGCAATTGCTTGAGCAGGCTGTTGGCCTGAAAGCGAAGGGGTATACACCTTACATTTTGTGCCGGGCAGGCAGCCGCATATCGCAGGAAGCGCACAAGCTGGGTTTGAACGTCGAATACGTGCCATTTCGCAATGCCATTCACCCGCCTAGTGTGCTCAGATTGGCCAATCTGGTTCGGCGCCACAAACCGGTGGCCGTAGTTTGCCACAGCAGTCACGATGCCAACTTGTGCTCACTCACGGTGCATACCTTGGCAAAGGTCGGTTTGCTCAAACCCCGCCCCATGTTGATCCGCATGCGCACTTACCAGCCGGGCCCTGCCAAGGCCTTTACCTACAACCAGATGTTTGATCAGACCTTCACGCCCAGCCAGGCGCTGAAAGATCAATTGTTGCAAAACAGTGGTGTGCTGCCCGAAAAAGTGGGTGTGTTGTACCCTGGTATCGATTTCGAGCGCATTGTTGCAGCGGCCACAAGTGCGCTGCCCGCTGAACTGGATACCCGTTTGAACGACTTGCAACAACGCCCTGTGATAGTTCATGCAGCCATGTTTCGTGTCGAGAAGGGCCACAGTTTCATGTTGCAGGTGGTCAAAGCACTGTTGCCGCGTTTCCCCAACTTGTTGTACGTGGCCGCCGGGGAGGGTGAAACCCGCCAAGCCGTTGAAACAGAGGCCCAACGCCTTGGCTTGCTCAAGCATGTGGTGCTGCCGGGCATGTTGAACCCGGTTGCCCCATTGATCAAGCGGGCTGATGTACTGGTCATGCCGTCGAGCTATGAACCCTTGGGCATGAGCCAGATTGAAGCGCTCGGTTTGGGCGTACCCGTGGTGGTGAGCAACGTGGGTGGTCTGCCTGAAACGGTGCAAAGTGGCATTACTGGTTATGTGTGCCCCGCCCCCCATGCCCCCGGTGCTCTGGATACTTGGGTGCAGGCATTGACTACCGTACTGGGCGAGCCGCAGAAGGCGCGCGACATGGCTGCAAAAGGCCAGCAGGCCGTGGTGGCCCAGTTTGGCCGGCAAAGCAACATCAACGGCCTGGTAGGCACCATTCAAACACCGCGTTTGGGGCGCAACTGATGGGCCGTGCCACGCGTATTGGTCTGTGGTTCGGTGGCGGTCTGGAAAATGCCCTGGCTGCGCGGGCGGTATTGGGGCCCTTGCAAGCCGAATACCCAGGGGCTGAATGGGTGTTGTTTGGACCTCGCGAAAGTCTGTACTTGTTTGAAATGGACGACCGCGTGTCTGGTTATATTCCCCTTCGCAGCCTGGAAGCCCGGCGTGTCACGCAATCCCGTCTTTCCTTCTTTTTTGAAAAAAGGGCACAGTTCAAAAAACTGCGTGGCCTGCAACTGGATGAATGCATTGCTGTGCTTGTTTGCTCAGGCGATAAGGCTGCAGATCAGCAGGCGTTGAAAAATTTTCAGAAAGACTTCAGCCGCCTGGGCGTCTCCGGCCGCTGCATGGCTGATACCTTGGAATGGTTTCTGGCCATTGATCGACCCACCTTGCAAGCTGGCCCGGAAGCCTTGGCATTTGCCACGCAACTTCACAGAAGAAGTTCACCCAATTTGCCAAAGTACCTGGTGTTGCTGAGCGATTATGCGGGCAACGGTTTCACTTTGGAGCAACAGTGGGCAAGCGTGCAGAGTTGTGATGTTTTCAAGAAAAATTCTCAACCCACTGTGGCGGTGGTGACCACAGGCAACCGCCTTGCTGTGCGGCAAATCTCCCAAAGCCACCCGGACTGGCTTCAATTGAACAGGGCGCAAGCCATGGGCCTGATTGCGTATGCAGATGGGGTGATCAGTTTGTCGCCGGATATCACCCTGATTTGCCAGGAAATGGGTCGTTCAGAGCTGCTGTTGTTGGGTAAAAGTCACAGTTAATTCTGCTGCTACAAAGTGCTGGCATCTTGGGGCGTACACCACGCATTAAACAACCCCAAGCTTTTCAATCGCAAGGCTTTTTGCGGCTTGCAGGGCGGTCCACAGCTATTGCCAATATGCGGCCACTATTGCTTTCATCGGTTTTGCCTGTTGCACGTCAGCGACAAAAACACCAGTTTTGCGATACTCACAGCAGGATTTGGTTGGTTGCCTCAAGGGTCCGCGTGTACATTGTCTCTCGTGCCGCCGTAAATGGTGGCAAAGATTCAACCAACACTAATAAGGGTGAAATATGAACAAGAAGCTAGTAGCTGCTGCTCTGGGTCTGGCATTTGCCGCTCCAGTATTTGCTGATTCATCAAACGTAACTTTGTACGGTCGTGTACACCAAGCTCTGGATCACCAGTCCACAAGCGCACCAACCGGTGACACAGGCGGTAACTTCGCCCTGGAAGACGTTTCTTCACGTTTCGGTATCCGCGGTACTGAAGACCTTGGCGGTGGCTTGAGCGCCATTTTCGCCTACGAATTTTCTGTAGCTGCTGATGCAAACGCTGGTGTGGGTGGTCGTCACTCTTACATCGGTTTGAAAGGTAGCTGGGGTACATTCGTAGCTGGTAAGCAAGACGGTGGTAACGAATCAGTTGCTCCTTTGTATACCCAAGCTTCTTTGACTGGTGGCGTTTCTAACCAAGGTGGTCCTTTGACTACTATTGGCGGTGGTGTTGCCTCTTTGGCCAACAACGTTGCAATTTCACGTACACAGCGTACCGACAACTCTTTCGGTTACAAGACAAGCATCGCTGGTGTAGCTCTGGAAGCACGTCACGCACTGCGCGGTACCAACGACCAGGCCAACAACACACCAGTTAAAGAAAACGGTGTTCGCGAAACTGAAGTTGCAGCAACTTACAAAGTTGGCGCGCTGACTCTTGGCGGTGGCTTGCAGATGTTTGACCAGCAAGGTAATGACCCAACAGTAGCAGCTGCACCAGAGCGTACAGTTCAGGGTGTTGCTTCTTACAACTTCGGTTCATTCACATTGGCCGGTCTGGTTGCACAAACCAAACTGTACGGTACCAACGCAGGTAACGGCAAAGACGACAACACAGAATACCTGTTGTCAGCAACTGTTCCATTGAGCGCCAACAGCGGTCTGTTCGGTTCTTACTCTGACTCAGAGCGTAACAACCTGGTTGCCGGTAATGAATTGACTCAAGCTCAAGTTGCTTACTACTACGACTTCAGCAAGCGTACACGTTCATACGTTGGTTTCAACCGTTTGACAACTGAAAACACAGTTGGCGCACGCGTAGAGACAGATCAGGACAACTTCACAGTTGGTCTGCGTCACAACTTCTAATTCAACGCCAGGCTGGCCTGGTTTGAATGCAGAGTTTGAAAAAGCCACCTTCGGGTGGCTTTTTCTATTTCAGCCTTTGTTAGTAGATAGAGGCCAAAAAAAAGACCTGAACAAATTGGTCAGGTCTTTTCGGTTTCACAAATCATTTATCGGGCCTTACTGCAAATTCATATCCAGTTGAACACCACACAGGGTGCTGCTGTATCGGTTGGTATTTCGACCAACGCTGCTGCCGCTGTCGCTCATGCACCCCAATGAAGTGGTTTGCAACTGGCTTTCAGCCACTTTCAAGCCAAAAAACAAGTCGGGCCTTTTGCTGCCTTCTTCACGGCTTAGCTTGAACACCCAGTCTCCCGAGCTCCACTGTGCGCTCATCGGTGCGCGGCCGCGTTCCTGGTTCAATTTGAATCCGTAGCCCAACCCACCATTTTCGGCGCTGGTCCAGCGACCCCATTTGCTTAAGGGGCTTTGGTTGTCGATGTTCAAGGTGACACCGCCAGCTTGGGCGCTGACCAGTGTGGGCATTGCTGCAATGCAGGCAATTAAAAGTGCTTTTTTCATGTTCTTCTTCCCTTCAACAGCTGCCAATTTCGGCAATTTCAGCTGTTTCGCCTTCAAGGGTTTAATTATGCGCGCAAAGCAGTAGCTCACAAAGCTACATTAAGGTGAGCTTTGTGCCGTCAAATCATTGATTTGAATCAGAAAGTCAAATATTCTTAATTTGATTCTTCTTTTAAAACAACGGCTTTTAGGTGTTAGTTCTCAAGTCGCTTTAAGCCCAGCTTCTCAAACAGACGTGTATCGCGTTCAAGTTCAGGGTTGTCTGTTACCAACAGTTTTTCGCCATAGAAAATGGAGTTGGCGCCTGCCAGGAAACAAAGCGCCTGGGTGCTCTCGTTCATGCTCTCGCGGCCAGCCGACAAACGCACAAAACTGCCGGGCATGGTGATGCGGGCCACAGCAATGGTGCGCACAAAATCCAGTGGGTCAATTTCAGCATTGTCAGCCAGCGGGGTTCCTTCCACTTTCACCAAATTGTTGATGGGTACACTTTCAGGCGGTTCGGCCATGTTGGCCAGTTGCGCAATCAACCCTGCACGTTGGGTCACGGTTTCGCCCAAACCAACAATGCCTCCACAGCATACTTTGATGCCAGCATCGCGCACGTGGTCCAGCGTATCAAGCCGGTCTTGGTAAGTGCGGGTGCTGATAATGTCGCCATAGAAATCAGGCGAGGTGTCCAGGTTGTGGTTGTAGTAATCAAGCCCGGCTTCTTGCAGTTGTTTGGCCTGGCTTTCCTTGAGCATGCCCAAGGTGACGCAGGTTTCAAGGCCCATGGCCTTGACGGCTGCAACCATTTCACCCACGGCTTCCACCTGGTGATCTTTAGGGCTGCGCCAAGCGGCACCCATGCAGAAGCGGGTTGCGCCTTTGTCTTTGGCCGCTTGGGCGGCCTTCAGTACCTCGTCTATCGGCATCAGTTTTTCTGCTTCAACGCCGGTGTTGTACTTCGCCGATTGTGGGCAGTAGCCGCAGTCTTCGGGGCAACCGCCGGTCTTGATCGACAGCAGTGTTGAAAGCTGTACGGTGTTGGCATCGAAATTCTCGCGGTGCACTTGTTGTGCCCGGAAGATCAAGTCATTGAATGGCAGCGCGAACAAAGCCTCAATGGCCTCCACTCTCCAGCGTGTGGTATCTGTTACTGCATTGGCCTTGTTTGCGGGTGAGTTGGCTTTTTTATTCTCTACCCAGGTGATTTGGCTTTCCATGTGCATCCTTCAGAACAATTCGCTTCCGGGGCCAGGTGCAGTCAAACTGCCCCAGCGTTGTAGTATTTGCATCAGTGTCTGGTAAGCGTTTTCCAGTGTTTCGGGGGCGGTGCAATAAGGCGGCACCCAGTACACCGTGTTGCCCAAGGGGCGCACCACAATGCCCAGTTCCAGAAAGGTTTCGCGTATCCATTGGCTTGTATTGGAACCGTAGGAAGAACCGCACTGACTTTGCTTGGATTTTAGCTCAAAGGCCGCCACGGTGCCGCATACGCGCGGATTTTCAATCCAGGGGTGGCAGGCAAGGGTTGGCAGCCAACTCTGGTGAATGGCTTCAATATTGCGCATGCTTGCCCAGGTTGATTCATGACTGAACAGGGCCAGGCTGGCCAGCGCAGCGGCGCAACCCAAGGGGTTTGCCGTGTAGGAATGACCGTGCAGCAACGCACGACCCACTTCGTCGCTCAGGAAGGCATCGTAAACAGCCTGGTTGGTCAAGGTAGCGGCCATTGGCATGAAGCCGCCTGTCAGGCCCTTGGATATGCAAATCATGTCCGCTTGCCCGCCAAATTCGGCTACTTGATCGGCGGCAAACAGGGTGCCGGTTCGGCCAAATGCGGTAAACACTTCATCGAAAATCACCAGCACATCGGCAGCCTTGCAGCGCTTGCACAGCTCCGCCACAAAAGCGGGGCGCATGAAGCGCATGCCGCTGGCACCCTGTATCAGGGGTTCCAGTATCAGTGCGGCAATATCGGAAGCACTGTCTTCAAGCAATTGATTCAGTGTGGCCAGCGCAGCTTCTTCAGTGCAGTGGCACACGCCAGTGGGTATGAAGTTCACTTCGAAAAGCCACGGCTTGAAGGGATCGTAAAAACCACTTGATTTGCCAGCAGCCATGGCCCCAAAGGTGTCGCCGTGGTAGCCGCCTTCCAGTGCGATGATGCGCTTCTTATCAGGGACCCCTTTGTTTTGCCAGTATTGAAAGGCCATTTTCAAGGCCACTTCAATGGCAGTGGATCCGTTGTCAGAATAAAACACCTTGGCCATGGGGGTCGGGGCGTGTTGTATCAGTTGTTGCGCCAGCAGCGCGGCAGGCGGGTGGGTCACACCGGCAAACATCACGTGTTCAAGCTCAGCCGCTTGCCTGGCAATTGCTTGCGCAATCGCGGGGTGGCTGTGACCATGAATGTTGACCCACCAGCTCGACACTGCATCAAAGTACTTTTTGCCTTGGGCATCGAACAGAAATTCGTTTTGCCCACGCACAACAGCCAGTGGGGCTGTAGCGGTTTGCATTTGTGTGAAAGGGTGCCAGCAGTACTGCGCATCCAGTTCAAGCAGTTCGGTGTGTGAAAGAAGGGTCATTCTTGTATTGCCCTGATTTACAGGCTGTCCAGGGCACGCTTAAGGCGGTCTGGCATTGTAAACTCGGAAAGAGCCTGGGCTGTCAGGTGCTCGAAGTAGGGCAATTCAGCCAACACCGGTACTTCACCAAAATGTTCAATGGCCTCGCGGTTGGCGGGGTTGGGCGGGTTCAGCCGGTCTGCAGCCATGATGACGCCCAATATAGGCACGCCAGCGGCTTTCAGTGCCTGGAGTGACAGGCAAGTGTGGTTGATGGTGCCAAGCCCACTGCGGGCCACCAGCAGGGCGCAGCTGCGAAGGTGTTTCATCAGGTCCAGCATGGTGTCGCGCCAGTTCAGTGGCACCAGGCAGCCCCCCGCACCTTCCACCACCAGGCGCTCGGCTTGTGGCAGTGTGAAATCATTCAACTGAATCTTGACGCCATCTAGATCGGCTGACTGGTGCGGAGATAGGGGTTGGGTCAGGCGCCAGGTTTCAGGGTGCGCGCGCGCGCCGCTCAAGCCCGAAACCAATTCACTGTCTGTGCCGTCTTCCAACCCGCTCTGGACCGGCTTCCAGTAGTCGGCCTGCCAGTGCTGGCAAAGCCAGGCACTGGTGATTGTTTTGCCAATACCGGTGTCTGTGCCGGTTATAAAAACATGTTTCACGGCCGTTCCAGGTAGTAAAAACCAACGTGATAATTCATGGTACAGCCATCGCCCAAGGCTGAAATCACCTTGCGCAAGTTGACAGGCGTGTGGTTCACGCGGGGTTGATCCGCGCCAATAGCGCGCAGGCTGCGTGCAAAGGAAAGCCCATCAGGATGATGATCAAGAAAGTTTTTGGTGTGGTTTGCCGAGCTTGCCACAATACCCTCGGCCACCAGCGTGTGCAGAATGTCTTGCAGCTGTTCATCACAGGGCAACTGGCGTAACCCGCTGGTTTGATTTGTATCCTGGTGGGCGGTTTCCCAGGCCTGGAAGGAACCATCAAGCAGAACGCTGAATGCAACGGTGTTTGACACCGAAAGCCAGCGGCGTATGGCCTCCTCGAGGTTGTTGAACCACTGCGCGCACATACCAGAAATCAATAGTGAATGGTTTGGAATCCACAAATGTTCCACTGCCAGCTCTTCACCGTTCAACAAGTGCGTGTGCAGACGTTCCGTGGGGTATTTGCGTTTCAATTCACTCAACATGCCCTGCGCTACATCCACCGCGTGCACGGCACTGTTGGAGAAGCGGTTCAGCAGGTGCTCAGTCAAAAAGCCTGTTCCGCTGCCCACGTCCACGCAGGCCTTGGGCGCAAACTCTGCGGGAAGCATTTGCTCCAGCCACTGTACAAGGTGAAGGGCTGCGTGCTTTTGCACCCTTGCGTGGTGGTCGTAGTCACGGGCGGCATCGGAAAACCTTCTTGATGCGGGCGGTGAGGCGACAGGTTTGCGGGTTGATGCGTGTTCAGGCATGGGCTTGCTGCGGTTTAAGGCGTGTTGAGCAAAGGCAACAAAGTGCCAGTATACAGCGCAGGTGTGCGTGCAAGTTCAGCATGTTCCGCTGCCAGCGTGATGAGCTGATTACCCTGATTGTTCAGTGGTTCGTTAAAACAGGCCTGCGCCAAGGGCAGGGGTACTATTTTGTCTTGAAGGCCAGCCCAGGCAAACAATTCGGCACCATTGGACAGGGCAGCTTGAAGTGCCGTGGCGCAGTCCAGTGTTTGCATGCTGTGCAGGTCTACCATCAGGGCCTCTTTATTCAAGGTGGTGAATGGGGTTTTGAATCCGCAGCGTTCATGAAATTCATTCAGTACTTCCGGCAGATTTTGTTCAGCTTTCCTGCACATGCGGTCCAATACCCGTGGTGCCGTGCCTTCGGATTGCAAAGCATTTGCAGCAAAGCGGTTGAAGCCATGCACGCTGAACAAATTGCGCCAGCGAACCGAGAAATCCAGCAGCTTTGAAAACCCCAGCGAATGCCCCAAGCCCAGCCAGGGCAGGTTGGCATGTGCCAGAACCAGACTGTGCAATGTTTCCAGTGGGTGGTGAATCCATTCGCCTTCGGTGTAGACCATCAAACCGCTGGGGGCCTGGTCGTCGAAATAACCCGCTTCAAGACAGGCTAGCAATGTGGTTTCGCGCATGGCGTTTGGGAGGGCTTTCACCAAGGGGTCAAAGAAGCGGTGGTTGTAGCCCCAGCCATGCGCCAACAGCAGCACGCGCTGAATGTTTGCCTGCGTCATGCCCTGCGTTTCCACTGCTGTAGGCATTCCAGCAATTGGCTGTACAACTCGTCGCTGTGCCCGGTATTCAAGGCTAGGCGAACGCGTGCGGCATTGGGTGGCACGGTGGGTGGGCGCACCGCAGATGTGCGAATGCCTGCTTGTTGCAAATGGCTTTTCAATTCCAGGCAGGCTTCTGCACTGCCCACCACCAGCGGCACAATGTGGGTGTTCGACAAACCCGTGTCAAACCCCAAGGCATGCACTTGCCCGCGCAATTGCTCGGCTGCCAAGTGCAGGGCGGTACGTTCAGTTTCCATTTGCGGGATGATTTCCAGTGCCCTGGCCACTGCGCCGATCACGAAAGGAGACGGCGCTGTGGAGTACACAAAACCCGTACAACGGTTCACAAGGTACTGTTTGAAAATTTCGCTGCATGCAATGTAGGCACCGCTGACTCCTACCGCCTTGCTGAAGGTGCCCATGACGATCCAGTGGCCCATCGCTTTCAATGCATCAATGTCGGGGTGTTTTACTGCACCCAAACCGCGGCCGTTTGGACCCCACACACCAGTGGCATGGGCTTCGTCCAGATACACCACTGCCTTGTGTACAAGCGCAATTTCCGCCAGTTGTTCAACGGGAAGCAGATCACCTTCCATGCCAAACACCGTTTCGGTCACGATGATTTTGGGCTGGGTCGATTCCGCATGTTTTGCCAACAATTCGGCCAGGTGCGCCATGTCATTGTGGCGAAAACGGATTTGCCTGATTCCTGCCAGTTGGCAGGCGTGGTGCAGGCTGGCGTGGTTCAACCGGTCGGTGAAAACCAGGGGGGCTGTACCACCAACCGTGCCACCAACCGTGCCACCCCAAAGGCTTTTATCCAGCAAGGCGGCAAGCCCGCTGGCATTGGCTTGGTAGCCGCTGGAAAACACCAGCGCTGATTCGGCGTTCTTGAATTGGGCCACTTGCGATTCAAGTTGTTCAAAGCAGTCCAGGTTGCCTGACAGCAATCGCGAACCTGTAGCACCCGCCCCGTACTGCCGTGCACAGGCATGTCCAGCCTCGATGATTTCGGGGCGCTGGCTCAGGCACAGATAATCGTTGCTGGAAAAGTCAGAGATTCGCTGATCAAGTGGGCAGGGCAGCAGAGTCCGTTTCAGGCTGTCCTGAGACAGAAGTTCAAGGCGTTGCTGACTGGCTTCACTCAGGTTCATCGCAGCTATTTTTAAAATTCGTTCAGGTCAAAATAATGTCGTAATGTTCCTGCACAAACAGGTTGTCCACTTGCAAGGTAATTGGCTTGCCGACGAATTCTTCCAGCATGCCCAAGTGTTGTGCTTCTTCTTCCAGAAACAGGTCGATTACCGCCGGGCTGGCGAGAATACGAAATTCCTTGGGGTTGAACTGGCGGCTTTCGCGCACAATTTCCCGCATGATTTCATACGCCACGGTTTGCGCGGTTTTAACCTGGCCTTTGCCCTGGCAACTGGGGCAGGGCTCGCACAGCAGGTGCGCCAGGCTTTCGCGGGTGCGTTTTCGGGTCATTTCAACCAGGCCCAGCGTTGAGAATTCAGTGACACTGGTGCGGGCGCGGTCACGGTCCAGTGCTTTTTGCAGTTCCGAAAGCACCGCTTTCTTGTGGTCTTCCGTGTTCATGTCGATGAAGTCGATCACGATAATGCCGCCCAGGTTGCGCAAACGCAGTTGGCGGGCGATGCTTTGAGCGGCTTCCAAATTGGTTTTGAACACCGTTTCTTCAAAATTGCGGGCGCCGATGAAGCCGCCTGTGTTCACATCCACCGTGGTCAATGCCTCGGTCTGGTCAATGATCAGGTACCCACCAGATTTCAATTCTACCCGGCGCCCCAAGGCTTTTTGCAATTCGTCTTCGATGTTGTAAAGCTCGAACAGCGGTCGTTCACCTTGGTGTAATTGAAGGCGATCTGTCACTTCGTGCGCATACGTTTGCGCGAAGGTTTGCAGGCTTTTCAGGGTTTCTTTCGAATCGATCAGAATGGCCTGCGTGTCGGTGCTGACCAAATCACGAACCACACGCTGGGCCATGGTCAGGTCTTCATAAATCAGACTGGGTGCCGGTTTCATGCGGGTCAACTCCAGCATTTCGCGCCAGCGGGTTCGCAGGTAATTCACATCGGCGGTCAATTCTTCGTCGGTGGCTTCTTCCGCATGGGTCCGAATGATGAAGCCGCCAGTGTTTTCGGGCAGCAAGCGGGTCAGTTTTGCGCGCAGTTCTTCGCGTTCGCCTTCGTTTTCAATGCGTTGGGACACGCCAATGTGCGGGTCTTGGGGCAGGTGCACCAGCATGCGGCCAGCCAGGCTGATCTGTGTGGTCAAGCGAGCGCCCTTGGTGCCCAGCGGGTCTTTGCTGACCTGCACAATGATGGTTTGGCCTTCGAATACCATTTTTTCAATGGCAGGCGGTGGGTTGCCGTTTTGCTTGGACTGGTGGTGGTTGTAGGTGCGGTGTTCCCACAGGTCGGCCACATGCAGAAAGGCAGCACGTTCCAGGCCGATGTCGACAAAGGCCGATTGCATGCCTGGCAACACCCGCACCACTTTGCCCAGGTACACATTGCCCACGATGCCGCGGGTGGACGTGCGCTCTATGTGAAGTTCCTGCACAGCCCCGTGTTGAACGATGGCCACGCGCGTTTCCTGCGGTGTCACGTTCACCAGTATTTGTTCGTTGATCATTTTTTGCTTCTTGGGTATGAATCGATTTTTGTTGCAGCTCAGTGACTACTTTGGGCCGCTGTTTGGATGAGGCGCATCAATTCGCTGGTTTCAAACAGTGGTAAGCCCATGATGCCAGAATGACTGCCCGAAATGTGACGAACGTACTGACCAGCTATCCCCTGAATGCCGTAGGCTCCCGCTTTGTCGAAGGGTTCGCCACTGGCAATGTAGGCCTGGATGAAGGTTTCTGGCAGGGTTGCAAACTCCACTTGGGATGTTTGTACGATAGAGCGGATGGCTTGTGTCGTGCCTTTTTCGTCCAGCCAGGCGCCCGCCACTGCGGTGTGAACCTGGTGGGTGGTGCCGGAAAGACTGTGCAGCATCTGGAAGGCCTCTGCGGCGTTTTGTGGTTTGCCCAGAATGTTGCCGTTCAGCGCCACCGTGGTGTCGGCAGCCAGTACCA
Source organism: Limnobacter thiooxidans (assembly GCF_036323495.1). Taxonomy (NCBI): domain Bacteria; kingdom Pseudomonadati; phylum Pseudomonadota; class Betaproteobacteria; order Burkholderiales; family Burkholderiaceae; genus Limnobacter; species Limnobacter thiooxidans. The sequence continues at coordinate 2,935,864 of NZ_AP028947.1, read as the reverse complement.
GGCCGCTCAAGCCTTGCTCAGTGCTTTTTTCACGCATGGCATTCAATGCGGCATTCAGCTTCAACTGGGTCACCCGTTGAACGTAGACCAACGGGTCTTCCTGCTCAAAAGGGGCTTCAAGCGCTTCTGCTTCCGGGCTGTTCTGGGCCAGAAAAACGGTGACATTCAGCCCAAGTGTTTGCAGCAATTCAAGCCGACGCGGGCTGCGTGAGGCCAGCCATACCGCATGCGGAAGGCCACATTGTTGGGGGCTGATTGGCGTATTCATCGGTTTTTGTTCACTCTCGGTGATACGGATGCCCGATGGTAATGGAAAACGCGCGATACAACGCTTCCACCAGCAACACGCGGGCGAGCGCATGGGGCAGGGTCAGATCAGAAAGGCGCCACATGCCCTGGCATTGCTGTTTCAGTGTGTCATCCAGGCCGTCTGCGCTGCCAATCAACAGACACAGTGTTTCACTGCTGTTGTGCCATTTTTGAAGTTGTTCAGCCAGGGCTTTGCTGGTGTGGCGTTCGCCGCGTTCATCCAGAGCAACCACACGCGCACCGGCAGGTATGGCCGCGCGAATGCGCTCGGCTTCCTTGGCGAGTATCTGGTCCACGGGCTTGCCCGCAGACCGGTCTTCCGGCTTCAGTTCTTTGATGGACAGCTTCCAGTCGTTCGGAAAACGTTTCTGGAACTGATCCACAGCAAGTTGCGCCCAAGGCTCAATTTTGTGAGACAGGGCGATCACGTGGATTTTCAAGGTGAATGAAAAGCTTAGTTGTACTGGCTTGAATAGGCTTCAGCCTGTTGCGGGAAGTAGTCCACACCGGGCATGGGCTTGCTCAGGCTGTGCGGGTTCAGTTTCACGCGCACGGGCTTGCCGCCCCAGATCTCCTCCAGGTTGTAATACTCGCGAATGGCGGGTTGCATCAAGTGCACCACCACGTCGCCGAGGTCAACCAGAACCCATTCGCCGGTGTCTTCGCCTTCGGTGCTGAACACTTCGCCGCCAGCTTCCTTGGTTTTTTCGCGAACGTTGTTGGCCAAAGCGCGGGTTTGGCGGTTAGAGGAGGCCGAAGCAATGACTACCCGGTCAAAAACACCGGTCAGGTGGGTCGTGTCGAAGATGGCGATGTCTTGTGCCTTGATGTCTTCGAGGGCGTCAATCACGACGCGCTGCAGTTTACGCAATTCCATGCAATTCCAAAGGTATGTTAATTGCCTGAATTCTAACAACTTTCACGGCTGGGCGCGACCATAAACTGAGTGCTTGATGATGTACTTGAACACCGCAGTGGGCAGGCTGGCTTCAAGTTTGAAGCGGGCCGTTTCCAAAACATCACCAGTTCCTGAATGCAAAAGCGCGAACTGGCGTCGAATTTGGGTGGAACTGATGTTGACGCTGGGCATGGGTATGCGAAACAGGCGGTCTTGCATCAAGTGTCGTTTTAAAGCCTCGGGTACCTTGAATTCGCCCCACTGTACACGGTCCACCACACCAATACGGGCGTAGTCAAACAGGCTTTGCCAGTGTTTCCAGGTCGTCAGGTTGGCAAGCTGGTCTGCGCCGATTACGAGGGCAAACTTGCAATCCGGGTGCTTGTCGGAAAGCAGTTCCAGCGTGTCCACGGTGTAGGTAGGGCCTTGGCATTCAAGTTCGAAAGGCTCTAGCCGCCAGGAATGCACTCCTTCGATGGCCAATTCCACCAGGTGCTTGCGCACGTCGGACGGGGCCAGGTCTATGTTGGCTTTTTGCCAAGGCTGCCCAGCCGGCATGAACCACACCTCGTCGGCCATGCACTGGGCTTGTGCCGAGCGCGCCATTTGAAGGTGACCCATGTGAATGGGGTTGAAGGTGCCGCCAATGATGCAGATTTGCCGAGTGGGCATGGTGTGGGCATGAGTGTGAAGACGAATTGAAGTCTACTCCACTAAGTTAGTGAGGTGTTTTGATCAAGTGGAAAGTCAGGGCCGTGGCTGGGTTGCGTTGGTGTGTGTTGATTGGCTAATGTCACTAGATCAACGACCTTGCTGTGTCTATTCCCTGAATTTGCCCATGGAAATCGTGACCAAGTACCCTTTGTTGTCAGGGTAGCGATTGTCACCGTAGCAAGTAATCACCACCATCAGTTGGTACAGTTTTCCGGCATTCCAGTGACTGCTTAATGCTGAGCATTCCTTCAGGGCTTGGTACCAAACTGGGGTGTTGTCGTAGGCTGGAAATTCTTCGGGTTCATCAAGTGTCCACCCTGATGTTCTCCACTGCTCTTGCAAATTAAGCACGATGTCCAATGCCTGTTGAAGCGGGAGGGGTTCGATTTGGGGGGACATACGTATGCTGTCAATTTTTCCCCTGTTGAAACCAATTGTAAAGAATTTGGCTGGAGGAGTTATAAATTCGTAATTAGGATCGGAAAACCTGAGATAAGCGAGTTCCTTTGGTACGCGGTACCAAATTTCATTAGGTATGTCATCGGCGATTTCTGCTGTTGAACGGGCCTGCATGCTTTTCCAGGGCTCGCCGATAATCAAAGCTATTTCCTTTGCCTGGGTGAGGGGTTCCGCGGCCTTGCACGCACCAAATGCAAGCAGCATGGTCGCGAATGCAGCGAGAATTTTGTGATGTCTAATCAACTGAAGCAGCCTGATGTTTGTTCGCAGTTCACTGGTAGTCGATGTATTTACCCATGGACATTGTGATCAAGTAACGTTTCTCTTCCGGATGACGATAATCTTTGAAGCATCCGATTGCGATTGCAATCGAATACAAACCTTTAACATGCCAATAGGTGCTGTAGGCGGTGCATTGTTCGATGGCCTTTCGCCATTCAACATTGTCCTCATAGGGCGGGTTTTCCTCCGCATCATCAAGTTCCCAGCCAGTTTTTCTCCACTGCTCTTGTAAGTTCAGCACGATATTTAAAGTTTCTTGAAGAGGCAGTGGTTCGACTTGAGGAGACATTCGAACGCCATCAATGTTTCCGTTGCTGTCGAACCCAATGGTAAAAAACTTCGCTGGCGGTGTTGTAAATTGATAATTGCTGTCCGCAAAGCGCAAAAAGGATATTTGCTTGGGTTCCCGATACCAATGGCGGCCTTCAAACACTGGACCAATTTCGGCTGTTGATCTGACCTGCATGTTTGTCCAGGGCTCACCGATAATCAAGGCGATTTCTTTGGCTGGGGCAAGGAGTTCTGCTGCCTTGCAAACTCCTATGCCAAGTAATAGAGCTATAAAGAGTGCCGGAGCTTTGTGAGTTGTAATCCACTGAATCAGCTTGCTGTGCGTTTTCATCGAGTTGCTTGTCCACTGGATATTTCATGAATGCTCTGCTCAATCACTTGCCGGTTTCCACTTCTAAGTAAATTATGAAACTGCTTGGCTGCGCGAAGTACAAAGGGCATGCGTTCATCCAGATTGGCAAGGTTTGCGAAGCCATTCTTGCTGAATTCAATGCTGCGTCCGTCTGGTAGCGGTGCGCATTGATTGGCCAGTGTCAATTGAACGGGTTGTTCCAACCTTGTTGAAAAGTTGGTGACATAAGCAAATGAACTGGCTACCTGGTTGCCTTGCAAAAGGCTGCGCATTAGAAAATCTTCGTAAATGGCGGGTTGAAGGATATTTTTCTGTTCATGGCGAGCCAACAAATCAACACTTTTGAAGATATCACCAGCTTCAATGGCTTCAAATGCCGGAATAATTTCGGCAAATCGAAACCCGAATCTCACTTTTTCCTGAATAGTCCAAAGCACAGGAAATTTTGGGTGACCATAGATTTTTTCTCTCTTGCCCATGCACTTTTTCATCTCCTCAATGCCCCGCTTCTTGTAGAACATGTGCAATGGGTAAATGTCGAGAAACAAGGCCGTGTTGCCTAGGGCCAGCATATCGAAAACATACTTGAGTGATACTTCCGCGCTTTCCATGCCACCGCGCGCACCAGCAGATCCTATTTTTGCGCCAAGCGGCACCCAAGGGTTTCGTTCAAGCATCTCCAATTCGTCTTGTGTGCGGTTGATCTGTTCCATGCCAATGGCCGCATGCAACAGGCCACAACCTACTTGCTTAGATGCAAAGGCGGCCAACCCGGCCCATTCAAAGCGGTTATCGGTTTTCCACAGTGCTGCGTAGGCCGCATTGATTCGCCGGTTGCGCGCAATCGGGTCCGCAATCAACAGGCCACCCGGCGCAACAATTCGTTCGGCTTCTCGCTGGCAAATCCGCCACAGGCAGTCACAGGTCAGTACCTCCACTTCGGCAACAAGTTTCTCGGTGTTGTCGTAACGGTCGGTGCTGTAGCACTTGCATTGGTCGAGGGTGCGAGCGCCCTTGTGCAAAGGCAAGTCGTCGCTGATCAGTTGGGGGAAACAGGTGGTGGTCATGGCATGGTGTGAACAATCAATTCGGCCTGAACGGTTTTCTTCACAAGCAATTTGCTGGTCAGACCTTCGGCATTGGAATGCCCTGATTCAATCGCGCCCGTGGACAATCTGATGGTGTAAGGCACACCCTCAAGGGGTTCCTTGGTTTCATGGTGGCGAATGATGAACTCCACCACCTTGTCCTCGGCTTGGTTGCCCAGCGGGTTGTCTGGTATTTGCTGTTCAGCAATTCGGGCCATTGAACCTGTGGGCGAGGTGTGGGTGGTGCTGGCTTGCGAAGCAATCAGGCTGGCGCCGCAGGCTGTTTTCATGCCCTCATAGGCCAATGCTACGTGGTTGAAGGTGTGGGCGGGGTTGCCTTGTGCAATTGGAAACACACCTTTGCACAATGGGCATGCTACTTTGTGTCCCAAACCGGCCACTGCACGGCCTTCTACGGTGTAAACAGCAAAGCCTTCAAGCACTGTGCCACCGTGGCTGGTGGTGTCACCTTGGCGAATCATCAATGGCATCTTTCAATTTTGGTGCAGTCAACAACCGGGCAACGTAGCACGCGCTGATCTGGATTGAAAAAAGGTGTCACCCCAAGTGGTGACAGTGGGTTGGGTCAGGCCGGGTGTTCCTCCAGTATGGTGTACACAATCACTGGTTGGCCAACCGCGGATGCCTGCTGCAGCGCTGGCAATATGCTTTGCAGTTGCGCCCACGAGGTCACGTGGGTCGTTGCAATCAGGTCGGTCAGACCTTGTTCACTTTCGTCTTGCAACAGGGTGCTCAGTGACACTTCCGCATTCGCAAAAATGGTGCTGACTTCTGCAAGTACGCCCACTTTGTCCTCAACGCGCAGGCGCAAATAAAACTGGCTGCTGCGCTCGTGCGGTAGCAGATATTCAATGGGTTTAAGGGCCGCCTTTCTGAAGCCTAGGTTGGGTGTGCCTGCAGACTGTCCGGGTTTCGCATGCTGGGCCAGTTCGATCAAGTCCGCCAGAATGGCGCTGGATGTCTGCTTTCCCCCGGCGCCTGAGCCGTAAAAAAAGGCTGAGCCAAAAAGGTCGCCAGCGATGGAAATGCCATTCATCGAGCCATGCACTTGCGCAAGCAATTCGGTTTCAGGAACCAGCATGGGCGCAACAGCAACGTAGGCCTTGTTGTTCTCCAGCCTGGCCTGGGCAATCAGCTTTAGTTCATAGCCCAGCCGCTTCGCAAATTGAGTGTCTGCCCGCTCAACCCCGGATGTTCCCTTGAAGCAGGTGGCATCAAAGCGGATGGGAATACCAAATGCCAGCGAGGCCAGCAAGGTGATTTTGTGTGCAGCGTCTTCACCATTGATGTCCAGTGTGGGGTCCGCTTCCGCAAAACCTTTTTCCTGGGCTTGAGCCAGTGCGTCGTTGAATTCTGTACCGTGCTCGCTCATCTGGGAAAGAATGTAGTTGGACGTGCCATTCAAGATGCCCACCACCGAGGTGACATGGTTGGCTGCCGCAGACGACTTCAATGTTTTGATGATCGGAATCGAAACTGCCACAGCCGCCTCAAACAACACACAAACGCCATATTGATCAGCCAGCGCCATGATTTCCTCGCCACAGTAGGCAAGCAGCGCCTTGTTGGCTGTAATAACATGCTTGCCATTCGAGATGGCGCGCATCACCAGTTCCTTGGCCAGCGTGGTGCCGCCAATCAATTCAATGACAATGTCGATTTCCGGGTCATTGACCACGGCCCAGCAATCGTCGGTGACTTCGCAGCCCGGTGGAACACGGTTGGTGGCACGGGTCACGGTTCGCGTGGCCAGCTTGACAATTTCCAGTGGCGTGTCTGTTTTCGATGCGATCAAATCGCGGTTGGACATCATGGCCTGTACGGTAGCTGAAGCCACGTGGCCGAATCCCAATATGCCTATTTTCATAAATGTTCCGATTTTTTATAAACAGTGTTCTTCATTCAATTCGATGCGGGGCCGGTCTCCCCGAAGTGCGGGGTAAGCCACCGACATGACGTAAAACGGGTTTGACGTAAAAAGCGCCAGTCGGGCGCGTCGGTGAACCAGTGTGTGCCCGCTCGGGCAAGACACAAAACCATCGGGTTTCGCTTCCACTGCTTTTGGGTCAACTGCCAAACCAACCCCGTTCAGTTTCAGAAAGGCTTCTTTTTTCGTCCAAATTTCCAGAAAGTTCACTTTGGGTAATAAAGCGAGCTGCTTAAGTTCACTTTCCGAGCACACCGATTCAAGTGTCGGTGCAGGACCGCGCCTGGCCGTGTCTTCAATGTCGATGCCAACACGCCGGTTTTTTGAAACCGCAATGGCCAGGAATGCCTTGCTGTGCGAAATTGAAAAGTCGAGAAATCCCGGGGCGTTTTCAACAAGCGGTTTGCCATGTGGGCCCAGGCCGATCGACAAAGTGCTGGCGGGCATGCCAGTGGTGTGGCTCAAAACGCCATACAACTTTTTGCGGCTGTACAGGAAAAGATTGCGCCTGGATTCCGAATGGAGGGTGGAGAGTTGCCTTTGATCCGCTTCGCACAGGCACTGCGCAGCGAAGTCAACTTGCTGTGCCGGCTGCGTGGGAAACACATGAACCTGAATCACGATTGTTTTCCAAGTTGTCCCGGTTGCCGCAATTGCGGCTGGGTTGTGTGCAAGGGCAGGTCGAGGTTGAAATTCAAATCGGGCAGCGTGTTCATGAACCAGCGCGCATACAGCTTTTCAAATTCATCGGCTTGAAAAATTCTGGACAATTGTTGATCGACCAATGCTTTGAACTGGTGTTCTTCTTTATGAAACATGAATCCATAAGGCTCGCCCTTCAGGCGCATGGGCAATAACACCATGTCGCTTGAACCTGATTGAAGCAGCAAGGATTTCAAGATCACCTCGTCTGCCACCATGACCTCAATGGCAGGGTCGTTCTGAAATCGCTCGAAGGCAAAATGGATACTGCTGCAGCCAAAAAATTCGATGGCGCGCGGTGCTTCAGGCCAGTTCAAAATGGCGTGATGGCTGGTGGAGTTTTCAATGCCAGTGGCACGTAGGGGTTGCTTGCTGTGAGCAGCGCTTTCTGCGTGTGAATTCTTGACTGCGATCCGGTGTGCTGTGTAAAAAATTGGCTGACTGAACAGGGTGTTTTTCTGCCGCGCCGGGGTGATGCTGGTCGAGCCACACTCCATGTCAATCAAACCTTGATCCAGCATGCCCTGCCGGGTTGAGGAGGTGACCTCCACAGGGCTTATCTGGATTTCCTCAAGGCCCAGTTCCACGCAAATACCCCGGAGCACCCTGTGGCAAATGTCGACTGAATAACCGATGGGCTCGACCTGCTGTGCGGCCTTGTAAGCAAACGGCGGGGTGTGGTGCTGAAAGCCTACGTGGATTAGGCCCTGTTCCCTGATCTTGCCAAGTAGATCACGATGTGACATTGGAATACCTTTCGATCAACTGTTCAATTGTTGTGTAAAGCGGCTCTGCTTGATCAAGCCAATACAAATGACCGCCCTGCATCGGGACGAGACCAAAATGCCGTGACGTGAGGTTTCTCCACTGCGCGACCTCAGTGCGCGCAATCAAGCCGTCGCGGATGCCATACATGGCATGCACGTCCACTGGTAAAACGGACGGGTGAAAGCAGACCAATTCCCTCTTCATCCATTGGCTGTCGATTGCCCATGTTGTTTCAAACAGGGCCCGGAGTTCAGGGTGTTTCAGTGCTGCAGGAAATTTCTCTCCCAGTAATTCGTACCAGCCTGGCAGGTCATACTGTGTCTGTTCTGCCAACTGTTTTTCAGGTGTGGGCGACTGGGCTGACACAATCAGGACTGGCCTGCACCGGTGGATAAACCACAATTGTTCTGCCACAGCCCATGCGATGGATGCGCCCATGCTGTGCCCGAATAAAAACAGTCTATTGACATTGCTTGCGGCCAACTCATTGGCAATGGCTTTGGACAGTTCAAAAAGGGACGAGGAAAAATCCTCGTGAATGCGGTCTTCCCGACCCGGCAACTGAACCAGGGCAACGCCCACGTGATTTTTGAACCTTGTGGGCCAGTTTCGGAACGCAGAAATACCGGCGCCAGCATGCGGGAAACAGACCAGCAAATCGGTGTGGTCAGATCTGTTCAGGCGCAGCAACCGGGTGTCACTGAACATTTGAATTCACCTGTCATGGATGCACGGCACAAGGTGCGCGCGGTATTCCTGCGCCAGGTCCTGGTACTCAATGGCGGTGTCTTTGAGGTTTTGAATGTCGCTTTCGCTGAGCGCCATGAGCACCTTGGCCGGGGTGCCGGCGATCAGGCTGCCTGCTGGAAAACGTGGGCCTGCACTCAGAATGGAGCCCGCTGTGATCAGGCAGTTCTCACTGACCCGAACGCCGTTCAACAGCACTGCGCGAATACCCACCACCGTGTGTGCGCCCACTGTGCAGCCATGCAAAACCACACCATGGCCAATGGTGGCATTGGGCTCAATCGTCAGCGGAAAGCCGGGGTCGGCATGCAACACAGAATGTTCTTGAATATTGCTGCCTTCGCGGATGATGATTTTTTCCTTGTCGCCCCGAATGGTGACACCGGGCCAAATGCTGACATTTTTTTCAATCACCACATCGCCCACAATGACCACGTCATCAAACACATAGGCATCGGGGTGAATTTGAGGGGAAATGTTTTTGTAGGTGTAGGATTTCATGGCTCAGTGTTTCAGAAGGCTGGAAAGCAGGCTCAGGCTGGCAAGCACTTCGTTCTTGCTCAGTCCGAAATCAACAAGGCAGGCGATTTCATCCACTCCCATGGATTTGAACCCGGCAAGGATTGTTTGACACTGGACTGGGTCGCCAATCAGCGAGCTTGTAGTGATGTATCGGTTAAACACCATGTCGACAAAATCGTCGCTGTCATTTCCAAGCGTTTGCAAGGTTTTTACCTTGTCGTCAGTCTCTGTGTTTGCGGTTTGGTGTTGTGTCACAAACGATTTCAAATAATCGGTCAGGGCAGGGCGAACGCGTGTGACTGCCTGCTCGGTGCTGCGGTCAACAAAGGTATGAAGCATCAGGCTGACCACCCCGTCTTCAGGTTTCAAGCCAACCGAGGAACGGGCCTTGCGGTAAATTCCGATTCGTTTTTCCAGTTCCTTTGGGCCAAAATTGATCAGTGCTGATAGCACATTCAAATTGTTTTCGCCTGCAAACCGCCACGCATCCTCCTGTTTCGAGGTGGTCAGCCAAAGTGGCAGCTTTTTTTGCACCGGGCGTGGGTAAGTCACAATCGATTGGGTGTGCCCATTGGCATCTACTTTGTCGAGTGGATTGCCTGTCCACAAATTTTGCAGTTGCGTCCGGTATTCATTCAGGATTCTGAATTTGTCGGCAAAGTTTTCGGGCCGAAGTACAAAATCCCGCACATGCCAACCGGGCGCAAGCGCAAGGTCAACGCGGCCATTCGAGAGTTGGTCCACCACAGCCCATTCTTCGGCCACCCGCAGGGGGTCGTGCAAAGGCAGGTTGATGCTTCCAGCCCGCAAGCGTACCTTCCGGGTCACTGTGGCCAAAGCGGCGGCCAGCACCGACGGGTTTGGGTAGGCTCCCCCAACCTCGGTGAAGTGTCTCTCAGGCGTCCAGATTGCCTTGAATCCATTGGTGTCTGCGAATTGCGCAACTTCCAAGAGGAGTTCGTAGGGTCTTTCACCCGAGCCGATTCCCGAGAAAAAAATGATGCCAAGCTTGGGTATGTCTGCCGCTTTCTGTAAGGACTCCGCCTGGTTTGACGGGGCACTGGCCCCTAAGCCTTGCAAGCGTGCATGGAGTTGGGCCAGCTGGCTTTTCGTCAAATCATGGACGCTAGACATTGGCTTCATCCTCCAGCAGTTTTTGCGCAATCTGAAATGACACCGCCGACACAGAACTGTTTTCGTAAAAGCCACGAAGCGGAATGTCCAGCTTGAATGTTTCTCGCAGCTTGTTGATCATCTGGATTGCAATCAGTGAGTTTCCGCCCAAATCAAAAAATGACTGTTCACGGTCCACTGTGCCCTCTCCCAGATAGGTGGAATAAATGTCAGCCACAATGGCTTCAACCGGATTGTCATCGGCGTTGCCAGGGGTGATCGCCTCGGGTTTGATGGTGGCAGATTCCGCGCAAGTTGCAATGGCCGCCTCATTTGCCGGCGGATTTGCCTGCATGGTGGCGACAGGCGCAAGCTGTTTGCGAAAACCAATGACAGGTTCTATCCAGTGGCGTGTTTTGTCAAAGGGGTACACCGGCAGGGACACTTTGTTGTGGCCTTGTACATAGGGAGCCAGTACAAGTTGTCCTGACAAGGCCCATGCGGCAGCAATGGTATTCAGGAAGCAGGCATATTCTTCATCGGTGCTCCCGAGGGCTTGAACAACCTTGCTTGTTGAGCCTTGCGAATTGCGGGGCTTGTTGGCCTGAATGAGATTGCCCATGGCGTAACCATGACCGATTTCCACAAAATGACTAACACCGAGTTCATGCAGAGATTGAACCGATTTTGCAAACTGCACGGTTCGAAGCAAATGATCTGACCAGTAAATCGGATTCTTGTATTCATATTCAGCAAGCACCTGGCCCGTGATGTTTGACACAAGGGGGATGCGCGCTTCATTCAGTTTTTGCGCCTTCAGGAACTCGAAAAACTCCGCAGCAGCTGGGCGCATCATTTGGGAGTGAAATGCGTGAGAGGTTTTCAGGCGTTGGTACCCCACAGCCTTGAAATCAAGAATTTCAATGGCAGCTTCTATGGCTTCGTGCGTGCCAGACACCACAAATTGTCGTGGCGAATTGTGAGCAGCGACGGAAATTGAGCGTGCCTGAATCAGGGCTTGCAGGCAGTCAATGTCCTCAACGGCAATCATGCTGCCAGGTTCGCAACGGGCCATGCACTGTGCGCGTTTCACGACCACTGCTGCGGCGGTGGACAAATCAAAAATCCCGGATATGGAGGCGGCCACCAATTCACCCAAGCTGTGCCCAAGCACATACCTGGGCATTATTCCCGATTCGATCAATGTTTTTGCCAGTGCGTATTCAACGGCAAACAGCAAGGGTTGTGTGGTCTCGGTGTTGGCAATTTCAGCAGCTTTTTCTTCATGCCAAAGGCAACTGCGCAAGTCCACTGACTGCTCGGTGAGGAATACATCCAGCACCTGTTCCAGGTTTTGATTGAACTGCGCTGATTTGCTGGCCAGCTGGCTGCCCATGTGGATGTGCTGAGTTCCTTGTCCCGAAAACAAAAAGGCAAGTTTTTCAGGCTCTTTTTCCAGGTGCCGGTTGAATCGGCCAGCCTGCAGCAATGCCAAGGCCTCGTCATGGCGGCGGGCTACAAACGAAATTCGGTTTGGAAAATGGGGTCTGCAATAGAAGGCTGTGTGTGCTGCATCGGCAAATGATGCTTCTGGTTTATTTGCAAAGTAGTCAATGTGTTTTATGAGCAGCGCATTCAAGGCGTTTTCGGATTTGGCGGATAGCGTGAATATGTTGAACTCATCGCTTTGCTTGCTTGTTGGCGGTGCCTTGGTCTCGAAGTTTTGCAGAATGACATGACTGTTTGTACCGCCCATGCCAAAGGCGCTGACCGCCACAAGCTGGGGTGCGCTGGTGTTCAGGGGTGTGCTGTGTTGGGTCACAAAAAAGCGCGATTGCTCCAGCCCCAGTGTGGGATTGACCTTGTCCACATGCAGTGTCGCCGGTATTGTTTTGTGCTTCAGGATCAGGGCGGCCTTGATCAACCCAATCACACCTGCAGCGATGTTGAAATGACCAAAATTGGACTTCAATGACCCCAGGCCGCAAGGCTGGCCATTTTCGCCATAGGCCTGTTTGATTGCTTCCATTTCAATAGGGTCGCCTAGCGCCGTACCCGTGCCGTGCGCTTCGATGTACTGCATATCGGCCGCGTCAATGCCTGCGATTTGAATGGCCTCGCGTAGCACATTGACCTGACCTGTCACGCTTGGGGCGGTGAAGCCAACCTTTTGGGAGCCATCGTTGTTGATGGCCGAGGCCCTGATGACTGCAACAATTTCATCTCCGTCCTGTATGGCGTCTTCCAGCCTTTTCAGCAACACAAGACCCAATCCATTGGTGAAGATGGTGCCATCGGAGTTCGAATCAAAGGGGCGACAAATTCCGTCTGAAGACAACACGCTGTCGGCCTGGTGAAGATAGCCCGTGTCCTGGGGTACCCGGATATAGACCGCACCGGCAATCGCCATTTCGCACTCGTGAAGCAGCAGGCTTTGGCAGGCTGTGTGCACAGCGACCAGGCCAGTTGAGCATGAAGTTTGCACATTCACGCTGGGGCCTTTCAAATTCAGTTTGTAGGAAATTCTGGGGCAGAGAAAGTCCTTGTCATTCCCGTGGCGAATGATCATTTCACCCAATGCATCCACCAGGTCTGTTCGTTCCAGAATGCCAAACAGGTAGGAGCTGAATCCCGAACCTGCAAATATCCCGATGCGTTTTGCGCAACGGCCAGGATCGATGTTGGCCTGATTCAACAGGTGAACGGCTGCTTCCAGCATTTTGCGCTGTTGCACGTCGAGCACGTCCGCCTCTTTGGCGCTGATGTCAAAGTACTGCGAATCGAACTTGTCGATGTCGTCGAGAATGCCCGCTTTTTTGACATAGCTCGGGTTGCTCAATGCGGAGGCTGAAATGCCTGTGCGCAGTATTTGCTCATTATTTAGGTCGGTGATTGTGGAATGTTTTTGCATCAACAAGTTCCACAGTTCATCGGTGTTACTGGCCTGGGGAATGTTGCAAGCCATGGCCACAATCGCGATCGTGTTGTCCTGATCCAGCGAAGTGGTGTCGTGCTTCTCAGAAGGTTTCATGTTGTATCGCCTGTTCGGTGACGTGTTCGTGCAGCAATGAACCGTTGTCTGCCACCCGGTTTTGAGGTGGGAGGACCTTGGCCTGCCAATGTCTGTTTGTCAGGATCTGTGTTGAGCAGGGCTTCTATCGCGTGCGTCTGGGTTTCAATGGTGGTTGTTTGAAAAAGCTGCACCAAAGGCAGATGCAGGCAGAAAAGTTTTTCAATTTTTTCGTGCAGCACCACGATGGACAGCGAGTTTCCGCCCGCATCAAAAAAGTTTTGCGAGCGGGACACATCCGGATTTTCAAGAATCTCAATCCAGATCTTTTCAACTTGATCGGCAACAGATCTGGACTGGCCCGGTTGCAGGCCATCGAACGTCGTGTGTTGAAGATTGACCTCGTCCATCAGCGCCCGGCGGTCGATCTTGCCATTGGGCAAGCGAGGCAGCGCGTCACGCAGGTGTAACTTGCCGGGGACCATGACCGAAGGTAGCCTGTCTTTCAGAAACTTGAAAATGTCGGTTTCGCTGCAATCGCCGGGTTCTACGAACGCCACAATGGATTTGGTAAAGGCCTGTTGACGTGTGCACACAAATGCATCGCGAATGGCGGGGTGTGCAACAAGTACAGACTTCACTTCCATCAAATCGATCCGCACCCCATTGATCTTGATCTGTTCATCCTTGCGGCCCAATATCTCGATTTCGTTGCTGTGGTTCTTGCGCCCAAGATCACCCGTGCGGTACAAAGGCACCGTATCGGACTCTGGAATCAAGCCGCTGACATAGGGAGATTCAAGACCTGCGCGTGTCAGGTACCCATGTGAGCCATAGGGCGTGGAAATGCAGATTTCGCCCACCTGGCCCGGCGCGCACAATGTGCCGTCTTCGGAGAGAACGAATGTGTTCGATCCTTCAATGCTGTGCCCCACAGGCTGAATGCCTTCTTTCACTGTCGAGTCAATGCGCTTGAAGTGTTTGGCCAGCGTGGTTTCGGTGGGGCCATACAGATTAACGATCTGGCAGTCTGGAAATACATGTCGCCATTTGTTCACCAGTGCGCCTTCCAGTGGTTCACCGGCAAAAAATGCATGCTTCAATGCGATGGGGGCGACAGGGTGGTGGGTGTTGATCCACACATTGGCAATGGAGGGCACCAGGTGTGTGGCCGTGATTCGGCTCTCGGATAAAAACTCAAATGCCGCGCGCGCACCGGGGTGTGGTGTGTCGGGTATGCACACGGTCGCACCACTGATCAGCGGGGTAAATACATCCCGAAACCACACGTCAAATGACAGGTTGGTGAATTGTGCAAAACGGTCATGCGGGCCTGTTTTGAATTCGGTACTTTGCCAAATCAGAAATTGCGAAAGGCCATTGTGGCTGCCCACGATGGCCTTGGGTACACCGGTTGATCCAGACGTGAAAGCAATGTAGGCGCGATCTTCATTGTGATTTTGCAATGGCAGTTTGACCGGAACTTGAGGTGCTTTGGTTACATTCGCTGATGGAGTGCTGCCAAATTCAAATTCAGGTCCGCAGCAGGCCACCAGGCTGGTTGGCACAGTTTGAAGCATCAGGTTTCGTCGATGTTCGGGCAGGGAAGATTCCATCAACATGGCAGTTGCACCACTGGCCCAAACAGCGAGTACACAGGCAATCACGTCGATGGAACGCTCACCGTGTAAAGCAACGATTTTTCCTTTGCCCATTGCATGGGCCTGCAGCAGCACATGAATGTCATGAACCCGGTTCAGCAATTCCTGATACGTGACCCGTTGCAAGCCGTGTTCAACTGCAATGTGGTCCGGGTATTGTATGCAGGCATTCTGGAACAACACATGAACTTGATCAAAGATCCGTTTTCCTGAGTCAGTTGCCGAGTTTGAAGCAGACATTGTTATACCCCCATCAACTCACTTGATGGACCTGGTGAAAGGTTGCAAGCACCATGGCTGCTGCCATGAACAGGGCGCCAAATACCTTGTTGAGCATGCTCATGTGGGCCTCTGTTTTCAGGTAGACCAAGGCTTTCGCCGCCAGGCCCGTGTAGCCCGCCATGACCACCAGGTCAGTGAACGCAAAGGTCATTGCGATGATCAAGTACTGCGGTGTAAGCGGCGCGCTGTATTCGATGAATTGAGGAATAACCGCAAGCATGAAAATATAGCCCTTCGGGTTCACTACATTCAAAGCCACGCCTTTTGCAATCAGGGACATGATGCTTACGGGTGTGCCATGTTCTTCCTTCACTTTCACCGGTGATCCTTTTGATCGCCATTGATCAAGACCCAGGTAAAACAGGTAGGCGACCCCAGCCCATTTCAGGATGTTGAAGGCAAGGGGCGAGGCCTGGATGATTGCACCCAAACCCACAACCACTGCGAGAAAAACAATCCAGAGGCCGAGAACCAAACCAATGACACCGAAGTAGCCACGCTTGAAGCCGTAGTTCAGGCCATTTGTCATGGAGAACACGGAGCCGGCGCCGGGTGAAAGGGAGAATATCCAGGAGGCTACAAAGCAGGTAACCCACATGTCGAGGTTCATAGGTGATTTATGTTTGTTGGGGTGAAAAAAAGATCCAGTCAATGCTGGCCGGGGCCACTTTATTACGCTGGACTCTAGCATGTGCACTGGGTGAGGGACCCAGTGTTTATGCCCCTTTCAGGCTGGTTTGCTGTATTGGGTCCGTTCTGTTCAATGGCTTAATGACATTGAATTTGATTTCTACCGTTGTAACTTAGTGCGGTGCGAAATGGTGTGCTTTGGATTTAATCTTTGCGCAGCAAATTGGTGGCATCCTGCCAGTTTGAAATCAATTCCAGCGTGGGTGAACTGCCCTTGAATATCGCATCAAGCAAGTCAGCTTTTTCCCGGTCAAGTTGCACGTATTTTGCACGTGCTTCAAGCAGGTTTTGTGAAGGAAGCAGAAGTGCCAGCCCAGATCGTTCCGGGTCAATTGGTTCATTGGGACTGCCCGCAACATAGGTGTTGCAATCCAGTATTGCGGAGATCAACCTGCTTCTGCTGTGGCTCGAACATTCTTCCAGCGCCTTGTCTCGAAAATACACAATTGCAAAGTGCAATTCCTGCAAGGTCACTTTTTGTCGGGCCAGTTCGGCAACCGGAAGCGTGATTTCTTTGGCTTGGTATGCCGAGGCCTCGCAGCGTTCGAAAGTTTCTTCGTAACCCAATGTGGCCTTGACCAATTGCAGCGTCAAATGTTCTTTGACTGGATCACTGGCTTGCAAGGTTGGAGAAAGCAGGGATAGGGCAGTAAGCAGAAAGACGGATTTAACGGGCACAGTAACACCCGTTGACGGTTGAGCAAGAAAGGGTTCGCATGGCGTGCACGAAATGTTTTGAAAAACGTGACGCTAGCAAATACTGCTTGGGGTTGGAAAGTTCCGGTTCGGTTCAGGTGAGCCATAGCCGATGGCTATGGATTCAAACCCAGTCGCGGTCTACAAGAAAATCGGTGTACAAGGCCGCTTCCGGTGTTCCTGCTTCCGGTTGCCAGTCATAACGCCATTTAACTTGGGGCGGCATGCTCATCAGGATTGATTCAGTACGCCCGCCGCTTTGCAGGCCAAACAGCGTGCCGCGGTCAAACACCAAATTGAATTCAACATAGCGACCCCGGCGGTAGGCTTGAAAATCGCGTTCGCGCTCACCATAGGCCATGTTCATGCGTCGTTCAACAATGGGCAAATAGGCTTTCAGGAAGGCATCGCCCACGCTGCGTGTCATTGCAAAACTCTGCTCGAAACCCAGTTCGGAAAAGTCGTCGAAAAACACACCACCCACTCCTCGGGGTTCCTTGCGATGCTTCAGGTAAAAATATTCGTCGCACCATTTTTTGAAATCGGCGTGGTAATGCGCACCGAATGGGTCGAGCGCGTTTTTGCAGGTTTGATGAAAATGCCTGGCATCTTCCTCCGCGCCGTAATAGGGGGTCAGGTCCATGCCGCCACCGAACCACCACACCGATTCACCTTCTACGGTGGTGGCTGCAAACAGCCGCACATTCATGTGCACAGTGGGCACATACGGGTTGCGTGGGTGAAACACCAGTGAAACGCCCATGGCTTCAAAACTTGCGCCTGCCAAGCCTTGTCGGCTTGCTGTGGCCGAGCCTGGCAATTTGTCACCCATCACGTGGCTGAAATTCACGCCACCGCGTTCAAGCAGGCTGCCCTCTTCAAGCACACGGCTGCAACCACCACCGCCTTCCGCACGGTCCCAGGAATCGTTCAGAAACGGTTTGGTTTCGAACTGTCCAATCCCTTCAACAATGCTGGCTTGCAAGCCTTGAAGATACTGTTTGACCTGATTCAGCTCGGAAGGAGTCATGGTTGAGTTTGCCCTGCTTGAATTTCATTATTTTCGAATCATTTTCTATTGATGGCGCGGTAACCAATGTCGCTGCGAAACTGCATGCCATCAAAACTGACGGTGTCTACCAGTTCGTAGGCCTTGGCCTGTGCCTGGCGTACCGTGTCGCCCAAAGCGGTGGCGCACAGTACGCGCCCACCCGCTGTCACTGCCTTGCCATTTTTCTCGATGGTGCCAGCATGGAAAACAACTGCTTCATCGCTGGCTTGTCCACGCAAGGTGATTTCATCGCCGGCACGGGGTGTTTGTGGGTAGTTGTGCGCTGCGATCACTACACCCAGGGCTGTGCGGCGGTCCCATTCGGCTTCCACCTTGTCGAGTGTGCCGTCAATGGCGTGGTCCAGCAGGTTCACGAAGTCGCTTTTCAGGCGCATCATGATGGGCTGTGTTTCAGGGTCGCCCATGCGGCAGTTGAACTCCAGCACCTTGATGTCGTTTTTGTCGTCGATCATCAGGCCGGCGTACAGAAAACCTGTGTACACCAAACCATCTTTTTTCATGCCTGCAATGGTGGGGTAAATCACTTCTCGCATGACACGGGCATGCATGGTTGGCGTGACCACAGGTGCGGGGCTGTATGCGCCCATGCCCCCGGTGTTGGGACCCAGGTCGCCATCTAGCAGGCGTTTGTGATCCTGGCTGCTGGCCATGGCCAATGCATTCACTCCATCCACCATGACGATGAAGCTGGCTTCCTCGCCGTCCAGAAATTCTTCGATGACCACGCGCGAGCCCGCGCTGCCCATGCTGTTGCCCAACAGCATGTCGTCAATGGCCTGGTGCGCTTCTTCAAGGCTCATGGCCACCACCACGCCCTTGCCGGCAGCAAGGCCATCGGCCTTGATCACGATGGGGGCACCCTTGGCATTCACATAATCATGGGCCTTGGCCGCATCGGTGAATGTTTCATATTCAGCCGTTGGAATTTTGTGGCGCTTCATAAAGGCTTTGGCGTAATCCTTCGAGCTTTCCAGTTGCGCAGCCAGCTTCGCCGGGCCAAAAATACGCAGGCCGCGCTGGCGGAACAAGTCTACAACGCCAGCGGCTAACGGTGCTTCCGGACCAACTACAGTTAAGTGCACCTGCTCTTTCTGGGCAAAATCAGCCAGCTCAGCCAGGTCGCTGATGGGTACATTTTCCATTTTGGCTTCAAGCGCTGTGCCGCCATTGCCAGGCGCCACGAATACTTTTGTCACGCCCGGGGTTTGGCAGATTCGCCAAGCCATGGCGTGTTCGCGGCCGCCTGATCCGATCACCAAAATTTTCATGTTTGTTAGGGCTCCGTACTTTTTATTCGTTGATGATCACGTTGGTGTAGACCTGCTGCACGTCATCCAGGTCTTCCAGCATGTCAATAATCTTTTGCATGCGAACCGCGTCATCGCCGTCCAGTTCGGTTTCGCTGGCCGGCTTCATGGTCAGCTCGGCGTTTTCAAACGCCATGCCTGCTGACTCAAATGCGGTTTTCAGGGTATGAAATTCGGGCACGGGGCAGGTCACTTCAATGACACCGTCCTCGGATGTCACCACATCGTCCCCGCCATTTTCCAGCGCCAGTTCCATGATGGCATCTTCGCTGTGTCCGGGGGCAAAAATGAATTGGCCACAATGCTTGAACATGAAAGACACCGAGCCATCTGTGCCCAGGTTGCCACCGTGCTTGGTCAAGGCGTGGCGAACTTCGGCCACTGTGCGCACCTTGTTGTCAGTCATGCAGTCGATGATGACGGCCGCACCGCCCACGCCATAGCCTTCGTAGCGAATCTCTTCGTAGTTCACACCCTCGGCTTCACCCGTAGCCTTGGCAATGGCGCGCTGCACGTTGTCCTTGGGCATGTTGGCATCGGCCGCCTTTTCAATGGCCAGACGCAAACGGGGGTTGGTGGCCACGTCGCCACCGCCCACGCGGGCTGCCACGCTGACCTCACGAATGATTTTGGTCCACACCTTGCCGCGTTTTTCGTCCTGGCGGTTTTTCCGGTGTTGAATATTGGCCCATTTACTGTGTCCTGCCATGGCTCACTTTCTGTTGTTGAATCAAAGAGGTGCGATTTTATCACCACGGGGCACCTGCCGTATTGCCCGGAAAGGAATCCACAGCGATAATCTGCGCGGGTATTGGTGTTTTGCAGCATTTAACATTTTTGGAGGCAACGTGAGTTTGCTCAAGGATTTCAAGGCGTTTGCAGTAAAAGGCAATGTAATTGACTTGGCAGTGGCGGTGATTATCGGTGGTGCATTCAGCGGCATTGTGAAAAGCCTGGTCGATGATGTGATCATGCCTGTGGTGGGTCGAATATTCGGCAGCCTCGATTTTTCCAATCTGTATTTGCCGCTGGCAGAAGTTCCGGCTGACGTGGCGCCGACCCTTGCTGCCGTCAAAGCTGCGGGAGTGCCCGTGTTGGCATATGGCAGCTTTGTCTCGGTGCTGATCAATTTCACCATCCTGGCTTTCATTATTTTCATGATGGTGCGTCAGGTGAGCAAACTGACCCAAGCCCTTGTCAAGAAAGAAGAAGAGGCGCCAGCAGCACCTGCGCCAACTCCTGAAGATGTACTTTTGCTGCGTGAAATCCGCGACGCTTTGAAACAGAAGTAACAAACTGCCACCGGTTTAGACTGGCTTCTCCAGGTTCGCGGTAGTACAATTGCAAGCTGAATCTGGAGAGTAACCTGCTCGTATCTGTGCAGGTTCGCCGTAGGCGCAATCCCCATGAACGCTCAGGCTTCCGTACAGGTTCAGGAATTCAAATCTGGAGAGCGCTGTGCGCGGCCAATTGCTGCGTGGTCACAGCCGCCGAAGAGGCAAGCAACACACCCGTTGTGAATCTTTCAGGCCAATGGACAGAGAGGGGCTACAAGGCAGCATTGGCTGCCGAAAGCCCTTTTTATGTTCCATGGAGCCTTTCCCTCATGAAAGCACTTGTTCTTGGCGCCGGTCTTACCGGCATTACTTCCGCCTGGTTTTTGAAAAAAGAGGGGTTTGACGTCACTGTTGTAGACCGTCAACCCGCAGCCGCCATGGAAACCTCGTTTGCCAATGGTGGGCAAATTTCGGTTTCTCACGCAGAGCCTTGGGCCAACCCAGGCGCCCCCAAAAAGGTGCTGAAGTGGTTGATGAAAGAAGACGCACCCCTGTTGTTCCGTCTGCGTGCCGATGCGCGCCAGTGGCGCTGGGGCATGCAGTTTTTGCGTGAATGCACGCCCGAAAAAACCCGCCACAATATCATTCAGATGGTGAACCTGGGTACGTTTAGCCGCAGCACGCTTCAGGAATTGCGCGCCGAAACAGGCATTGAATACAACTGCCTGACCAAGGGCATCCTGCACTTTTACACCAACCAGCAGGAATTTGATGATGCGCTGGAACCCGCTGAGATCATGCGTGAATTCGGTTGCGATCGCAAAGTGATCACATCGGACGAAGCAGTTCGTCTTGAGCCGGCACTGGCCTCAGTCAAAGACAAAATCGCAGGGGCAACCTTCACTGAAGCCGATGAAAGCGGCGATGCACACCGATTCACTCAGAATCTGGCCAAGTTGTGTGCAGACCAGGGTGTTCAGTTTCACTATGACACAGCCATTTTGGGGCTGGATACCGAGGGTGGTCAGATCAGCGGTGTTCGGGTTCGGGGTACAGACGGTCAAGTGCAGGTGTTGAAGGCCGACAAGTATTTGCTTTGTATGGGCAGCTACAGCCCCATGCTGGTCAAAGACCTGGGCGTGGATTTGCTAATTTATCCGGCCAAGGGCTATTCCGCCACCTTGCAAATCGACGACGCCAGCAAGGCACCCCAAGTCAGCCTGACCGACGACGAGTACAAACTGGTTTTCAGTCGCCTGGGTGACAAGCTGCGCATTGCAGGTACAGCTGAACTGAATGGCTACAGCACCGAATTGAACGACGTGCGTTGCAAGGCGATTACCCGCCGGGTGATGGAATTGTTCCCCGGCATGGCCAATCCCGACAATGCGGTGTACTGGACTGGCTTGCGCCCAGCCACCCCCTCCAATGTGCCCTACATTGGCTTGTCAAAAATCCCCAACCTGTACCTCAATACAGGCCACGGCACACTGGGCTGGACGCACTCCTGCGGTTCAGGTCGCTCAATTGCGTCCATCATGAATGGCAAGCAGCCCGAGCTTGATTTTGCATTTACTGGAATTTCTTCCAAGAAGGGCGAGGCCTTGGCCGCTGCCTGAGCCTTGTTTTTGCTAACATCAGCGCATTCGCCAACAGGATGTGCTGATGTCTGATTCTGCAAACAAAAACACCGCCGCTGGGGTCGACAACGCCCCGGCTTCCAATTTCCTTCGGAACATCATTGATTCGGATCTGAAAAAGCCCGAATACCAGGTTCGTCCCTGGGCTGGAAAGCCGGGTGGTGCCGACGTGCACGAGGGTGCACCCGCTGACCCCGCTGCCATCCGTTTGCGTTTTCCGCCCGAGCCCAATGGCTACCTGCATGTTGGCCATGCCAAGGCCATTTGCGTGAACTTTGGACTTGCACAGGAATACGGCGGGGCTTGTCATATGCGGTTTGATGACACCAACCCCGAAAAAGAAAGCGAAGAATTCGCTGACTCCATCCTGGACGCCGTGAGTTGGTTGGGTTTCAAGTGGCAGAATTTTGGCGACGACAACCTGTATTACGCCAGTGATTATTTTGAATTCATGTACCAGGCGGCTGAATTCCTGATCCAGGCCGGCTTGGCCTATGTGGATGAGCAAAACGCCGATGACATGCGCGCCAACCGTGGCACCTTGAATCAGGCCGGGGTAGATTCACCATTCCGCAACCGTCCTGTGGCAGAAAGCCTGGCCCGCTTCCGAGCCATGCGTGCCGGTGAGCTGCCAGATGGCGCTGCTGTGTTGCGTGCCAAAATTGACATGGCCAGCCCCAACATGAACATGCGCGACCCGGCGATTTACCGCATTCGGCGCGCTTTTCACCACCGAACGGCTGACGACTGGTGCATTTACCCCATGTACACCTTCGCACACCCAATCGAAGACGCACTGGAACGTATTACCCACTCATTCTGTACACTGGAATTCGAAGACCAGCGCCCTTTCTACGATTGGCTGCTGGGCAATCTGGCTGCGCAGCACAATGCTGCCGATGGCACCGTATTACAGCCCTTGTTGAGCCAACCTCTGCCCAAGCAAATCGAATTTGCCCGCTTGAACCTGAGCTACGTGGTCACCAGCAAACGCAAATTGCAGCAACTGGTCACGGAAAACAAGCTGAGCGGCTGGGACGACCCCCGCATGCCCACCATCGTCGGATTGCGTCGTCGGGGTTACACACCGGAAGCCATTCAGCTGTTTTGCGCACGAATTGGTGTGTCCAAGTCGGATTCCTGGATTGACTATTCTGTGCTGGAAGGCGCTTTGCGTGACACGCTGGACCCGGTGGCCCATCGCGCCGTGGCTGTACTCGACCCAATCCCGCTGATTCTGGACAATGTGGATGATGACTGGGCCGACCAGTGCAGCGCGCCTGTTCACCCTCACCATCCCGAGTGGGGTACCCGGCAATTCACCATCGGCAAGCGCTTGTGGATTGAGGCAGAAGATTTTCAGGAAAATCCCGAGAAGAAGTTTTTCCGGCTGTTTCCCGGTAACAAGGTTCGTTTGCGCTACGGTTACGTGATTGAGTGCACGGGTTGTGACAAGGGTGAACACGGCAAGGTGACCGCCGTGCATGCGAATGTGTTCCTGGACAGCAAGTCAGGTACCCCCGGTGCTGACACTTACAAGGTGAAAGGCAATATTCATTGGGTCGATTCAGCCCACGCGCTTGAAGCCACAGTGCGCCTGTACGACCGTCTGTTCACCGAGGAACATCCGGATGCGGGTGGCAAGAATTTCATGGACAGCCTGAACCCCAAGTCGCTGACCGAGGTGAAAGCCTACCTGGAAGCAGGGCTTAAGGACACATGGTCGGGTACGGTGTACCAGTTTGAAAGGCATGGCTACTTTGTACCGGATCTGAAAGACCATACCTTGAATTCCCCCGTGTTTAACCGCACTACCACGCTGAAGGACAGTTGGAGTAAATAGCTGGGGCATCATCGGGTACACTAGCCTCCGGAATAGGTATCCAGAAGATGGCAATGAACCCGAACTACAACATCCGCGGTGCGCTGCTGACCATTCTTAATGGAATGGGACCTGACAATGAACACGAGGCAGACATTGTTCACCTGTGTCACCTCATGGCGTGGTTCCGTGAGGGTGCCCCCGGTTCTGACTTTGAAATTGAGCGGCGGTTTTCAATGCTGGTGGAGGCACTCGAGCATTCCGCTGCATTGCGCCTGCAGGTCAAGGCTTATCTTGAGCAGTTTCTGAACGAATCCCGTTACCGCTACACCTTTGCTGAACTGGGTATTCTTGGCAACGAGTCCTTTGGACAGGCCATGAAAAACCGGATTTTCCAGCGCCTGCTACCCGCCACTGTTGAGGACAAGACTGTGCGGGAATCCCTTAGCCTGATGTTTACCAAGGCAGACGACCACGAGTGGCTTGAAGCCATCAGCGTGGCCAGTTGGGCCCGGCTGTTTGCCGTGCTTGAGTGGCTGGACCCGGCAATCCCCTTGTGGAAGCGCATTCAGCACGAAATGCTGGAAGCCATGGAAATGCTCGCCGTGAGAATTGCCGCCTTGGGTATTGATTCCGAAGTGGTTCGCTGCCTGGGCATTGCCGAGCGGCATACCTCGCCATTTGTGGAGCAACACCTGGAGCTTCGCAACATGATTGCGCAGGCGCACCAGAAACTCAGCAATATGGAGCCTTTGAACGCGTTGGGAGATCACCTTGATGTGCTTCTGGACCAGTGCCAGATGCAGATCAAGAAGGCCTATGCCCAGTCCCGCGTACACGGTATTTCGGTCACTTTGAGCATGCAGTTGATTCGGCTGGAACAGTCGATCAACCGAATGCGCAGGTTGCTTCAACTACTGGGGGCTCTACCCACAGAAGACCGTGTAGCCACCTGTGTCCAGTTTTTTTGTACATTGACCCGTGAAGAAAACCGCAAGCACTCGATCAGTGACCTGTGGCGAGGCCTGACCGACAAACTGGCGCTTCGCATTACGGAACATGCCAGTCAGTCGGGTGAAAAATATGCCACTGAAACCCGTTCCGAATACTGGAAAATGGCCCGTGCGGCCATGGGGGCCGGGGTCATTATTGCGTTTCTGTCCCTGTTCAAGGCAGTGATATCGGGTTGGCACTTGCCACCCTTCTGGGAAGCGGTGTTTTTCAGTTTGAATTACGGCATTGGTTTTGTGGTGATTCACTTGCTGGGCTTTACGATTGCAACCAAGCAGCCTGCCATGACGGCAGCCCGAATTGCATCGGCTGTGGATGCGGCCAATGGCAGGCTAAGCTCTGCAGAACGGGTGGTTGAATTGATCACCCAGGTCGCACGTACGCAATTCATCTCGATCTGGGGGAATGTGCTGCCTGCATTTGCCACCGCGACGATCGTGGCGCTGGCACTGACGGTGCTGTTAAGCTCGCCCCCGATTGAGCTTGAAAAGGGCGAGAAGATGTTGATGGAATTGCACCCTTTGCTGTCGGCGGCTTTGCCACATGCGGCCATCGCCGGGGTATTCCTGTTTCTGGCTGGTGTTATTGCGGGCTACTACGACAACCTGTCAATTTATTACCGTGTGCCCGACAGAATTCGCAAAGTACCCTGGCTGCGCAATCAACTTGGCGTAGTGCGTTTGAACAAACTGGCTGACTACCTGAGCAAACACACAGGCGCATTGGCTGGCAACTTTTTCTTCGGTTGCATGTTGGGCTCGGCTGGCTTTGTGGGTTTGATCCTGGGCTTGCCGATTGACATACGCCACATTACTTTTGCGGCGGCCAACATGGCCTATGGCTTTCAGGCGCAGGAATTCCTGGTCAGCGGGCTGGACGTGGCCATTGCAGTGGCCGGTGTGCTTCTGATTGGCATGGTGAACCTGGGGGTCAGCTTTAGCCTGGCGTTTTTCACGGCGCTGCGCGCGCGCGGGGTTCGCAAACTGGAAAGTCTTTCACTGGCCGGGCGAATTGCCAAGCGGTTTTTTGCTTCACCGCGTGAGTTTTTCTACCCACCCAAAGAAACCGAAAAGATCGATCAAGAAACGTCTGATTCAATCGAAAAGGCGGAGTTCAAGTAGTTATTGTTTGCACGGTGCATCCCTTCGGGAGCACCTGGCCAGCCTGAATCCGGCTTATTCTTGGGGTCGGTTGAAGCCTTTTTTCCATTGCACATCGCGCACACCCTTTTTGTGGTGAATCCAGCGCGAGGCCACAAACAAAAAATCAGACAAACGGTTCAAATAAAGCAACAGGTCTTTGGGCAACTCTGATTTCTGGTTCAAGTCCACCAGCACGCGTTCTGCCCGGCGACACACCGTGCGCGCAATGTGGGTGTAAGCCGAGGCCTTGCTGCCACCGGGCAAAATAAATTCTTCCAGGCGGGGCAGTGGTTCGTTGAATTCCTTGATCAGGTCTTCAAGGCGGGCCACGGCTTGCGGTGGAAACACATCAAAGCCCGGCATGCACAGGGCAGCGCCCAGGTCGAACAGGTCATGTTGAATGCGGGTCAGCTCAGTGGCCAGTCTTTCCGGCAACGGTTCGGTCAAAATGAGGCCAAGGTGCGAGTTCAGCTCGTCCACGTCGCCCATGGCGTGCACCCGCAGGTCGTTTTTCGCCAAACGGCTGCCGTCGGCCAGCCCGGTGGTGCCGTCGTCGCCAGTGCGGGTGGTGATTGAACTGAGTCTGTTGCCCATGAAATTGCGTGATCCGATAAAGTTGAACAAAAAGAGCGCCTTGTGCAAACCGATGTTGAGCTGCGGCTGGCGCGGGCCTATACTTTGAGCTTACTGAAGTTTAACGCAGGGGTCCTGGCAAATTGTTGCCGGGTGAGAAAAACCCTCATACCTGTGCAGATAATGCTGTTCGCAGGAAGCGCTTCACTGGCTTTGCCTTTTTGGGTGGCTGGGTGGAATGTTTCTGCTGCACCCAGCAAATTGATTTACGCCCAACTAGGAGTTCTCATGAGCGCCAATCCAGATTTCCTCGCCGCAACCGCCAAGGTGGACGAAGCCGCGGTTCAGCCACTTCCCAATTCCCGCAAGGTGTACGTGCAGGGCTCGCGCCCCGACATTCAAGTGCCCATGCGTGAAATTTCACAAGACGACACCCCCACATCGTTTGGTGGCGAGAAAAACCCACCCATTTATGTGTACGACTGCTCAGGCATTTACACAGACCCGAATGCAAAAATTGACATCCGTTCCGGCTTGCCAGCCATTCGCAATGCGTGGATTGAAGAACGCAATGACACGGATTTGCTGACTGGCCCCAGTTCCGAATACGGCATCGAGCGCCTTCACGACCCCAAGCTGACCGAGCTGCGCTTCAACCTGCAACGCAAGCCCCGCAAGGCCAAGGCAGGCAAGAACGTGACGCAGATGCACTATGCGCGCCAAGGCATCATTACGCCTGAAATGGAATACGTGGCCATTCGCGAAAACCTGCGCCGCCAGGACTACATTGAAAGCCTGAAGCACGCTGGTGGAAAAATTGGCGCGAAAATGGTGGATCTGCTGACCCGTCAGCACCCCGGTGAGTCGTTTGGGGCGTCCATTCCACAGCAAATCACGCCCGAATTCGTGCGCGATGAAATTGCCCGTGGCCGCGCCATCATTCCCTTGAACATCAACCACCCTGAAGTCGAGCCGATGATTATTGGTCGCAACTTTTTGGTCAAGATCAACGCCAACATTGGCAACTCTGCCGTGTCTTCATCCATCGGTGAAGAGGTCGAAAAAATGACCTGGTCCATCCGTTGGGGTGGCGACACAGTCATGGACCTGTCAACTGGCAAGCACATTCACGAAACCCGTGAATGGATTCTGCGCAACAGCCCAGTGCCAATCGGCACCGTGCCAATTTACCAGGCGCTGGAAAAAGTAAACGGAAAGGCCGAAGACCTGACTTGGGAAATTTTCCGTGACACGTTGATTGAGCAAGCCGAGCAGGGCGTGGATTACTTCACCATTCATGCAGGTGTGCGCCTGGCCTATGTGCCTATGACAGCAAGCCGTATGACCGGCATTGTGAGCCGTGGTGGTTCAATCATGGCGAAGTGGTGCCTGGCGCATCACAAGGAAAGCTTCCTGTACGAGCATTTCGAAGACATTTGCGAAATCATGAAGGCCTACGACGTCAGCTTCTCGCTGGGCGATGGCCTGCGCCCCGGTTCTGTGTGGGACGCCAACGACGAAGCCCAGTTGAGCGAACTGCGCACCCTGGGTGAACTGACCCAAATTGCCTGGAAGCACGACGTGCAAGTGATGATTGAAGGCCCGGGTCATGTGCCCATGCAGTTGATCAAGGAAAACATGGACATTCAGTTGAAGGAATGCCATGAAGCCCCTTTCTACACCCTCGGCCCTTTGACTACCGACATTGCCCCAGGCTACGACCACATCACCAGCGGCATTGGTGCGGCACAAATCGGCTGGTATGGTTGCGCCATGCTGTGTTACGTCACGCCTAAAGAGCACTTGGGTTTGCCCAACAAGAAGGATGTGAAAGACGGCATCATCACCTACAAAATTGCGGCCCACGCTGCCGATTTGGCCAAAGGCCACCCCGGCGCGCAGATTCGCGACAATGCGCTTTCAAAAGCGCGTTTCGAATTCCGTTGGGACGACCAGTTCAACCTGGGCCTGGACCCAGACACGGCGCGTGAATACCACGACGAAACCTTGCCCAAGCAGAGCATGAAAGTGGCGCATTTCTGCTCCATGTGCGGACCGCATTTCTGTTCGATGAAGATTACACAGGATGTGCGCGAGTACGCTGAAAAGCTGGGTGTTTCTGAAAAAGAAGCGCTGAACAAGGGAATGCAGGAGAAATCCATCGAGTTCATCAAGAAAGGGTCTGAGATTTACCACAAGACCTGATTTTTAAAAGAAAAATTGACACCGCCCCGTCGTCTTTGTACGATTAGGCGGTGTTTTTTTCTTACAGGAGTGCTCGGGCCTTTCCCGACCGTTTATGGATAGTTCCAGTTGTCGAAGTTGTTCAAACTTCACCACGCCTTCATTGGCAACCCCCCTCATTGAGTCTTTCGCGCATCCTCACGCGCAGTTTCTCCAGTCTGATACCGCCCATTCAAGCGTAAGGTTTGATGGCATTGTTGCGTTCACCAACCAGGGAGAACAAGCATGGAAGTGCTGATCCTGTTAGGTTTGATTGTGACCAATGGCCTGTTTGCCATGTCGGAAATCGCATTGGTGACGGCCCGTAAGGCTCGTTTGGTGAAGTTAGCGGCAGAAGGCGATAAATCAGCAGCAGTAGCTGTCAAATTGTCGGAAGATCCCACCAAGTTTTTGTCCACAGTGCAAATCGGCATTACCTCGATCGGTGTGCTCAGCGGTATTGTGGGTGAAGCTGTGCTTGCAAAGCCATTGGCGCTTTGGCTTCAAACTTTTGGCCTGGAAGTGGCCCTGACGGATGTTGTTTCCACAGCCATCGTGGTGATCGGCGTGACTTATGTGGCCATTGTGGTCGGCGAACTGGTGCCCAAGCGTTTGGGCCAGCTTAACCCAGAGGCCATTGCGCGCCTGGTGGCCCGCCCCATGCATATTCTGGCCATTGCAACCCGCCCGTTCGTGATGTTCCTGTCATTTTCTACCCGCAGCTTGCTGCGCATGATGGGTGTGAAAGAAAACATGGACAACGGCGTGACTGAAGAAGAAATTCACGCCATGCTGGACGAAGGTTCTGTGTCAGGCGTCATCGAAAGTAGCGAGCACACCATGTTGCGCAATGTGTTCCGCTTGGACGATCGCCAGCTGGGTTCCTTGATGATTCCGCGTTCGGATGTACTGTACCTGGACATTCGTTTGCCGCAGGAAGAAAACCTGAAGCGGGTCATTGAGTCGCAGTATTCCCGTTTCCCGGTGGTTGATGGCAATCTGGACAATCTGATTGGTGTGATTCACGCCAAGCAGGCCCTGGCCTATGCCGCGCAAGGTGAAATGCCTGATTTCGCGTCCAATTTGCAGCAGTGCGTATTTGTGCCTGAAACCCTGACAGGCATGGAATTGCTGACTCAGTTCCGCAGCAACAACATGGACATTGCCTTTGTGATTGATGAGTACGGCGAACTCGAAGGCATTGTGACGCTTCATGACCTGATGGAAGCACTCACGGGTGAATTCACGCCCCACAACAAGGAAGACTCTTGGGCGGTGCAACGGGAAGATGGTTCCTGGCTGCTGGATGGTGCTATCGCCATTCTTGAACTGAAAGACACCCTGAACATCAAGAGTGTACCCGAGGAAGAGAAAGGCCGTTACCACACCCTGAGCGGCATGGTCATGTTGCTTTCCGGACGCTTGCCCAGCACGGGTGAAGTGGTGGAATGGCAGGGCTGGCGTTTCGAAGTGGTGGACATGGACCAGAAACGGATTGATAAAATTCTGGCCACGCCAATCAGCGAATCTGACAGCGCAAAAGACCAAGCTGAATAAACAAAGGCGACGGATTTACACTCTGTCAGGATCTGTCTGTGACTAAGTAAAAAAAAGCCTCAAGAAGTGTTTCTTGAGGCTTTTTGTTTTTGACCACAGTATGTCGGGGCTGCTTTGCAGGCTACCCGCCTGCCTTGGAGAGCCGCTGTGCTTTCAGCGAATTTGTGGGCGGCTCCCCCACAGCAGTTTTTCCTGCATTTCCCGGGTTGTATTGGAGGTTGAAGCGGGTTCCTGGGGTGTACTACCAGTACCAAACAGACCTTTCAGTTCTGTCACTTCGCTTTGCGGGGCTGCTGCACGGTTGCTGTTGGCGGCTGACGGCGAGCTTGCTGCCGATGGGGCAGGTCTGACAATTTCACCTGTATACGAATCAATGCTGACATTTTCACCCTGCCTGGAGGCGTTCAGTGCGGGTGGCGGTGTCAATACAATTGGATTGTTGCTGCGCTGATTAACGGGCATAGGTGCCGCGGCTGCCTGGGTTTCTTGCTCGCTTTCCAGATTGGCGGTGCTTAACCTTGCGCAGTTTTGCGCGGGCAGGTTATTCATTTCGGTCAGCATGTTGAACACAGCTTGTTCAATCACCATGCGCACGCCTTTTTGAATGGGTTCCTGTGTGCGTTCTGCTGCATTCACGTCAACCAGGCCATCGGAGAACAGGCGGAAGTAGCCGCCACTCAATTCGGTACCTATGATTTGCTTTTGCAGGCTTTGTGTATTCACCACTTCCAGTGTTTTGGTGTTTACAACCCGCAGATCCACTGCAACGTTCATGACAAAGTAGCGTGCCGCAGCTCCAATAAAACGGATTGAAGACTCCAGGCTGCCGCTGCGAATGTTGTAGTTGACTTCGGTGATGCCACCCACGATGTGAAAGTCGGAGCCGGGCAGGGAACCGGAGAAAATCTGGCGGTGGGCCTTGCTGTCGGGGTTGTCGGTAATCAGTTTGTTGTCGGAGTACTTCAACTCCATGTCGGCAATTGATGTGTCAAAACGTTCAACCATGGGCACACCTGTTTTTGCCAGCGCCGAGATGACCATCAGTGCCGCACCTTGCGTTAAACGTTTGCCGTTGACCAGGTCTTCCTTGCCCGTAAAGTCGCTCACCCGGCCCACTGCGAAACGCTTTGCATTGGGGCCACGACCGCCCACCATGGGCTTCAGGCACTCAAGCGCCTGGCTGTACCGGGTTTTGTTTTCCATCACGCTGGCCCCGTCAAAGGCGCTAACGTACTCGGCCTTGCTGAAAGAAGGCAGGGTGGTGCAAGCACTGCCAGTGGCAGCCAGTGCGGTGATGAAGGCAAGCTTAAGAGCGGAATAGCGAAACATAGTGGGCCTTTGTGTATTCAAGTGCGACGCGGTTTCAGAAGCCGCCGTCAATGGATGCGTTCTGACTGCCGTTGTTGATCTGTGTTGCGTTGATGACGACTGTGTTATTGCTGCCCTCGGTCTGAACATTGATCAGGTTGCCGATGGCGGTGGATGCGAAACCAAAACCTGGGGCTTGCACTTGGGTGCGGTTGAAATTCTCGTCGCGACGGGTTGCGGCGGGCGAGTCAATGTCGGTGACGCTGCGCATGCCAAAAGGAGTTTCAAACGAGCTGACATTGCCTTCAAAGGTTTGAGCAAAAGTTGCAGAAGTGGGTGCCAGGAGCATTGCGACGATGAGGCTGAGCTTTTTCATTGGGCTGTTTCCGGTGTTGGACTGGCGGGTGACTGGGAAGAAGTCACCCCCGGCAATCTGTAAGGCGAACTGCTGTGCCGAACTGTTGTGCTATGGGTTGATGCCGGGGATGAAAAAGTTCAATTAAGGACGTACGGCGCCAATTGAAATGTTGTTGCCTACGGCTGTTGCAGATGCAGTCAACTTGGTGGGGTCAAAGCGGAATTCAGCCAGTGCCACGTTGTCGCTCACGTTGCACTGTGCAACAGACAGTTCGGCCAGTGTGGCGTTGTCCAGGCTGAGGCTGAAGTTGTTGCCGATGGATACCGCTTCAATGTTCACTTCACCGGTTTTGGAGGCAGAGTGCTGGATCAGGCTGACCGTGGCCAACTGGTCACCATAGTTACCTTGAGACACATGACGCACAGGCACTTTGGAAGAAGAGCTGAGGGAAATGGCAATGTTGTTGCCCACAGCCTGTGCTGCGCCGGATACAGCACCGTTGTCGCGCATGACAACGTTTTGCAGGTCAACAATGGCGGTGTTGGTGCCGGTGTTGCTTTGAATGTAGATGCCATTGTGGCTGGGGCTGAGGTGGTAGTGACCATCAAAGTCGACATTGGCTTCGACTTCAACTTGACAGTCGCTACCTTGACAAGTCGCAGATGCAACAGAGTGCATGGACAACAACGCAGCCAGAATAGAAAGTGATTTAACGGATTGCTTCAACATGAAGTATGCTCCAAGAGATATGAGGACATGAAAAGACAACGGACTAAGGACGTAAAGCATTGAGCGCTGTCGCATTGCGGAAATGCTTCGTTTGAGTGACGTACATTCGATAAAAGTTCAGCAAATGCCTTCGGTCTGGATTGGCAGGATTTTCTGGCTGCAAGAGAGTAAAATGCGTGCTTTCTGCGCCATTGATCGAGAGTTTCGTGAATCAAGTAGACATCAAGCCGGTGGAGTTCGATCTGCCCAATCAGGCCAACCCCTCACTCAGTTGCAAGCCTTCCCAGGCGTGGGCGCGTGTCCCTGCCCAACCGGATGCGCAAGAACGCGCATCGTTGAAAGCCGAAATCAAAGAGTTGCTCAAAGCCCGGGATGCGGTGCTGGTCGCGCACTACTACGTGAACGCAGAATTGCAGGATTTGGCCGAAGAAACAGGTGGGTGTGTATCGGATTCCCTGGAAATGGCGCGTTTTGGACGTGAAAGCAAGCAGCAAAACCTCGTGGTGGCGGGCGTGCGTTTCATGGGTGAAACCAGCAAGATCCTGAATCCCGAAAAACGGGTGTTCATGCCGGACCTGGATGCCACCTGTTCGCTCGATCTGGGTTGCCCCTCAGCCGAATTCAATGCATTTTGTGATCAGCATCCCGATCGCACCGTGGTGGTATACGCCAACACCAGTGCGGCTGTGAAAGCGCGGGCAGACTGGATGGTTACCTCCAGCATTGCGCTGGACATTGTTGGCCACTTGCATGACCAAGGGCACAAAATCATTTGGGCACCTGACCGGCACTTGGGGCAATACATTCAGACGCAGACCGGGGCAGACATGCTGCTGTGGCAGGGTTCATGCCTGGTGCATGATGAATTCAAGGCCGAAGAACTGGTCATGTTGAAAGCCCTGCATCCTGATGCCATGGTGCTGGTGCACCCAGAATCCCCGGCTGATGTTGTGGCATTGGCAGATGTGGTGGGTTCAACCACGCAAATGATCAAGGCCACGCAAACCCCGGGAGTTAACACCTTTATTGTGGCCACCGACAATGGCATTCTTCACAAGATGCGCCAACTGGCGCCTGGAAAAATGCTGATTGAAGCCCCCACTGCAGGCAATTCCGCCACGTGTAAAAGCTGTGCGCATTGCCCGTGGATGGCTATGAACGGCCTGAAGAACCTGCGGGATGTGCTGAAAACCGGTTTTGATACCGGGCTTGGCGAAGTGCACGTTGACCCTGATTTGGGAAAACAGGCTTACCGATGCATTGACCGCATGCTCGACTTTGCGAAAGTACATGGTATTTCCGGCCCGCGTGGACAAGCCCGTTTGGAACAGGCGCACAAGGGAGTGGGACCAGCATGAGCCGTTCAGAACTGTTTCAATCATTCGGACCTGCGCTTGAACTGGCCTTGCTGAAAAATGTACACGACGCGATTGCCGAAGACATGGGCAACACCGACTGGACCGGTTTGCTGGTGCCGGAAGGCAAGCGTTGCAAGGCGCAATTGCTGTGCCGCGACAAGGCCGTGGTGTGCGGGCAGGACTGGTTCAACGGGGTGTTCAACGCTTTGTGTGCGGACGCATTGGTGCGTTGGCAGGTGCCGGAAGGTCAGGAAGTGCAGCCGGGGACGGTGGTCTGTGAGATTGAAGCCTTTGCGCGCCCTTTGCTGACGGCAGAACGTTCTGCCATGAATTACCTTCAGTCGCTGAGCGCTGTGGCCACACGAACCCGTCACTTTGTGCAACTGATCGAAGGCACCAAGTCGTCTATTCTGGATACTCGTAAAACTTTGCCCGGCATGCGTCTGGCCCAAAAATATGCAGTGCGCGTGGGCGGTGGTCTGAATCAGCGACTGGCTTTGTACGACGGCATTTTGATCAAGGAAAACCACATTGCCGCGGCGGGCGGTATTGCGCAAGTGCTGGCCAATGCCGACGCCTTGGGGGCTGCCCATGTGTCGGTTCAAATCGAAGTGGAAAGCCTGGTGCAACTGGAAGAAGCCCTGCAGGCTGGCGCCAAGTCAGTGTTGCTAGACAACTTTGGTTTGGAAGCTATGCGGGTCGCGGTTGAACTGAACCAAGGGCGCGCTATTCTGGAAGCCTCGGGTGGGGTCAATGAACACACGGTACGGGCCATTGCCGAAACTGGCGTTGACCGCATTTCGATTGGTTCGTTGACCAAGGACATTGCGGCGGTGGACTATTCACTGCGAGTGCTGGATTAAGCGTCAATCTCCGCTGGATTGCATGCCTCGGTGCAGTTTGTGCGCACTCGGCGCGAATTGTGAGCAACCACCTGCGGGTATGAAAAGCCCAGTCAGCGCGAATTCCAGTCGCTTGCCTGAAAACCTGTTGATCCCTTTTTGAAATTCACACTGACTCAACACACTCGACAAAAAAGACGGTCGAGTGTGTTGCCGGCTTGCAGCCGAACGTCGCATGTGAATTCAAACGGGCAGGTTTTCTTGAATGGCAAGCGACTGGAATTCGCGCTGACTGGGCAAACACCGACCTTGATTGTGATCTTGCGCGAGTGGGCAACAATTGCGACTGGTTGGCACTGGCGGCGCAATGGCATGTGGCGGTTAATTCGCTCCTGCGGCAGTGAGTCGTCCGCCAGTGTTGAGGGGCTTGCACTGGTGATGATATCCATCGGCGCGGCTCTTAAGCAGTCGCCTGCGCGAACCGGTTGTGAGTAAGCCTCCCGGCAGTGCACTTGCTTGTCCTGCACATTCAAGAAAACCGTCCCGGTGGAATTGATTCGCTGCGTTCGGCTGCAAGCCGACTCCGAATCAGGCCGTGTGTTTTGCCTGATTCGGTGAGCAAGAATCAATTCAACAAGGGATTAAGCGGTTTTCTGTGCAGGATTGAGCAAGGCACGCTGGGAAGGCATATAGCAGAGGCTTCGCGATCAATGCGGGATTGGGCAAGGCACGCTGGGGAGGCCTAAACAGAAGCCTGGTACAACTCGCGCAACGGACAAGGCACGCCGCGCGGTGTCCTTAACAGACGTCAGACTTAACGCTTTTTCGGTCGCTGCAACACCGTCGGAAATGCCTTGGGCAAGGTGCCCGGGTAGTCGCTGCTGTAATGCAGCCCGCGGCTTTCCTTGCGGCTCAGGGCGCTGGTCACAATCAGATCTGCCACATCCACCAGGTTTCGCAGTTCAAGCAAATCGCGGCTCACCCGGAAGTTGCTGTAGAACTCCAAAATTTCCTCACGCAGCAGTTGAATGCGGTGCTGGGCACGTTCCAGGCGTTTGTCGGTGCGCACAATGCCCACGTAGTTCCACATGGTTTGGCGAAGTTCGGCCCAATTGTGTGAAATCACCACTTCTTCGTCGGGGTCGGTCACCCTGCTTTCATCCCAATCGGGCAGGCCCATGGTTTCGCGGTGGGGTTTGGTGAGAATGTGGTTGGCTGCAGCCTGGCCCAGTACCACGCATTCCAGCAGGCTGTTGCTGGCCAGCCGGTTTGCACCGTGAAGGCCGGTATAGGCTGTTTCGCCGACGGCATACAAGCCGGGAATGTCAGTTCGCGCATTGTGATCGGTCACTACGCCACCACAGGTGTAGTGGGCCGCTGGCACCACCGGAATGCCTTGCTTGGTGATGTCGATGCCCAGTTCAAGGCAGCGCTTGTAAATGGTCGGGAAGTGTTTTTTCAGCTTTTCTTCGGGCTCGTGGCTGATGTCCAGGTACACGCAATCCAGGCCGCGCTTTTTCATTTCAAAGTCGATGGCGCGCGCCACCACGTCGCGCGGTGCCAGTTCGGCGCGCTCGTCGTGTTCGGGCATGAAGCGGGTGCCATCCGGCAGCTTGAGCAGGCCACCTTCGCCCCGTACGGCTTCGGTAATCAAAAAGCTTTTGGCATAGGGGTGGTACAGGCAGGTCGGGTGGAACTGGATGAATTCCATATTGGAAATTCGGCAGCCCGCGCGCCAGGCCATGGCAATGCCATCGCCGGTGGCTGTGTCGGGGTTTGTGGTGTAGTTGTACACCTTGCCTGCGCCACCACAGGCCAGCACGATGTAGGGGCAGGTCAGGGTGAGTACACGCTGAGATTGTTCATCCAGAATGTAGGCACCGAGAATGCCGGCCTTTTTTTCGCTCAGACGGTCGCCCGTGATGAGGTCGATCACCATGTGGTGCTCGAACAATTCAATGTTGGGGTGGTTGCGCGCTTTGGCTTCCAGCGTGTTCTGTACGGCGTCGCCCGTGGCATCGGCCACGTGCAGGATGCGCCGGCGGCTGTGGCCACCTTCGCGCGTCAGGTGAAAACCGTTGGGCTCTGTGTTACTGGGGCCTTCTTCGTCTTCGCGAGAGAAGGGCACGCCCTGTTCAACCAGCCAGTCAATTGATTTGGATGCATTTTCAAGAATGAACTGCACGGCATCGCGTTCACACAGCCCACCACCGGCCACCAGGGTGTCCTGAACGTGTTCTTCCACGCTGTCTGCGGGGTCGCGAACCGCGGCGATGCCCCCTTGTGCCCAGCGGCTAGCCGAGTCGGAGACGGATCGTTTGCAGATGATGGCCACTTTGAGTTTGTCTGCCAGTTGCAGGGCTGTGGTCAGGCCGGCCAGGCCGCTGCCGATGATTGCAACGTCGAATTGTTTCATTTTCACGGGATGCTGCTTTGTGTGAATTGTCATCACGACATCATATCGAAGCCGCAGCACATCAGGTAAAACTTGCTTGAAAAGACAAAACTAAATATGCGTTTAAATGTATGGGACCAGTTCGTCGTGGTTGCCTACAAGGTGTTTCAGCTTGAATTCCTCGAACGGCATGGGCTTGGACAACCAGAAGCCCTGCACATAATCGGCTCCCAGTTTTTTGACCAGGTCAAATTCGGCTTGTGTCTCAACGCCTTCGGTGGTGACCAACAAACCCATGATGTGGCCCATTTCGATGGTGGATTCAAGAATGATTTGCCCGTCAGTGTCAAGGTCGGCCCCCTGTACCAGTGAGCGGTCGATTTTAAGCTCGGTGACTGGAAAGCGTTTCAGGTAAGCCAGTGAGGAATACCCGGTACCAAAATCATCAATCGAGATTTGAAATCCCATCGCTGCGAGTTCGTTGAGAATTTCCAGCGCCTGTTCCGGGTCGCGCATGGCCGCGCTTTCCGTGATTTCCAGCACCATGTGGCGGGCGGCATCGGGTTGTTGTTCATGCAACTGCGACACAAAGTCGACCAGGCTGTTGTCTTCCAGGTCGAGCGCGGAAAGGTTGAGCGACAGGCGAATGTTTTGCTGCGTACACAGGGCGATGATGCTGTAGGTTTGGCGAAAAACCAGCCGCGTGATTTCCTTGATCATGCCGGTTTGTTCAGCCAATTCTATGAAACCACCGGGGGCAATGACGCCGCGCGTGGGGTGGTTCCAGCGCAAAAGGGCTTCGGCCTGGTTGATGCTGTTGGTCCGCAGGTTCAGTTTGGGCTGAAAGTACAGGCAGAATTCCTGCTCGTTGATGGCTTTGCGCAGTTGCGCGACCAGTTCAAGCCTGTTGGCCGAGCGCTGTTCCAGACGGGGTTCAAACACAATGCAGGTCTGCCGTGTTTTCTTGGCGAGCTGGCGTGCAATTTCCGCGCGGCGCATCAGGCTGTCGGGGCATTCACCGTGTTCGGGATAGTGCGCAAGCCCGGCATGGCTTTGTATGTCGAGCTGGTAATTCTGAACCCTCAAAGAACCATGCAGCAAGCGCTTGATGCAGTGTTTTTTCAGCATTGCTTCCAGCAAGGCGCGGGGCAGCAGCATGCAAAATACATTGCCTTCCAGCCGGGCGATAACCAGGTTTTCGCGGCACACCCTTGCCGCCTTGCGGGCAACTTTCACCAGCACCTTGTCGGCCACTTCATGGCCCAGTACTTCGTTGATGTTGTCCAGGTTGTCTATGCCCCACACCACGATGGACAGGGGTTCTCGGGCGGATTGTGTTCGTTCCCGCAAGGCGAGACTGAGAAAGGCCCTGTTGTCCAGCCCGGTCAACTGGTCTTTGTAGGCGGTGCGGCGAATGACCTTGTCCCTCTCCTGCAGGCTTTTGGCCATGTGGTTGAAGGTGGTGGCAAGCTGGTTGATTTCCGGTATCGGATTGTCTGGGAGTCGCCAGTCGTAGTGGCCAGCTGACATGTGTTCGGCGCTGGCGGTAATTTCAGCAAGCGGCTGGGTGATGGAATGGCTGATCCATCGGCTGCACAGTGCGCTGATGGTCAACACCAGCAGGGCCAGCCCAATGGCTTCATGCACAGGCATGCTCAGCATTGAAAGGCCAGCCGTGTGCACTGCCCACAGGGTGACCTGCGCGCTTTGTACCTGCTCGGGGTTTAGTTGGGTTTGAAGGGCATGAAGACGAACACCATTTTCGCACCTGAATTGCTGAATTTTTGAAGTGGCGCCTGCGGATACAGGGTGACAGGCTTTGGGCCAGTGCTGTGTGAACTGTGCTTCCTGCAGGTTGCCCTGGTGGTAAAAAACCGGGGCGAATTGGGTGTCTGTGTTGGTGTCTGGGGTGTTGACCTGGTGAATGGCCAGTGCCTTGTCATACAGCAGCCGCTCGATCTTGTCTTCATGCTGGGTGGCGATCTGCTTATTCAAGATGACATACAGGCAGAGACACAACACGAAGAGAGCCTCCAGACACACCAGCAATGTACGTGCGTTCAGTGAAAGGCTGGCCCTTTTGGAAAAAAGGGCACGCAGCAAGCCGGTTGGTTGTGTTGAAAGCATGCCGTCACAAGGTTGCTTGAATCGATCCCAATTAAATCAAACCGCTGCGGTCTGTGACATACCGCAAGAGGGGAGGTAACTGTTCAGTTCCCCGAAACTGGTGAGGCTGACGGATTTAACGAACCCGGTAGAGCAGGTCCCAGACACCGTGACCCAGTTTCAAACCCCGATTTTCAAACTTGGTCAGCGGGCGGTCTTCAGGTCTTGGCGAGAAGGGCGTGCTGACTGTGTTCTGCCAGTCGGGGGCCACGCTCAGCACGTCGTGCATGTGATGGGCGTAGTTTTCCCAGTCGGTGGCGCAGTGCAGCAGGCCACCGGGCTTCATTTTTTTGGCAAGCTTGGCCACAAATTCCGGTTGAATCAGCCTGCGCTTGTGGTGGCGGGCCTTGCGCCAGGGGTCAGGAAAATATAGCAGCACCTTGTCCAGGCTGTGGTCGGGAATCATGTCGCGCAGTACATCCACCACATCGTGGGAAATGACACGAATGTTGGCAATGCCTTCTTCTTCGATTTTTTTCAGCAACGAACCCACGCCTGCGGTGTAGATTTCAACCCCGAGGTAGTTCACCTGTGGATGGGCTGCCGCAATTTTGGCGGTTGTTTCACCCATGCCAAAGCCTATTTCAAGCCAGTTGGGCTGACCAGTGGTGCCCCATTGCGCTTCGAAATCAATCGGCGTTTGCGCGCTGTAGGGAATGCCCCACCTGGGCATGCCTTCTTCAACGGCCCTTTCCTGGGCGCGGGAAATATGCCCCCGACGTTTCACAAAACTTTTGATGTGTTGGTCGCGAAATGGATTGTCAGGGGTTTGGTCTGTCATTTTGTGCTGGAAGAAATAACGCCTTCCACAGGGGAAGAGGGGCTGGCCGTGTAAAACTTTTTCGGCATTCTACCTGCAAGAAAGGCCTCCCTTCCTGCCTGTGTAGCCAAACGCATGGCACGCGCCATTTGCACCGGGTTTTTCGCCTTGGCAATGGCGGTGTTCATCAACACGCCGGCACAGCCCAGTTCCATGGCAATCGCTGCATCGGAAGCGGTGCCCACGCCTGCATCCACAATCACGGGCACCTGTGCCTTCTCAAGGATCAGGTTGATGTTCCACGGGTTTAAAATGCCCATGCCGGAACCGATGAGTGAGGCCAGTGGCATGATGGCCAGGCAGCCCACGTCTTCCAGCTTGCGCGCGTAAATTGGGTCATCCGAGCAATACACCATGACGTCAAAACCGTCAGCCACCAGTTCTTTGGCAGCTATCAGGGTTTCTTCCATGTCGGGGTACAGGTTGGTGGGGTCGCCCAGCACTTCAAGTTTGCAAAGGTTGTGGCCATCCAGAAGTTCACGTCCCAGCCGCAGAGTGCGTACTGCGTCTTTGGCGGTGTAACAGCCCGCAGAGTTGGGGAGGTAAGTGAACTGGCTGGGTGGGATGTAATCCAGCAGGCTGGCTTCGCCTGCGTTTTGACCAATGTTGGTACGGCGAATGGCCACAGTGACAATTTCAGCGCCGCTTTCTGTAATGGCTTCGCGGGTTTCGTCCAGGCTGGCGTATTTTCCGGTGCCCACCAGCAAACGGCTGGTGAATTCGCGACTGCCGACTTTCCATGTGTCTTGGGTATTCTGCATATTGGGTACTGCTCCTGAGGATTTATCCGCCGCCCACTGCCACTACGATTTCCAGGCTTGCACCGGGCTGAATCGGTGTGGCCGCGTGCTGGCTTTTTGGGACAATCTCGCCGTTCAATTCGACGGCGATGCGTTTGCCGGTCAGTTCAAGGGCTTCCACCAGTTGGGCCACGGTGCTGTTCTCGGGCATTTCACGATTTTCACCGTTGACTGTAACTTGAATCATGGCTTGAGCGAATGAAGTTCCGTAAGTTTGTTACTATGAATTAACGCGATAATTAAACCGCAACGACCTTGATCGAGAGTCTTGATTCTCTCATTATCTCAAAACGAAATAACCGCGCGGCGCACAGAAACCGGAGCCTACATGCACTCAGTCGTTCATTTGTTGAAAAGTACCACCTTCCCAAGCGTCAAGCGCTTGAACCTGGAGACCATTCAGGTCAATCTGGGTTATCTGTGCAATCAAAGCTGCACCCACTGCCATGTGAATGCCGGCCCCAACCGGACCGAGTTGATGCAGGATGAACAGATTGACCAGTTGATTGTGTTGATGAACCAGGGTTGGGTCAAGAAACTGGATCTGACAGGTGGTGCGCCCGAGATGAACCCGCGCTTCAAGCGCCTGGTGGTGGCCGCCCGCAAGGCGGGTGTGCATGTGATTGACCGCTGCAACCTGACCATTTTGAGCGAGCCCGGTTATGAAGACCTGGCGCAGTTTCTGGCTGACAATGAAGTGGAAATTTTTGCCTCACTGCCTTGTTACCTGGAAGACAATGTCGACAAGCAACGGGGCAAAGGTGTGTTTGATGCCAGCATCGCAGGGCTTCAGAAACTGAATGCACTGGGTTATGGCGACAAACTGAACTTGACCCTGGTTTTCAACCCGCAAGGGCCGGCGTTGCCGCCGCCCCAAGAAGCGCTGGAAGCCGATTACAAGGCGGTGCTATTCGAGAAGTTTGGTATTCGCTTTACCGGCTTGGTCACGATTACCAACATGCCGATTGCCCGTTTTGGCAGCACCTTGATTAGCAAGGGCACGTTCGAGACCTACATGAATACGCTGAAGGGCGCTTATCGTGAGAGCAACCTGGCGGCGGTGATGTGCCGAAGCCTGGTGTCGATTGATTATGAAGGCACGCTGTACGATTGCGACTTTAACCAGCAATTGGGCTGGCCGGTGC
This sequence comes from Limnobacter thiooxidans, assembly GCF_036323495.1. Classification (NCBI taxonomy): domain Bacteria; kingdom Pseudomonadati; phylum Pseudomonadota; class Betaproteobacteria; order Burkholderiales; family Burkholderiaceae; genus Limnobacter; species Limnobacter thiooxidans. The sequence continues at coordinate 2,893,787 of NZ_AP028947.1, read as the reverse complement.
GCGATTCAAGCGGCAAGGCAATGACACTGAGTGACTTGACGCGCAATGCGTTGGACACTATTGATGTTGTAGTGGGTGACCATTGCTACGGTTGCACCGCAGGTCAGGGAAGCAGTTGCGGTGGTGCTTTGGCTGCCTGATCCCGATTGGCATTGATTGGCAAGGTCAGCGGGTTCTGCTGGCTTTTGTCCATAAGGCGCTTGGCCAGGCGCAAGGCGTTTTCTGATTCCTGCGAAGCCGACTCGGCCACCTGCTCCACCTGATTCAACAGGTTGGACCAGGCGGTCTGGTTCACCGCCATGTATTCCGCCAGTTTGTCGGATTCGTGCTGGCCCATGTTGATTTTCTGGCTGGCCAGCACCAAGCCTTCAATGGACTCTTTCAAGGCCTGTTGGCTTTGCTCCACAAGTTGCTGAAGCTGGCGATTGTTCTCTGGTTCGGTCAGGGTCAGTTCCATTTGGGTGGCGTCCAGCCGCCCCAGCAATTGCCGGCTTACCTCACCTGCCTTGCGCAAGCCCTGCGCCGCGCTTCGAATGTCGGAACGCAAGCCTTCCAATTGGGCCTGCATGATTTCCATGTGACTTTCAGCCTTGATGTTGCGCTGCTCGCTGTTCAGCGTTGACTTCACCACTTGGGTGCCTTGTGTGGACAACTGGTGAAATGATTTTGCAAACTGAAGCACTGCCCGGCCGCTCTGGTTGAGCTCCTCCAGTTGTTGGCCAATCTGCATCAGGGTGCCACGGTGTTCAAGTTGCTGGTTTTGGCTAAGTGCTTTTAGCACGCCTTCCAATGCGGCATGCGCGCCTTCACGTTTTTGATCGTTCTGTTGTTGACTGTGCAGTGCGCGGCTCAGCATTTGGACTCGGCGGCTCAATGCGAGTGTTTTTTGATGGGTAAACCAGTGAAAGCCAAGAATCAGGCCGATGAAAGCCAAAAGCAGCCCCAGCCCAAACAGCAAAATAAGATAGCCATTGGTGGCTCGCTCAATGTGGGCCTTGAGTTGGGTCAACTTTGGGAGCGCATCGAGTCGAACTTGCGCTTCCAGTTGTTGTTGCACTTCGGGGCTTGAATTGATGCCTGCAACCGGGCGGGACAAAGCCTCGATGGCCTGTGTCAGCAAGACCTGCAAGGTTTGGCTGTGCAAGGCACCAAACCATTGAATGTGCCGGTTTTGCTGGCTTACCTGTTGGCCCAGCGTGAGAAGAGCCTTGAGGCTTTGGGGTTGAAGGGGTTCACCAATGGGGCCGTTCAGTGCGATCAACTCCTGCTGAATGCGGCTTTCAACCAGGTTGACCTGGTTCAGTTGGGTATTGCGAATTGCGCCAGATTGGTTTTTTGCATACAGGGCTCCCACCAGCAGCAGGGATGCGGCAATCAGCAGGCCAACAGAAAATTGACCCAGTTGCCGAACAAACTTGGGCCTGACCGGCGTGGGAGCGTGGTCTTCAAACGCGCGGGCAGGGTCCGTTTTTTGTTCGGTCATTGATCCATGGGGTGTGGTTTTTAGATCTGAGTCATCTCAAAATCTTCTTTGCGGGCACCGCATTCCGGGCAAACCCAGTTTGGGGGAACATCATCCCATTTGGTACCGGGCGCAATGCCTTCTTCAGGCAAGCCAGCGGCTTCATCGTATACCCAACCGCAAATCAAACAAATCCAAGTATTCATTCTGACCTACTTCCAGAAAAAAAATTGCAACGGGTGGATAATACTGAGTTTGGCAGCCGACTACAAAGGTTGTCGGTTTTTTTTGGGTTTTGAATGACACAGACCGTACCGCTGGTGCTGACATTTTCAGCGTCAGACCCCACCGCTGGCGCTGGCTTGCAGGCCGATGCGCTCACCATTGCTGCCCTGGGCGCTCACCCTTTGACCGTGCTGACTGGCCTGACCGCGCAAAACACCGTGGGTGTAAAGCGCTTTGAGGCTTGCGCGGCTGACTGGATTGACGATCAGTTCCATGCTTTGCTGGAAGACGGCATTGCGCCCAGCGCCATTAAAACCGGTGTACTTGGCAGTGTGGCGGCTGTGGCTGCGGTCCTGAGAGCCAAGCAATTGTGGCCGAATGTGCCGCTGGTTGTTGATCCGGTGCGTGCTTCTGGCCGCGGAGATTCCTTTGGTGGTCAGGCCTTGTTCGATGGTTTCAGAAATGAATTATTCCCTGTAGTTGACTTGTTGACACCGAACTGGCCTGAGGCACAGGCTTTCACGGGCGCCGTTACCGTGGATGAGGCAGGTGCACGTTTGCTGCAAATGGGTTGCAAGGCGGTGTTGCTGAAAGGTGAGCACCTTGATTCGGGCGACGTGGTCAACCGTTTGTATGTGCAAGGCCAGACAGTGCTTGCGTATCCTTGCGAACGCTTGCCAGCGCAGTACCATGGCTCAGGCTGTACCCTGGCTAGTGCCTGTGCAGTGGGGCTGGGGCAGGGGCTGACTGTGAAGGATGCCGTGGAGCTGGGCCTGGAGTATACCTGGCAAGCCCTGAATTACGGGTTTGTGGTGGGGCAGGGGCAATTGATCCCTGACCGCATGCACCTGATGCAGCATTTGGGCGAGGAAGACGATGAAGAGGCCAGCGATGAACACCAGTGAATTGATTCATGGGGTGTATGCCATCACGCCCGAACGATCTGCCCTGTGGACACCGGACGCGATTGTGGATTGCGTAGCTGCAGCGTTGGAAGGCGGAGTTCGCCTGTTTCAATGCCGGCAGAAAAATTGGCAACCCGATGAGTTGATTGAGTTCGTGGGGCAGCTGAATGCCCTGTGCGAGAAATTTGATGCAGCCCTTATTTTGAATGATGTCTCTTCTGAAGCGTTTGCGCATTTTAAAGGCGCAGCCATCGTTGGTGTGCACCTTGGTAAAACCGATGAGCCCGTTGCGCAGGCACGTAGCCGCCTGGGTTCGAAGTGGGTTGTCGGCGCTTCTTGTTACAATCAGTTTGAACTGGCAGATCTTGCCGTGCTGGATGGCGCAAGTTATGTGGCTTTCGGTGCCATGTACCCCAGCGGAACCAAGCCAAATGCAGTGAAAGCCGAGCTGGATTTGTTGTCGAAGGCGCGTACTTTGGGTGTGCCCACAGTGGCAATTGGCGGCATTACACTGGACCGCGTGCCCGAACTGATTTCTGCGGGTGCCAACGCAGTCGCAGTGGTGAATGGTTTGTTTGGAATGGAACCCGATGCGGCGCAGGTTTGCAGTGCAGCGCAGCAGTGGGTCGATGCAGTGAATGCAGAACATTAAGCAATTTGGAGTTTTTACAATGAGTGGTGTAGTGGTCAGTCAAAATGAAGTGCTGTTTGAGCGCGCACAAAAAACAATTCCTGGTGGCGTGAATTCACCCGTACGCGCATTTCGCTCCGTGGGCGGTACGCCCCGTTTTTTCAAACGCGCCAATGGCCCTTATGTGTGGGATGCGGATGACAAGCGTTACATTGACTACATTGGTTCCTGGGGTCCTGCGGTGTTGGGCCATGCCCACCCGGAAGTGATCAAGGCCGTGCAGGACGCGGCGGTGGGTGGCTTGAGCTTCGGCGCGCCCACAGAGGGTGAAATCGTGATGGCAGAAACGCTTTGTGAGATGCTGCCCTCAATGGAACAGGTGCGTTTGGTCAGTTCCGGCACCGAAGCCACGATGAGTGCCATTCGCCTTGCCCGTGGATTCACTGGCCGTGACACCATTGTGAAGTTCGAGGGTTGTTACCACGGCCATGCCGACAGCCTGTTGGTGAAGGCAGGTTCTGGTCTGCTGACCTTTGGAAACCCCACTTCTGCCGGTGTGCCGGAAGATTTTGCGAAACACACGCGTGTGCTGGACTACAACAATGTTGAGCAGTTGCACGAACTGTTCAAGGCCAGTGGCAGCAGCATTGCCTGCGTGATTGTTGAGCCGGTAGCCGGCAACATGAACCTGATTCGCCCCAGCCACGAATTTTTGAACACCCTGCGTGAGTTGTGCACGCAGCATGGCGCGGTGTTGATTTTTGATGAAGTGATGACTGGCTTCCGTGTTGGCCCGCAAGGCGTTCAGGGCGTGTATGGCATTACACCCGATTTGACCACACTGGGTAAAATCATTGGTGGTGGCATGCCCATGGGCGCTTTCGGTGGCCGCAAAGACATCATGGCTTGCATCGCCCCCTTGGGTCCGGTTTACCAGGCAGGCACCTTGAGTGGAAACCCGGTTGCTGTAGCAGCCGGCTTGACCACCATGTGCCTGTTGAAGCAGGAAGGTTTTTACCAAACGCTGGAAGCGCAGACCCGCAAGCTGGTGGAAGCTTTCAATCAGGTGGCGTATGCCCATGGGGAAACCTTCTGCGCCGACAGCATTGGGGGCATGTTCGGCATTTACTTCAGCGAAAAAGTACCCACTACGTTTGCAGAAGTCAGTGCGTCCAACCGAGACCGCTTCAACAAATTCTTCCACGCCATGCTGGATGCAGGTGTTTACTTGGCACCGTCTGCCTACGAGGCGGGTTTTGTTTCTGTAACGCACGATGATGCGGTGATTGAAGCCACGAAAGTGGCCATTGACCGGGCGTTTGCGGCGATCAAGTAAATCAGTGGCTGTTACTCGAAATTTACAGCGCCCATGTTGTCCGCTTGCTGGTTTAAACAAGAAAAAACCGCCGGGATTGAATATCCTCGGTGGTTTTTTCTTGATAGTTTGATCGGTTTTTTTAAAAGACTGCTTTGTAGGCGACTCCCAGGCTTTGCCCGCTAATGCCCGATTGACCAAGGGTACTGGACAGTTGAATGTTCAACACACCTTCCCCAATTTCCTTGGCTGCGCCCACACTCAATAGCTGGAAGTCGCCATCGGGGCGAGGAGCCAAAATGGTGGCCAAAGTGCCCTGGTTGGGGCCCATTCGAATTTTCAGATCGTCGTTGTTCTGATCGGATTCAATTGAATAGCGCAACAAGGGTCTCCAACCACCACGTACACTGGGTGCCTTGGTAATTAGAAAGCCCAAACTGACACGTTCAGCCTTGTATTGCGTGTCACCAAAGCTCAGGCTGGCAGCCCCCGTGGATTCGTCATAGCCTTGCAGATCAATTTTTTCAACGGTGTAGGCGGCTTGAGGATTCAGTGTCCACCCCTGCGACAGGCTGTGGATACTGCCCAAACCGACTCGGGCGGAGGTGAAATCGCCCTGCGTGTTTGCGGTGTACCGTTCAAGTGAAGGGCCCAGCGTAAACTGGCGCGTGATGTCGTAATCAATTCGTCCAAAAGCCAAGGCCGCATTCAAATACAACGATTTGGACAAAGCCACGGTGCTGAACACCGTGCCCAAAACAATGTCGTTGTCGAAGCCGCCACCATTGTTGGCGATGTCAGTTTGAGCCCGGTCAATGCTGACACCAAAACCGAGCAGTGCATTCGAGGTGATCATTCTGTCGCCACCGAATTTCACGATTTGCGTGTCGGACTCAAGCCCAGCCTGAACCTGCTGCGCATCCAGTTCAAACTGCCCGATTTCTGCACCACCGTACCATTCTGTGTCGCCCACTGGTCTCAAGGAGGCTTTGCCCGTTGCGTCCTCTCGCACCAAGGCCAAGGCGGTCAGTCGATTTTCCAGGCTCAAGGCATGCTGCCGGATCGGTGTGAGAGGCGCGACAGCCAGCACGCCATTGAGGCTTGCGGCTTGAAGGCCGGCAAATCCTGCCTCTCCAAACAGGCGCTGCGCGGCAGCAGTAGGGTGTACGCCGTCTGCGAAAATTCGCTGTTCGCTGTCGGGAGCCGCATTCACGCCTTGGATGCAGGTCAGGCTTGAGTTGAAAAAAGTGTTGGGGTCGTTGCCGCCATTGTTGCCACAGGCTGCTTGCAGCGGCGTGGGGGAAGTGAACCCGTAGCGGGCCGGGTTGGCAATGACAGCACTCAGCAATTTGTTCGAGTCGACAATCACTGCCCCTTTGCTGGCAGCAGCAGATGTCAAGGTGTTGTTGAAGCTGTCTGACAGAGCAGTGAGCAGGGCAATGGATCCAGGGGCGGGTGTGCCACTGACCGAGCCATCTTCAATAATTTGGGCTTGGGGTGTGACCCCCAGGTTGGGCACGGTAATGACCACAATATTTTGTGCACCTGCGGCCTTCAGGCGGTCAATCTGGGCGAGCAACTGGGTGGCTGCGGTTGACATTTCTGCCAAGGCCACTTGGGGCGTAATGGCACCGGCCGCAACGGTTGCGAACTGAACGAAACCATCGTTCGAGCCAGCCCACAGAGCGACCAGGTCGTTACGATTGAACGTCGGGGTGTCGGCCAGCAGCCGGTCAATTTGTTCAGTAACCGGGATGGTGGTGATGCCAATTGCGGGGTTGTTGGACACGCCAATCGGGTTGGACACCCGCGAGCCGCCTTGTGCATAATTGCCGCCGTTGATGGTGTTGGACACGCCGTTGATTACATCCACATCCAGGGGGATTCCCAGTTTTTCCGCGACCACGCTTGCCCATATTTTTGCATTGGGCGAGTTGGTGGTGAACATCATGCGGTTGGGTATCGCACCAGCCGGCACGCCTGCACCCAGAAGGCCTTGTGTGGCAGTTCCTGTGTAGGCTCCCCCGTCGCTCAGGCTGTCGCCCACTACAAAAAGACGGTTGATTTTGAATTCATCGGCACTGGCCTGCAGGCTGCAAAGGGCGGCCGCAGTGGCAATCGCAAGCTTGAGTTTCTTCATGGTGTCTCCTCAGGAATATCAGTATTGTTATTACGTTATTTTTTCCAGAGTAGAGCATGTGCAGCGAATAATCCAGTGCTTGTCACACAAGTTATTAATTGAACGATGGGGTAATAAAAAAGCCGCCGGGCTTTGCACCCAAGGCGGCTTTTATTCAAGGTGTTCCGCTTTTTAGCAGACCAGCAGGTAAACCATGTAAAGGGTTAAGAATACTTGAGCCAGGAAGAAAGTAGCCCTGGAAAATACCAAGATGAACGAGGTGCCCAGAATGTGGGAAATGGTTTGGCCAATGCGTGCATATAGCACGAATGCAGCCAGTCCGTTGATTGTATCGATCTGACCCATCAGGCCAGCGATAGCGACCACAGCTGCGAATACCGGGAAGTTTTCCAGGCAGTTCAGGTGCGCAGATTTTGCACGCTGCAAAAACATGGGGTCTGTTGATTCTTTGCCGCGTTCCCAGCTGTCAATCCGCTTTTGACCCAGTAGGGCTTGAGGTACGCGGGGCAGTGCGTAGAACAGGGCCAAGACCAAAATCCATCCGGCGTAAAGCATTACGGCGTTGTAAGCGTTCACTGTGTTGTCTCCTTGTTGTTGTGTGAATCAACGAAATTGCACCGCCGATTATGGGTGAAGGAAAGACAGGTGAACATCATAAGATCGGACAAAATCAACAACACCTCATTCAGTCTTTTCTTTCTTCACCACCGCATACCGTTCCAGTGTTTTTTTGCGCGCCACATCGTGCTCCACCACCGGGCGTGGGTAGGTTTCGCCTAGAACCACACCGGCCATTTGTAGCTCGAAAGGCGGGCATTCAGCCGGGTTGTGGATGTGCTTGTTGGGCAACTTGGCCAGTTCCGGACAGTACTTGCGAATGAATTTACCCTCGGCATCAAATTTCTCTGACTGGCTGTAAGGGTTGAAAATGCGGAAGTAGGGTTGCGCGTCGCAGCCGCTGCTTGCAGCCCACTGCCAGCCACCATTGTTGGCTGACAAGTCAAAGTCGTTCAAATGCTCGGCGAAATATCTCTCGCCCCAGCGCCAGTCAATTCCCAGGTCTTTTGTGAGGAAACTGGCTGTGACCATGCGCAAGCGGTTGTGTTGAAAACCGGTCTGGTTCAGTTGGCGTTGTGCGGCGTCAACCAGCGGGTAGCCGGTTTTGCCTTCGCACCAAGCCTTGAAAAGCCGCTGCGCCTTTTCATCGCTGTCCCATTGAATTTGGTCGTACTCGGGTTTGAAAGCTTTTTCCGCCGCGTCCGGGCGGTGGTAAATGATCTGGAAATAGAAATCGCGCCAAATCAGCTCATTCAGCCAGCCCATTGCCCCTTCATCGCCATTGAACTTGAAGCGGTCGTAGGCCGCCTTGGCCAGTCGACGTATAGAAATGGTGCCAAAGCGGTTGTGCACACTCAAGTAGCTGACACCTTTTACGGCTGGGAAATCACGCTTGTCTTTGTATTTGTCAATCCGGTTCAGGAAATCCTCGAAGGCATCCAGCGCGCCTTCTTCACCAGGCTTGATCATGTCCAGCAGGTTGGTGCGCTCGAACCCCATGCTTTCGAGGCTGGGGGTCGGGAGGTCTTTTTCACTGCTCAAGTTCGCAACCCGCACTTCGCTGGGGTAGGGCGTCAGGTGAAAAGCGTCCAGTTTTTTCAGGCAGGCGTTTTTAAAGGGTGTGAACACACTGAAAAACTTGCCAGCCTGGGTCAGCACCTCATCTTCTTCAAAAATGGCCTGATCTTTGAAGCGGAACAATTCAATGCCTTGGCCTTGCAGCGTTTTGCCCACCGTAATGTCGCGGTCAATGGCTGCGGGCTCGTAATCTTTGTTGGTGAATACAGCCTGAACGCCCAGCTTTGTGGCCAGGTCGGGAATCGCTTTCTCTGAGTGATCGTAAATCAGGTGCAGGTCGCCACCGAAGCCCTGCAGCTTCTTTTTCAGAGCCATGCAGCTTTCCCAAATGAATTCCACGCGGCGGTCTGCCTTGTTTGGCAGTTGGTCGAGAATCGTCTTGTCGAAGACGAACACGCAATGCACCTGTGTGCAGTGCTTCAGGGCATAAAACAGCGCTGCATTGTCGTGTGTTCGAAGGTCGCGTCGAAACCACATCAAGCCTTTGGCATATTGGCCCGGCTTGGGTTGAGTCGACAGTGGATGGTTTTCCAGAAGTGATGCAGGCATGTGAACAACTTAATTTGGGTTGGTGTGTGCGCTTAAAGGCGGGTAGAGGAACGCCCACCCGCTTTCGCACAGTCAAAAGGCATTACAATTTTGGCATGAGCGAGACCGAAATTTCCACATCCGATGAATTTAGCTTGTCCGGTCAGTTGTTGATCGCCATGCCAAACATGCTTGACCCCAACTTTGCCGGGTCGGTTGTTTATTTGTGTGAGCACTCGGTCAAGGGGGCAATGGGCTTGGTCATCAATCGGCCAACTGATCTGGATATCCACAGCCTGCTGGATAAAATCAACGTGAATGTGCCCGATGCGCTGCCTGCTCATTTTCCAGTCATGATGGGTGGGCCTGTGGCTGCCGAGCGCGGTTTTGTTCTGCACACCGAACCTTTGGACTGGAGTTCTTCGCTCAAAGTGAACGACGAATTGTCCCTGACCACGTCACGGGACATTCTTGAAGCGGTGGGCCGAGGCGAAGCGCCATCCAAGTGGCTCATTACTCTGGGTTACGCAGGCTGGGGCGAGGGGCAACTGGAACAGGAGTTGGCTCAAAACGCCTGGTTGACTGTGCCTGCCAACCACACGATTTTGTTCGACACCCCGCTTGAAGAGCGATTTGCTGGCGCATATGCCATGCTGGGCATCGACCCCGCCTTGATGAGCGGTGCAGCGGGGCATGCCTGATCAATGACCCAGCCCATGCATTCGCCCAAACCCACCCAGTATCTGGCTTTTGATTTTGGTTTGAAGCGGATTGGCGTTGCATTTGGCAATTCGCTGACCAAAACTGCAAAAGGAATTGCCGTGGTCGAGGCTCAAAACGACGAACAGCGTTTTGCAAAAATTGAAAACCTGATTAAAGAATGGCAACCCGAAGGCTTGGTGGTGGGGGTTCCCCGCCAACCCGATGGCGAGGACAACGAGATGACTGCGCGCTGTGAGCGCTTCGCTCGCCAACTGGAGGGGCGCTTTTCCCTGCCGTGTGCCACGGTGGATGAACGCTACACCAGTGCCATCATGGAAAGCTGCCTGGGGGGCAAGGCCGCCCGCGAGCAAAAAGGCCGAGTCGACATGGGCAGTGCTTGCCTGATTCTGGAGCAATTTTTCCTGGAGGGGCGATGAGTCTGCCAAATCCTGAAGCTTTGTATGCCCGCTTGCGGGATCAAATTGAAAAAGCATTTCCCGATCGCAGCGAGCTGGGCTTGATCGGTGTTCACAGTGGTGGTGCCTGGATTGCCGAGCGTCTGCATGAAGACCTGGCCTTTACTTTGCCTTGCGGCTTTCTCGACAGTGCGTTTTACCGCGACGATTTTTCTGAACGTGGTTTGAAAGAGGCCCCCAAGCCGGCCGAAGTGCCCTTCGAAGTTCAGGGCCGAACCATTTTGCTGGTGGATGATGTGCTATACACCGGCCGTACCACGCGGGCCATTGTGAACCACCTGTTTGACTTCGGTCGACCTGCAAAAATCGAACTGGCCGTGTTGCTGGATCGGGGTGGACGAGAGCTGCCGATTGATGCGCAGTATGTGGGCAAGCACTTGCCCTTGAAATCCAATGAAGCTTTTGTATTGACCCTGGATGAGCAGGGTGCTTTCCGCCTGGAGCTGGAGGTAAAACCAAATTGAATAACCCTCAACTGAACGCTGCGGGGGAACTGATTCACCTGTTGAGCATTGAAGGGCTGCCCAAGGCGATGATTCATCGCATTCTGGACACGGCAGAGTCTTTTCTCAGCGTGACCGACCGTGATGTGAAACAGGTGCCCCTGTTGCGCGGCAAATCCGTGTTCAACGTGTTTTTCGAAAACTCGACACGAACCCGCACCACCTTTGAAATCGCGGCCAAGCGTTTGTCTGCCGACGTGGTGAACCTGAATATCGGTTCCTCTTCAACCAGCAAGGGTGAGTCGCTGATCGACACCATCGACAACCTGGCGGCCATGTCAGCGGACATGTTCGTGATGCGCCATTCCGAAAGCGGCGCACCCACCTTCATGGCGCAGCATTTGAACCGCACCAGTGGTGGCACCATCCATGTCATCAACGCAGGCGACGGCAGGCATGCGCACCCCACGCAGGCCTTGTTGGACATGTACACCATTCGCCACTACAAGCAGGACTTCACCAAGCTGCGCGTGGCCATAGTTGGCGACATTCTGCACAGCCGCGTGGCGCGTTCCGATATTCATGCGCTGACCACTCTGGGTTGTCCCGAAGTGCGTGCTGTGGGGCCCAGTACGCTGCTGCCCAGCCACTTGGACAACATGGGTGTGCGGGTGTACCACGACCTGGTGGCGGGTATCAAGGATTGCGATGTGATTATCATGCTGCGCCTTCAGAAAGAACGCATGACCGGTGCCCTGATTCCTTCCGCCCAAGAGTACTTCAAGCACTTTGGCCTGACCGAAGAAAAACTGCGGCATGCCAAACCCGATGCAATCGTGATGCACCCAGGACCTATGAACCGGGGTGTGGAAATTGACTCGGCGGTGGCGGACGGTCCGCAAAGCGTGATCTTGAACCAGGTGACTTTTGGTATCGCGGTCCGCATGGCGGTGATGAGTATTCTGGCCTCGTCCAGCAAGGGCGTTTGAGTGTATTCGCGCACAAGTTGCGTATAAGGGAAAAGCAATGCGAGTGTTGATTTCTGGCGGGCGTGTCATAGACCCCAGCATTGAGGCCGATGCAGTCATGGATGTGGCGGTGGCTGCGGGCCGCGTGGTGGCGGTGGCTCCGAAAGGTGAAATGCCTGCCGACTTTGCGCCCAGTAAAACCATTGATGCCACAGGCTTGTGGGTGTTGCCCGGCCTGGTGGATTTGTCCGCACGCTTGCGTGAACCCGGTTATGAATACAGGGCCACACTGGAAAGTGAAATTGAGGCTGCCATGGCTGGGGGCATTACCTCGCTGGTTTGCCCACCCGACACTGAGCCTGTGCTGGACGAGCCGGGCCTGATCGAGATGTTGAAATTCAAGGCGCGACAATTGAACCTCTCCAAGGTGTACCCGCTGGGTGCCTTGACCACTGGTTTAAATGGCGAAACCCTGACTGAAATGGCGGAACTGACCGAGGCGGGTTGTGTGGGCTTTGGGCAGGCTGAATCGCCCATTCGTGACTTGCGCGTGCTGTTGCAGGCCATGAAGTACGCCCGCAACTTTGGCTTTACGGTGTTTTTACGCCCGACAGAACCCAATTTTAGCCGGGGTGGTGTGGCCCACGCTGGTGCCTATGCCTCTCGTATGGGTTTAAGCGGTATACCGGTGATGGCGGAAACCATTGCCTTGCAGGCGTATTTTGAACTGGTGCGCGCCACCGGTACACGCATGCACATTTGTCGAATCAGTTCTGCCAAAGGCATCGAGTTGATTCGTCAGGCCAAGGCTGAGGGCTTGCCCATCACTTGCGATGTGGCCATTCACCATGTGCACCTGACCGACCTCGATATCGGATTTTTTGATCCCAACGCCCACTTGATTCCCCCGCTTCGTGAGCAGCGCGACCGCGATGCCATTCGTGCGGGTTTGCTCGACGGCACGATTGATGCAATTTGCTCTGACCACACCCCGGTGGATGATGATGCAAAATTGTTGCCATTCGCTGAAAGCGAGGCGGGTGCCACAGGTCTTGAATTGTTGCTGACCTTGACCGTGAAATGGATGCGAGAACAGAATGTTCCGCCCGCCCGCATTGTGAAACTGTTATGTGGCAACCCGGCCGACATCATCAAGGTTCAGGCGGGCAGTTTGCGTACAGGCATGCCCGCAGACCTGTGCCTGTTCAATCCCGATGTGGATTGGGTGGTGGGTGAAGCCAGCCTGATCAGCCAGGGCAAACACACCCCCTTCACAGGCTTTCCGATGCAGGGCAAGGTGCAATTGACCATGGTCAATGGCAATGTGGGCTACAGCAGTCTTGAAAAAAGCAAAATGAAAGTGCTGGTTGCCTGATTTCAGGCACGAGAACTTCAATCACAAGGGCAGTTAACCATGCGCAAAGCCTGGATGATTTCTTGTTTGGTGTGTCACCTGCTGGGTGGCTTTGTGTTGGCCCTGGTTTTCTGGCCTTTGTTCAGTAAGGCCATCAAGGAAGGAATTGAGCGACGTTTTGCGCGGCGTTTGCTTTCCATCCTGAATGTGCAGGTGAGGGTGGTTTACGAAACCCCAGAGTCGAACTACGCCATTCACAAGCCTTGCTTGCTGTACAGCACCCATGTGTCGTGGCTGGATATTTTTGCATTCAATAGCGTTCACCCCGTCACTTTCATTGCCAAATCCGAAATTTCAAAATGGCCCATTGGCGGCTTGCTGGCCAAGCGAAGTGGCACCCTTTTTATTGAACGTGGCAAGCGCCACGCGGTGCGTGATGTCATTCATGCGGCAGTGGGCGTTTTGAAAACAGGCCGCTGCGTGGCGGTGTTTCCAGAAGGCACAACAGGCGAGGGCAAGGCGCCGCTGCACTTTCACAGCAATTTTGTGCAACCTGCCATTCAGGCCAATGTGTCATTGTTGCCCGTCAGCCTGCAGTATTTCACCCCCGACGGGAAGTTTTCTGACCAGCCTGCTTTTGTGGGTGAGCAGACCCTGCTTGAAAACATTCAGGTTTTGCTCAACAGCAGGGACGGGTTTGTGGTTCAACTGCATATCCACGCGCCCATGGACACAACAGGGCGAACCCGCCACGACCTAAGTGACGAGGCGCATGCAAGAATTGCCGCCTTGTGCAGCATGACGGCCGGGGTTTCGTCGGTCTAGGGTATGGTGGGCAAAGGTGGTTCTACCGCGTTCACCTGAATGATCGCTTCGTCTTCAAGTCGAAGGGCGGTCAACTGCCCGCCCCACACGCAGCCTGTGTCCAGGCAATAACCTGCCTTGTTTTTCAGCTTGCCCAAGGTGGACCAATGCCCAAACACAATCGGGCCTTCGTGTTGAAATTCCCGCTGTACTTCAAACCAGGCTTTCAAATCGGGTGGGGCATCTGCGGGTTCAAGCTTGTATTTGAAATCTATTTTTCCGTCATCGCGAACCATGCGCATGCGAGTGAACACGTTCACAATCAAACGCAAGCGGTCGAAGCCTTGCAGGGCAGGGTCCCAACGGTTGGGTTTGTTGCCATACAACTGCGCCATGAAATCTTTCCAGTCAGGGCCAGACATCATCTGTTGTACTTCCGCGGACAATGCCAACGCCTCCTCGAGGGACCACTGAGCCAGTATTCCGGCGTGCACAAGCAAGGCCTGTTGAGGGCCGGGTAACGCCAGGGCCAGGGGTTGAGACCGCAGCCAGTTCACCAGTTCTTCGCCATCAGGTGCGCTGACCACTTCGGCAATGGTGTCTGATTCATGGCTGCGCCCACTGTTGCACCACAAGGCCAGCAAATGCAGGTCGTGGTTGCCCAATACAGTGTGGGCCTGTGCACCAAGACCTTTTATAAAACGCAGTGTGTCAAGTGAGCGCGGGCCACGGTTGACGAGGTCGCCTGCAAACCACAGCACATCGGTTGTGGGCTCAAAGCGCACTGCGTCCAGCAATTCAAGTAGGGAGTCCAGGCAGCCCTGAACGTCGCCAATCACATAGTTGGCCATTTTGAAATCTAATCCCAACATTGAAAGTAGTATTATGCCTTGAGTAAATTGCGGCAGTGCGACAAAGGCGAATTGCCCCTTCATTCCAATTGCGACTATTTCGGGTGTTTATCCATGACTATTTCTTCTTCTATTTTTAAAGCGTATGACATCCGCGGTATCGTGGACGACACATTGACCGAAGACGCCGCTTACTGCGTCGGCCGCGCACTGGGGCAACTGGCGTTGAGCCGTGGCAAGAATGAAGCAGTGGTTGGACGAGACGGCCGCCTGAGTGGACCGCGCCTGTGTGGCGCGCTGGCCGATGGTTTCCGCGATGCAGGTGTGAATGTGGTGGATGTGGGCATGGTGGCCACGCCGCTAGTGTATTTCGCGACCTTCCTGCTGGGCAATGGTACGGGTGTACAGGTTACTGGCAGCCACAACCCACCCCAGTACAATGGTTTAAAAATGATGGTGGCTGGTGAAACGCTGTATGGCGACACCATTCAGGGTTTGTTGAAATGGATTCAAACCGAAAAGCCTGTGCGTGGTGTGGTAGCCGGCGTGGAGCGGGGCACCTACCGTGAACTGAATGTGTGGCCTGACTACTTGGCCAACATTCTTGGCCACATCAAGCTGGCGCGCCCCATGAAAATTGCCGTGGATTGTGGCAATGGTGTGGCGGGCGCATTCGCCAAAACCCTGTACGAAGCCTTGGGTTGTGAAGTCACCGAACTGTTCTGTGAAGTCGATGGCACTTTCCCCAACCACCATCCCGACCCGGCCCACCCCGAGAATCTGCAGGACCTGATCGCCTGTGTGAAAAACGGCGATGCCGAAATTGGCTTGGCCTTTGACGGCGATGGCGACCGCTTGGGCGTGGTCACCAAGGATGGTGAAATTATTTACCCCGACCGCCAACTGATTTTGTTTGCGCGTGATGTGATTGCGCGCAACCCGGGCGCCATGGTGATTTACGACGTGAAGTGCACCCGCCATGTGGCCAAAGCGGTCAAGGCCGCAGGCGGCGAACCACTGATGTGGAAAACAGGCCATTCACTGATCAAGGCTAAGTTGAAGGAAACAGGCGCACCTTTGGCTGGTGAAATGAGCGGCCACGTGTTTTTCAAGGAACGCTGGTTTGGTTTTGACGATGGCTTGTACGCCGGTGTCCGTTTGCTTGAAATTTTGTCGCGTGGCAGTGACCCAAGTGCTGAACTGAATGCATTGCCGAATTCATCCAGCACGCCTGAGTTGCAGTTGCAAACAGCGGAAGGCGTGAACTTCGAGATCGTGAAACGTCTACAGCTTGAGGGCAAATTCCCCAGCTCTGAATCAGTCAACACCATCGATGGCGTGCGCGCCGAATACGCGGACGGGTTTGGCCTGGCCCGCCCGTCGAACACAACACCTGTGGTCGTTATGCGTTTTGAGGCGGATACCGATGAGGCACTGGCGCGAATTCAAGGTGAATTCAAGGCTGCCATTCTGGCCGTGTCCCCCGATGTGGATTTGCCATTCTAAATGATGGACCTAAGAGACGACGAGGTCATTGCCGCCACCCGCCGTTGGGTGGAGCAGGTGGTTGTGGCCTTTAACCTGTGCCCCTTTGCCAAACGCGAGCTGGTCAAGGAGCGTGTGCGTTTTGTGGTCAGCAAGGCTGACAGTGAACCCGAGTTACTGGATGAACTTGCTCACGAGTTGGCGCTGCTGAATGTGCAGCCTGACGTGGAAACAACGTTGTTGATTCATCCGCAGTTGTTGCAGGATTTTTACCAGTACAACGACTTTCTGGAAGTTGCAGATGAATTGCTGGTCGACATGGACCTGGAAGGTGTTTACCAGGTGGCCAGTTTCCACCCGGACTACCAGTTCGGCGGAACGGAACCTGAAGATGCCGAGAACTACACCAACCGTTCGCCATTTCCCATGTTGCACCTGTTGCGGGAAGACAGTTTGACCGTTGCGATTGACAGCTACCCCGAGGTCGATTTGATTCCCGAGCGCAACATTGAATGCATGAACGAGCAGGGCGTTGAGAAGTTGCGTGCCCTATTGAAAGCTTGCTTGAAGCCTGACGCCGGGAATTAAAACAACACTCAACGGTTTTGGGTGTTTTGTTCTAATTGAACATTCAGCTTACAGCTGTAAACCTGAAAGCAAAGCGGTGGTTATATTTCAGGGTTTTTTGAGGTTTTATTCTAGGGAAAGGGCAGGGATGTAACTCTGGAGTTTCGAGGAAAGCCTCGAAAAATGGGCTTGATCGGAAAACGGAGCGGTTGCAAACTAAGCGCTCACATCCCTCCTCTTTTGCTTCTGAGGTTTGCCCGATCAACCATATCGGGCATTTTTTTTGCCCTTTTTCTGGGCACCTTTTCCCATTTCAAGTAGCATTGCGCCTGTAACAAACAAGCGATCAAGCCGTGAGCACTTACACCGTCAAAGAAATGTTTTACACCTTGCAAGGCGAAGGCGCACAGGCCGGTCGGGCTGCCGTGTTTTGCCGGTTTGCGGGTTGCAACCTGTGGTCGGGGCGGGAAGAAGATCGCGCCACCGCGGTTTGCAAATTCTGCGACACCGATTTCGTTGGTACCAATGGCGTGGGTGGCGGTAAATTCAAGGACGCTGGCAGCCTCGCACAGGCTATTGCGGACACGTTCAAAGGCGATTCAGTTCACGCCAAGCCCTATGTCGTATTCACCGGGGGGGAACCTGTTTTGCAACTGGATGCGGCATTGATTGATGCAGTACATTCGCACGGGTTCGAGATTGCAGTGGAAACCAATGGCACCTTGCCTGTGCCAACTGGAGTGGACTGGATTTGTGTCAGCCCCAAATTTGGCAGTGAACTGGTTCAAACCCGCGGTAACGAAATGAAGGTGGTCGTGCCGCAACTGGGCCAGAACCTGGAAGCACTCAGCCGACTGGATTTTGATCATTGTTTTGTGCAGGCCATGGACCATGCAGACCCGGCAACCAAAGCCAGGAATCTGCAGGCCGCCATTCAAACTTGCCTGAAAAACCCCAAGTGGCGTTTGAGTGTACAAACCCACAAAGTCATTGGAATGCCATGAAAGTCTTCAAACAGTTCACCTTCGACGTTGCGCACCAGTTGCCGGATTGGCCTGGCTTGCATGGCCACAGTTACACCGCTGAGGTGTGGTTCGAAGGTCCCGCCACAGACGGCTATGTAGTGCCTGAAAGCCTGCTTAGTGAACAGGTTGAGGCGGTTCGAGAGCGCCTGGACCACTCGTACTTGAATGAATACATTGAATTGCCTACCTCCGAGAATATTGCGAGGTGGATCTGGGACCAATTGCGGCCGAAGGGTCCATTGATACGCGTGCGGGTGTTTCGTGGTTCGATCGGGTTTGGGGTCGAGATGGACCTGGACGATGCTAAAGCCGAAGGCCGAGCTTGATTCGGTGGTATTGAACCGAAATTCATGTGCCACACTTGAACCGGCTTTCAAGCGTCATATTTGAACCAAATCAAGCGTCATACTCGAACCGAATTTCAAGTGTCACCACTGCCCGAAAACTGGCTATTCGACTTTGCTGCTTGAGCGGCACTAAGCAAAACCCTCCAAAAAAGATTGTCGGATTTTGCTTTCGCTTCGCGATCGTTTCTCCCTGCGCGCAAAGTCGGCCAGTTTTCTGACTGGGCAGTGGCATTCACTTGACAATTCGGTTCTGAGCTACCGGCGTGGTTGGCTCACGCGGCATTCGGCTCTGTACCACCGGAGCGGTTGACTCAAGCAGTATTCGGCTCGGGCTGTATCTCACCTCGGATTCAGAAAGCTTGCCCGCTTGAAACAGGATTTCCATGATCGCCTTCAGGCAACACACAGCCCCGACCATCTTTTTTGGAGGGGCTGGGTGAATGGGAATTCTGTTTCAAGATGGGATAGACAAGCTTTCAACGAGGTGGGGTACACCCAGCCGAATGTCGCTTGGATTTTCGAACCGGGCTCACCCAGCCGAATGGTGTTTGAGTTCACAAACCACCTGCACCAACCGAATGCCGCTTAAGTTCACAAAACGTCTGCATACAGCCGAATGTCGCTTTGATCAGCACGCAAAGCGCTCAAACCAGAATTTTCTTGGCCGAATCGCTCGTGATCTGCTGTGCCCACACAAACTGCCGGGAGTCGTCAGCTGTCATGGGCCGCGCAAGGCCAAAACCTTGAAGCTCGGGTACTCCCGCATCAATGAGAAAATCACGTTGCTCCGAAGTTTCCACACCTTCAGCGACCACTTTCAAACCCAGTGCCTTGGCCATGGCCAGCACCGTGCGCGAGAGAACCACGCTGTCTACTTTGTCGGGCAGGTCGCTGACAAAGGATCGGTCCAGTTTGATGGATTGCACGGGCATGCGGTGCAAGGTAGCCAGTGAGGAATAGCCTGTGCCGAAATCGTCAATGGACAAAATCACACCCAGTGCGTGTAGTTTGTTCAAATCCTGCAGCACAGCATCCTGGTTTTGCATCAGCACGGTTTCCGTCAATTCAAGTTCAAGCATTTCAGGCGCGAGCCCACTCAGCTTCAGAACCTTTTCAACGGTGGCGCACAGTTGACCATCCAGCAACTGGATTCCTGACACATTCACCGACACACTGATTGGTTTTTTAAGTTTCTTGTTGGTGTCTTGAACCCAGCGGCATGCCTTTCGCAAGACCTGTTCACCCATGGGGATGATCAAACCGGTTTCTTCGGCAATAGGAATGAATTGCGCAGGGGGAATCAGTTCACCAGACCGGGATCGCATGCGAGCCAATGCTTCAACTGAGCAAATGGAACCATCCGAGTTGAATCGCGGCTGATAATGCAATTCGATTCGGTCATTCAGTATGGCCTCATGCAAATCATTTTCAAGGTCAACCTTGATTTGTAGTGCGGCACTCATGTTGGCGTGAAACATGCGCACAGTGTTCTTGCCAGCCTGTTTGGCCTGGTACATGGCGATGTCTGCGTGCTTGAGCAGCCCTTCCACATCTTGCGAATCTTCGGGGAACAGGGCGACGCCCACTGAAGCACCGACATAAATTTTCTTGTCACCCAGTTCGAACGGTTTTTTGCTCACCGCATCAACCACCTTCCGGCCCACATTGAATGCGGTGTCCTGGTCTGCGATGTAGGGTAGGGTGATGACAAATTCGTCACCTGACAGGCGCGCCACAATGTCGGAATTTCGAACCACGCTTCGAAGCCGCTTGGAGACCGCAATCAACAGGTCGTCGCCGCGGTCGTGGCCCAGCGTGTCGTTCACCGCCTTGAAGCCGTCAAGGTCAATGAACAGCAAACCCAGTTTGAAATCCTTGATCTGGTCGTTGCCCAACAACTCCCCGAGCGCCTGTGAGAGGGCCAACCTGTTTGGCAGACCCGTCAGTGAATCGTGGGTAGCCTGGTGGTGCATCTTGTTTTCATTGTGCTTGATGGAACTGATGTCAGTGAAGAAGATTGAAATCAGTTCATCGCTGGGAAATGCTTTCACCTGATACCACATGTCCTTGGCTGGGTCTTGCCACTGAAATGTTTCGGGTTGCATGCTGCTCTTGGCCTGGTTCACGTATTTGAACAGGGGAGTTTTTTTCAAATGGGGGGCGCGTTCCCAAACCATTCTGCCCAGCAGAAGGGGGGCACTTTTCCCCAGAAGCTCCGCACCTTTTTCGTTCAGGTAGTTCACATAGCCGTTCATGTCGATGGCAAAAAAGGCATCGTCCATTGATTCAAGAATGTTGTTGATCCGTTCTTCACTTTTGACCAGTGCTTCTTCCAGGTGAATGTTGCTGGAGCGACCGATCAGCATCACATCCCCACCGCTGCATGCGGCGGTCCAGTCGAAGTACACCACGTCGTTGTGAATGTTGCGCAAGCGAAATGAACCGTCTGCAGAAGTGGTTTGATACTTCACTTGATCAAGCAGGCGCTTGAATTGTCCGACGTCGGTGCGAAAAACCAGGTTTGCTGCATCCACCTGTCGAAGCTGCTCGCTGCTCTGCCCGAGAAACTCTTCCAGCGAAGGGCTGGTGTTTCTGATTGTTCCCTTGTCATCCACCACCAGCAAAACACTTGCTGGCATTGATTTGTTGTTCGTGGAGAGGGCGGGGCCGACCTTTGCAATAATCTGTTCCCCAGCCAATCCCTTGTGTTCAGCAGCATCCTGCTCGCACAGAATACCGAAGCCACTGTGGGCCAACATTTGCAAACGAAACCACTGGGAGCGCACTTTGACATGGCCTGTCCAACCCTGGTTCTTGAGCAGGGCGTTGGAGAGGGCTCGGTAAACCGACATGCCGTAGCGGTTGACCAGCAATTCACTACCCGATTTGAACCCTACATGTTGCCGGAAGAATTTGCTCGCGGCCACCAGGCTCAGTTCCTCGCCAAAGTGACCCACAATCGCATGGCGAACCGAGTCACTTTCCAGTAACTCATTGACCATGGGGTCATCCAGCACATTGCTCAGGCTCACAGGTCAAACCTCGAAAGTCTTTTCTCCATTTCGCGGGTCAGTTCATCGGCACGCAGAATGGTCTGTACCGTGCTGCCCAAGGTGCGCAGTGCGCTTTCTGCCCGGGTTTGCATGCTGTCCATTGACCCTAGAACTTCCCAGCCCTGTCGCTGGTTTGCATGGCCGTTCTCCACCCATTGGTGAGTGGCCCTGTCAATCGACACCACCTGGTTTTCAATCGCATTCAATCCGCTTTTCAACAGATCCATCTTGTTCATGAAGTCGTTGGTGCGCTCGTTCAAATTGTCCAGATTATTCAAGGTGACTTGCAGGTGTTGCTGCGATGACGATTCGGGTAGCTTGTTCAATTCCTTGTGCAGGCTCTGAAGTTGCTGTTTGCTGTCGAAGGCGTTTTTGCTGATTTTTTGCAACTGCTCAAGCGACTGGTTGAGTTCGTTAATGAGGTCGAAACAATCTTCCGTGACTTTTCTCGACAGGTCTGCGGTGGTCTGCCCCATGCGGGTTTGGTCGCCGAGGTGTTGGATGAAAGTTCGCAGGTTTCTGGAGGCTTGTGCGCTGTCTTCGACCTGGTGGGTGTTGTCTGCACCGAGGTGTTTCGCGATGTGTGACAGCTCACGAATATCGGTACGAAGCATTTTGAATGCTGCAACGACCAGGCTCATGTTGTCGGCGTAGTCGTTGAATACCTTGCCCATTGCTGACACTTTCCCGGCCTCGTCCGGTTGCGCGCGAACTTGGAGATTGATCCCTTTTTCCTTGTCGAGGTAGCTGATCAGTTGCGAGCTTTCCTGCGCGGCCATGGCATGGTCGCGAAGCGTTTTCGCGATCATTGACAACAGCAGGACCGCCACCACCACGTAGAAACCATGCAATGCCACTGCGGGCAAGCCGGAAAACGGGCCACGGAATATATAGCAGTCAAAGCCTGCGCGTTGCAGCATGTCGAATACGATGTGATGGGCCACAATCATGAGGCCCATGCCGATCAATGGGCGCGTATCCCGATAGGCCAGCATGACCGGCAGCAGCATGAAGAAGCTGAAATGAAATTCGAGCAGCCCGCGTGCCACATGCACATGCAAGGCTCCCATGCCCACCAGCAGTGCGGCATTCAGGTACATGGTGAGTGTTTGACCCGCAAAAAAACGGGTTAGGAGGTAACTGGCTGAAAACAGGGGAACGCCCCAGCCCAGTGCCTCGGCCAGGTTGTTGTAGGCAAGCCCCTGGACAACGGCGAACCCGAGGCAGGCCAGGCTGACCCACACACACAACTGATCGGCCTGAATGCGAATGGCCCCCAGGTCGGTGGCGAGATGCGGTGGGTGGATGGCCTGGGGGCCGGTCGGCCGAGTGGCCGTGTACTGGGCTTGCATGCGTTGAATCTCGAGGTAACGTATCCGAATGTGAAATTCGAGAGTACCTGTCTTCAACGCAAATCAATCACCTGAACAGAGTGGAATTATCAGCCTTTTAGAACCGTTCTTCCGGGGTTAGCAAGCGCCATTGACCCACGGGTAGGTCGCCCAGCATCACGCGGCCAATTCGCACCCGCTTAAGGCCCACAACCCGCAAGCCCACGATTTCACACATGCGACGAATCTGGCGTTTTTTGCCTTCGTTCAAGATGAACCGAAGCTGGTCTTCGTTTTGCCAGCTGACCTGCGCTGGTTTCAAGGCTTCACCATCGAGGCTGATGCCATAACGCAACATCTCTAGGCCCCGGTCGTTCAGTTCGCCTTCAACACGAACCAGGTATTCCTTGTCCACGGTGGAATTGGCATCGATCAGTTGTTTGGCAATGCGGCCGTCTTGGGTCAACACCAGCAAGCCTGTTGAATCAATGTCCAGCCGCCCCGCGGGTGCCAAGCCCTTCAACATGGCGGGCTGAAAGGGCGTGGAGGTTTTTCGGTCAGCCTGGTTTTCCAGGCCCAAACATTCCATCGCAGCCTTGTAGCGCCCCTCGGGCTGGCCAGAAACCACACCAATGGGCTTGTGGTACAAAATGGTGACCTGCTTGCTCAGCACATTCTTGGCGCGGGCATCCAGGTCAATGGTGACGGTGGGCAGCACTTTGGCACCCAGTTCGTCGACCACCTTGCCGTTCACGCGGACCCAGCCGTTTTCAATCAGAAAGTCTGCTTCACGGCGCGAACACAATCCCTTGGCAGCCATGATCTTGCTCAGGCGTTGTGGCTCAAACGGATCGAGCATGTCCAGTGTGTTGGTGCCGGTAACCTTGCTGCGGCGTGGGCGTACGGTACCAGCGGGTGGCGCAACTGGCGCGCTGCGCGTGGCTGCACGACCACGTCCGGGTGCTGCGGGCTTTGCCGGCGCGGCTTTGGTGCTACCCGTGGTGGTAGGGCGGCCCCGGCCTGGTGTGGCTGCTGACCTGGGCGCCACGTCAGGTTTGTTGCGGTTGCTGGGTCGTTTGGGCGGGCCAGAGCGGTCCGAGTTGCCTGCGCTGCCGTTGCGGCCTGCGGGTTTTTTCATGATTGCGGTAAGTCCTTGTTTAATTAGCCCGTATTGTAGGCCAATTCAACTGGACTCACCATGAATTGTCAGCGCTCACTGACTGGGCTTGGCATGACCGAACAAAAAGCTGTAGCCGCTTGTAAACCCAGGAAATCCTTGTGCTTTGGCGGTGCTGGCCCCGGTATGGCAGGTCAGGCAGCTGAGGTTTTGCTGTTGCAGAAATGTTTCCAGCACCGGGTTCATCAAGGTGTTGGTGTTGGGGGTGCCGTTGGGCAAGGGTGGCTTTTTGCCGGGGCCCTGAATGCTTTGGGGGGAAGTGGGCCATTGCACGTCGATCAACTGGTAGTTTTGCCACACGGCCGAAGGCGTGCTGCTGGAGGCGATCATTTGCGCAATGTAGGTGTTCACGCCCTGTGCTTCGGGAGGTGCGTCAAATACCTGTTGCACTTGTGTGGGTGTAGGTGCCTTGGTTTGTACATTGACCGGGCAATTGGCAGGGCTGCAGGCCGGGTTGTAAAAGGAATAAGGGCCTTGACCTGCCGCGCCAGCCAGCGGTGCATTGTCTACTTGCTTGAAGGTAGCCCAGAAGCCCTGATTGAAGTTCGTGGCAGAAGGCACCACCATGATGTGCAAGCCAACCAAACCCATGGTCACTGCCTTGGGCTGGTTCGGCAGCAGCGCAAGGGTAGTGTGAAAGCGGGGTGGTGTTGCGTTGGCCTCCTGGGTGCTGAGCACTTTCCAGGCCGCCTTGATTTCAATGGAATCAGGTGGCAGCACAATCCCGGTGTTCTGCGCATAGGCGTTTTGTTGATTGGCCTCGTACAGCGTGTTGGTGGTGATATAGTTGAACTCCGTTTGATTCATCGACATTTCGTAATAAACAGTTTGCCCGTTCTGGTCGATCAGCACGCCACCACCGGCTTGCTGGGTTTCGTCCAAGGCGGTGCTTTCGGCGGTTGAAAGCGCCCTGAACATTTTGGATGTGTTTTTCAGCACACGCGGTTTTTTCGTGGCGCGCATGAGGGTGCCCGAATTCCAGGGCAGTGGTTTTTGCCCATTGGGTAAAAACACGGTATCGAATTGTCGGAATGTTTCCCACACGGTTGCGCCACCTTTGCCATAGGAGGCATTGGGATCTGGTTGCCCTCCCTGACCCGCTTTCGCAGGCCAGGTCAGGTAGATGAAGGTTTGCCACATGTAACAGTCCACAGCAGCGTCGCTTTGTGAAAAGGACGCGCTGGGCAGAACAGGTTGCAACACCGGCATTGGGTTGAAGGGACTTCCGCACACGGGGCTTTGAGCTTGTGCGACGTGGCATGTCAAAAGAAGTGAGAGCAGAACTGAAAAGCGCAGGCTGGCAGGCTTGGTTGTCTTAATGGCGCTCTTGTTCATGCGCGGCCTTTGCGGAAATACGGTTTAGCCTGACCAGCCAAACTGGATTGTTTCCCGTTCAGTTGCCCGACCACTGTCAACAGACCAATCGCAGCCTGCTGACTCGATGGCATGCCCGGTATGCTGGCCAGGATGGTTTTGTCGCCCGGCTTGGCATTCGCGCCAGCAGTGAGGGTCACAATGTAAACCTGCATGCCGGCAACCGATTGCATACCCGTGACCTGGATGTCCACATCTCCCTCCACCACCTTGAAAGTCCCACCACTGGGCGCATCGCCCGTATTCAGCATCAGGGCCACATTGCTTCGCACCATGCCAGGTTCCAATGGAAACGCAAGAATGGGAATGGACAGTGGCAGTTCATTCATTTGTTGTTCAATGCTGCGATAGGCGGCAAAGGCAGTGGCATCCTGAATGGCTGACACGGCTGCGCTGGGATTGTTATTCAGAGATGTGCAGCTCAATGCGGTTTGCGTTACACCGCTGTTGGCAAACACCGTGGCCATCAGTGACATCTGGAACGTGTTCGTGATCTGTGAAGCCCACTGAATGGGGCTGCCAGCAATGGTAATGTCGCTGACGGTGTAGCCTTTGCTCGCAGGTACTTCAAATGTTGCGTGCAGAATTCGGTCAATGTCGCCGGGAATGCTCGGGTTTTTCAATTCGCCACGCACCACTGTCCAGAATTCGCTGGCGGGTGTGCCATCAGGGGTGGTGTACTGGGTGAAGTTGGGGGTTTGCATGTACAGGCCAACCGGGTTGGTCAGTGTGGCCTGTGCCTGCGGCAGTGAGGCTGTGTAATTGACGACCTGGTTGACGGTTTGACCAATGGTGGGGTCGCTGTGGCGACCAATTTTGCCGTACTTGGCGCAACACACCAATTGCGAAGCCGATTGCACTGGCTGACCATTCACGCTGCGCGGAATGGTGGCGGCAGCTGCCAGGTCAAACTCTGCACCCAGGGTGTTGGGCGAGCTGGTCAAGTGAACCGCACCGCCCGAATTGGGCAAAGTCTGGGTGCCGGCATTCCACTTGTTCAAGGGGTTGTAGGCGGGCTGACCGGTGATGGGATCATTCACATTGGGCACACACAAGTCGGCCAGTTGCACATTGGGGCTCACCAGGCTTTGATAAAGCGCAAGCACTTGCGCAGGGCTGACTTCCCACAAGGTGAACCAGTATTCCGGGTTCTCGCAAGTGAACATGACGCTGGTGATCTGGTTGTTGCTGTTGCGCTGCACGCTCCACTCGCAGTATTCATCTTGCCAACCGCGCGGGCCAGTGGGCGGGTAAGGAATTGGCGTGATGGATTGCTGGGTGCACAGGTCGGTGGTGACCTGTTGGGTCACGCCGTTGTCGGCCCATTCAAACCAGTCGTTCGAATTGTTGGAAAACAGGGCAGAAATTCGCCCGGGAAAAGCTTGCCAGGGAATGGCTGCGTTGGCCGCAATGGCGGGCACGTCTGTGGTCAGTGGGTTGTAGAAAGCCGGCCGAGGGCCGTAGTTGACCAAGTCCCACACATCGCCCACCAAAGAAGCCTCTACCCAGCGATTGACATTGCCACTCCAGGCGGTGTTCATTAGTGCCTGCTGTGCAGGGTTTGAAAAATCTTGAACATTGGCAGGGGTTGAGAATTGTGCAAGGGTGCTCACGTAGGGCTCCAGAAGGTGATGGTCGAGCACCTATCCTGGAAGCACGGGGTGGAAAGTTCCACACAAGGTTCCGTTCTACACAACGAGGAAACCCCGCATTTGCGGGGTTGGTTTTTTCAGATTTACTTATTTGGCCTGAAGGTCGGGTGGCAACAGTTTGTACAACACGGGGGTAACAAGCCTGCCAATGAAAGTCGATGAAATCAACCCGCCAATAATGACCCAAGCCATTGGTGAGTAAAGCCCACCCCCTTGCAGCGCCAGTGGCAACAGACCACCCACGGCGGTGGCACTGGTCAGCAAAATCGGAAGGAAGCGGATGCGTCCTGCTTCTTCGATGGATTCATCCAGCTCTTTGCCTTCTTCACGCAGTTGATTGGTGAAGTCCACCAGCAAAATCGAGTTTTTGATTTCAATCCCGATCAGCGCGATGAAACCGATAACCGCTGTAAAGCTGAGCGAATTGCCCGTGAGGAACAAGGTCACCATGCCACCGGTGACACCGAGGGGAATCACGAACAGCACAATCAACGTGCTTCTGAAACTGCCAAATTCAAGCACCAGAATGGCGAGAATGCCGAACACCGTGATCAGGATGGCGGTACCGAAACCAGCAAAACTTTCTTCACGACTTTTGACTTCGCCCGCCATTTTGTAGCGGTAACCCGTGGGCAGACCCATTTCGTCAATTTGTCGCGCAATTTCCTGGCTGACTTTTTCAGTGTTGTAGCCGGTGCGGGTGTAGGCGGTCAGCAACACAGCACGTTCCCGGTCAAAGCGATAGATGCTGTTGATGTTGCTGTCCAGTTCCAGCGTGGTGAGTTGGGTCAGTGGCACAGCCTGGCCATTGCGTGAAATGACATGGAAATCGTCCAGTGCGTCCAGGCTGCTGCGTTCACCAGCAGGACCACGTACGCTGATGGTGTAGGCATCGCCATCGCTTTGGCGAATTTCGCCCGCAAACTTGCCTGCAATGGCCAGTCGAACAGCCTGGTCCAATTGTGCGGAATTCACGCCCAACAAACCAGCCTTCTCGAAATTCACCTTCAAGCGCAGGTCGCTGCGGCCCGTGCGCTGCGGGTTGTCCACGTTCTGGGTGCCGGGGTTGTTCAGCATGATGCGTTCAACCTGTGCGGAAAGGTCTCGCAGGGTTTCAATTTCAGGGCCAACCAAACGAATGCCGATGGGTGCATCCACTGGCGGGCCATTTTCAAATTCGCGGACAATCAGATTGGCCCCGGGAATCTGTTTCAATTCATGACGAATGTCATCCAGAAGTTTCGGCGTGTCGTCGTCATAAGCCTTGAGTTGAACAAACAATTCACCCACGTTGGATTGTTTGTCCTGTTGAAACACGTTGTAATAAATTTGCGGATTGCCTTGGCCAACCGTGGCCATGACCGCAGTAATTTCATCGAACCTGGTCAACTTGTCTTCAACCTGTTTTATCACGCTGTCGGTGGCTGTCAGGCTGGAGCCAGGGGGTAAGCTCACCTCGATCACAAACTGCGGTGTGTTCGCTTTGGGAAACAGTGACATGCCCATCAAGGGTGCCAAACCCAGGCTTGCTACAAACAGCACCAAGGACGCGGCCACGACAGTTTTCGGTGTTTGCAAGGCGCGGTGCAACAGGGGCGTGTAAATTCTGTCGATCAGCCCCATCAGCTTTTGAAGCACGATGTTGCCATGCTCGTTCTCGTCTTTTTTCAGTACACGACTGGCCAGAAATGGAATGATGGTCAGCGCCACAAACAGCGAGGCGATCACGGTGAAGACCACCGCAACTGGCAGGGAGCGAATGAATTTTCCGGCGTTGTCAGGCAGCATCAGCAGGGGCAGGAATGCAAACAGCAAGGTGGCGGTACAACCGACCACGGCCAGTGAAATTTGCCGTGTCGCCAACTTGGCTGCCTCAACCCGGCTGTGCCCCATGCGCAGGTAGCGGGCAATGTTTTCAATCACCACAATCGAATCGTCGACCAGCAAACCAAGCGCCACCACAAGGCCTGCAATTGAAAGCTGGTTCAAGGAAAAGCCTGCGTAATACATGCAGGCAAGACCTGTCAGCAGTGACAGGGGAACCGATACCATCACAATGCCAGCCGCGCGCAAGCCCAAGGGCAGCAGGGTGATCAACACCAGCATCACAGCCAGTGCAAAGTCGAAAGTCAGGCGGTCAATGCGTTGTTCAACGTTTTTGTATTGTTCAAAGCCCCGTTCCAGTTTGATGTTGGGGGGCAGTGTTTTTTCAAACTCATTGGCCGTTTCTTCCAGTGCTTTTTGGGTCACGAAAATATTGCGTTCGTCTTTCTGGTTGGCTGTGACAAACACGGCACGCTGGCCATTGAAGCGGGCCATCACTTCCTGGTTTTCATAGTCCCATTGAACATCGGCAATGTCGCCGACACGGATCAGCCGACCACCCAGTTCACCCCCTGCGCCGGTACCGGCAATCACAGTGTTTCGAATTTCTTCCACGCTGCGGTATTGCCCGGACGTTTGCACATTCAACAGGCGGCCGCCTTGCTCCACCGGGCCACCGGGTATGTTCAATGACTCACCTTCTATGACACGGGCCACGTCACTGGCTTGAATACCCAGTTCAGCCAGCTTTTTGAAGTTCAGGGTGACGCGAACCTGTTGTTCCGGATAAGCCCTGCTTTCGCTTTCGCGCACCGATGAAATGCGTTCAAATGCTTCTGACAAGTCTTCTGCGTAGTTGGCCAAATCGGCATAGCTGGCAGTTTCCGACACCAGCGAGTATTGAATGATGTTGGTAAAGCCGGGGTTGATCCGTTCGATTTCCAGCTTTTGTATGCCCGCGGGCAGCTTGTCACGAATGCTGTTCAGCTCGCGATTCACTTCGTCAAATTTCTTGTCGACATCCACCTCTGCATTGAAGCGGACAAATACCACGCCACCGCTGTTACGCGACGTTGACAGCATTTCCTTCAAGTCGTCCAGGCTTCGAAGTGCATCTTCAATGGGCTTGGCGACTTGCTGTTCCATTTCACGCGGATCGGCTCCTGGATACAGAACGTTGATTCGAAATGCGCTGATGTCGAAGTAGGGGTCTTCCGTTCTTGGAATGTTCTGGTAGGCGCTGATGCCGATGGCGCTTAGCAGGAAAAAAATCACCAGCGTAAACTGGTAATTCTTGATGGAGAAGTCAGACAGTTTCATGGTGCTTACTCCTGCACTTTGACGGTTTCACCGTCTTGCAGGTAGGCAGCCCCAGTGCTGGCCACGCGTGTTCCTTCGGGCAGTGTGTCTTGCAGGGCAATACGGTTCCCACTGATAAAAGCCACCTGCACAGATTGACGCTTCACTGTGTTGTCGGCTTGCACCGTGAAAAGCCAGGCTGATTTGTTGTCGCCCTCAACGACGGCTTCAATGGGTACGTAGCTGCGTGTGCCGGTAAAGTTGGTGGGTTCAATACGCGCCCGGCCCTGCATGCCGGAAAGCAGGTTGATGCCTTCATGGGCGGTGGTGTCCACCGCGATCAGCACGCCATAAGTACCCGTGGACGGGTCTGCAGCCTGGCTCAGTTCAATCACTTTACCTGGCCAGCTTGTGCCGGGTAGTGCATCGAATTCCACTTCAGCTTTTTTGCCCAATTGCATGTGCACGGCCTGCCTATCGGTCAGACTTGCTTTCATTACAAAACCACTGCTTTTGCTGCCAACAAGTAATATTGGTTGGCCCGGGGAAACCACTTCGCCCACCTGAGCGTAACGCTTCAGCACCAAGCCGCTGGCAGGGGCTGTGATTTCCGCTGTCTGGCTTGCAAACCGGGCCTGTGTGAGCTGGGCCCGTGCTGCCTGTGCAGCTGTTTCCAGGTTGTCCAGTTGTACTTTGGGGATTACCTCCTGTTCACGCAGCAGGCGACCCCGAACGAGATCACGCTGGGCTTTGTCGAAATTCGCACTGGCCTGGCTGACTGCAGCATCCACATCCTGTTTGTTGAGCGCTCCGAGTCGCTGACCCTTTTCAACACTTTCGCCTTCACGCACACTGACGCGTTCAATCACACCACCCACTTTGAAGCTGAGTCGTGTTTCATCCCGGAAGGCGCCAATTCCTGGCACTTCAATCAGGTCGGCTGCTGGCCCGCTTTCGACGGCTGCTGCTTTCACCAGACGGTATTCAACGGCAGGTGCTTGTTCAGGTGTACTTGGGCCGCATGCGGTGAGGACCAGCAGGGAAAGAACAGGGACTAGTACGAGAGGTTTCATGGTTGAGCTCCTTCCTGTGGGCTTGGCTCTGGAATGATTCTGTTGTTGTATTGCCAAATGGCATGGTCTATTCGGGCCTGGTACACGGCGGTTGCCAAACCGAGGCGAGCACGCATGGCGATTTGTTCGGCACTCAAAAATTCCACCTGAGTTGTTTCGCCGGAATCGCGTTTGCGTTCATTGATGCGCAGGCTTTCCTCTGATGCGGCTTGCTGGGCCATTCGGGCCTGAATGTTGTCCAGTGACACCATCAGGTTTTCACGGGCTTGCAATTTGGCCAGTTGCAGTTGCCGGTTGACTTGCCGCGTTCTCGCTTCGAGTGCGTGTACTTGTGCCTGGCTGCGGGCTACTTCGCTGCTGCGTAGGCCCGCATCGGCCAATGTCCAGTTCAACACCACAGACGCGCTGGCAAACCCGGTGTTTGGACCGGTGTTGTAGTCTCGGCCCTGGTAGCCCCCTTCAATGGAATACCCCAGTGTGGGTTTGTAGCTGGCACGACTGGCCTCCAGTTGCGCGCGTTGTGCAGCGAGGCTGCTTTCAAGCCTTGTCAATTCGGGTGCAGGAGTGCTGCCAGGTGATTTGGGAGTAAGTTCATCCAGCAGGCTTTCCAGAGTTTGCGCGGTCAACTCTTCAGCGGGCAGTTCGACGGGGCTGTTGTTGGGGGAATAACGAAGCAGGTTGAAGTATTCCCGTGCCAACAAGGCTTGGGTTTGTGCCTCGCGAAGGGCCACTTGCACTTCCAGGGTTTCAGCCTGGGCGCGTTTGGGGGCATCCAGTGTTGTTTCACCCGCCTTGTAGCGCACCGTGTTGATGCGTTCGTTTTCCTGCAATGTGCGCAGGCTTGCCTGAAGAATGGCAATGCGCGAATTGGCTTGGGCAAACTGCCAGTACGCTGTTTGAAGGTCGCGCACCAGTTCCTCTTTCACTTGGAGTCGAGCGGCTTCCTGCGCACTGACGGATTGGGTGAGCGCTTGAACCTGTTTGTTCAGTACGGGTTGATAGATCGGGCCCCGCACAATCAGTCGGGTGTCCTGTTCGGTTGGGCGAAGCAGGGGGATTGACTGGTTTTCAACCGTTGGGAAACGGGCAGGTGGGCCTGCTTGCGCATTCAGGGCGGCATACACAGGGTTGAGCAAGTCGCCTGCCGGGAAGTCGATGGTGCGCCCCCCTTCTGCCACTGTGGCACGTGCCTGCAAAGCCAGAGTTGGGTAAAACTGCGCGCGCAGGTTGGCCAGCCTTTGGCGTTCGGCTTCCACCTCAAAGCTGGCTTGGGCCAGGCCTGGGTTGTTGGCCACAGCTTCCCGCAGGTAGTTTTCCAAAGGGGGGGATGCTGACACCGTAAGTGGATTATTCAGACCGATCAACAGCAGTGTACTGACTAGACAGGTGTCAAATAATCGATAAAAAAAAGCGCCATGTTGATGGGCGCCTGTGCATTGAATTCGGTTCATTTTTTGCCTCCGCCTGTGCGGTTGATCAATGATTGCATGACCAGTTCAACGGCCTGGTTCATGAATGATTCTTTTGATATCCCCATGGTGGTCATGAAATTGTTTTTGGTCTGTGCCAATTGAATGGTGCCGTGGGTGAATCCCCACAGGGTGATTGAAATCTGCATCAGATTTTCGAGATCGCCGCGCAGCGATTTGTCTGCCATTCCCTTGACCAAGGCAAGTACCATTTCCTCATGAACCTGCTGACCCGCCTGAATCATGTCCATGGTGAAGCAGCAGGGGTCACCTTCCACAATTTCATGGGGAGAAGCTTCAAACCTTGATAGCACAGCGAAATGCGTGGGGTAGTCTTGCGCAAATTTCATGTAGGTATGTCCGATTGCGCGAATCTGATCAGCACCCGTGTTGTGTGTTGTCCGAGCCTGCTCGAACAGCCCGCGCAGTATGCCCAGTCCCCGCAGGCAAATAGCCAGTTGTAGTGCCATTTTGTCTTTGAAGTAGACATACACCAGCGCGCGCGAAACCCTAGCCTTGCGCGCAACCTGATCCATGGTTGCAGCATCAAAACCTTTTTCAGAGAAAACCAGTTCAGCCGCATCAAGAATTTCTTCCCGACGGCGTTCCTTTTCCTCTTCACGACGTTCATTTAAATAGTTCATGGATTGGATCGTAGTACAGCCGTTGACATTGTGTCAATAATTTTGCAATTTAACCGTCTAAAACAAGATCTGCCTTGTTTTTATGCGTGTATTTGCGGCACCGAGCGACGACCTTTGGTAATAAATTGAAGCCATATTCAATGGTTGCGACACGGAGGCACAGTGCTCAAAAGGCCGGATGACCTGAATCGTCAGGTGGTATTTGTAATTGATGATCATCCCATCGTCAGCTTTGGTCTGGTCGAAATGGTGAAGGATGTGGCGCCGCACGCCCGCATTCGTCAGTTTTCTACATTGAAGGATGCAGCTCACCATGCTGTGCGCGAGTTTCCCGCCCTGATCATTTCAGATTTTCACTTGCGCGATGTGCAGCCTGAAACGTTCATCGGTCTTTTTGAAACCCTGTTTCCTGCAATCCCTGTGTTGATCACAGCCAATGATGAACGGGTGATGACCCAGTTAAAGCGTCATCAAACCGATCGTTTTGTTGCGATCTCGAAGTTGACCGCGTTCCCCAAACTGCTTGAAATGATCCGGATGGCCCTGGCCCAGGCCAATATTGATATCTTGAATGTTCCCCCACTTTCCAGAGGTTTGACCCACAAACAGGTACAAGTGCTTGAATTGATCGGTGCCGGCCTGAGCAACAAGGAAATTGCCGCCCAGTTGTACATCAGTGTGGAAACGGTCAAGGGGCACGTCAAAGACATTCTCGAACGCCTGAAGGCCAAGAACAGGATGGAAGCTTCCATCATTTATCGACATGCCCAGATCCAGCATGGCACCTTGCCAGAACCGAGTTTGCACAATAATTAGTCACACACCTTAATCCCCCGTGTTTTGAATGGCTTGGACTACTTGTCCACACTCTATCCCCGAGGTTGTGCCCATATTTTGGGGATATCCACATAAGGTAGTGCTGTTCATTTTTTGACGTTTGGTTACACTGCCTACACGCAGTCCAATGTCGTCCTTACACAGGAGAATAAGAGATGAGCACCTCGCCCCAACTTGAAGAATTCATGAACGGGCTGATTCGCAGAAATCCCGGCGAACCGGAGTTTCACCAGGCAGTCCATGAAGTCGCGCAGCACATCATTCCTTTTGTTGAAAAAAATCCCAAGTATGAGGCTGCACAAATTCTCCAGCGATTGACCGAGCCTGACCGCATCGTGAGTTTTCGGGTTTGTTGGGAAGATGACCAGGGTCAGGTTCGGACCCAGCGTGGTTACAGGGTGCAACACAGCAATGCGATCGGTCCCTACAAAGGCGGTATCCGGTTTCACGACAACGTGACACAGAGTATTTTGAAGTTTCTCGCGTTCGAACAGACTTTCAAGAACAGTTTGACTGGCTTGCCCATGGGCGGTGGCAAGGGCGGTTCCGATTTCAATCCCAAAGGAAAAAGTGATCGGGAGATCATGCGTTTCTGCCAGGCTTTCATGACCGAGTTGAGTCGCCACATTGGTCCGTTCACAGACGTACCCGCCGGTGACATTGGTGTGGGTGGGCGGGAAATTTCCTACATGTTTGGTCAGTACAAACGTATTCGCAACGAGTTCACTGGCGTATTAACCGGTAAGGGACTTGCGTTTGGCGGCAGTGAAATCCGTGTAGAGGCCACCGGCTACGGCGTGGTGTATTTCATGGAAGACATGCTCAACCACAAGGGCCTTAAATTCGAGGGCAAGGTGTGTTGTGTCAGTGGTTCAGGCAACGTGGCCCAGTACGCGGTTGAAAAAATCACAACCTTGGGGGGCAAGGTTGTGACTGTTTCGGATTCATCCGGCACGGTGCATGACAGTGAAGGGATCAATGCCGAGAAGCTCGCCCACATCAAGGAGTTGAAAGAGGTCAAGCGGGCCCGGATCAGCGATTACATCCTCAAGTATCCGCACGCCGAGTTTATCGCTGGCAGACGCCCGTGGCACATTCCCTGTGACCTCGCCTTTCCCTGTGCAACCCAGAATGAAATCAACGCTGAAGAGGCGGCCATGCTGGTGGCCAATGGTTGCATCGGTGTGTCAGAGGGCGCCAACATGCCTTCCGAAAAAGGCGCCATTGATGTGTTTCAGAATGCGCGAATCTTGTTTGCACCTTCCAAAGCTGCAAACGCAGGTGGTGTGGCTGTATCGGGTTTGGAGATGACGCAGAACAGCATGCGCCTGTCATGGTCACGTGATGAACTGAATCAGCGACTGCGAACAATCATGGGCGATATTCACAAACGCTGTGTGCAGTACGGTGCAGATGAAGACGGGCATATCGACTACCTGAAAGGTGCCAATGTAGGCGGCTTTGTGAAAGTGGCTGACGCCATGCTGGCTTACGGGGTTATCTGAGGCCTTGCCGCTTTTGAGCATAACGGGGTGGCCTGTGAAAGGGCTGCCCCATTTCTTTTGGTAGCATGGTTGATCCTCTTCACTTCAAGAAAACACCATGAATGTTCTGATTGTCCACGCACACCCCGAGCCCCAGTCTTTTTGCAGCGCCATGGTGAGCCGCATGCGCGATCGGTTTGAATCGCAGGGGCATAGCGTCACTGTGTCTGATCTATACGCCAAGCAATTCAACCCTGTGGCCAGTGCGGCAGACTTTCAGGATCGCAACAACCCTGATTACCTGGTTTACGCGCTCGAACAGCGTCATGCACAGAAAAACAATACCCTGCCAGCAGACATTGCCGAAGAACTCGCCTTGCTGAATCAATGCGACTTACTGATTCTGAATTTTCCCTTGTACTGGTTTTCCTTGCCAGCGATTCTGAAAGGCTGGATTGACCGTGTGTTCCTTTCAGGTGTGGTGTATGGTGGCCGAAATTTTTATGATCGAGGCTTGATGAAGGGCAAGCGCGCATGGCTGACATTCACCCTGGGTGGGCGTGAGCACATGTTTGGCGACGATGCCATTCACGGTGACCTGGACACCATGCTTCGGCCAGTGTTGCGTGGCAGCTTGGGCTATGCCGGGTTTGATGTACTCAAGCCCTTTGCCGCTTACCATGTTCCTTACATTTCACAGGAAGCTCGGGTTGAAATGATGGAACAACTGGATGCAGCAGTAGATGGCTTGGCCGAACGCGAATTGCTGCCTTATCCGAGTCTGGACAACTTTGATCCACAAATGAATCCGTTGAAGTAAAGCGCTAAACCCTGGCGCCAATAAAAAACCCGCGAGGCTTGCGCAACGCGGGTTTTCACAAATCTACACTAACCTTTCATACAAAAGGTTGGGTAGCAGTTTTGTTGTTATTGCTGTTCGAAAATTACTTGATGCCCAGTTGTTTCTTGATCTTGGCAATCACGTCAGTTTGAACTGTCTTGACCATGCCCTTGACTTGCTTCTCAAGATCCTTGATCTGCTTCTGGACGTCGCTCAACAGTTTCTTGCGATCAGTTGCGCTGAACACGGACTTTGCATCGACAGCCTTCGCCTTGGCGGCGGGTTTGGCTTTCACTGCTGCTTTCTTGGCTTTACCGGCAGCATTCGCTACGCTGGCAGTGGCTGCCTTGGCGCGTGATGTGGCTGGCTTTTTAGCGGCAGCGGGTTTCGCAGCGGCTGGCTTTTTGGCAGCAGCGGGTTTTGCAGCGGCCGGCTTTTTGGCAGCAGCAGGTTTTGCAGCAGCTGGTTTTTTAGCGGCAGCAGGTTTTGCAGCGGCTGGTTTTTTAGCAGCAGCAGGTTTTGCGGCAGCTGGTTTTGCAGCGGCTGGTTTTTTAGCAGCAGCAGGTTTTGCGGCAGCTGGTTTTTTGGCAGCAGGTTTTTTTGCTGTTGATTTTTTTGGAGCGGGCGTTGCTTTGCTTGCTTCGGCTTCGACTGGCTTTTGATCTGTTGTAACCATGTTGGGTAACCTTCCTTAAACGGTGTGGTGAGTTATGTTTACATTAAATTTAATTAACTGAAAAGCTTTTTTCATCAATACACCTGCAACAACCCGATTGTGTGTATTTTTCGTTTGGTTTTGTGGTTTTTTTTTCGCACCATGCAAGTGCAATTTCAAAAACTTTTCTCGCCTTTTTCTGGCACTCGTCTTGCTAGTTTGTTGATGATTCAACTTCAGGTGCACCGTGGTGTTCAAGCATCTTTCAAAACTTTCACATCATGCTGCGTGGCGCAGACAACTTGAGTTGTTGCTCGATTCCACTGGTGAAGGCATCTACGGTATCGACCTGAAGGGTCGATGTGTTTTCATCAACAAAGCCGGTGCGGAAATGTTGGGTTATTCCGCCGATGAAGTGTTGGGACGAAACATGCATTACCTCATGCACCATTCGTACGCCAACCACGATTTAATGCCAGTGTGTGAGTGCCAGATTTTTCGTGCCTTCCAGGAAAACAAGGGGTGTCGCGTCGACAACGAAGTCTTGTGGCGTCGCGATGGAACTTCTTTTCATGCTGAGTATGCTTCTTACCCGATTTTCGAAGAACAAGTCGTGGTGGGCGCTGTGGTCACTTTCAATGACATTACCGAGCGCGTTGAAGCACAAAATATTCGCCTTGCGGCCCAAGCAGAACTGGAGCGCCGAGTGATTGAACGCACTGCGCAATTACAAAAAACTCATGACAGAATGCGCCGGCTTTCTGCACACCTGACCACTGTACGTGAAGAAGAGCGAACCCGAATTGCACGCGAAATGCACGATGACCTGGGTGCAAAACTGACGGCCTTCGATCTGGAATTGAAAGCGCTTTCATACCGCTGCGCAAGCGACGAAAAACTGACCTTGCGCATACAGAGCATGCTGGAATTGGCACAGGGTGCCATGGAAAGTTTGCGGCGAATTCTTTCTGATCTGCGACCCGGTGTTCTTGATCACCTCGGTCTTTGGGCTGCCGTGGAGCATTTGCTGGGTGAGTTCTCTGAACGCACCAGTGTGGTGAGTACCCTGGATCTTGAACCCGCACTTGAACATGTGCGTTTGAGCAAGGCCACCGAAACAGCCCTGTATCGAATTTTGCAAGAGGCCTTGAACAATGTCGCCAAACACTCGGGAGCCAACCGGGTGGATGTGCGGGTACACACCGAAGGCCGGGCGGTTGTGCTGGAAATTCAGGACAACGGCCGTGGTATGGCAGTGCGAACATTCAATGCAGGGTTTGGCTTGATGGGTATCGAAGAGCGAGCCTGGGACATTGGAGCACGCTGTTCAATTGATTCTATGTTGGGGCAAGGTGTGTGCATCAAACTTCGTTTGCCTGAGGTACTGGCGATATGAATATTCTGATTGTCGATGACCACATGATCATTCGCCGCGGTCTGGTTCAAATTCTGGAAGAGTTTGAAGGTCGCTTTACAACCGATCAGGCTCAAGACGGAGTCCAGGCTTTGCAAAAGCTTCGTTCGGCGCCATTCGATGCCATGTTGCTGGATGTGGCCTTGGGTGAACGTGACGGATTTGATGTGTTGAAAAGTGTACGCAGCGAGTTTCCCGGCATTGGCGTGGTCATGCTGTCGGTGTACCCGGAAGCGCAGTTTGCCTTGCGTGCAATACGCAGTGGTGCCAATGCCTACCTGAACAAGGGCTGCTCGCCGGTGGAATTGATTCAGGCCCTTGAAATGGCCTGCAAGGGACAGGTTTACCTGACGCCTTCCACGGCGAACCTGATGGCAAACGATTTGCGAAAGCCCACAGACCGACCTCCGCACGAACGTTTGTCCAATCGGGAAATGCAGGTGATGCGCATGATGGCGCAGGGCGAATCCGTTCAGCACATTGCGCAAACGCTGAGCCTTTCGGGCAACACGGTGTCAACTTATCGGGCGCGTGTGTTTGAAAAGCTGGAGCTGAAAAATCTCGTGGACCTCGTGAACTACACCCAACAGCACGGCTTGTAGGGCCAGCACTACAACACAATCACAAATGCGGTGATACCCGGTGAACGCCATCGTTGGCACACTGAAGTCCTGTTCAATGTAGTGCTGCCGGGGATAAAACAATGGCCAGAATGCAGGGTTTCCGACTGGGTGTGTATGTGTTCAAAGACGCCGAGGTGGTCGACTATGCTGCACCCTATGGCGTGTTCTCCGTGGCCAAACGTTTCGATCCCGAGCTGGATGTATTCCTGGTTGCAGAAAGCATGCGGCCAGTTCAAACCCAGGCTGGCCTAACTGTGCTTCCCAACTATTCATTTGCTGACACCCCGGCCATGGACGCATTCCTGATTCCCGGAGGCTTCGGTACCCGGCAGGAAATGAACAATGGCAACCTGCACCGCTACATTTCATCGCTGCCCAAAAGTTGCCTGCTGACCAGCGTGTGCACCGGTTCGTGGATCTATGCGCGCATGGGTCTGCTTGATGGACTTGCTGCCACCAACCGCAAAGAACCCGACCGCATTGAAGCGTCCCATCTGGGTAAAACACCCATCGACCGGCTGGCAGAAATTGCACCGGCCTGCCAAGTCAGCCATGCCCGCGTCGTGGACGCTGGCCGACTGGTGACAGGGGGTGGTATCGCCAGTGGCATGGAAGTGGGTTTCCATTTGCTGCGCCGGGCTGGTTATGACGAGGAATTCATTTGTGAGGTGGCCCGCGTCATGGAATACACCAAGGCCTACCAGCAATACCAGCACGACATTGATTATTTTCGGCCTGCATTGAACCGAGCATCGGCTTAAGTGTAGATAAACAAGTTGCCCCCACAGTTGCAAAACAGCACAGGAGTACATCATGTCATTTTTCAAGAACCCGTTTGATCCCAACACCCGCCTTGGCATGCGCTGCGCCTGTGGTCAACACAGCAGCCAGGCCGAGCATGAACAGCAGCTGGCCGTGCAACAGATGGAAGAGCGTGCCGTTGAAAACGCGGTCATGCATGCCCTGTTTCCAAACGACCAATTGCGTCGCAATTTCCTGCGCGCTGTGGGCAGTGGCACGGCCATGGCCGCTATTGGCAGCCTGTTCCCTTTGGCAGCAGCCAAGGAAGCATTTGCGCAAAGCAATGGTCCGCTGGAAAAACAAAAGCTGAAGGTCGGCTTCATTCCGATTACTTGCGCCACCCCCATTATCATGGCGCAGCCATTGGGCTTTTATGCCAAGCAGGGTCTGGATGTTGAAGTGGTGAAAACTGCAGGTTGGGCGGTGGTGCGCGACAAGTCGCTGGCCAAGGAATACGATGCTGCGCACATGCTGTCGCCGATGCCTTTGGCGATCTCCATGGGCGTGGGTTCTAATGCCATACCATGGACCATGCCTGCAGTGGAAAACATCAACGGGCAGGCCATTACGCTGGCCATGAAGCACAAAGACAAACGCGATCCGAAAGACTGGAAGGGCTTCAAGTTTGCGGTGCCTTTTGATTACTCCATGCACAACTACCTGCTGCGCTATTACCTGGCTGAAGCAGGTCTTGATCCTGACCGTGATGTGCAAATTCGCGCAGTGCCTCCACCCGAGATGGTCGCCAACATGCGGGCTGACAACATTGACGGATTTTTGGCACCTGACCCTGTGAACCAGCGCGCAGTGTATGACGGCGTGGGTTTCATCCACATGTTGTCGAAAGAAATTTGGGCCGGGCACCCTTGCTGCGCCTTTGCCGCCAGCAAGGAATTTGTGACCCAGAACCCCAACAGCTACAAGGCCTTGTTGAAGGCCGTGCTGGATGCAACTGCGTACGCTCGCAAGCCAGAAAACCGCAAGGAAATTGCCGCAGCTATTGCCCCCACCAACTACCTGAATCAGCCCTTGACCGTGGTGGAGCAGGTGTTGACTGGCACTTATGCCGATGGCCTCGGTGGCATCAAGAAAGACCCACAGCGCATCGACTTTGATCCCTTCCCGTACCAGAGTTTTGCGATCTGGATTTTGACGCAGATGAAGCGTTGGGGCCAGATCAAGGGCGAGGTGAACTACAACAAGATTGCCAAGGAGGTGTTTTTGGCAACCGATGCAACACGCTTGATGAAAGAACTGGGCATGGCCACACCTTCCACACTGGACAAAAAATTCAGCGTGATGGGCAAGCCTTTCGATCCAAAGAAGCCTGAGGAATACATCAACAGCTTCGCCATTTCCAGAACCAAAGGCTGAGCGGCATGAAAGACTTCAGGAAGCAAAAGTGGGCGCCCTGGGCTTTGTCGGGATTGATTCTGGTGGTGCTGATTGCCATCTGGACCGTTGCCACATTGCCTGAACAGGCGGCCGTTAACGTGGACCCCGAGTATGCAGCGCTGGTGGGGCAGGCTGCATCCACTGGCAGCAAAACCCCTTTGCCCACACCGGGCGATGTGGGTGAAAAACTGTGGGGCCATGTCAGCGATCCGTTTTATGACCGCGGTACCAACGACAAAGGCATTGGCATTCAACTGGGCTATTCCATTTTCCGGGTGCTGGTGGGTTTTGGTCTGGCGGCCTTGGTGGCGATTCCTTTGGGTTTCCTGATCGGTATGTCGCCTTTGCTTTACAAGGCACTTGACCCCTTCATTCAAATCTTGAAGCCTGTGTCGCCCCTGGCGTGGATGCCGCTGGCTTTGTACACCATCAAGGACAGCGATATCTCTGCGATTTTTGTGATTTTCATCTGTTCAATCTGGCCGATGTTGGTGAACACCGCCTTCGGCGTGGCGGGTGTGCGCCGTGACTGGCTGAACGTGGCCAAAACTCTGGAAGTGAGTGCCTTGCGTACAGCATTTCAAGTGATTCTTCCAGCGGCTGCACCCACCATCATGACCGGTATGCGGATTTCGGTGGGCATTGCCTGGCTGGTGATTGTGGCAGCGGAAATGCTGGTCGGTGGTACAGGCATTGGTTACTTCGTGTGGAACGAATGGAACAACCTGTCGATTGCCAACATCATCAGCGCAATTCTGTTCATCGGCTTGATCGGCATGTTGCTGGACACGCTGCTGGCCCGCATGGCCCGCCTCGTCAGCTACAAGGAGTAAAGAACAATGACGACTGAACAAACAACAGCGCAACCCTACGCCATCGCCCCTGACTTGGTGGCACCCTTCCTTCAGGTCGAAGGTTTGGTAAAAAGTTATGCGCCTCAGGATCCGAAAGTTGCACCTGTTTTTGAGGCTGTGAACTTTGATATTCAAAAGGGTGAGTTTGTTTGCATCATCGGCCATTCCGGTTGCGGCAAAAGCACCATTCTGAACATCCTGGCCGGTCTGGATGAAGCCACACAGGGCTACGTCATCATGAATGGCAAGGAAGTGGTCGGCCCATCGCTTGATCGTGGCGTGGTGTTTCAAAGCCATGCCTTGATGCCCTGGATGAGCGCACTGAAAAACGTTGAATTCGGTGTGCGCTCTCGCTGGCCGGAAAAGTCCCCTGAGGAAATCAGCGCACATGCCATGAAGTACCTGGACATGGTGGGTTTGGGCAAGGCAGCACAAAAAAAGCCGCATGAACTTTCCGGTGGTATGAAGCAGCGCGTGGGCATTGCCCGGGCGTTCGCCATTCAACCGCAAATGCTGTTGCTGGACGAACCGTTTGGCGCGCTCGACGCACTGACACGCGGCACCATTCAGGACGAGTTGCTGCAAATCGTGAAAGCCACCGGCCAAACCGTGTTCATGATCACCCACGATGTGGACGAGGCCATTTTGCTGGCCGACAAAGTCATGCTGATGAGCCACGGCCCACGTGCGCGCATTGCCGAGATTGTGGAGAACACCATGCCGCGCGAACGCAGCCGCAGCACCGTGCACCACGACCCGCAGTACTACGCCATTCGCAACCACCTGGTGGATTTTCTGGTGC
The DNA here is from genome assembly GCF_036323495.1 of Limnobacter thiooxidans. Taxonomy (NCBI): domain Bacteria; kingdom Pseudomonadati; phylum Pseudomonadota; class Betaproteobacteria; order Burkholderiales; family Burkholderiaceae; genus Limnobacter; species Limnobacter thiooxidans. The sequence continues at coordinate 2,851,322 of NZ_AP028947.1, read as the reverse complement.
ACCGTGCTTCGCCTGCCCCAGAAGAAGCCGCTTCTCGCTTGGCCGGTAATGCCGCGGTGGCTGCACAGCATCAACAACCCACAGTGGTACGCCCCGGCTTGAAAGCCCTGGCTGCCACAGACACAACACCTTCACTTAATTTGCTTCAAAGGAGTGCACCATGAAACGAACCGACGTCACCGAAATGATTGTATTGGCCAAGCGCAAGAAGAAATGCACTTGGGACGACTGTGCCAAAGTACTGGGCCAGTCCAAGGAATGGAGCACAGCCGCCTTGCTGGGCCAGATGACCCTGACTGAAGAGCAGGCCAAGAATATTGGTGAATACCTGGGCCTGCCCGCCGACGCAGTGGACTGCCTGCAAGTGGTGCCCTACAAAGGTTCACTGCCCACAGCCGTGCCCACCGACCCGCTGATCTACCGCTTTTATGAATTGATCAGCGTGTACGGCACCACCTTCAAGGAACTGATCCACGAAGAGTTTGGTGATGGCATCATGAGCGCGATTGACTTCAAGATGGATTTGCAGCGCGAACCCAATGCCATGGGCGACCGCGTCAGCATCAACATGAGCGGAAAATTCCTGCCCTATAAAACCTATTGATTTCAAGGCACAGGAACACCTCGGGTTAGAATGGACGCCTGTTTCAATTCTGACCCTGAGGTAAAGCTGTGACCGATTCAACTACCAACAACGCCGCTGCTGGCGACGAACTCGTACTACCTTCTGGCGTCAAGCTGACTTTCAAGAAGCGTGGTACTGGTACCCAGAAGCCCACGCCCAATTCGATTGTTGAAGTGCATTACGAAGGCACTTTCCTTGATGGTAAGGTGTTCGACAGCTCCATCAAGCGCAACGAGAAAATTTCCTTCCCGCTGAATCGCGTGATTCCAGCCTGGACACAGGCCCTGTGTGAAATGGTGGTGGGTGACCGCGCAATCGTGTTTTGCCCATCCGACACTGCTTATGGTGCGCGTGGTGCGGGCCCCATCCCTGGCAACACCGACCTGATTTTTGATGTTGAGTTGTTCGACATTCGATAATTTGAACTGAACTTCAAGCTCATTGAATCGAACTTGAAGTTCATTGCACTGAACTTCAATTGTCACCGCTGACCGAAAACTTGCTGCTTCGTCTTTGTGCTTGTGTCTCACTAAGCAAGCCCCGACAAAACAGAAAGTCGGGACTTGCTTTCGCTGTCGCGACCGCTTGACTCTGCACACAAAGCCGGCAAGTTTTCCGATTGGTCAGCGTGCGACAACTTGAATGTTCAGTTCTGCTTGCAGGTTCAACTCAGCTTGCTGGTTCTGTTCTGACCCTGAAGCTGTCTCACTTCTGCTGGCTCACGGCTGCGGTAAGCCGACTCGTCAGTGGATTTGCTTGTGCCGCACATTCAAGAAAACCGCCCCGGCTTGAACAAGGTTTCGATGGTCGCCCTGCGGGCGACACCCAGCCCCGACCGCGCTTTTTTGTCGGGGCTTGGGTGAATCGAGGGCCTTGATTCAAGAAGGGAGAAGCGGTTTTCAGTGCGGCATGAGTAAACCACGACGAGTTGGCTGAGTCGCTGCGCCGATAGCGGAGTGGATAGTGGATAAGCTGCGCCGATAGAGCTAAGCAGTCTTGCGCTGTTGAATTTGCTTCGCTGCCCACTGAATCAGAAACGGTACCAGCGCCAGTGCGGTCAATGACACCACCACCTCAGTGGAAATCAGTTCGCCCAACTGGCTGACTTTCGACAGTTCATGACCTGCATTCACATACAGCACAGTACCGGGCAGCATGCCCAGAAAGCTGGTCCACAAAAAGGTCCAGGGCTTCACCCGTGTCAGCCCGGCCAGCAGGTTGAAGGCCACAAATGGAATGATGGGTGCCAGCCTCAAACTCAGCAGGTAGACCACCTCATTCTTTTCGATGCCCCGATTGATTTCCAGCAGTTTCGCTGCGAAGCGCTGCTCAACTGATTCACGGAAAAGAAAGCGTGCGGCCAGAAAAGTCAGCAATGCGCCCAAGGCTGAGGCAGCAGTGGACACCACAATACACAGCCCAAAGCCCATGCAACCGCCGCCCACCAGCATCAGTACACCAGCGCCGGGCAGGCAAAGGGCAGTAATGACCACGAACAGGCTGAAGTAAATCAGGGTGACCAGTGTGGGGTGTTCCATGAAGTGCATGGCCAACTCGCGCTGGGCCATCAGCATGTCTTGAAGTGACACATCCATGCTGAGCCACACCCAGAGAAAAAGCGCGGCCACAAGCAGCAGCGCGCTTTTTTTCCAGTGTTTCAGCAAAGTGACTGGCATGCTGTGTTCAGCCTTTCAATACGATGGGTTCAAGCGCATCACCTTGCGGCAAAATCCGGCCAATGATCGCGGTGTGCTCATAGCCCAGTTTTTTCAAGGCGGCCACGCAGGCTTCGGCTTGATCGCCTGGCACGGTGGCCAATAATCCACCCGCAGTTTGAGGATCGAATATCAAGGGGTAGCGCGGGTCGTTCGCGTACTCAGCCTGGTTGCGAATGGCGCGGCGCAAGCGCACGTTGGCTGGTTGTAGCGAACTCACAATACCTGCATTCACCATGTCAAGCGCGCCGTCCAGCAAGGGCAGGGCGCTCAGGTCCAGTTCTGCATCCACTTCCGAAGGCCTTGTCATTTCCACCAGGTGGCCCAGCAAGCCAAAGCCGGTCAGGTCGGTGCAGGCTTTGGAGCCATGTTCACGCAGGCACTGTGCACCCAGGCGGTTGCTTTTCACCATCGATTCCAGGGCTGCGTCGATCCAGCGGCCCTTGGTTTTCAGTTGGGGCAGCGCGGCAAACAGGGTTCCAGTGCCAATCGGTTTGGTCAGCAAAATGACATCGCCGGGACGCATGCCACCCTTGATCATGACACCGTTGAGGTTTTCATCGACCAGGCCATTGATTGCAAAACCCAGTGCAAGTTCTCGACCTTCTCCGGTGTGGCCACCCACCAAGGCGCAACCGGCTTCGTTCAATACTTCCACTGCGCCGCTCATCATCTGGAATAGCAGTTCTTCCACTTTCGATTCCAGCCCGGGCGGCACGGTCACCACGGCGGTGGCCGATTGCGCCTCACCACCCATGGCAAACACGTCGCCCAGTGCGTGGTTGGCTGCTACCTTTCCAAACACGTAGGGGTCGTCTACAAAGGCACGGAAAAAATCGACGGTGTGCACCATGGCCTTGCCGGGGGGCACTTTGACAATGGCAGCGTCATCGGGTGCATGCAAGCCCACCAGCACATCGGCGCGGTCCACGGGCTTGAGGTTGCCCAAGGCGCGAGACAACACCGTGGAACCCACCTTGGCTCCGCAACCGCCACAGCGCATGGCAATGGCGGAGATGGCTTGCAGGCTTTCTTCCTGGGTGAGTGCAAGGTTGGGTGTATTCCCACCGGCAGGTTTCGCATTCGGATCCATCTCGGGGAATTCACTGAATTTCGCCATGAAGCGGCGGTCAATCCAGTCTTTCCACTGCCACACCCAGGCCCCTGCAAAGCCCAGCAAGCCCTTCGAGGCCACCGCATACTGGTCACCTGTACTGATCAGGGCCAGCCATGTTTTCTGTGGGTGGTATTCCTTCAGCGCAGCACCTTGAACAAACAGGTGCAGGTTTTTGGCCAGGGGTTTGCTCATCCGCACGGCAAACACGCCCGCCTTTTCAAGCGGTGTGCTGGTCAGATTGGCAATGTCGCCAGCTGCAAAAATTTTCGGGTCGCGGCTGGTTTGCAGGGTGGGGCCCACATTCACAAAACCACGGTTGTCCAGTTCCAGGTCGGTGTTTTTCAACCAGGCTGCGCCACCGGCTTGCGTCACCCACATGATTTCATCGGCGTGCAAACGTTCGCCTTGCCGGGTTTGCAGCGTGTGGCCATCCAGTTGCACCACTTCAGCGTCGCGGTGAAGCACAACGCCACGTGCATTCAGCACTTTTTCAAACCGTGCCCGCACACCGGGGTTGTGGGTAGGCAGTACATCGGCGTCCGCGGTGAACAGGTGAAACTCCAGTTCATCGGGATTTCGACCCATGGTTTTCAGTTCATTGCGCAAGCGAAACTGCATGGCCAGCAGCAGTTCAACGCCACCTGCGCCGCCGCCCACCACTGCAATGGTGGTTTTGCCTGCGTGGGTTTTCACACGGTCCAGCAAATTCAGCCAACGCTGGTTGAATTTTGCAATGGGTTTGACGGGCACTGCATGTTCCAGTGCGCCGGGCACTAACTGCACCTGGGGTGTGCTGCCAATGTTGATCGAAAGCGCGTCGTACGCCACGGGTGGTCGGTTCTTGCAAATCACTTTCTGATTGGCCCGGTCAATGCCAACCACTTCGTCCTTGAACAAACGGGCGCCCGCAAAAGCACAGAGTCTCCCCAAGTCGATGTGCACATCGTCGTAGCTGTAGTGCCCGGCAATGTAGCCAGGCAGCATGCCGGAATAGGGGGTGTGAATGTCGGTGCAGATCAGGGTCAGCCGAACACCAGGCCAAGGCTTCATGCCAAACATGCGCAGTACCCCCACGTGGCTGTGACCGCCGCCGACCAGCACGATGTCACGAAGAATGGGTTGTTCAGATGTTTGCATGGCTTGTTGCTACTGTGTTGTATTGAATGGCCCGTTGTACGAGTCGAATTAACTGGTTTTGTTCGTTTTCCGGTGCGAATAGTTTTGCACGTTCGGCACACTGGTTGTTCAGTTTGGTATACAGGCTGGACTTTCCCGGTGGCAGGGGTTTTGGGTTGACGATGTCTTCCTGCAATTGAGTCAGCATGTTGGCCAACGCATGGGAATTACCCATGGGGAAGTAGCCGGGATAGTTTGTGCCCAGCATTCCGATGTTGCCGTCAATGAAACTGGCCACCACGGGTGTGCCACTGCACACGGCTTCCATGATGACATGTGCGCCACCTTCCATCTTGCTGGCATGCACCAGCACGTGTGCGCGCTGGATTCGAGTGCGGGTTGTACCGTGGGGCAGATTGCCCAGCCATCGGTAGTTGGGGCACACCTGCATGGTGTCCTGGGCAGCCTGTGCCAGTTCCGGGTCGAGCGGGCCGCCAATGTGATCGATGTAAATGTCGCCATAGCCGCGCAGTAACACGGCCACTTCCATCAGGGTTTGGGGCATTTTTTCATCTCGCAGGTGCCCCACCATCACCACTTTCAATCTGCGTTTGGGTTTTGCCAGGGTTTTGCGTGAAGTGGTGGACTGAAAAATCACCGAGGTTTTGCTTTGCAGCTTTTCACCCAGCTTCTCGACGCCCTTTTCTTGCAACACAATCAGGTGTTGGGCCAGTTCAAGCGAATCCTGTGCTGCTTTGTCGGTTTCAATATCACGGTACAGGTCGGTGCCTGTCAGTGCCACGATCAAGCCAGGACTTGATCCTGCGGCCAATCCACGACTTGTTGCCCAGGCCTGAACCGAGTCTGCGGACCTGCGTGCATGCAGTGCAATCAGCGCGACGTCTTGTTGTGTTTGATCTGAGTCTTCCCAGGTTTTTACAACACGGACATCAAAATGTTCAGACATAAACAGCTGCCAGCGACGGGCAGTTTGCCAGTTGCCGTTGTTGGCGTCAGCAAGGGCAGGGCTGACAATGGCAATGCGGGGTTTGCTCAAGACAACAGTCGCTCTATGTGAAACAGGAGGTCTCAGGGTGCAGGCCACCGAGGTGGTACACTGCGAGTCCAGAGCAGTTTACACGATCCCACCCGCCCATCACCACGAGAATACGCATGCAAGCAGCCAATGAAACCCCTGTAATCCAATGGTCCAAGGGTGATGAAACATTCAATGCACGTTGGGTTTCCGAGCGGCATTTGGCTGTGCCGGGCAAAGTTGTTTTGGCGGACGACACGTTGACTGCGGACATGGCTTATCGCATGGCCTGCGAGGGCACCGCCCTGTTGTGGCAAAGCGATTTTCAGAATGCCCGCCAGTTGATGCAGGCCCTGGTGCGCCGGGTGGATAAAAATGCGGAACACAAGCGCGAGAAAGCCGCCAAATCAGGCAAGGCCGATGTGGCTTATCCCCAGAAGTTTCACTTGTATCGCCAGGCCCAGGCCCAGCGTGCCCGAATTCTGGGTTCAATCCTGATTCCGTTCAATGCCGATTACAGCATCCCCTTGCGCCGTGCACCTGATGTGTTGGCAGCCTGCACTGAAGCCTGGGGTGAGCCGCAAGCCGATGGCCCGATGATTGTGACTTCCCTGCGCGAAATGATGGGTGTTGTTGGTGCCTATGAATGGCGCAAGAAAGGGGTGGAAGTGTCTGCCTTGGGCGATCCACCCAGCAACCGCATTCACCCTTACTACGGCGTGTTTTCGCCAGTGCGTGGCGAGTATGTTGACCTGGTGCTGAAGGCGCCATTGCCAAAAGCCTGCGAAGTGAATGGTTCTGCAGTGGATGTGGGTACAGGCACAGGCGTATTGGCAGCAGTGTTGGCCCAGCGCTGGTTGAGCAATATTGTGGCCACCGACAACGACCCTCGTGCACTCGAATGCGCCCGATTCAATATTCAAAACCTGGGCATGGGCAAACAGATCAAGGTGCTTGAAGCGGATCTGTTTCCCGAAAGCAAGGCCGATCTGGTTGTGTGCAATCCACCCTGGTTGCCGGGCAAGCCAACGTCGCCAATCGAGCGCGCCATTTACGATGAAAACAGCGGCATGCTGAAAGCGTTTCTGGCCGGCTTGGCGGCCCACCTGAATGCGGGTGGCGAAGGTTGGTTGATTTTGTCAGACCTGGCTGAGCACTTGAATTTGCGCACGCGTGAAGAATTGCTGGGCTGGATTGAAGCCGCCGGTTTGAAAGTGGCAGGTCGTCTAGATGCCAAGCCCAAACACGGCAAGGCGTTTGACAACACCGATGGCCTGTTTGACGCACGGTGCAAGGAAATGACCAGCTTGTGGCGGCTTGCGGCTGCTTGAGCTGTCATCGGGTTCTGTTCCAATCAGCGCGAATTCCAATCCCTCGCCTGAAAATCTGTTGATCCCTGTTTGAAATTCACACTGACTCACCGAGGTTCGGCAAAAGAGATGGCCGAACCCGGTGTCGGCTGAACGCCGGACGTGGCGTGTGAATTCAAACGGGCAGATTTTCTTGAAGGCGAAGCGATTGAAACATCGCTGCTGATTGGGACAGAACTCGTGCAAAGTGGCAGCAGTACATGGTCGTTTGTACCTTTAGAGCACTGTCGCAGGGCAATTTCAAGAGGACTAATTCCTCAGCCTGTTGCTTGAATCCCTAGCGTGACGTATTCACGGCAAGGCGTGCGGCAAGAGCCCCTAGAGCGCTGGTAGTCATATGGTTTTCTGGCTTTTTTTGGCGGGGGATAACATCCATCACATGGGTTTAAGTATTTTTCCCCCTGCTGGTCAATATGCTACGGTCGCCTCCTCAACTTTTCTTTTCGCCAGCCCAACATGCTTTCATCCATTCAAGCCGCCGACATTATTGTTACCAATTCCGGTAATTTGCAATCCAGAGGTATTCAGGGTGTGACGTGTGCTTCCTATAGTCACGCCATTTTGGTTTTGAACAATAGTTTCTGTATAGAGGCAACGCCGCAATTTGGCGTTGCTCGCGTTGCCTTGTCAGAAGTATTAAATGGTGCAACCAAAGTGGACCTGTTCCGTTATCGAGGCATAACCCATTTTTATGCAGATAAGGTTTGTAATTCGATCATTAGATACGAGGGCAAGCCATATGATTTCCGTGGGGCTGTTCGGTCAGCAATCAGTTCGGGTTGTTCAAATGTAAAGCGCTTGTTGCCTGCTACGGTACTGATTGAGGTGGCAGACGAGGTTTTAAAGGATCAGTCGGCTCACGACAGTCAGTTTTATTGCAGTGAATTGATTGTTCGTGCTTTTGAAATGGCAGGCTTGTTTGTTACTAAATATCCAGCTCACGCAGTCAGTCCCGGCGGTTTGGTAAAAAGTGAGTCGCTCAAGTTCGTGAAGGCGCTTAAGTCATGAGGGTAAGTTGTTCCTGGCCACGTATTGCAGCGCTACTTATACTGTTTTTGGGGCCAGCTTTGGCAATGGCAGACCCATTGTGTTGGTTACGAACCCAGTCACCCCAAGATGCCGAGATTGCCGGTCCAATTCAAGTGGGTCCCGAATGGAAACAGCTCAAACTCACCAGGCCATTTAATGTCTCCCCGTCTATTTACTATGTCCATATGCTTTTGAAACGGGCTGATTTTGATTTTGTGGACTTGACTAATAAGGACGAGCATCCCGAATCCTGGAACCGGTGGCTTCCCCGAAACAAGCAGACGGGTAAGGTGCTGCTTTTCGACGTAAGAGTTCACAACAACAAACTAGGCTGGATAGATTTGGTGTATTCCTTCACCGGATCGCCAACAGTGAAAGGCGAAACGTTTGCCTCGCTTGGTTTCGCCAATCATCCTGACAAGAAGAGATATTTTTATCCAGAGGGAAGCGTAATTGATGAGGTGCACATTCGCTCAAATAACCCGGTCACCATTGAGGCAATTTGGTGGGGAGCTCCTGGTTATTGGAAATGGCCTTGCCGAAAGTGGTCTGAGGTGCCCGCCGCGGAAACGATGCTCCCGCAAAACTGAGGCGGTGCTTTTTCCGCCAGCTTGGCGGCGAGTTTGGCAGTTCTGCACTTGAAGAAAACCGCCCCGTTTGAATTCAGCCGCAGCGTTCGGCCTTTGGCCGACACCGAATTCGGCCATCTTTCTTGCCGAGTTCGGTGAGTCAGGATGAATGCAAAAAGGGATTACGCGGTTTTCAGTGCAGAACAGGCAGGCAGCGCCAAGTTGGCGAACAACCAAAGCAATCGTAACCTCAAGCCTTCGCCCAAAACACCGCAAACTTTTGCTCCGTATCCGTGTAAGCCTTGCAAGCTGAAAACCCGGCCTGTTTCAACAATTCCTCAAATCCTTTTAGGGTCCATTTGTAGGAATTTTCGGTGTGAATACGTTCACCTTCTGTAAAGTGACGTTCCCCACCTTCCCAGGTCACGGTCAAATCCCGAAGTGCTTCCAGGTGCATCTCGATCCGGTTCAGCTCGGTGTTGTAAAGGCCGATGTGTTTCCAGTCTTCCAGCTTGAAGTTGGTGCCAGCCAGTGTGTTGAAATGCAGCAGCATGTTGCGGTTGAAAGCTGCAGTGATGCCCAGTGCATCGTCGTAAGCCGCTTCCAGTACCCCTTTGCTTTTCACCAGATCTACACCAATCAGCAAGCCACCCCCGTCAACAACGGAACAAGCCGATTGCACCTGTTTTAGAAACAGCAAGGCTTCTTCGGGGGTGAAGTTGCCAATACTGGACCCGGGATAGAACATGACCCTGGCCTGTGTTGGCTTCAAGGCCAGGTCTGCGGGCAATATCAATTGGCTGGAAAAGTCCATGCCGACACCGGTCATTTCCAGAGTTGGAAACTGGCGCTGCCAGCGTTCCAGCGCCACTTTCAAAAAGTCCACCGAGATGTCAACCGCGACATATCGGGCTGGCTGAAATACCGGAAACAGGCGAACAGCCTTCTCGCAATTGCCTGCGCCCAGATCAATCAGCACGCACCCGTGCGGCAGCAGTTTTGCCATGTCGTGCGCATGTTCGTCGAATATTCTGGCTTCAGTGCGGGTGGGATAGTACTCAGGAATGCAGGTAATGGCCTCAAACAGTTTTGAGCCCAGCTCGTTGTACAGATATTTCGGGGAAGCGTACGCCTTGGTGGCACGCAGTCCGCTGAGCAATTCTTCACGAATGTGTTCGGCCTGCGCCTGATAAATCTGGATAAATTGCGGTGTGGTGGTCATGACTTCAAATGTCTTGTTGGTCGCTTAGCGGGTCATCTTGCGGCGCAGGTGATAGCTCAGGCTGTCAACAAGGGCAACCAGCAATAACATGGCTGCCAGAATGGTGGCGGTTTTGCCCATCTGGAACAAACCCATGTGAAACGACAGCAGCTGCCCGAGGCCGCCTGCACCCACCACGCCCAGCACAGCGGCGGCGCGGATGTTGTTTTCCCAGCGGTAAAGGGTGTAGCTCATCAATTGCGGTAGCACCTGCGGCAAGGTGGTGAAATAGAACACCATCAGGTTACCTGTTCCCTGCGCGCGCAAGGCATCTGCAGGTTCGGGTGGCGCATTCTCGATCGATTCTGCAAACAGCCTGCCCAGTACACCAGTGGTGTGAAAGGCCAATGCCAGCGTACCCGCGAAAGGCCCAAGCCCGGCTGAAATAAGCAGCAGCGCTGCCCACACAAGCTCGGGGATCGAGCGCAGGGCATTGAGCACCCAACGGGTGGGGGTGCGCAGGGTACTTTTGTCGTTGCTGTGCAATTTGCTGGCGGGAATGGCCAGGGCCAGCCCGGCGAGTGCCGCCAGTGCGGTACCCAAGAGTGACATGGCAAGGGTTTCAAGGGTGCCCCAACCGACGCGTTTCAAAAATGCAACCTGGGTATCCATCGGGAAAAACTCTCCCAGAAAGCGTCCCATGGATGCAAAGGCCTCAAGCGAAAGAAATTCTCCCCATTTCAGATTCAAGGTCCAGAAACTGGCAAACACCAGCATCAACATGCCGAGCAACAGGGCGGCCGTACCACCCTTCATCACGGGGGGCGCCTTGGCTGGGCAGTCGGGTGCCCGGTTGGAGACAGCTGTTTGAATGCTCATATCAGGCGATTCCTGAAAAACGCACTGACTGCATCGGCCAGAGCCACCAGCAGAATGAATACCATCAACATGGTGGCCACTTCGCCACCATTGAACATTTTCATGGAGTTGTCGAGTTCCTGACCCAAGCCGCCTGCACCCACGAAGCCGAGAACCACGGATGAACGAATGGCGCATTCCCAGCGATACACAGTGTACGAGGTCAACTCCATCACATTTTGTGGCAGCAGGCCATAAAAGAAAGCCTGCAGGCGGCTGCCACCATTGCGCAACAAGGTTTCAGTGGCTGTGGTTTCGCCGCTTTCCAGAATTTCACCGTACACCTTGCCCAGCATGCCACCATAGGTCAGCGCAATGGCCAATACCCCTGCCGTAGGGCCCAAACCGACCACACGAACAAACACCAGGGCCCACACCAGTTCGGGAATGCTTCGCAGAACAATGAGTGTCCAGCGGACTATTTGGCGCACGACAAATGGCAGCGCAGCCATTCGCCCTGAAATGGCCGACACGGACAACACGCGGGTCGAAATGATGGTCAGCGGAAAAGCGATCAACAAAGCCAGCACCATGCCGGCTGTGGCGATGGCCACGGTTTTCCAGGTTTCTCGAAGAATGCGGGCCAGCAGGTCGGGTTCCAGAACGGGCGGGAAAAAGCTGCCAATGAAGTTGGCTGTGATTTTCATGTTTTCTGGCTCGAACAACACCGATGGCCGGAACTCAGTGGCTTCTGTCAGAGGCCACAGCAACAGCAAAGCGAATATCATCCAGAACAGGCGCTGGTGCCAAGCCGGGTCGCGCAAAGGTACATCGAACCGGGGGTTGTGTACTGGCAGGCTGCTCATCGACAATTGTTGACCACCACTGTGGGCGTTGTACGCTCGAATTGCTTTTCAATCAGTTCACGGTCGGGCTGACCCAGCAATTCATGTTCGTACTGGGCATACAGCGATTTCAGCATGGCCGGGGTGACTTGTTCTGTGGGCAAATCAAACACAATTTTCCCGTCGCGCAGACCGATGATGCGCTTGAAAAAGGCCAGCGCCATGTCCACCTGGTGCAAGGTGCAAATTAGTGAAATTCCTTTTTCCTGCGCGGAATCGGTGAGCGCCGACATGGCCAGGCGCGCGCGTGTGGGGTCGAGTGCGGAAAGTGGTTCATCCACCAACCACAGTTTGGCTGGTGACACGAACAGGCGGGCCAGGCCGACGCGCTGGCGTTCACCGCCTGAAAGCCGATCAACCCGTTCAAAGATTTTTTCGGGTAAATCCAGTTTGCTGAGCGCCATGTGGGCGGCAGGAATGTCCACTGGATAAAAAAGTGATTTCAGGCTTTGAAGCAGGCTCATCGCGGGCAATCGTCCAGCCAATACCGAAGTAATAACCCGTTGACGGGGAGGCAAGGGCGGCACTTGAGGGGCAACAATCAGTTGACCGCGAAGTTTCTGCAGTTGACGTTTACTCAACTGCCAAGGGTTTTGTTCGTTCAGCGAAACCAGGCCCTGTTGGGGTTTCAATGTGCAAGACAGCACTTGAAGCAGCGTGGTTTTGCCGGCACCAGAGGGGCCGATCAGAGCGATTTGTTCGCCGCTGTTGATTTGCAGGCTCATGCCCTTGATGGCAGGTGCGCTGCCGGGCGGTGCAGAGGGATGGCAGGCGTTGATGTCCTGAATTTGAAGCTTCACTGCGCAACCTTCCCTTTGAAACAGTGGGAGGCCGACTGGCCCCCCAACCGCTGGATTATAGCAAGCCGGCGCTACGTGCGGCGCTTTCCAAACCTTTGTAGTTCTCGGGCTTGGTGTCGATGTAACGGGTTGCGCGGTTCAGCTTCAGGATTTCTGCATGCTCTGGTACTGCAGGGTCCAGGTCAAACAGCGCTTTCTGGATTTTCTTGCGCAGGTCTGCTGGCATGTCCTGGTGAACGGTCCAGTTGTAGTTGTAATAGGGCGGTGTGGTGTAGAAAACGTCTACGGCCTTGGTATCAACCTTATTTTCAGCTACAAACTTTTTCCACACAGTAATGTCCAGTGCTGCTGCATCCACCTTGCCGCTGACTACAGATGCAATGGTTGCATCATGTGCACCGGAATAGGCCACGCGCTTGAATGCCTTTTCAGGTTCCAGGCCTGCTTCCAGCAGGAAGCTGCGTGGCATCAAGTGGCCAGAAGTGCTGCTTTGTGAGCCAAAGGAAATTTGTTTGCCCTTCATGTCCTGAAGGCTTTTGATACCTGAATCGGTTTTGGCGATGAACACAGACTGGAACTTGGTGTCTTCAACACGCTGGGCAATTGGAATGACCTTTCCGCCGGAACGCAGTGATGCCTGTACGTGTGTGAAACCACCGAACCAGACCAGGTCGACTTTCTTGTTGACCAATGCTTCCACCGCTGCGGGGTAGTCGCTAACCGGGGTGAATTCCACTTTCATGCCAACCGCTTTGGACAGGTAATTGGCCAAAGGCTCGAACTTGCGAATCTGCTCGGTTGCGGCTTCTTCGGGAATGGTGGTGACTTTCAATACCTGTTCGGCGTGTGCAGACATGGAGAAACCCACTGCAAGGGCGATTGCTGCGACTGAGAACAGTCGGCGTGAAATTGAAAGGGCTGAATTTTTCATGGAAACCTCGTTTGTTTTGACCGAAAGGACAAATTTTCAGGAATTAATAATCGCACAAACCATTCACTCCGATGGGTGGTTTGTGTCAACTGTGTCTGTTTTAAACGCCGGGTTTCTGAGCCGCTTTCACTTGTGCGGCCTGTTCTTCTCCGGTTTTGTAATGGGGAACCCGCAAAACAAGTCGTTTGGCCCGCTGGATAAAGCTGTTGTTGCCCTTGATTTCCTGTTCCCAGTACTGGTCGGCCAGGGCGATGTTCTTGTCCAGCTCAAGCTCGAAAGCGGCCTGTGACACTTGGCCTCCGAAAATATACAGCTTGCCGTTCACCATTTTGAAGTCAGTTGCGTTGCCGCCCCAAGGAATACCAAACATGATGCCATTGGCGCAATAGCCGCCGTACTGGGGCAGGTATTGTTCGGGGGATTGGTCAAACAAGGCCTTGTTCTCGGCGCTTGAAAAGTGAAAATCAACGTCCTTGTAGGTGCTGCTGAATTTCGCAGATCCCTGAACATAGGCGTTTGTTGTGAAATAGGCCACCACGTCAGCGCCAAACAGCATGACTCGGTCTGCACCTTCAGCTTGGGCTGCATTCACGGGGCTTAATTCGTTGGCCGGGTTTTGTGCGCTCATGGACGAACAGGCACCAAGGCTTAGTATCAGGCTGGCTGCAAAAAGCAGCTTGTGTGTGCGTGTCATTTTCAAAATTCATCTCCAGGTTGTTCTGTCATTCAAGTGGATGTACTGACCGGCTTTGACAGAAACAGTTCCGGTTTGGTGGTGTGGGTTTCAGGCGCACGGTCTGGCGGCGCGTCCAAATAAGGCGCAGTCCAGCCCAGCATGGCACTGGCCTGTTCGCAGCGCTGGCGAAGGTGCTGCGTGTTGTCGCCGCCCAGGTGCACGATGCCGTACCGGTAACTGCGCAACCATTTGAAGTCGCGTTGCAGTTCTTTGGAGTCTTTGATGTATTCGAAAAACAGGGCGTCGGGAAAGGATTCCCTGAAGCTGTTTTTTTGCGCGGTTGTTGGAAATGCGACCTGAGCCTTGGGGTCGAATGAACGGTACACAAAACTGGCTGCACTGCCGGCGGTGGTTGGCGCACGGTTCAGTGTGGCCGGATCAATGCCGTGTGCCAATGCAAATGCAATTTCATGCAGATCGATCCCGTCAACCCGCAGGTACAAATCGGAAAACTGCGAGGCCATGCGCGGGTTGAATTCAATCACGGTGATTTTGTCGCGGGCTTCATCATGGAAAAACTCCATGTTGAACAAACCATGGTCAAACCCGACAGCGTTCAAGAAACGCCGGGCCACGTCGGCTGCACGGGCTTGTACCGTGGTGCGAAGTTGGCTTGGGTATTCGAAGCGCATGAACGCATCGGTGTCAGGGTACATCACCTCGTCCACCACCCCGAGAGCACGCACTTGCCCTTTCCAAACATAGCCGTCCAGGTTGTATTGCCGACCCGTGACCGGCGCTTCCAGCAGCATGCTGTGTGCGGTGCCTGCTTCAGGCAGGCGCTTTCTTGCAATTCGTTCAAAAGGTTCTACAAGGTGTTTGATCACCCACAGTTCCCAAGCACCAAACCGAGTGTGTTCATGCAATTCCTGCTGGTTATTCACCACACGCGACAACACTGAAAATGCGGCTTTCACGGGTTTAACAAATTGCGGGTATTGGATGTGGTTTGGCACCGGGCCGCCATAGGCTGCATCAAGCCTGGAGAAAGTTGGGTTTGCTTCGGGTGCGACCTGTTGCAATATCTGGCGCGCATACAGTTTGTGCTGGCAGGCCAGAATGGCTTTGACCGGGGTACCCGGCCAGCCCATTTTTTCCGCGAGCAAGGCTGCGCACAGGGCACCGAACTGTTCGTGGTTGGATGTAACAGCCTTTGCGCCCGTTAAACGTGCGAACACCGCGGCCTTGGCGACAAATCGTTCGGTATCGAACCAGGCCAGGCGAGCGTTGCTGGGGAAACTGAACAGATCGAAACCGGATTCAAGGCTCGGCCAGTTGTCTTTCAGGCGCTTTGCACCCAGTTCGTCCCAGTCATAATTGAACAGCAGCAGGGTTTTTGGGTGAGGCATAGGGTGGCAGTGTTTTTAGCGTTTGGCCTCATTGAGGGCCCAGTTGTAATCGGTATACGCAAGTGGCAATGATTTGGATGCGATTCTATCGACTATTTCTGGCGTGGTACCCATGTCTTTGGCCCATTTGGCAAACACATCTTTTACATCTTTGAATCCCTGATGGCCTTTTTCAAAGTCTTCAGCAAACCATTTGAAAATCGGGCTGACTTGCAATTCGCCATTTTTCACACGGTTTCGGCTGGGGTCGCTGAGAAATCGACGCATTCCGTCATCCAGTTGGGCGTTCAGCTTGTTGGCCGTGAAGGCTTCATTGCGCAGGGCCGGGCAACCGATGCTTGCGCAGTTCACGGCAGCATGCACTCGCGGTTCCTTGTAATTGGGGCGTAACTGCTCATGTTCAATCCAGTCCAGGTTGCGTTTTTTACCCAAGAGGGTGAAAAACTCCTGCTTCCAAGGGCTGCTGAATACGCCGCCAATGTCCTTGATTGACTTCAGGTTGGGGTATTTCGTCAGAACAAGTTCTACTGTGAAGCCATTGTAGGCGTTGATCAGAAACGCCATTTGCTGGTTTTTGTTCAGGGCATTGAACTCGGTTTGGCTCAAAGCCGACCACTCGTTCAATACCTGTTTCAATGCGTCACGGTCTTTTTTGAATCCATCGTAGTCCACGACAGACTGCTTGTTGTCGGGCAGCCATTTGACGTGTTTTTCCAGTAGTGAATTCCACGCAGCATAGTTTTGGTCCACGCTGGCAGCAAAGCCTGCCTGGCTCCAGCCAAACAGGAGCAACGCGGTCATTTTTACCAATACTTTCAACATGAGAACTCCGGTGATGTTGCGATTCACCTTGGAGTGTACAGTTTGCCGACTGGTTCAACCCGCTTTGAAGGCCATTGCGGTTCAATGGTCCGCTGGGTCGGTCAGGTGACCGCGATTTTCGAGATGAATTCTTCGATGGCTTCTTTGAAGCGTTGACCCTGACCACCTTTTTCGGCGGCCTGTATGCGGCCGGGCGCCTGTAGTTCAAGTTGTTCTGGCAATATTGGGTCGGAAGATTGAATGATGACCGGTGTGTGTTCGGAATACTGCAACAGAAATTTGGCGGTGTTTTCTGCTTTGGAGTCTCCTACGTTGAGGTCGGAGATCAAGAGTTGGCAGGTGCTGCCCGAGGCTTTCAATTGGCCGAGGCTGCGAAAGTAGCGAACCTCAGCCTTGTTTTGCAAAAGTCTGTTGAGATGGGTTTCCAGTACAAAACGGTGCATTTCAAAGTCTTCAAGGCAGAATATGACGGGTTTCATGCTGCAATCTGGATCTGGCTGTAATGTCCGAATCCTACGAGAAAACCCGTTCAGGTGAGAAATTATTGAATTTTTTATCCCTCACAATGGGGTTGTTGAACACGCAAAGGGCAAAACGACATGTTGAGTACTGCAGTTTTTTTTGGTTTGGGGCTCGTTCTACTGGTGTTGGGGGCCAACTCGCTGGTTCGGGGGGCATCCAAACTTGCTTTTTCATTTGGCATTTCGCCGTTGGTAGTGGGCTTGACTGTGGTGGCGTTTGGCACCAGTGCGCCCGAAGTTGCGGTCTCAGTGGGCGCTGCGCTTGAGGGCACCACCGACATTGCGGTTGGCAATGTGGTGGGCAGCAATATTTTCAATGTGTTGTTTATCTTGGGCGTCAGTGCCTTGATCGCCCCTTTGATTGTCAATCTTCAATTGATACGTCAAGAGGTGCCCATCATGATCGGTGCCTCGGTTTTGCTGTTGTTGCTTAGTCTGGATGGTGTTCTTTCCTGGATTGATGGCGCCATTCTGGTTGTTTTGATGGTGGCCTACACCGCGTTTCTGGTCATTCAGTCACGCAGCCAGGCCCAGGCAGGCAATACCGAGTTTGACGTTGAAAATCAGCCTGCAAAACCCGGCGCCTGGGATTCCCGCTGGCCAGCCCAACTGGGTTTGATTTCCTTTGGCTTGTTTTTGTTGGTAGTGGGGTCTGATTGGCTGGTGGGTTCTGCGGTTGAGTTTGCGAAGGTAATGGGCGTGAGCGATGTGGTGATTGCCTTGACGATTGTTTCAGCGGGCACTTCGCTGCCCGAAGTGGCCACGTCGGTGGCTGCCGCCCTGAAAGGTGAGCGCGACATTGCGGTGGGCAATGTCGTTGGCAGTTGTACCTTCAACATACTTGCTTGTTTGGGCCTGGCCAGTTTGGTCGCCCTACCTGCCGGCTTGCAGGTCGCGTCATCGATCATGGCGTTTGACATGTGGGTGATGCTCGCAGTGGCTTTCGCCTGTTTGCCTATTTTCCTGACGGGTCGCGAAATTGCACGCTGGGAGGGTGCAGTGTTTTTGGCCTACTACACAGCCTACGTGGTTTACCTGGTTCTGAATGCCCAGGGGCATGACGCGCTTGATCTTTATTCCAACACCATGCTGAGCTTTGTGGTGCCGATTACCGTAATTACGCTGGTGGTCAGTGTGTTGAGGGGCAAGTCGCAGGCAGCAACATGAATGTCATGAACTGAATGATTTTTATTGATCTTATCGCCAAACTCAGGGACTTACACCGCCAGTTTTAAAGGCGTACATTGAAGTTGAATGTCAGTCCGCTTTGCAGCCTGTCAGGGAGACTACTTTGAATAACAACTTGTTGTGCAGGAGTGCACAGAAAAGTCGGAGTTTTTTGGTGACGGCCATCGTTGTGATGTTGGCGTGGCAGCCCATGTTGTTACAAGCTGCCGTACCCCACGGTGAAAGTGATTTGCCCGTGTGGCTTCAGGACCGATTTGAGCCGGTGCATTACGACTTGACTCGCATTGTTGACAACACTGCGCGCAAACTGGACCAGTTTTTTGGAACTGAAGACAGTTTGTTTGTGGAGAACCAGTCTTTTCTCCGCGTTGCACTGGATACCCTCTTGCAACCCGGGGATTCCAAGCTGGATCCAAGTGTGCGTTTCAGGGTTGACATGCCGACCACCAAAAAAAGGCTTCGCCTGATTATCGAGAGTGACATCGAAGAGCCCTTGGGCCGGTTATCTGAACAAGGTATTCGAGAGGTCCGCGGTGGTCAGCGTTTTGACACCAACAACTCTGCAATTGGTCTGGAGCAACGTTCTTCGAAAGACCCCAGCGAAGCCTGGGTTCAGGGCTTGGGTTTGGGCGTCAAGTTCGGTGCCCCACTTGATCCCTATGTCAGGTACTCCGCTGCACGGCAATGGAATTTCAGTGAAAGCAAGTGGCAGATTAACTCACTCAGCCGTGTGACCCAGTTTAACCAGCGTGGATTGCAGGTACGTACCAATTTCGACGTCAACAGGCCTATTGATGAAGATCGCACCTTGCGTTTTCAAACTTACGTGGACTTTGAGGAGCGTAGGGATTCCGCCGTGTTTTCCCAGACTGCCGAGATCAACCGCGTGATCGATTCACGCACTGCGCTGCGATATGCTTTAATCGTCGTGGGTGAAGATCGAGGCGAGAACACAATCAAGGATTATGTGTTGCAAGCTTACTACCGCCGCGATATTCACAAAAACATATTGTTCATGGACATCGTTCCCGAAATTCATTTTCCAACCGAAGGCAACCTTGATCCTTATGTGGCGTTGACCTTCCGTCTTGAAGCGTTTTTCCGGGGAAACTTCAGCAGGCTATTTTGAACCATTCGCAAACAATTGATTTGAAACAAGGCCCGCTATTATTGCGGGCTTTGGTTTCTGGCCCCGCAGATGGGCCTGTCGCCCTGCTCGTTCACGGGTTTCCGGATACTCCGCACAGTTGGGATGCCGTGGGAGATGGCTTGGTTCGCGCAGGCTATCGAGTCGTGCGGCCTTGGCTGAGGGGATATACGCCTGAATCGGTTCACTTGGGTGCCCAGTACGATGCGTTTACCGCCGGGCTGGATTTGCTGGCTTGGCGAGACCAGTTTGCCGGTCAGCCTGTACACCTGGTTGGTCACGACTGGGGCGCTGTTGCAGGCATGGCGGCTGTGGCCACGAATGCCTCTGCATGGAAAACATTGTCCCTTTTGGCCATACCCCCATTTCAGAAAGTTGAACGGGCCTGGCGCCTGTTGCCGCGACAGATGCGCATGTCGGCTTACATGCTTGAAATGCAGTCGACGAAGGCCCCGGCAAAAGTCATGATCGATGATTGCGCACGCCTTCGTGAATTGTGGACACAATGGTCGCCGGGGTGGGCATTTACAGATACCGATTTTGACCCGGTGCTGCACGCATTTTCAGATGTGCGCGTGGCTTGGGCCGCAACAAGGTATTACCGTGCCCTGTTCACTGTGCACAGGGCAAGTACAAGGTCAATGTATGCCTTGTCCCGACAAAAGTTGAATGTGCCGGTGCTGGCCATGGCCGGCGTCAGGGATGGCTGCATGCAGGCCGGGCTTTTGCAGGCCATGGTTGAGCCATCCTGTTTTCCAAAAGGCATACGTGTTGAGTTGATAGACAATTGTGGGCATTTTCTGCAGGCTGAGCAGCCCGATGCAGTACTCAAAGAACTTCTTCACCACTTGGCCTAGAAAGCAGCAGGGTGATTCGCAATGTCCTGTTCACGCACGGCAATGCGTTACGCCCTGATCGTTGTGGGTGAAGACTGGGGCGACAGCACAATCAAGGACTACGTGTTGCAGGCCTCTTTGAGGGAGACTGTGTCTTGAAATGCATCATTAATTGTTAAATGTGAAAAATTGTTTATTGTTTGGTCATTTAACAATTGTTCATACATGCGCCTCTCTTCGTCAGAAAATAGTCAGATAACAACCCCATAGTCCTTACATCATTCAAATCAATGAATGAGCAATTATTACGACAATGGGGACATTCAAGATGGCGAGTACAAAAGAAGCAGCTCGCCCAATGACCGGTGAAGAACGCAAAGTGATCTTCGCCTCATCCTTGGGCACGGTATTTGAGTGGTACGATTTTTACCTGTACGGTTCATTGGCAGCAATCATTGCCAAGCAGTTCTTCTCGGGACTAGATCCCACATCCGGTTTCATTTTTGCGTTGTTGGCTTTTGCCGCAGGCTTTATCGTTCGTCCTTTTGGCGCCTTGGTGTTTGGTCGCTTGGGTGACATGATTGGTCGCAAGTATACCTTCCTGGTCACGATTCTGATCATGGGCGGTTCGACATTCATTGTGGGTATTCTGCCGACTTATGCAAGTATCGGAGTTGCAGCTCCGATTATTTTGATCGTGCTTCGAATGTTGCAGGGTCTTGCGCTGGGTGGTGAATACGGTGGCGCTGCAACTTATGTGGCTGAACATGCACCGAATGGAAAGCGTGGTGCTTACACTGCCTGGATTCAAACAACTGCGACCTTGGGCCTGTTCCTGTCACTGATCGTGATTTTGGGCACCCGTACATTGATCGGTGAAGAAGCCTTCGCTGATTGGGGCTGGCGCGTTCCGTTCATTCTGTCCATCGTGTTGCTCGGTATTTCCGTGTGGATCCGTTTGACCATGAATGAATCGCCTGCTTTCAAGAAAATGAAAGAAGAAGGTAAAACATCCAAGGCGCCCTTGACCGAGTCTTTCGGTCAGTGGAAAAACCTGAAAGTGGTATTGCTGGCGCTGTTTGGCCTGGTTGCAGGTCAAGCCGTGGTCTGGTATTCAGGTCAGTTTTACGCGTTGTTCTTCTTGACCAGCGTATTGAAGGTGGATGGTTCAACTGCCAACATCCTGGTTGCTGCATCGCTGCTGATCGGTACACCGTTCTTCGTGGTGTTCGGTACTTTGTCTGACAAGATCGGTCGCAAGCCAATCATCCTGGCTGGTTTGTTGCTGGCTTGTTTGACTTACTTCCCTCTGTTCAATGCCTTGACCAACGCTGCCAACCCAGCCTTGGCCGAAGCTCAAGCGAAGAACAAGATTGTTGTGACCGCAGCTGCTGGCGATTGCTCCTTCCAGGGCAACCCTGTTGCACGTGAAATCGACTTCAAGAAATCTTGTGATATCGCAAAGCGCTTTTTGGCACAGAACTCTGTCAGCTATGAAAACGTGACTGCAACAGTTGCTGGTCCAGCCACCGTTCAAATTGGTGAAAAGCTGATCACGGCACCTGTGGGCAACGTGGTTGCCGGCAAGTTTGATGATGCTTCCAAAGCTGCAATTGATGCGTTCAAGGCAGAGGTGAAGGCCGCATTGGGTGAAGCAGGCTACCCAGCCAAAGCCGATCCAGCACGTATCAACAAGCTGCAGATCATTCTGATCCTGAGCGTGTTGGTGCTTTACGTGACCATGGTTTACGGCCCGATTGCTGCGATGCTTGTGGAGTTGTTCCCGACACGTATCCGTTACACATCAATGAGCTTGCCTTACCACATCGGTAACGGATGGTTCGGTGGTTTGATGCCTACAATCGCTTTTGCGATGGTGGCTCAGAACGGCAACATGTTCTACGGCTTGTGGTACCCGATCATTATTGCTGCCGGTACGTTTGTAATTGGTTTGCTCTTCGTGCGCGAAACCAAAGATGTAGATATTTTTAAAGACGACTAATTCAGGAGTTTGTTTATGTGGAAGTTGATTGTTGCTTTCTTGCTGTTCGCAGGTTTGTCAATGTTCGTGATCATGCAAGGGGGTGACAACCTGAACATGGCCGGAGAACAGCACGGCGGTGGTGACACACCGCACGAGAATGCTGCACCTAGCCAGGCAGTACCTACTTCAGGTGCTGTTGCCGAGCAAACGCCGCCCGCAGCGGTGGCCCCGGCCGACAGCAAATAAGCAAGTACCTGACTCGTTTGGGGTACGATTGGGGCCGACGCAAGTCGGCCCTTTTTTGTGCGCGCAAGGTTCGCACGAATGTAAAATTCACGTCATAATCAGCTGGCTTTGGGACACATGTCCGCCGCGGCCCAAACGCTTGAGCCATTGGGCGCGTAAACGTGGTGTCCCCTGTTTGCGTTAAGTTGCCTTCCTGAATTGATCAAGTCGCCTCTAGAGTTGTAGCCCATGCCCTCCGTATTTGCCATGTTTGCGTTCGTGTTGCTGGTTGTGGGGGGGTATGGTTACACCAACCAGCCTGCGCAAGAACCACCGTGGACCCAGGTTGTTCCTGGTTTTGCATTTTCACCTTATCAGGCCGGGCAAAGCCCGATTGAGAATGTTGAGCCCACCGTTGAGGAAATCAATCAGGACCTGTCATTGCTGGCTGGAAAAACCCGGGCCATTCGCACTTACACGGTTGAAGGGCAGTTCGGAGAAATCCCTGCATTGGCAGCTGCGCATGACATCAACGTCGCTTTGGGAGCCTGGTTAAGTCCGGATCTGCTTGCCAATGCCACAGAAGTTGAGCGATTGCTGGAGGTTGCTCAAAGCCCCTCCAATAACGTCATCCGCCTGATCGTGGGCAACGAGGTTTTGTTGCGCGAAGACCTTGGCGTGCAGCAACTCACCGCCTACCTGGACACTGTACGGGCTGCAACAGACATTCCCGTCAGTACTGCTGAACCTTGGCATGTCTGGCTTAAAAACCCTGAACTCGCGAATCATGTCGACTACCTGGCGGTGCATTTGTTGCCATTTTGGGAGGGCATTGCGCTGGACGATGCCGTTGATTTTTCGATCAATACCTACCGGCAGTTACAGAAAACCTTTCCTGGCAAGCCCATTGTAGTCACCGAGGTGGGTTGGCCCAGCAATGGTCGATCCATCAAGCAGGCTGTTGCTTCGCAAGCCAATCAAGCCAAGTTTTTGCGTCGCTTCATTCAGCGTGCGGAGCAGGAATCGATTGTGTTTTACATCATGGAGGCATTTGACCAGCCCTGGAAGTCTGACCTTGAAGGCAGTGTGGGCGGTCATTGGGGCGTGTTTGATTCATTTCGCGATGCCAAATTCGCAACCGACAGCCCCATCATTGCGATTCCGCAGTGGAAGTTGCTTGCTGCAGCATCCATTGTGGTGGCCTTGCTGATGACTGTGTTGCTGTTGATTGACAGTGCAGCGCTTCGCGACAGCGGTCGTACCTTTCTGATTTTCAATGCGTTTGCGGTGTCGTCCCTGATCATTTACGTGATTTACGATTTCACGCTTGAATATCACACCTGGGCCAGTGTGGCGATTTCGGTGGTGCTGTTGCTCGGCGTGGTGGGTGTGTTTGTCATTGTGATGTCCGAGGCCCATGAATGGGCAGAATCAATGTGGTATCGAAACAGGCGTCGGTTGTTGTCGCCCCTGTCTGTCGCAGCGTCCCAGTCTGAATCCCGATTTCAGCCCTTTGTGTCGATTCACGTACCGGCCTACGAAGAACCGCCGGAAATGCTGATTGACACGCTCAATGCGCTGGCACGGCTTGATTATCCGAATTTTGAAGTGATTGTGGTGGACAACAACACGGCCTGTGAATCCACGTGGCGACCCGTTCAGGCCCACTGCGCACAATTGGGTGAGCGTTTCCGTTTTTTCCATGTGAAGCCTTTGAGCGGTTACAAGGCGGGTGCCTTGAACTATGCGCTGGAGCAAACCTGTGCAAGGGCAGAAGTGGTGGCGGTAATTGATGCGGATTACCGGGTTCAGCCGAATTGGCTCAGTGAACTTGCCCCTCAGTTCGAGAAGCCTGAAATTGCCATTGTGCAAGCACCGCAAGACTACAGGGATGGTTCGGAAAACATCTTCAAGTCAATTTGCCATGCCGAGTACAAAGGGTTCTTTCATTTGGGCATGGTGACCCGAAACGAGCGCAATGCGATTATTCAGCACGGAACCATGACCATGGTTCGACGCAGCGTACTGGAAGAGGTTGGTCGCTGGGGTGTTGACACGATCACAGAGGACACCGAGTTGGGCTTGCGTATTTTTGAACAAGGCCATGAAGCGGTTTATATCGATCAAAGTTATGGCCGTGGTGTCATGCCCGACAATTTCACTGATTACAAAAAGCAGCGCCATCGCTGGGCATATGGGGCCATGCAGATTCTGAGATCGCATGCCGGCCAGTTGACCGGATTTCGTGACAGCAAGTTAACCCGGGGACAGCGATATCACTTTGTGTCGGGCTGGCTGCCTTGGATTGCCGACGGGTTTAACCTGGTGTTCACCTTGCTCGCAGTGTTGTGGTCGGGTTTGATGCTGTTCAACCCAATCGCATTTAATGCGCCCCCGCTGTTAATCAGCGTGGTGCCTATCCTGTTTTTTGCTTTCAAGATCACCAAGCTGTTCACGCTGTACCTGGTTCAGGTCAAGGCCAATTTCAAAACCGCATTGGCGGCTACACTGGCAGGCTTGTCGCTGAGTTACGTCATTGGCCGGGCTACATTGTCGGGCTTGTTCGTGGGGCGAAAAATTGCATTCATTCGCACTCCGAAAATGGCCAGTAACCTGGCCGTGTTGCAGGCATTCAATGCCGCGCGGGATGAATCCATTCTGGCCTTGATGTTGTTGTGTGGGGTGGGGCTGATTTATTTTCAGCTGGGTTTTGACTCGCGAGAGAACATGGCATGGTGTCTTGTTCTGGTGTCGCAAAGTTTGCCTTTCCTGTCCTCCCTTGTCGTGTCTGTTCTCAGCACGGCACCGAACCGGGACAGTGTGCAAAGTCAGGAAAAAACAGCATGAGTGTGGCCAACAAGTTGACGTTTTTGGATAGCAAGGCCCAAGTGTGGCGACAGCTTGACAGGATTTCATTTTGGCGATTGGCGGGGCGGCTCGCCCTTGCCTTGATTTTTCTGAATTCAACTTTGTGTTTTTCCGCGATTTGGCCGACCGTGTATGTGTTGCCCAAGCTGGGTATTGCACCCGAGTTTTTGTGCCTGGTGATGGTACTGGCGGCTTGGGTGGCACTGTTTGGAAAGCCGTCTTTCAGGGCCCTGGGCATACTGGCTGCAATCTACCTGTTGATGGTTGTAGGCCGTTATGCGGATGTGGTGGTGCCGAATCTGCTCGGCCGTCCGGTGAACCTGTATTGGGATGTTCCTGAATTGCCCCGTTTCCTGTGGGTAACTGCGCAGGGTTTTCCACTGTGGCTCAGTGCTCCGGCTGTAGGCGCTGTTCTTTTGCTGGTTTGGGGCGCTCATCACCTGTTGATGATGGCCATGAGTACGGTTTCCACCGGGCTTGAGCCTGTGGCAAAACGGGCTTGGCTCTGGGCCTTGTTTGCCCTGTTGGGCGTTGTGGTGGTGAGCAATTATTCAGAAGACCCTGAAAAGCCGACTTTTGTGTCCAAGGCGGTGGTGCCGGTTTATTGGAAAGAAGCCACGAAGCTGCGGGACATCCTCACCCCTTCACGCGCAGCCTTGCTGCTGCCTGCCACCACCGTGGTGGATGAAGCCCTGGCCAAGCCGCAGGGCCAATTGCTGGCCGGCCTGAAACAGCGCGATGTGAACCTGATGTTTCTGGAAACGTACGGGGCCGTTCTGTATGACCAGGCTGATTCATCAAAAGCGGTGGCGGACACACGCGCAGAACTGGAGAAAGCAATTCTCGCCAGTGGACGTCAGGTGGTGTCGGCTTTTTACGTGTCGCCCACCATTGGCGGGGCCAGTGATTTGGCGCACTTGTCGGTGCTCTCCGGAATCGACCTGAAGGATTCGAGAAAGCACGACGTGTTGTTGACCACCCAGCGGCGTACCTTGACGGACGTGTTCGAGCGCGAGGGCTACGAAACCTTCGGGCTGTATCATTCTGTGGGCTGGGAATGGGTGGAACGCGCGTTTTACAGCTACGACCGATATATAGATGGCCCCGCGCTGGGCTACCAGGGGCCTGCTTTCGGATTCTGGAAAATACCGGATCAATTTGCAGCCGCACGCTTGGAACAACTCTACCCCCGCGATGAAAAGGCCAAGCCAAGGTTTACCTTTTTCCCGACCATTTCCAGCCATTTCCCATTTCACCAGGTGCCGCCTTACCAGCCCGATTGGCAAAAGTTACTTGGGCCTGAGCCCTTTGACAAGGCCGAAGCTGCACGGGCGCAAGCCGAACCGGTGAGCTGGGAATACATGAAACCGGATTATCTGCGCACCATCAATTACACCCACACCTGGCTGGCCGGCTATTTTGCGCAGCCCGAACCACGTGAGTCTGTTTACGTGATGATTGGTGATCATCAGCCCACAGGCAGTGTTTCACGCGAGCCCACACCCTGGGATGTGCCAGTGTTTGTGGTGTCAAAAGACACGCAGTTGCTGGACCGTTTTCGCGCCATGGGTTTCACTGACGGCCTGACACCGGCACAACGAAAGCCGCTGGGCGATTTGTACCAGTTGACTGGTACTCTGTTGAAAGGATTTGGCGACTGACTTTGCCGCGACTGAATACGGCCTGAGTACCATTTGACAAGGAGAATGCGATGGGTTTGAGAATCAATGATGTGGTACCTGACCTGACACTGAATACCGATCAGGGCACTTTCAGCTTGCATGATTTTATTGGTGACAGCTGGACTATCCTGTTTAGCCACCCAAAAGATTTCACGCCCGTGTGTACCACCGAGTTTGGTGCTGTGGCGCAATTGGCGGAAGAATGGAAAAAACGTGGTACCAAAGTGATTGGTTTGTCGGTGGATGGTGTCGAGGAGCACAAGGCCTGGAAACGCGACATCGAATCCTTCTCTGGTGCAACAGCGACATTCCCCATCATCGCCGATGATTCGCTGGTGGTGTCCAAGGCACTGGACATGTTGCCTGCCAACGCCTACCTGCCTGATGGCCGCACTGCGGCAGATTCCGCCAGCGTGCGCGTGGTGTTTATCATCAGTCCTGATAAAAAGCTGCAACTGTCCATGACCTACCCCATGTCGGTGGGCCGAAATTTTGCTGAGGTGCTCAGGGCACTGGATGCACTGCAGGCCACTTATAGCAAGCCGATTGCAACACCTGCCAATTGGGTGCATGGTCAGGATGTGATTGTGGCGCTTTCCCTCAACGACGAGCAGGCCAAGACAAAGTTCGGCAATATTGACATCAAGTTGCCTTACTTGCGCACCACCAAAATGCCTTACTGATTTTCCTTTTCTTGAAATAATGGGTCGTGAATCGGGTGCAGCTGAAAAGCAGCACCCGATTATTTCGCTCTGTCAAAACTGTTTCGCAGTTGATTCAGAGCCGCAGTTTGACGCGAATATAGGGTGCTCAAGGTAAGTGGTTGGAAGTTTTGTAACGGACCTTGATCAGGAGGATTGGCTAGGTTTTTTCAGCTTCAGAATGTCAATTGTTAAACAGTATAAATATTTCACAATCTATTACCTATTGGCTCTCAAGTAATAAATAAAGGTAGACGTTACACACTCCAGGGACTTTCGATCCATAAGTCGTCCAGGGAGACATGAATGCCTTTGCTAAAAAAATCCTCAACAATTTCTTCTCATTCCCCACTTGCCGAAGCAGGTGTGTCAACAACTGTTCAACGCGAAGCAGAAGCACAGCGACGAAAGGCCAGAACCCTGGCCAAGAAGCAACAGGCGGCAGAGCGAATTGCCAGTGCCACCAGCCAATTGGCCAGCGGCATTACCGAGGCGTCCTCGGCCTGCGAAGAACTGAAACGCGCCACAGATGAAATTTCTGCGAGTGCAGAAGAGGCTGCGGGTGCTGCGCAGGAAAGTCTGCGCGCCATTCACCTGCTGTCCACATCCGTTGAAAAACAGTTGCAAAACTCGCAGCTTGCTTCTGAACGGGGTTTGGCTGTTCAGTCCATGGCCAGCCGAATTGGTACTGAAGTGCTTTCCACTGTTAGCAGCATTGAAGTCGCTTCCCAACGCCAGGGCACCAGTGTGGCCATGGTGGGTGAACTGGAGCGCCAGGCATCCAACATTGGCGACATTGTCAAAGCGGTTGCACGTATCGCGGACCAAACCAATTTGTTAGCGCTGAATGCGGCTATTGAAGCTGCACGGGCAGGCAAGCACGGCAAAGGTTTTGCAGTTGTTGCTGATGAGGTGCGAACCCTGGCCGAAACTTCAGAACGCAGTGCCCGCGATATCCAGAACCTGGTGACCCAGATACAAGGCGAGGTGCAGGCAATTGCCCTGGGCATCAACACCTCGTCGGAAGCCATTCGCAACGAGGCGATTCGTGGAAAAACGGTGGTGGAAAAAATGTCCGCGATTTCACGCGACGTTCAGTTGGTGATGGAGGGTGCGCAGGAAATCATGGTGGCGGCTCAGCAATCTTCCAGATCGTCCCAGATGGCGTTACAAGCTGCCGAGGCCATTGCCGCCGCCGCCGAGGAACAAAGCTCGGCCAGTGAAGAGTCAGCCAAAACCGTGAATGAGCAAACCGTTGCATTGTCCCAAGCTGACCAGGCATCTTCAAGTTTGTCTGAAATTGCAGACGAGTTGAGAACCAGTACCGACATTGCAAAAAGTGCGGAAGATGTCGCCTCTGCTGCAGAGGAGTTGTCCTCGGCGGTGCAGGAAATTACCCGCGCTTCGTCACAAATCATGGTTGCAATCGAGCAAATCCGAAAGGGTGCACAAAGCCAGGCCGCAGCCAGTGCGGAAAGTGCTGCTGCGATTGGCCAGATTGAGCGCGGCATTGAATTGGCCAGTCAGCGGGCTGAAGAGGCCTTGAAGCGTGTGGTGGTGGTCAAAGACATGCTGACTGAAAACAAGCAGGGTGTACTGGGTTTGATCAGCGGAATTGAAACCTCGCTGGTGGCCACGCGCCAAAGCATGCAGCAAATGAAAGCACTTGAAGTGGTGTCCCGACGCATCGACAAGATCGTGGACAGCATCACGACCGTGTCCATCCAGACCAACATGCTTGCGGTCAACGGGGCAGTTGAAGCGGCACGTGCTGGCGAGTTTGGCAAGGGTTTCGTTGTGGTGGCTACAGACATTCGAAACCTGGCCCATGATTCTGCCGAGAATGCAGACCGCATCAAGGACATGGTCCGTTCCATTCAGGAACAGATCGGCACCGTGGCGCGCGACCTGCAGGAAATCCTGAGTTCTGCAACCGTCGAGGTCGAAAAAACCCGGACCATTTCACAGAACCTGGTCTTGATTGAGGCCGATGTGGCCACGCTGGAACAGGGCAACAAAGAGCTTGTGGGCATGGCGGGTGACATGGTGTCGGCTGTGGCTCAAATCAAGACAGGTGTTGAGCAGGTGTCTTCTGCTGCCTCGCAGGCGGAGAAGGCTGCCACGGAATCTGCTGCGGCTGCACGCCAGCAGTCACAGGGTGCGGAAGAACTGTCCGCGGCAATTGAGGAAATCGCGTCGCTGGCTGATGAGTTGCAGTCGGTTTGATCGGATCCCCACCTCAGGAGCTTGCCATGACGAATACAAATGATTCGGTAGAAGAAGGGGTTGAGATTGAAGAATACGGAGCAGACGGTCCACAGATTGTGACCTTCTCTCTGGGAGATGAACGATTTGCAGTGCCCATGGAATGCGTGCAGGAAATTGTTCGCGTGCCAGCCACGGTGCGCGTTCCCCTGGCCAGTAGTCACCTGACTGGGCTGGCCAATCTTCGGGGGCGGGTGCTGCCTGTGTTTCAATGCAGAACCATGATGGGTATGCCCGCTATTGAAGTCTCGGAGGCGTCACGCGTGCTGGTATTGCGCATCGGCACCTCTGTTGGTTTGATGGTTGACCGGGTGCATGCAGTGGTCACCATTTCTCCGGAACAGGTCGACGCCATTCAGCAAGAAGATGAAATCAGCAACACCGAGTGGCTGGCCGGTGTCATTCGCCAGGAAAAAGAGTTGACCCTGTTGCTCGATGTAGAGCGTCTTGTTCAAACCCACGCAAGCCAGGAAAGGCCGAGTGGCAATGGGCCTGCGAGTGACTTCAATGCCATGGCTGATGCTGCAGACGAAGACAGCAATCTGGACGAATTGCAGCTGGTGAGTTTTGAGGTGGCCGGTCAGGAATATGCCGCCCCCATTGACCGTGTTCAGGAAATTGTTCAGGCCCCCACCGATTTCACCACCTTGCCCCATGCCCACGCGGCCGTGTTGGGTGTGATGGTGCTTCGCGCCCGTTTGTTGCCGCTGCTCAGTTTACGGGCCCTGTTCGGGCTGGAAACACTGGCGCTTCAGGAACACCACAGGGTGGTGGTGTTGCAACTACCCGGTGGCAGTTCTGTGGGTGTGGTGATGGACCGTGTCAACGAAGTTCTCAGGGTTTCCAGGTCTGTGCAGGAACCTGTGCCTGCCCTGTTCAACAATTCGCGCGCTGTGCGCCATGTGCAGTCCATGTGCAGGCTGGAGGATGGCAAGCGCCTGGTGTCCATTCTTGAAATTGACAGCCTGGTGGACTACACCAGTGCCGCCATTCAAAGCCTGGGTCATGGCACCGGATTCGAAGCTCAATCGGCAAGCCAGCCTTGCAATCAAGAGGAAAGTGAAGACATGGAGAGCGAAGGACAGGTTGTCGTGTTTCAACTCGGTGCCGAAGAATTCGGAGTGAACATTCACTCGGTGCAGGAAATCGTGCGGGTGCCGGAGCAGTTGACCCGCATTCCCCAAACGCCTGCCTTTCTGGAAGGTGTCATCAACTTGCGGGGCAGTGTGTTGCCAGTGATTGACCAGCGCCGACGAATGGGCATTGAAGGGGGTGAGCGCCATGACCGGCAACGCATCATGGTGTACCTGATGAACGGCGTGCGAACTGGTTTCATTGTGGATTCAGTCACCGAGGTGCTAAGGCTTGATCCGAAAAACATTTCCGATACACCTTCAGGTGGCCTGCACGATGTGAACCTGTTGCCTCAGGTTGCCAACCTCACTGAGACCAAGCGCATGATCCTGCTGATTGATCCACAGGCCTTGTTGAGCAGTGCCGAGTGCAAGTCACTGCAAGCCAGCAACAAACAATCGGTTGAGTTTGAAACACCGCTTGAGATGTCTGAAAACTGCCAGTTTGACCCCGCTGCGCAAACCTTTGACGAGCCAGTATTGAGCTGAGGTGTACGCATGTTGATGGCAGCCAAAACCCGTCTGTTGATTGTGGATGATTCTGCGCTGATGAGAAAACACCTGGTTTCAATGTTCGCCGATGAAGGAGACTTTGAAATTGCCACGGCCCGCAATGGCGTGGAGGCCTTGATGCAGCATCGGGAGTTCAAGCCCGATGTCATTACCCTGGACGTGAACATGCCGGAAATGGACGGGCTGACTGCCCTGTCCATGTTAATGACCGAGCGGCCCACGGCGGTAATCATGGTGTCTTCACTGACCGAAAAGGGTGCCATGACTACGCTTGAGGCACTGGCTCTGGGGGCGGTGGACTTTGTTCCGAAACCGGGGGGCACCATTTCCCTGTCGATTGACAGTGTGCGCCTGCAACTGTTGGAGAAAGTGCGCACTGCGGCAAAGATGCGCCGCCGCAGGGCAGACTTGAAGGAAAAAAACAGCGCGCCACAGGGGAATGTCACCGCACCTGTACCCGCATTTGTATCAGCACCTGCGCCTGTCAAATGGACTCCACCCAGCCCAGCCATAGGCAGCCTTCCCATGTGGCCTTTTGGCGTGGTGTGTGTGGGTGTATCCACTGGCGGGCCGCGTGTGCTGGAAGAAATACTGCCGCAACTTCCCGAAGATTTCCCCTGGCCTGTGCTGGTTGCACAGCACATGCCACCCACCTTTACTCAGGCCTTTGCCAACCGCCTTAACGGCCTGTGCCCGCTCGAGGTACTCGAGGTGTCCCGCCCCATGCCCCTGCAGCCTGGGCATGTGTACATCGGCAAGGGTGGCACGGACATGGTGGTCAGCAATCGCCAGGGGGTGTTGCAAGTACTGCCCAAACCGGAAAATCCCGACTTGCTGTGGCACCCCAGCGTGGAAGCGCTGATGGGCAGTGTGGCCAGGAACCTGAACCCCGCGCAGGTGATCGGCGTGATGCTGACGGGAATGGGTTACGACGGTTCAAACGCGATGGCAGCTTTGAAACTGGCAGGCGCCCGAACCGTGGCCGAGTCTGAGGAATCAGCCACTGTATTTGGCATGCCGGCAGAATTGATCAAAAAAGGTGGGGCCAGCATTGTGCTGCCCGCCAGCGAAATAGCAAAGCAACTCAAGTTTTGGCTGGGTTCCGGAGGTAGAAGATGGGCTTGATGAAGTCGCGTGGCGTGGTCCTTGATCCAGGCCCGCAAGCAGAACAGGAAGACCTCGACATGCTGGTGACAGGTCTTCGATCCGGTGATCCCGACCTGCGAAGAATGGCAGCACGGGATCTGATCGGTTTTCCTGCTGCAACACAGGCCCTGGGCGATCAACTGCAGGTTGAAGAAGATCCGCAGGCCCTGGATTCCATCATGAATACATTGGGCTGTCTGGGCACACCCGAGGCGGTGGAACTGCTGCTGCCCTGTTTGCGTTCCTCCGACCCGTTTCGGCGCAACCAGGCCATCGAAGTGCTGAAAGGACTGCCCCAGGTGGTCGCCCCTTTCATCGAAGACCTGCTTGCTGACCCGGATCCGGATGTGCGAATTTTCACGGTGAATGTGCTGGAGTCGCTCAAGCACCCCAAAGTGGTGTCCTGGCTGACGGATGTCATTCAAACAGACCAGCACATCAACGTGTGCGCAACTGCGCTGGACCTGCTGGTCGAGTTGGCTGATGAAAGCTGCCTGCCTGCACTGTACGAGGCAGCAAAACGCTTTCCGAATGAACCGTATTTCGAGTTCACGATCAACATGGCTATTGACAGCGTCCTTGAAGGCAAGGGGAGAGCCGAATGAAAGTGGCCTCGCAGCATGCAATCACGGATGACGATTTCAAGAAATTCCGTGAGTTTTTTTATCGCAAGACCGGCATGTACTTTGATGACGGCAAACGCTACTTCGTTGACAAGCGCCTGCAGGAACGGATCGCACAAACCGACAGTGCCTCGTTTCGGGATTACTTCGTGATGCTGCGGTTTCAGGCCACGGGTGGTGAACTGCAACAGTTGATCAACACCATGACAGTGAACGAAACCTACTTTTTTCGCGAGGAGTACCACTTTGCCTGCATGGTGAAATCCATGCTGCCTGAAATTGTGGTGAACAAGAAGGACAAGGACCCGATCCGCATTTGGTCCATGCCCTGCTCATCTGGAGAAGAGCCCTTTTCAATTGCCATTTATCTTCAGGAATACTGGCCCCAGATCAGCCAGTACGATGTGGACCTGATGGCTTCCGACATTGACACCGACATTCTGAAACAGGCAAGTCTTGGGCGCTTCAGCCGTCGTTCAGTTCAAAACCTGCCAGCACACCTGAAGTCCCAATACTTCCGGGAACAGGTGGATGGGGATTACCAGCTGATTGATGATTTGCGCCAAAGTGTCGAGTTCACAAGGGCAAATCTTACAGAGCTTGCAGACACCCGCAGATTCCGTAAGGTCGATGTGATTTTCTGCCGAAACCTCCTGATCTATTTTGACGACGAGTCCCGTCGACAGGCTGCCGAGGCCTTTTATGACGCACTCAACCCGGGCGGGTTCATTTGTCTGGGTCACTCCGAGTCCATGAGCCGCATCAGTGGACTGTTCAATGTGCGCAAGTTTCCAGACGCCATTGTTTATCAAAAACCTTTTGCCAGCGAGAAAAACAAATCGTGAAAAAAGTACTCATCATTGATGATGCGGCAACGGTGCGCATGTATCACAGAAACATTCTCCAGCAGGCCGGCTTTTCAACCGAGGAAGCCATCAACGGCCTGGAGGCTCTTGAGAAAGCGCACACCAATCATTTTGACCTTTACCTGGTTGATGTGAACATGCCAAAAATGGATGGTTACACCTTCATCCGCAAGCTGCGCGAAAGTACAGAAATAGAACAGGCGCCTGCCGTCATGATCAGTACTGAGGCCGAGGCCGAGGACGAAGTCAAAGCCTACCTGGCAGGTGCCAACCTTTACCTGATCAAGCCCATACGACCTGAGCAGCTCTTGGAGTTTGCAAGTTTGCTGGTGGGCGGGGTGGCTTGATGAATCCCCTGCAAATTCAGTTCATTGGTGAA
This sequence comes from Limnobacter thiooxidans, assembly GCF_036323495.1. NCBI lineage: Bacteria > Pseudomonadati > Pseudomonadota > Betaproteobacteria > Burkholderiales > Burkholderiaceae > Limnobacter > Limnobacter thiooxidans. The sequence goes on along the minus strand of NZ_AP028947.1, from coordinate 2,817,066 downwards.
AGTCGCGAGTTGCTGGAAGGGGCCGGTGAAGCCTTGTTGCGTTTTGAAAAGGCACCGGAAGATCTTGATAATCTGAACAGCCTGTTCAGGCAGGTACACACCCTGAAAGGCAACTGCGGTTTGTTTGATGAATTGTCACCTTTGGGTGTGGCGCTTCATGCGGCCGAGGAAACCCTTGACCAGGTGCGTGCAGGGAAACACCAGTTGGGCGGGCAAGACACGGACCTTCTGATGGAAGCGATGGATTTTGTGATTGCAGGGATCGACGACTGGGAGGCTGGCACTTTTCAGCCCGCCGTACAGCTTTCGGTGGCCCGCAAGCTGGCCGATCGAATTGTGTCTGCACGTGCGGGTGAAGCCCAGGCCTTGCCCGCTCACATCCCAGACAATGAGGCGCTTGACAGGGCAGCATCGGCTTCCGGTGCCGAGGAGTTACAGCCCTGGTTCACTGAAGCACTTTCGGCTTTGCCTGGTTCGACCGGGCGGTTGGTGTGTGGGCGCTACACACCTGAACCGGACTGTTTTTTCAAAGGTGAAGACCCGTTGCAACTGGTTTTCAATGTACCCGACCTTGTTTTTCTGGATGTCAAGAAACTGGGCGCTTGGGCCGAGCCATCCAGTTTTGATTGTTACCAGTGCCAAGTTGAAATTCGTTTTGTCAGCACGGCTCCATTGGCGCCTGTGCAGCAGGTGTTTGATTACGTTGCCGAGCAGCTTGTGTTGACTGAAGTGAGCAACACCGAGTCAGCCTCACCTGTGCTGCAAGCGACCCAGCACGACCCCCTGCCGGAAAGTGTTCGCCAGGGTTTGTTGAAGGTGTGGCAAAGCCAAGCCACCATGTTGTCCATGGTGCTTGACAACGACCCTGCCTGGAAAGGCCGAGCCAATGCGGCAGTGGCCACGGTTTCCGCATTGGCCAAATCAGCTGGAAGACCTGAATGGGCCGAAGCCGCACGCGCAATTCTTGCTGTGTGTCTGGGCGAAAATTCAATTCAGCCACTTCAGGCCTGGGTTGCCAAACGGCCTGCCGAACTGGATCCACCCGCAATCGCTCCACAGCAAGCCAGGCCTGCCCCCCAGGCTGTGGTGGCTCCTTCTACAGCCCAGCCCAGCCCAGCCGGCACGCCCGAAGCAGACCCCAAGGGCATTTCGGTTTTGAAGGTTCCCCGGGAAAAAATCGACCGCCTGATGGAGCTGATTGGTGAAATGGTGGTGGCCAAGAATGCGCTGCCCTACCTGGCCAATCGGGCCGAGAATGACTTTTCATGTCGCGAACTTGCCCGGGAAATCAAGGCAAACCACAGTGTGATCAACCGGATTGCCGAGGAAATGCAAGACGCCATCATGCAGGTTCGCATGCTGCCGGTTGGCACAGTGTTCCAGCGCTTTCCCCGCCTTGTGCGCGACTTGTCCAAAAAGCTGGGCAAGCAGGTTCGCCTTGATATCACGGGTGAAGACACGGAAGCCGACAAGAACATCATCGAGTCGCTCAGTGAGCCATTGATCCACCTGTTGAGAAACAGCCTGGACCATGGCATTGAATCACCTGACACACGTCTGGCCGCTGGCAAGTCAGCCGAGGGTTTGATTTCGATTCATGCCTGGCAGGATGCAGACCGCGTGCACATCAGCATTCGTGACGACGGTGCTGGCATTGACCCCCAGCGCTTGAAACAAAAGGCGCTTGAGAAATCTTTGTTACCCGCTGAAAAACTGGAGCTGATGTCGGAAAAAGAACTGTACCAGTTGATTTTCAGGCCTGGTTTTTCTACCGCTGACCAGATTTCCGATGTGTCGGGGCGGGGTGTGGGAATGGATGTGGTGCGCAGCGCCATTGCACGGGTGGGCGGGCAAGTCGACCTTCAGTCCTCCTTGGGCGAGGGCACCACGCTGACCTTGAGCCTGCCCCTGAGCATGGCTGTCAACAAGGTCATGATGATCGAAGTGGCAGGCCAGCAGTTTGGTTTGCCGATGGAAGTGGTGGTGGAAACTGTCCGTGTTCCTTTGGATGCAATTCACCACATTCAGGACCAGCAAGCCACCGTGCTGCGCGGAAAAATTATTCCCCTGTTTGCGCTTCACGGCTTTTTGGGTCTGTCCCAGCAGCCCCGCATGAACGAACAGAATGAACTCGCCGTACTGGTAACCCGCGTGGGTCACGACACAGTGGGCGTTGTTGTAGACGATTTTGATTCGACAATCGACATTTTGCTGCGCCCGCTGGATGGCGTGCTGACGCACATGCACCAGTACGCAGGTTCTGCTTTGTTGGGCGACGGTTCGGTGTTGTTGATACTCAATTTGATGGAGATGATGACATGCCAGTGAGCTTGGACGAAGCTGCTCGAAAAATTACCCTGAGTGGCGCATGCGTGGTGGAAGAAGCCGAAACGCTGCATGAAATGCTGAGCAGTCACACCGACTGGCCAGTGGACGCAAGTGAATGCGAGTACCTGCACACAGCGGTGTTGCAGGTGCTGATGAGCAACCAGCCAAGTTGGCTTGGTTTACCCAAACCACCCCACTTGCGGCGTGCGATGGAACAGATATTCGGAGGCGCGATGAATCGTGCCGATTTGCCTGGGAGGGCGTAAGCAATGAAATCAATATTACTGGTGGATGACTCCGCAACCATGCTGATGAGTTTGCGCCAAACGCTTGAAATGTCGGGGTTCAAAGTGGACACGGCCTGTGATGGCGTGGACGCACTCGGAAAACTCAAGACCATCCAAAAACCGGATTTGATTATTACCGACATCAACATGCCCAATATGAACGGCATTGATTTCATTCGCAATGTCCGTCAGCTTCTTCGGTTTGTCCCCATTCTCACCTTGACCACCGAGTCCCAACAGGACAAACGGGAAGAGGCAAAAAAGCTGGGGGCCACAGGATGGTTGGTCAAACCTGTTGGTGGACAGGACCTGGTCCGGATCATCAAGCAAGTGGTACCCAATGCCTGAGTTGTGTGTTTTTCATGGAGGTTGCCATGTTCAGTGAATTTTCATTGTTTGACATGATGTACGTTGCCTTGGTCGGTGTTGCTCTGGGTATTGTGGTGGCCCGAAGTCACTTTTTGAAATCACTGGCCAGCCAGAAGAAGAGCTCCAGCAGTGATCGGTTAAAGGTGCGGGATCAGTGGAAAGACCAGCTTCGCGAGCAGGCCCGGGATGTCAAAAGTTTCAACGATGTGGTGCGCAGCCACCTTCATTCGGTGAAGCAGGAAAGCGAGGAAAGTGCCTTGCGCCTCATTGGCCATTTGAGTAGCGCGCACCAGCACACCATGTCTGTGCTGAGTTCTGCCCGTGAAGCGGTGGACTCAAGTTCCCGCTGGATCCAGGCTTCGAGTCACCGGCTGGACGAGCAAACCCGCATGTTGGAGCAACTGGATTCGGTTGCTGTGGCCAAGGGTGAACACGACAGCTTTCAGCGCAAGTCCCTGGGCAATCTGAAATCGGAAATTCAGGGGCTGATGCCAATGGTGGAACTGGTCGAGCACATTGCCAACCAGACCAACCTGCTTGCCTTGAATGCGTCCATTGAGGCCGCGAGGGCAGGGAATGTGGGGCGGGGCTTCACTGTGGTTGCCGAAAATGTATTCAAGCTTTCCGAACAGGCTTCCGATGCGGCCAACCAGATCCGATCCGGTATCCAGCAAGTTGCGGATACCCTTAGCAAGGAAGTGGAGTCAGCCTTGAGCCAACTCGACGGGGATCAAACCCGCGATCGGGTGTTGACGATTGCTCAAAAGGTCAAAGAACTGGGCGGGCAGTTTTCCGCCTTGCTCAGCGACACCCAGCACCTGAGCGAGTCTTTGACCAGTTACGCCTCACAACTTCAGAATTCAATTGCAGATGCTTTGGGGGTGCTTCAAACCCAGGACATCATGCGCCAGCAAATCGAGCACATTGAAGACGCGCTGCGCACGCTGGACGAGCATGTAGAAGACTGGGATGAGCAGCTCACCCAGACACCGGACAATCCCGAGCTGCTCCCAAGCCTTGGTGAAAAAATGGACGTCCTGTTCAACAGGTACGTGATGCACCAGCAACGCAATGCGCACCTGCTGGCCATTGGCAAGGCACCCGGCGAAACCGGGCTGCCCAGGGTGGAATTATTCTAGCTCTTGCTGGTCAGGGGTAGCCACACGGTGAATGTGGTGCCCACCCCTTGTTCGCTTTCAACCGTGATTTTTCCTTCATGTCTTTTGACAATGCCATAGCTGAGTGACAAGCCCAACCCTGTGCCCTGGCCCACTGGTTTTGTGGTGAAGAAGGGATCAAAAATACGCGCCAGGTTGTCTTTTGGAATGCCGCAACCGCTGTCACTGATTTTCACAAACAGCTCGGTGTCCTGCACACCGGTTTCAATGACAATTTTTCCCGAACCTTCAATGGCATGTGCTGCGTTGATCAGCAGGTTCATGAACACCTGATTCAGTTGCGAACCAATGCAGTAGATTGGAGGAATATCGCCGTATTTCTTTTCTACTGTCGCCTTGTATTTCAGCTCGTTGTTCACAATGTTCAAGGTACTGTTCAAGCCTTGGTGAATACTGGTCATGACCCACTCGCCGTGGTCCACGTGTGAAAAGTCTTTCAAGTCCTGCACAATCCGCTTGACCCGATCCACCCCGTCTTTGTTCTCAAGCAGCAGGTGTTTGATGTCCTCGCGAAGAAAATCAAGGTCCAGTGACTTGGCCAATTGATCCGCCTGCGGGTTGGGGTTGTAACTCAGCACTTCAGTTCGGTAGGCGTCAATGATCTGGAACAGGTCTTCCACATAGTTGCCCAGATTGCCCATGTTGGAAGCCACAAAACCAATCGGGTTGTTGATTTCATGTGCAACCCCGGCAGCCAGTGATCCGATCGACGCCATTTTTTCAGATTGCAGTAACTGGTGATGGGCTTCTTCCAGCTTCTTGATCAGCGCCACCTGCTCGCTTTTTTCCTTGCGCATGGCCTTCTCCGCGTTCAGCCTTTCCTGCAGCAGCAAGGCGATCATGCTTTGATCCTGATCTTTTTCCTCGTAGGTCACCTCCACGTCCTGGAGAAATTTCTGCATTTTCAAATCGCTTGAAATTTCCTGCAGGTCAACGGTTCCAAAAAACTGCTTGAGTTGGTAGCTCAAATTGGAATGCATGGTTTTTCCTCAAGGTTGCGGTATTCGATTAACGGAGGTTTGAGGAAAAATCTTGACCCTCTGACAGCCTTTGAAACCAAAGTTCACCTTTGCAGCCCTTTCGTAGACGAAAGTGTGACTTTATTGTCGAATTAGCATTTAACTTTATTAGGCGACTGCCGTTAACCATGATGAGGCCCACAGATTTTTTCTGTGGCGCGCGCCCAGGAGGTTGTTGTGATGCAATTTGTTGATAAACAGGCTGCCCTGACTTTGGAAGCTGAAAAATGCTTGCCTGAGCAACTGCCCAACAAGCACCTTTTGCTGGTTGATGACGAAGAAAATGTACTTCGCTCACTTCAGCGCGTGTTGCGTCGAGATGGTTACACGTTGCACCTGGCCAATTCAGCAGAAAAGGCACTTCAGATTCTGGCCAGTCAGCCCGTGGATGTGATTCTTTCTGATCACCGCATGCCCGGTCAATCCGGCACGGAATTCTTGAGCAAGGTGAAAGACCTGTATCCCCGCACTGTGCGCTTGATGTTGTCGGGTTACACCGAGGTCCGTTCTGTCACATCAGCCATCAATGAGGGGGCCATTTACAAGTTTTTGACCAAGCCCTGGGACGATGATCAGCTTCGTGCCAACATCAAGGAGGCGTTTCAGCGGCATGAAATGGAATCTGAAAACCTGCGACTGCATTTGCAGGTTGAAGAAATCAATTCCGAATTGTTGCAGTTGAATCACGCCCTGGAGCAAGAGCTGCAAGACCGTAACCAGCGCATTGAACGCGACACGTCGGTGGTCTGTGTCATGCAGGAGATACTGGACTACATGCCGCTGGGTGTGTTGGGTATTGACAGTGCAGCAGAGGTTGTTTGGGTCAATCGGTGGGCTGCTGAATTGTTTGGTTCGCCCTCGGCCACTTTCATGACTCAATCGGTGCGATGTTTGCCTTCGCCACTGCCTGATCTGATCGACGAGTACCTGTTTGGTTTTGATCTTCAGCCACAAACTCACAATGCGAATCTGCGTGGTGTTGATGTACTGATCGAAATCAAACCCATGGGACTTCGAAGCGATTCTTCCGGTTGTCTCGTGCTTGTCCATACAGCAGGTAAATCATCATGAGTCATTTGTGTGGTGTATTGGTCGTTCCTGCCCTCAGTGTCAGTTCCCCCAGGTTGCTGGCCCAGTTGCAAAGTGAAGACTTGACCATTAAGGAACTGGCCGATTTGTTGAAGCTGGATCCTGGTCTGGGGGCGCGGCTGCTTCATGTCGCAAACTCGCCTTTTTTTGGCGTGTCCCGGAAAATTTCCTCAGTGGGTGAGGCGGTCATTGTTTTGGGATTGAATCAAACCCGTAGCCTGGTTCAAGTCGAGATGATTCGGTCTGTGGTGGAGGAGTACCCCTGGAAACTGCTTTCGCTTCGTGATTATTGGCAGCGAAGTTTGTCAGTGGCGGCAGCCTGTCAGGTGTTGGCGGACCGCATTGCCTATTCTCAATCCACTGCATTTTCGACCGGGCTGTTTCACAACCTGGGTGAGTTGGTGATGCTGCAGCAGTACACCGAGAACTATGGCGAGCTGTTGCAGACGGCCGTTCGAGGGCAAGAGTTGGCCAACGAAGAGAATGCGCGTTTTCACACTGACCATGGTCAAATGGGGGCCGAGGTGTTGCAATCCTGGAATTTTCCGATCGATATCTGCAATGCGTTGGCAACGCAATATTCTGACTCCATCTCAAATGATGATGACTTGCTTACGCAGGTATTGAAAACAGCGCATATCGTGGTTCATGCCACTGATGCCGATGAAATACTGAGCAGCGTCTCACCTCTGGCGGCGTCAAGTTTTGGAATCAGCAAGGTCACGCTGCCAGCCATGGTGCAGACCCTGTACAAGAAAATCAAGCAATGGACTGATCTAGCAGGGGCGATCTGAGATGAGTGAAACCGCAGTTCAGTCAGTGCTTGTCATCGATGATGAAGTCAACGTGGTCAATGCCATCAAGCGAACTTTGCGCTCGGAGGCCTACGAGGTACAGGTCAGTACCGATCCAAAGGAGGCCCTTGAGATTGCGAGGCGCATCAAACCGGTCGCTGTGGTGTGTGACATGCGCATGCCGGGCATGAGCGGCTCAGAAGTTCTTGCCGAGCTACATCGCGACCAACCCGATTGCGCACGCATTTTATTGACCGGTTACGCCGATATCACGTCAACCATTGCGGCAATCAATGACGGACAAATACACAGATATCTGACCAAACCCTGGAATGATGATGAATTGCGGGATGTGCTGCGTCAGCAAATCGAATTGGTCACCCTGCGCAGAGAGCGCGACCACCTGGCCGATTCACTGGCTGTCAAGGTGGATGAACTCCAAACCCTGAACCAGGAACTGGATCAGCGTGTCGCCGCCCGTACCCAGGAAATTTACCAAACCAACCTGTTTCTGGAGAACGCTTACAAAGAGCTTCATGACCAATTCCTGAACTCGGTGAAGGTATTTTCCAACCTGATCGAAATGAGTTCGCCAGCCATGGCTGGGCATGGAAAAAGAGTAGCCGAGTTGGCCCGCTGGATCGCTGTGGAAATGGGTTTGCCTGAGGCTGAGGTTGAGGACATCTATGTGGCTGGACTGTTGCATGACATTGGGAAAATCGGCCTTTCCGACCAGGTGTTGACTACGCCTTTTACCCAGCTTGACCCGACAAGCCGAGTTGCTTTGGTGAAGCATTGCAACAAAGGTCAAACTGCCTTGATGGCTTTGCCTGAATTACAAAACATTGCTTTGTACGTGGCCCGTCACCATGAGCGCGTGGATGGAAAAGGCTATCCGGATGGGTTAAGCGGAAAAGACATTCCCCGGGGTGCGCGGGTATTGGCTGTAGCTGAGGACTGGGATGAGCTTCAAATGGGGCTTGTGGCGACCCAGAAACTGGATATGCAGCAGACGCTGGATTTCATTCAGAGCGCAAAAGGCAAGCGATACGACATAGACGTGGTGAATGCCCTGCCTGGGGCACTTATTCGTTTGCAGGCCACCCCACGCGATGACGAACAGCTGATCGACAGCGAGTCATTGGTTCCGGGGTTCGTGTTGAGCCGTGATTTGTACAATCCTGATGGCCTGTTGCTGATGGCCAAAGACCGTGCCGTTTCTCCAGCGCTTGTACAGTACCTGTGCGCTGTGTATGCCAAGGAAAAGATTTCTTTCAAGGTGTATTGCAAAGTGGTTGCCAAAACAAATCAGACGAAGCAACCGCCCGGTTTTTGAGTGAATCAATTTGCTTTTTGATTCATCCGCAATAACAAATACGCTGCAAAGCCCGTTGCCACACCGGGTACTACGCCCAGCACAAGGCAAACCCAGCCATGTTTGATGTCCTGGGTTTTGGCCTCATGCATAACCCAGACAGCCAGTATCATCCAGCAGAAAATAGCGTCCAGTGCATAGCCGGATGAAAACGGGTTCACGAACCCGGCCAAGGCTGCACCGAGAAAGTCAGGGTTCTCGATTAACGGTGGTACGCACAGCGCAGTGAATGCGGCCGCAAAGGCCAATCCCAGTAAGGCAACAACAATCTTGAATAATCGGACGTCCATTGGGGCGAGTCTCCTCTCGATTTTCCCTCATGGTAGTCGTCTTTTTAGCGGTGGCCAAGTTTGAATTGTGTCTTATTGTTGAATTAATAATTAAAAAATTTGTATCATTTTTAAATCGGTACTTTTTGCCATCTGTTTATTCTTTGTCCTAGTCAAAAACGGTGTCACCTTAACGGGTGTGTATTGATTATTTCAATGGAGAATTCAGATGGGTTTCTTTCGTACAAGTGCGAGTTCTAGCGATTATTCCAGATTGAAGGGGGCTCTTTTGGCTTTGTCAAAAGGGGATGAAAAGGGCTTCGAGTCGGCTTCGGCAGCTTACTCAGAGGCTGAAAGCGAACTGGCTTCGCTTGTTCGTTCATCGATTGGAGTCGTTCAGGCGAGGCATCAGGCGGAGCTGGGGAAAGCAAGTCATGTCATAGACAAATTGTTGTCTGGAACTGGTGGCTGGGAGGAAGGTTGCCCCAAAGCATTGTTGCCGGTGATTCAGCGTGTGGCCGACCAGTTGAGCGCACTGAAAGCGAAAGAGCTTGCATTAAATCTCGTTGACAGCAAGATCATGATTGCCGACAACGACCGGGTGCTTAATTACTGTAACCACTCCGCAAACAAGATGTTGAAGGAGTCGCAATCGGAGTTGAACAAACGACTGGGCAACTTCCGTCTTGAAGATCTGATGGGTGGGTCGATTGATCGCTATCACAAGGATCCAGAACAAACCGCGCAAATTTTGCGTCAAATGACGGGTACGAAAGAAGTGGCTCTTCGGTTTGGTTCTAAAGACTTTCGCTTGCGTGTTCAAGCACTGACTGCCCAGGCTGGTGAGAAACTCGGTTTCATGGCTGAGTGGGTTGATATCACGGAAGAAAAGCTTGTGATGCAAGAGGTCAGTGATTTGGTCGACAGCATCCAGAAAGGTGTGCTGAACAAGCGGATTGATCTTGAAGGCAAAGTGGGGCTTCTTCAGAATCTGGGTTCCAACATCAACTCTGCACTGGATGCCGTGGTGGGCCCATTGAATGTGGCCGCCAATTATGTAGATCGCATTTCCAAAGGCGATATTCCAGAGAAGATCACCGACAACTACAACGGCGATTTCAACACCATCAAGAACAACCTGAACACCTGTATTGATGTGGTCAACAATCTGGTAGCCGATGCCAACATGCTGGTTAACGCGGCTGTAGAAGGCAGGTTGGAGACTCGGGCTGACGCGAGCAAGCACCAGGGCGACTTCCAAAAAATTGTGCAGGGTGTGAATGAAACCCTGGACGCGGTAATTGGCCCATTGAACGTGGCCGCCCATTACGTGGACCGCATTTCCAAGGGTGATATTCCAGAGAAGATCACCGACAACTACAACGGTGATTTCAATACCATCAAGAACAACCTGAACACCTGCATTGATGTGGTGAACAACCTGGTGGCCGATGCAGACATGTTGTCGAAAGCTGCTGTGGAAGGTCGACTGGAAACACGGGCCGATGCCAGCAAACATCAGGGTGACTTCCAAAAAATTGTGCAGGGTGTGAATGAAACCCTGGACGCGGTAATTGGCCCATTGAACGTGGCCGCCAATTATGTAGATCGCATTTCCAAAGGCGATATTCCTGAGAAAATCACCGACAACTACAACGGTGACTTCAACACCATCAAGAACAATCTGAATACCTGTATTGCCGTGGTCAACAACCTGGTTGCAGACGCGGACATGCTGGTTAATGCAGCTGTGGAAGGTCGACTGGAAACACGAGCCGATGCGACCAAGCACCAGGGCGACTTCCGCAAGATTGTGCAAGGTGTGAACGAAACACTGAACGCGGTGATAGGCCCATTGAACGTGGCCGCCAATTACGTGGACCGAATTTCCAAAGGCGACATTCCAGAGAAAATCACCGACAACTACAACGGTGACTTCAACACCATCAAGAACAACCTGAACACCTGTATCGATGTGGTGAACAACCTGGTGGCCGATGCCAACATGTTGTCCAATGCCGCAGTAGAAGGTTTACTGGAAACCCGCGCAGATGCGACCAAGCACCAGGGCGACTTCCGCAAGATTGTGCAGGGCGTGAACGAAACACTAGACGCGGTGATAGGCCCATTGAACGTGGCGGCCAATTACGTGGATCGCATTTCCAAGGGCGACATTCCAGATAAGATCACCGACAACTACAACGGCGATTTCAACACCATCAAGAACAACTTGAATACCTGTATTGATGTGGTGAACAACCTGGTAGCCGATGCCAACATGTTGTCCAATGCCGCTGTGGAAGGCCGACTGGAAACACGGGCCGATGCGACCAAGCACCAGGGTGACTTCCGCAAGATTGTGCAAGGTGTGAATGAAACCCTTGATGCGGTGATTGGACCATTGAACGTGGCCGCCACTTATGTGGATCGCATTTCCAAGGGTGACATTCCAGAGAAAATCACCGACAACTACAACGGCGATTTCAACACCATCAAGAACAACCTGAACCGGGCCATTGATGCGGTCAATAAAATGACTGCCGATGCCAACTTGCTTAGCAAAGCGGCAGTGGACGGTTTGTTGTCAACCCGAGCAGACGCAACCCAGCACGAAGGTGACTTCCGCAAGATTGTACAGGGTGTGAACGAAACGCTGGACGCGGTGATAGGCCCATTGAACGTGGCCGCGAATTACGTGGATCGTATTTCCAAAGGCGACATTCCAGAGAAGATCACCGACAACTACAACGGCGATTTCAACACCATCAAGAACAACCTGAACACCTGTATTGATGTGGTGAACGACCTGGTGGCCGATGCCAACATGTTGTCCAATGCCGCTGTGGAAGGCCGACTGGAAACACGGGCCGATGCGACCAAGCACCAGGGCGACTTCCGCAAGATTGTGCAAGGTGTGAACGAAACACTGGACGCGGTAATTGGCCCATTGAACGTGGCCGCCAATTACGTGGATCGTATTTCCAAAGGCGATATTCCCGAGAAAATCACCGACAACTACAACGGTGACTTCAACACCATCAAGAACAACCTGAATACCTGTATTGCCGTGGTCAACAACCTGGTTGCAGACGCGGACATGCTGGTCAATGCAGCCGTGGAAGGTCGACTGGAAACACGAGCCGATGCGACCAAGCACCAGGGCGACTTCCGCAAGATTGTGCAAGGTGTGAACGAAACACTGGACGCGGTAATTGGCCCATTGAACGTGGCCGCCAATTACGTGGATCGCATTTCCAAGGGCGACATTCCAGAGAAAATCACCGACAACTACAACGGTGACTTCAACAACATCAAGAACAACTTGAACACCTGTATTGCGGTGGTCAACAACCTGGTGGCCGATGCCAACATGTTGTCCAATGCTGCCGTAGAGGGGCGCCTGGAAACCCGTGCCGATGCCAGCAAGCACCAGGGCGATTTCCGCAAGATCGTGCAAGGCGTGAACCAAACACTGGATGCGGTGATTGGACCATTGAACGTGGCCGCCAATTACGTGGATCGCATTTCCAAGGGCGACATTCCAGAGAAAATCACCGACAACTACAACGGCGATTTCAACACCATCAAGAACAACCTGAACAGGGCCATAGATGCAGTCAACAAAATGATTGCTGATGCAAGGCTGCTCAGCAAGGCCGCAGTGGATGGTTTGTTGTCAACCCGAGCAGACGCAACCCAGCATGAAGGTGACTTCCGCAAGATTGTGCAAGGTGTGAATGAAACACTGGACGCGGTCATTGGCCCATTGAACGTCGCCGCCAATTACGTGGATCGCATTTCCAAGGGTGATATTCCGGAAAAAATCACCGACAACTACAACGGCGATTTCAACACCATCAAGAACAACTTGAATACCTGTATTGATGTGGTGAACAACCTTGTAGCCGATGCCAACATGCTGGCCAATGCTGCAGTAGAAGGTCGTTTGGAAACACGTGCTGATGCCAGCAGGCATCAAGGTGATTTCCGCCGCATTGTGATTGGCGTGAACGAAACACTGGATGCAGTCATTGCCCCCATCGATGAAGTGAAGCGAGTCATGGCGGCGGTATCGAAAGCTGATCTATCCCAGAAAATCGACACACTGTACCGCGGTGATTTCGATGAATTGAAAGTGGCCGTGAATCGTTCAGTTGAAAGTTTGTCCAGTGCGATGTCAGAAGTTCGGAACGTGATGGATGCAGCGGCCAATGGTGATTTGAGCAAAAAAGTCGAAGGCGCTTACACCGGCGAATTTGATGTGCTAAAAAAAGCGGTTAACAACACGGTGACCCGACTTGCCGACACCATCGACCAAGTCAGGGCTGTCACTTCGACATTGGCCAACGCGGCTGATCAGGTGTCCAGTACTTCGCTCAGTTTGAGCCAGGCTTCAAGCGAGCAGGCTGCAAGTGTGGAGGAATCCAGCGCATCGGTTGAAGAGATGACAGCATCCATTCAGTCGAATGCACAAAGCGCAGGCGAAACCCGTGAAATGGCTCTGAAAGTGAGCGAAAAAGCCAACAATGGTGGCGTGGCCGTATCAGAAACCTTGAGCGCCATGGAGCAAATTGCGTCAGAAATTTCGATCATCGACGACATTGCCTATAAAACCAACCTGCTTGCATTGAATGCAGCCATTGAAGCAGCCCGTGCCGGTGACCACGGCAAAGGCTTCGCAGTGGTTGCGGCCGAGGTTCGCAAACTTGCGGAACGTTCACAGCAGGCTGCACAGGAAATCAGCAAACTGGCTCAAAACTCGGTCAAGAAAGCACAACATGCTGGCAACTTGCTGGATGAGATTGTGCCTTCCATTGAGCGCACGGCCACCCTGGTTTCCGAAATTGCCACGGCTTCCGGGCAGCAAAGCCTGGGCGCTGGGCAGATCAACGAAGCCATGAGCCAGTTGAGTCAATTGACTCAGCAAAATGCGGGGATGTCCGAGGAGCTGGCAGCCACTGCAGAGTCGTTGACTGGTGAGTCGAACAACCTTCGACAGTTGATCGATTTTTTCAAGACTTCGGAAGGCCACGCTGTTCACAGCCCAAAGGCGGTGAGTGGTCGCAAGCGAGAAACCAAAAGCCTTGTTTCTGCGTTTGATGGCGACTTTGAGAAATTCTGATTTCACGGTAGTTGAGTAAAAAAGCGTCACGAGGGGAATTCCTCGTGACGCTTTTTCTTTTAAACCATGCCGGAAAGTGTAGGCAACAGATTCAAAGACCTTTCATGCTTTCCATGGCCAGGGCACCCAAAAACTGGCGCCTGATGCTTTGAACCAGCTTCTCGGCAATTGCCTTCTTCTGTTGAGGCGATTTGATCAGCGGTACTGCAGCACTGAACAATTGCATGCTGATTTCACGTGCTACTTCCAGCAATACCGTCGTGTCTTTCAGGGGTACCAGGTTCATGGCCTGAATTTGCACCACACTTTGCTTCGCAATGTCGTCAATGACGCGGACCAGTAAAGGGCGCAATGGGCTGAATGCCGTGTTGATTTCACGTACGCCCACTGTGAATGCATCCGGGTTTCTCAACACCAGGTCCAGGAAAAAGTTGACCAGCCCTTCGGTGGCATCGGCGTGGCTTGCTGCTTTGGAACGGATGGTCCCCATGGCGTCAATGATGGTTTGGGCGATAATTTCGATGGTGCTTCGCGCCAGGTCGTCCAGGTTCTCAAAGTGACGGTAAAACGTGTTGTGATTCAACTCAGCTTCTCGGGCAAGCTCACGAAGGCCCAGCGCATTGAGCGGCACACCGTCGCGGGCCGCAAGTTTCAGGGCTGCGACCACCAACCTGCGTTTGCCGTCCGGCATGTTTTCCAGCTCATCACTCACCAGCAAATTCATTCGCACTTCTCCTGTAGTCCCCGATTTTAAGTTCGATTGACAAAAATGTATACAAGTGGATACCATGAGTATCCATGTGGATACCTTAGTCCACTGCAAACAATCAGACGCATCCGTGCGCGTGTGGACGGTAAGGAAATGAAAGCAGGTATTCAGGAATTCGCCTTTGAACGTGGTGACGCCGGTGTATTTTTCGGAATGGATCCTGTCGTTGGCTTTCAGGTTCGTTTGTTGAATGAAGAAGGCGCCAGGAAGGGCAGGGCCGAGGCGGCTCGCCTTGCCGCGCAGGCCTTGTCGATGGGCATTGCTGAAATTGTGAACAGCCTCATCCGCCCTGCCTTTGATGAACTGATTTCAAAATCCAGGCACGGCGAGTCTTACCAGCAGGCACTCAAGCTGGTGGATGACATCCATCAGCAAATTGAAGGGCATGTTCGGTGGCTGGGTCGATTCCTGTCCCGTGAGCGCCTGGTCGTGGTTTCTGCCCACTATCTGGCCATGTTCCATTACCCGCGCAACAGTGGCCGAGAACATGAGTTCCTCGTTCTGGCACTTCCCTCCGAGGTGGTTCAAAGGGCTGTGCAAACCATTGAGCATCTGAGAAAAAATCCGGCAGCAGATCGTAGCCAGCCTGTCGAATTTCTGTTGTCGATCGTTGATGAACTGTTGCAGCCTTTGGTCCATGAGCCCAAGCGTTTGATGCATTTCAATTTTCTGGTGGACAAAACCCTTTCAGGCATCATTGCGCTGATTCGTAACCTGGCATTTCGGGAAATACGCCAATGGGCAGGGCGTATACCTGCTGAAGATTTGCCCATCATCCTGGATCACTTTGAGCGCGTATTGTGGGTTCAACCCACGAACCGCCAAACGTATTAAACACAATCGCTTTTATAACCGCCCACCAAAGCGGAAACCGGAGACTTCATTCATGTTTTGCCTCACCAACGTTCAGCGTCTTTTCTCGCGCACTCTTGCTGCAAGCCTGGTTCCTTTTGTTCTTCTACAGCCTGCAGCACAGGCGCAAGACATTCCCAAAATGCCTGCAGGCGTGATGGGCAAGGTCTCTGACCAGTTGATGAAAGAAATGAAGCCACTGGACAAACCCTTGCACATCAAGATTTGTGTGTTTGACATCATGGGCCGGGCAGGGCCTGTGTTTGGCATTGCGCAAGATGTGGCCATTGAAGCGCGAAAGTGGAATCTGTTTGCCGAGTTGCTACCCTTCACCAACGAAAGTGTGGCTGCAGAATCATTTCGTACCGGGCAATGCGAGGCCGTGGGCTTGACCACACTGCGCGCACGCATGTTCAATCCCTTCATTGGCAGTTTTGATGCAGTAGGCGCCTTGCCCAGTTACGAGCATGTAAAAACTGCATTGCAATTGTTGATGGGCAGCGACAAGACTTACCCGCTGTCCATCAGTGGCAAATACCAGGTGGTTGGCATGACCCCCTTGGGTGCAGCCTATGTCATGGTCAATGACCGGGCCATCAACTCCATCGAGAAAGCTGCGGGCAAAAAAGTGGCCGTGATGGACTGGGACAAAAGCCAGGCCAAGATGATTCAGCAATTGGGTGCACAACCGGTGCCCAGCGACATCACCAATTTCGCACAAAAGTTCAACAACGGCGTAGTCGATATTGTGGCTGCACCTGCCCTGGCCTTCGCCCCCCTGGAACTGTATCGCGGCCTGGGCACCAAGGGAGGCATTTACAAAATGCCACTGATCAACGTAACCGGTTCTGCAATCATCAACCGAACCCGTCTTGAAAAGGAAGTTCCGGATCTGGATGAACGCCTCATGAAAATGCGCAAATTCGGTTTGAACTATGTCGATCAGGCCATTGCAACTGTTCGACAGATTGAGAAACAGGTGCCCAACCGTTACTGGATGGAGGTTGCACCGCAGGATCAGGAAAAGTACGATGTCATGATGCAGCAGGCGCGCCTGCAATTGACCGCGGATGGCGTTTACGATCCAAAAATGATGGCGATCTTGAAGCGCGTACGTTGTCACCACAACGCCAAGGCCGCGGAGTGCTCAACCAAGGATGAGTAATCCCTAAAGTGGCATTTTCGGTTTTGTGAATGGCTTGTGGGCATCGTGTCCGGAACCGGTGGTTTCGGCTTGCGTGGCTTAAGCTGGGTGACGATTTTCCGAAATTGAAAATGCCATGATCGCTTTGAAATGTTCATTCAGTTGTTCAACAGTCTTGGCTGTATCCCTCGAACGGCCTGAGCGAACATCTGTTTCAATGGCCTTGAGATAAGCCGCAAACAGGCCAAAGCCTGTGCCCACAGCTGAACCCCTCATGCGATGCAACTCTGCACACAAAGCGGAAGTTTCTCCATCCGCAATCAGCTTGGACAGTTGTTCAATTTGACCTGGCAACGACGACCTGTATTTAAGTATGATCTTGTTGAGCAGTTCCCAGTTGTCGTGTGTAATCTCCCTCATCAAGTTTGCATCGAACACCGGGTCTTCGCAGTTCTGTAGTATTTCAATAGCTGAAACTGCCTTTCCCTGTTCCCCGCTTGCCGGGATCAGGAATTTTTTTAGTATGTCTTTCACCTGTGACCTCTTGAATGGCTTGGCCAGGTAATCGTCCATTCCTGCATTGATACAGCTGGCCCTGTCTGTGGGTAGGGCATTTGCTGTGATCGCTACAATCGGAGTTCTTTCAGCATTGCGTGCCTGCTCAAGCTCGCGGATTTTGGCGGTGGCTGTCAGGCCATCCATCACTGGCATCTGGCAGTCCATCAAAATCAGGTCGTAGGTGTGACGCGCATATTTTTCCAGGGCTTGAATGCCGTTGAACGCAACATCCACCAGGCAACCCATTTGCGTCAGAACAAGGCTGGCCACATCCTGATTGATCGGATTGTCCTCTACTAATAAAATATTGGGGGGAGCCGATGTGCCCGAAAGACCATCGAGACCCAATTCATTTAAAACCTTGCCTTGGTCAATTGTATTGAGTTCGCCGGGGTTGTCTGTTTCTTGCCCATTTAGCTTGCCTACAATCTGGCTTAGCGTCTGATCAAAACTCTCAAATCCGAAATGTTTAGACACCACACCCAGAATATTTGATTGATGGAAGCCGTCATTGGTTTCCGAGCAGTCAGCATTACCGTGCGCAGCGAACACGTCAAACCCGGTTTGAATTCTTTCCTGTCGGTTGGATTGATATCTCAAGCCGGGGTGATTTTGCTCAATCAGTATCAACCGTCTTTCATTTGCGCAAGAATGATTCTGCTCTATGGCCGCTGTATGTGCAGTCTCACAGACATGCACCTTAACCCCCTGATATTGCCTCATGTGGCATTGAGCCAAGCGCTGCACTTCTTTGCTGCTCGTTATGAAACAGACCTCCAGGTCCTTGATGTTTGTGTGGCGTGAAGAATTGATTTCTTCAGTCGTTTTGATTGGGAATTCAAAGCTGAAAGTGGATCCGATTCCTTTTTGACTTTGAATCCTGATGTGACCCTCCAGAAGTTGCGCAAACTTCTGGCTGATTGCAAGCCCCAACCCTGTGCCACCATGTTCACGGGAGGCTGTTTGGTCCACCTGGTGAAACGGGCTAAAAAGTTGCGGTATTGATTCTTCAGAGATTCCGATTCCAGTGTCTTGGATATCGATGCATATCCTGCTTCGTTCGGGTGTGCTTACTGAGACGAGTACATGCCCTTTGTCCGTGAACTTGATGGCATTGTTGACCAGGTTGATCAAGATCTGTTTGATTTTGGCCGCATCACCGTGAAGTTTGCGTGGCAGCTGGAGCGGATAACTCATGATCAAACCCAGATTTTTCTCCGTGGCGCTGTGCCCCAGTATTTCAGCGACCTCCGATAACACTTCTTCGAGATCAAAATCCCCCTCAATCACTTTCATTTTACCGGCCTTGATTTTTGACAGGTTCAGCACATCATTGATGATGGAAAGCAGAAGCTCTGTGTTCCTGTTGATGACCTTGGCAAAATAGGTTTGGGAAGTAGTTAAAGGTGAGTTCATCAAAAGTTCAGACATGCCCACAATGGCATTCATTGGAGTGCGAATTTCATGACTGATTGTGGCCAGAAAAAAGCTTTTCGCATCATTGGCGCGTTCTGCAATTTCCTTGGCTTCTTTCAATTGTTTTTCGATCATCAGTCGGTGCCGCTCATTGCGCATGCTGATAATGATGCTGCTCAAGGTTGAACGGACCGGTTCAAGCCATTCAATCATTTCTGGATGATAACCACCGGGTCTGTTGGCAATGGCCACCATTCCCAATACCTTGCCTGAACCCATCAATGGTATGCCCAGGAAGGCCTCCATGTTTCGATGTCCCTTCGGAAAGCCGCCAGCGCTGTAGTGGGTTTTCGTATGATTGGCAATCAAGGGTTCACCGCTGAGCAACACGGATCCAAAGAGGTTGTCCATCGCATGAAAGTCCATGTGACCCTCTCTGGTGAAGCATTCGTATCGTTCTTGACTGTGTTCATCCCAAGCAATGTTTGAAATGGCATAGGCCCTCATGTAGGGGCTTTCATTCTCGTCATGCATCAGCTCGGATAAAAATCCATACTCGCTTCCCGTCACCGATAAAATCACGTCGAGAGTCAATTCGAAGAACTTGCCAAAGTCGTTGGATGCAATAAATCCGGATGTAATCTGGTTAATTGCCTTGAGAAGTTCCCCGTTGGAGCAGTTGAACAGATCGCCATTTGTAACCTTGTATTCAACGGTTCGGGGCGACTTTTTTTCCAATCGCTCTGCAGTTTCTTGGGGCTTGCTGGTGGAAGCGGGTTCAAATGGGTCGGAAAGTGCCACAGAGTCGGTGTTGTTTTCAGGCTTGATCCCATTCTTTGACGGTGTTTTTTTTATGACGATCACTGCCGTACATCCACCGTCGAGGTAATGAAAATCGAGAAACCCTGCATTCAGGATTCTGTGCATGCCGTGAATATCGCCCAACGACCTGTTGCCTTGGTTTTGTGACAATGTTCTTTTCCAGTCAAAACCAATACCCTGATCGCGGACCTCAATTCGTGTAATGAAATCATCTGAAGACAGGCGGACGTCAACCCACTTTTCACAGAAAGGTGGTTGTTTGCTTAATGAGTCGAGTTGCGCGTGAAGGTCGCTCTTGCCGAGTTGATTTTTAAGCTGCGAATTGTTGAACCGAATGTTTCCGTGCTCAATTGAATTGACAAGAACTTCCAGGATACCAAGATAGGTTCGGTCAGGATTTTGTGTTTGTTGGCTAAGCAAAAAGGCCAGACTTTTTGCCTGACTGGGGTTTTGAATTCTGAAATATCCCTCTGTCAGGTTCGATACTGCACTTGAAAATTGATTGCTAAGGTTTAGCAAGCCAAGACGTTTTCTGTTTTCACCCTGAAGTTGTTCAAGTGCTGCTTTCAATAATTCACGCGTGGCGGGTTTGCTCAAGTAAAGGCTGACTCCACCCTCAAGGCATTCAATCAGGCCATTGTTTCCAGCTTCCGCGGTCAACATGATCACGGGAATGTCATAGTGCCAGGCGGAAGAACGAATCGCCTTCAACAAATCCAGTCCGGAACATTCAGGCAGATTTTTGTCCAGTATCAGACAGTCGAATTGTTTGGGGTTTTGTTCCAGTAAACTCCAGGCCTGCGCGGCGTTTGCTGCCTCAGTAATTTCATGATCCAGTGTGGTCAGTAGGGTGCCTGTAAGCCATTGAATATGTTCATCGTCTTCGACATACAGAATTTTCATAGACCATTTCCACAACAAGATTAAGTGAGCCATCTTCTTTGCGGTATTTTAATTTTATTGCTGTATTAAAACCCCCATCATTTGGGTACTCCCCCCTGTTATAAGGGGGGCGGTTAAATGGCCTGTCTGATTAAATCAACAGCACACTTGAGTTCCATGTAGATATGGAGCGATTGTTGGTCAAGTTTTTGTTGGCAACTCTTCTCACATTCAAGGCAAAGTGAAATCAAATGCGTCGCGGACAATGCAGAGGCTGTTCCGCGCATCGTATGCAGTTCTATTTTGGCATTTTCAAAATCATGGTTATTCAACATTGATCCCAATAATGGCAGGCGTTTATCCAAGTCCTTGATCATCAACGACACATACTTGATCAACAAAACCCGGTCTCCTCCGAATTTGTCCAAGGCGTCTTGTGTGTCAAATCCCGGGAGTTCAATGTTGGTTTTCATGCTGCTCAATATGGATAACTCAGACGCTCAATTTATATGAGTAAGGTGTTATTGATTGCCATTTCCATGAAAAATATGTGCTGGCACATTTCAAGGCTATCAACAATTTCTGCCTGTGGACAGCTGGAGGACAGGATAATGCTGTCCTGATTGATTACAGGGTGCGAATATGTGGTGCCGATCATGTTCTCGAGTGTTTCAATTTTGCCGAGAACCATTCCTGAAATCAAAGGTTTGTCTCGCAGCCACAGTTTTAACTGGCTGAGTGTCTGAAGTACCTCCCTGGCGTTGCGACCATTCAGCAATTCTTCCCTGAAAAGAGACAGTCCAGCAATTACATTTTGAAGCGTATTCTGCAAATCCTGTGGTTCTTCGAAGCGCATCACGGGTTGTTGCGACTGGTATTGAATACCTTTCACCAGGCGAATATTTTTTTGCAACAGATGTGTTTGCATGGCGTTTCCTTCTAAAAACCAAGGTGTTCAGGTAACAAATAAACCGCGTTGAATCCGAATCCAACACGCATGGCCCAATGCTCCATATCGAGGTAAAACAAATACATTTCTGAAACTGAATCAGGCACAACGGCCAGGTAACACAGGGTGATTTTTAAAAACGTTTCCATGTTGAACCTCCTACCCCTTCAGTTTCTACATCTTGAGTTGGGATGTGATTCACTCGAATGGGGATTTCCCTAGGTGGTGGGGGGTAGTCGAGTTTCTCTTTGTGAGTAATTTGATTACATCTGAAACAATTGTGCTGGATTCGTTAAGGGTTTTCGCTTGGTTTTTTCTACGAAGGTTTACCCAATGCGGTAGGTGATTTGCGGCACATTTCGGTCTATGCTGTTTAACATAAATGAAAATAACAATAGCGGTTTGTCGGTGACAAGGTTTTTGGGGCAAGGGATGATGGCAACTGCGTTAAGAGACCTGAAGAGGTTTTCGTTGGGTGGCGCATGAAGATAAGCTACCGCAACCGATTTCAGGCCATGGCATTCGGTCTGGGGATTTTTGTGGCATTGATTTCGATGGCCATGGTGTTTGTTTATCAATTTGTAAATATTCGAACAATAAGCAAAGTTCAAAATGCGTTCATCGAACAGTATTCGGGACTTGTGGTCAGCAAACTCTCTGACTTTGAATCCAAGCTGAGTGGGTTACAGGCCTTGTTGCTGGTTCTTAATGAAGACAACAAGAAGGTCAATGGCTTTCACATCAACATCACGTCATCTCACGTGTGGGCAGATTTGCATTCATTGCTGTATTCAAGTGAAAGTCTTTTTGCCGCCAACGATTTTTCATTGACCGATCAGGATTTACGCGTGGATCAATTGACTTCGGTGGCACCCTCGCTGAGCGTCATCAATCAATCTGTGGAAGTACAACCCGAACAGAAGTTCAAGTTGAGATTGAGCGTTCCTCTGCTGCAGCAGGAAGAACCGCAACCCCAAATGCTGGGGATGCTCAACATGGAACTGGACGTTACCCAGCTTCAGAAAATTCTCGAGCTTTTGGAAGACACCACGAAGTTTGCCGCCAGTCTTCAGTTTACGAATTCCTCGGGAGACACTTTCAGCATTAGATCCAAGCTGTTTGATAAAAATCACGATGCTTTTTTCTCCCCTGTTTTCCCCCGGATTACCCGTAACCTGGTGGCCCTCGGAGGTACCTGGACTCTGGAGCTAAAACCCACGCAAACCACCCTCGTAGTGGCTGGACTGTCAACACGTGCCATGGTTTTGAAACTGCTGGCCTGTTTGGCCCTGGGGTTTCTGGCGTGGCTAATGTTGAGTTACAGCTTTCACCTGTTCTTTACCCGGCAGCGTCAACAATTGATGGATGAGCTTGAGAGAGTCAATGCGGAGCTGACCGAACAGGCCTTGCAGCTTGAAGCGAGCCGGAAAAACGCTGAAGACTTTATAGGTATTCTGGGTCATGAAATCAGAAATCCCCTAGCCACAATGAAATGTGTTTCTACTGAACTGGAGCACATGTCATTCAACCCCGATGCACAGAAGCTGTTGCAGATCCAGGGCTCTGCTTTGAGCACTGCTTTGGACACACTCAATAACATCCTGGACTTGAAGAAAATGGAGCTCTCCGCGCTTCAGTTGGAAGACATTGAGTTTGATCTCCGGTACGTAGTCAAGGAAGTCAAAGATTTTGTGTCAGTTCAATGTCGTAGCAAAAGGGTCACCCTCAAAACAGAAATTGATCCAGACATACCTTTGAAAGTGATGGGCGATCCGCTACGCCTGAAACAGGTCTTGATGAACCTGATGAACAATGCGGTGAAATTCACCCGTGCTGGCAGCGTTGTGGATCTGACGGTTTTGGTCCAAGAGGTAAGCCCTGGGCAAGTCAAAGTGTCTTTCGCTGTGTCTGACTGTGGCGATGGCATTGCACCCAACATGATCCGGAAACTTTTGGAGCCCTACAAGCAAGCGGACAGCAGTATCGCCCGGCAGTTTGGTGGAACAGGTTTGGGCTTGAATATCGCCAGCCGAATAATCATGTTGATGGGCGGCGAGTTGAAGATCGAGAGCACGGTTGGGGTGGGGACCTGTTGTCAGTTTGAATTGGCTTTCAAGCACAACAACGACAAAAAAACAAATTCGTTGAAGTACGTGGAATTCAATGCTGGGCCCCACATCCCTCAAATATCGAGAAAGATCAGCAGGGACGGTCTCCAATTGCGCTTGCTGTACGTGGATGACAATCAATTCAATCTGATGGTTGCGGAAGAGCTGCTGAAGAAAACCAATCATCATCTGCAGACATTTTCCAGTCCTGGAGAAGCGATTTTTTTCCTTGAAAACTGTTCGGAGAGAATCGATATTGTTTTGTCTGATCTGCACATGCCCGAGATGGGTGGTGCAGAGTTTGCAGCACTTGTGCGTCAAGGCCGCCATTCCAGTACCGCGTTTTTAGCAGCGTTGACAGCCTCTTCGGTCGAGGAGGTTCAGCTGTTACACGCCGAAAATTTCGACTCAATTTTAATGAAGCCTTTTAACCTTGAAAGCATATTAACCAGTTTTGACCAGTTTCGATCAAAAGCAGATTTACTGCTCACTTGACCGAAAAGTCGTTGATTGTCAGTTCCATGTCGTGAGGTAAAGCAAATGCCCAAACTGTTGATAGTTGAAGACCATCCCATGACCGCAATGATTACTGAGGAAATCTTCTCCTCGATTATTGAACCCCATGAAGTCACGTATGTTGAGAAAATGTGTGATTTGCAGGCACTTGATTCAGGCAGTTTTGATTTGGTTCTGTCAGACCTTGTTATACCTGGCGCCACACCCGAGGAAGTGCTGTCATGGATTTCCACCCATTTCATGCACGCCAGGCGCTTCTTCTTCACATCCATAGAGGATGAGGAATTGGTTGGAAAAATCAAAAGCAGTGGTGGTGTTTATTTGTCAAAAAGTACCAAGTTCAAAAATATTGTCGAAGAGGTTCAGCATTCCCTCAACAAGGACTTGTTCAAAACGGATGGCATTGAAAACCGAAGCATTTATCAAAGCCTGATTCAGATGCCGGGTGCCAACAAGCCATTGACCATCAAGCAGGCCCGGGTTATCGATCACTTGAGTACCGGGATGTCGGTCAAGGAAATTGCCCGTGAAATGAAGGTCAGTCCGGATACGGTCAAGGCCCACCTTCGGGACGCCTTTCTCAGGCTTGATGTGGTTAACTCGAAAGAAGCAGTAACGTGCTTTTTACAGGCCAAGAAAATGGCTGAGCGGCTTTATGGCAAAGAAGCTGTGGAACGAAGCATGTGCAGTGAGCCTCAATGACAGGATTTAATCAATCCGTAGCGCGAACTCTTCGGTCTTCAAGTCTGTCTGGGTAAACATCAAAACCGATCGTTGGTGAGAACAATTCAGTTTCAAGAATCAGAAATTGGCACGGACTCGCCGGAAATGAAAAAAGCCTGAGCTTTTACACTCAGGCTTTTTGTATTTTGTGGTGGGTCGTGCGAGATTCGAACTCACGACCAAAGGATTAAAAGTCCTCTGCTCTACCAGCTGAGCTAACGACCCACAATTCGCTGTCAGACTTTCGCCCTCAACCGAAGACCGCGATTATGGCCAACTTTTGTTAAGTGGTCAAGCCCTGAAACACCAAAAAACCATTATTTTTTGCTGGAAAGCACGTAAGGGTTTGATATCTTGAAACGTTTCAGGATTTCAATTTCCCGGTTTTCCATCAGTTCTGCCTGGTTGTCGCTCTCGTGTACATAGCCTTGGGCATGCAGGCAGCCGTGCACAATCAGGTGGGCAAGATGGTCGATCGGGTCTTTGTGCTGTTCAGCCGCCTCGCGTTCCACCACGGTGGGGCAAATCACGATATCGGCCATGAACACGGGCAAGCCGGAGTCGGCACCCAGGTCAGGCATGTCCATGGGGAAGGTCAGCACATTGGTGGCGTAGTCTTTTCCGCGGAAGTCACGGTTCAGTTGCCGGCCTTCTTCTTCGCCCACCAAGCGAATGGTGATCTCCGAGCGGTCTAGAAAGCAGGCTTTCGCCCAGCGCCGAATGCGGCTGTTGTCCACTTCCGAGAATGGAGGGTGGTCGGCATGCACAGCCCATTGAATGGCCACGCTGACAAGGTTGCTGGCTTTATTGGGCATTGGGTTCGGTTGGCAGGTTGGGTCGTTCGGGGTTGTGGAAACGTTCATAAGCCTCAACAATACGGGCCACCAGGGGGTGGCGAACCACGTCCTGGCTGGTGAAGTAGGTCATTGAGATGCCTTTCACGTTGCGCAGCACGTGTTGGGTTTGTACCAGGCCGCTTTGCTGGCCACGGGGCAGGTCGATCTGGGTCACGTCGCCGGTGATCACTGCCTTGCTGCCAAAACCAATGCGGGTCAAAAACATTTTCATCTGTTCGGGCGTGGTGTTCTGCGCCTCGTCGAGAATGACAAATGCGTGGCTTAGCGTGCGGCCGCGCATGTAGGCCAGGGGCGCGATTTCAATGACATTGCGTTCAAACCACTTCTGGACGCGTTCATAGCCTGCCAAGTCATACAGGGCATCGTACAGGGGGCGCAAATAGGGGTCTACCTTCTGGTTCAGGTCACCCGGCAGGAAGCCCAGGCGCTCGCCGGCTTCAACGGCGGGGCGGGTCAGGATGATGCGCTTCACGCTGTCACGTTCAAGTGCATCAATGGCGCAGGCCACGGCAATGTAGGTTTTTCCAGTACCGGCGGGGCCAATGCCGAAAGTCAGGTCGTGTTCCAGAACGGCTTTCAGGTAATCCTTCTGGCGTTCAGTGCGGGGCTGAAAGTCGCCGCGCTTGGTGCGCAACACCACGGGCTCGTCTTCGCCGGTAATGATGTTCGGTTCCTTTTTCGAACTGGCGACGGTGTTGGTATTTTTCAGTTCAACCAGCGCCAGTTGAATTTCATCGGCAGTGACAGGTTTTTCGCTTTTCTCGAAGAAGTGATTGATCAGGATAAAAGCCTGCTTGGCGTTTTCCTTCTCGCCCACTACATTCAAGGTGCCGTTGCGGCGTGAAATTTTTACCTGCAGGGCTGCTTCAATTTGCCGAAGGTTGGCATCCACGGGGCCGCACAGGTTGGCGAGCTTGTGGTTGTCATCTTCGGGGGCTTGCCATTCACTGCCTTTTGATTTCATGGGGTGCTTCTTGAATAATTGATCTTCTATTTTAAGCAATCAATCTTCCATCTGCCGGTGGCGGGGTGGGAAACTGACACGCATCACGGTGCCGGGTCGATCTGCGTGCAGAGACTTCGGATTGTCGTGAATGCTGACGTGCGCGTCGTGCTGATGAGCAGTTTCCTGAACAATGGCCAGGCCCAGGCCTGAGCCGTCTTCACTGGTGCCCAGTACGCGGTAAAAGCGGTCAAACACCAGGTTGCGTTCGCTAGGCGGTATGCCGGGCCCATCGTCTTCCACTTCCAGCAGAATGGCTTCGCGTTGAGGGCTGTCGTCGACCCGAACCGTGACACAGCCCTCGTTGGGCGTATACCGCAAGGCGTTCTCCACCAGGTTCTTCAGCATTTCGGTCAGCATCAGGGTTTGGCCTGTCACATACACCGGGTGATCGGGTACCTCGACGCCCAGGTCAATGCGCTTGTTCATGGCCTCGGGTACGAAATCGCGGGTGACCGACCTCGCAACGTGGGTCAGGTCCAGTTTCTCGAATTGCAGCACGGAAGGGGCTTCGGTTCTCGCCAAGGCAAGCAACTGGTTGACCAGGCGCGTGGAGCGTTCCGTGCCCACCTTCAAGCGGCGCAGGCTGCGCAGCCTGGCGGTTTCGTCGGTTTCATCGCTGAGCAGTTCAACCTGCATGCGCAACCCCGCCAGCGGGGTTTTAAGTTGGTGCGCGGCATCGGCCACAAAGCGTTTCTGGGTGCCAATGGTTTGCTCAAGGCGCTCAAGCTGTTCGTTCAGCGCCACGATTACGGGCAGCAATTCTTCCGGGGTGTCCTTGGTTTGAAGCGCACTTAAATCATCGGGTTTCCTGGCACGAATGATGTCCAGCAAGGTATTCAACGGCGCGATACCGCGTGACAGTCCAAACCACACCAGTAACACGGCCAGCGGCAGAATGACGAACTGCGGCAAAATCACGCCCTTGATGATTTCATTGGCCAGGCCATCGCGTTTGCCCAGTGTTTCGGCAATCTGGATCAGCATGAACCGGTTTTCGCCCACGGTCGGCAATTCGATCCAAAGGTGGCCTGCGCGAAAGTCTTCCCCATTCACCACGAGGTCGCGGAAGTTGACCACGCCAATTTGCCGGGCTTCACGCTGTGGAATAGGTAGGGTGCGTTCGTCACCCATCAGGAACTCGTTGTTCTTGCCCACGATTTGCAGCCGTAACTGGTCAGTGCCGTCGGCCAGCAAAATTTCCTTGGCCTCCTTGGGAAGGCTGAAACGGCCACTGGGGGCTTGCGCAGCCACCTCTTGAGCCAGTGCGGTGATCTTGTCGTCCAGAATGTGATCAAAGGGATCGTTGGCGATTGACTTGGCCACCAGGTAAGTGACGCCGATGCTCATGGGCCAAAGTATCAGCAGTGGGGCAAGCATCCAGTCAAGAATTTCCCCGAACAGGGATCGGCGCTGGTGCTGCCCGGAAGCAAGCGGGTTCCTTTTGTACCAGGCCAATCAGGCACCTGCCCTAGGTGTTGGCATCTGCATTGGCATTAGGTGTTGCTTCTTTTTCAACGTATTTTTCAAGGCAGTAGCCCAATCCGCGCACGGTCGCGATTCGCACACCGTTCACCTCGATTTTTTTGCGCAGCCGGTGAATGTAAACCTCGATCGCGTTGTTGCTGACTTCTTCGCCCCATTCGCACAGGTGGTCAACAAACTGTTCCTTGCTGACCAGCCTGCCCACGCGTTGCAGAAGAACTTCCAGCAGGCCCACTTCGCGCGCAGACAAGTCCAGCATGTCGTCGTTGATGAAGGCAATTCGCCCCACCTGGTCGAACGTCAGCGGTCCGTGTTTCCAGATGCTGGCGCCACCTCCGGTGCCCCGACGCGACAAAGCCCGCACGCGGGCCTCCAGTTCTTTGAGGTCAAAGGGCTTGGCCATGTAGTCGTCAGCACCTGCATCCAGTCCTTGAACGCGTTGCTCTACGCTGTCTGCCGCGGTCAGAATAAGCACAGGCATGTGATTGCCCCGCGCACGCAGGCGGCGCAGAACTTCCAGGCCACTCATCTTGGGCAGACCCAGGTCGAGAATCAGAATGTCGTAGTTCATGGTGGTCAGCGCGGTGTCTGCGTCGCTGCCTTTGAACATGCAGTCGACCGCATAACCCGCTTGCCGCAGGGACTGTGAAAGCCCCTCGGACAACAGGCTGTCGTCCTCGGCCAAAAGTATTTTCATCCATGTCTCCCCAAGTTGGGCCGGCTGTTTCAGCTCTTGTGCCCCGGATGTGTATTTGCTTTTGATTTTAGCCCGAAAGTGCAGCCGCTTTGGCGGCGGCAATGGCGTCACGCGTGTTTCGGGCCTCATTGGCTGCAGCGCTGGCAAAGTCGGCTTTGCCGCTTGCATACAAAATAGCCCGTGACGAGTTGATCAGCAAGCCCCAGCCTGCGCTGCACAAGCCATTTTTAACAGTGTTCAACAAATCACCCCCTTGTGCGCCAATACCGGGCACCAGCAAGGGCGCATTGCCCACAATACTGCGCACGGTGCGAATTTCTTCAGGGTAGGTGGCGCCCACCACCAAGCCCACTTGCCCGTGCGGGTTCCAGGTCGTGGTAGCCAGCTTCGCCACGGTTTGGTAAAGCGGTTCGGCTTTTTCGGTATTCAGGAATTGCAGGTCGTTGCCGCCTAGGTTGGATGTGCGGCATAGCAAAAACAGGCCACGCTCGGGGTAGGCATGGTAAGGCTCGACCGAGTCGCTGCCCATGTAGGGGCTTAATGTGACGCTGTCGGCTTGGTAGCGCTCAAAAGCTTCGATGGCGTATTGCTTGGCCGTGGCACCAATGTCGCCACGCTTGGCATCCAATATGGTGGTGGCGTGTGGGGCCACTTCGTTGGCATAGGCCAGTATGTTCTCAAGTGCGGCTTCTGCCCTGTTGGCGGCAAAGTAGGCAATTTGCGGTTTGAATGAACAGGCGAATTCCGCCGTGGACTTGATGATTTCACGGCAAAATCGCTCAATTTCTGCCGGGCTTGTACCGTAACCTGCTGGCATTCGAGCAATGTCGGGGTCCAGCCCAACACACAACATGGAATTGCTGTGTTGCCAACTGTGCGCCAGGCGTTGGGGGAAGGTGGAAAATTCTGAGAAACGGTTGCTGGCCATTGCGCAAGTGAGCTGTTTGAATAGATCGGTATTGTACAGCCATGTGCCTTCTTTTTGCCGGGGCAGGGCAAGCCCCTAGGGGCAATCGGTTCTGGATGCACTACACTGGGGCACGTTATCCGATGACCCTTAATCGCCCAATCAAAGCCGTGCCCGCAGCAACACTTACTCTAAAACAAATTCAATTACTGATCGGCTTGACCGCCCTCTGGGGCATGAACTGGCCCGTCATGAAGTACGCCGTCACCCAGTACCCGCCTCTGCATTTTCGAACCCTGTGCATGCTGATCGGCATGGTGGCAATGTGGGGTATTGCAACAAAAATGAATGTGTCGCTGAAAGTGCCGCGTGAACTGTGGGGCAGGCTGGCCTTGCTTTGCATTCCCAACATGATTGGCTGGCACCTGTTCTGTATTCTGGCGGTCAAGGAGTTGAGTTCAGGGCGTGCTGCCATTCTGGGGTACACCATGCCGGTGTGGGCCGTGTTATCGGGTTTGATGTTTGCACACCCGGTGGGGCGTCGAGGATGGGTCGGTTTAAGCCTGGCCATGGTGGCCGCGATGTTGCTGTTGTCCTCTGAATTTGCGGCGATCGCGGGCAGCCCCTTGGGGGTTGTACTCATGCTGATAGCCGCAGCATGCTGGGGGTTCGGCACTACGCTGGTTCGGCGGTTTCCAACTGATTTGCACGCGCTCACTTTTACCCATGCCATGATGCCGCCCACCATAGTTGCCATGGGTGCAGCCGCATTCTGGTTTGAAGGCACTGACGTGGGCATGCCGCAAACCTGGCCACAGTGGTGGCCGATTTTTTACAACGCGCTGGGGGTATTTGGCTTTTGCCAGGTGGCCTGGTTCAGCCTGGCCAAGGCGCTTCCCCCGGTTGTTTCAAGTCTGTCCATCATGATTATTCCGGTTGTCGGCGTGATGTCGGGTAGCTTCTTTTTGGGCGAAGTGCCACGCTGGCCCGACTTTGTTGCGTTGGTGCTGATCCTTGGGGCGATGGCGGTCATTCTGGTGCCAAGGCGCGCTCGGTGAGTTGCTGATTCAGCGTTGCGTGTTTTGGTGCTGCTTCAGCTTGATTGATGCTTTCTCAGCGTGGCTTTGAGGTTACTCAGCGTGGCTTGCCCACTTCCATACGGAAAACCGCTGATCCCTTTTTGAACGAAGGCTTCTCACTCACCCGCGCCCGACAAAAAAGATGGTCGGGCTTGGGTGTCGCGCGGTGCGCGAACATTCAAGCCTTGTTCAAACGGGGCGGTTTTTTGAAGTGTGAAAGCAGGCAAAACCACTGCTGAGAAAGCTTCGCAACGCAGCCTGACTGAATACGAAACACTGGGTTGAAGCCACCAACGCGCCACAAATCACCGCTGGTTTTCAGTCTGTCAGCAGCGATGTTCCAATCGTTTCGCCATTCAAGAAAACCTGCCCGTTTGAATTCACACGCCACGTTCGGCCGCAGGCCGGCAACAGGTTTGGCCGTCATTTTTGCCAAACCTGTTGAGTCAGTGTGAATTTCAAAAAGGGGAAGATAGGTTTTCAGGCGGAAGATTGGAATTCGCGCTGACCAGGCTCCAGCGAAACCAGTGATCAGTCGAAACTCGGGCTGATGCAACGGTCTTCGATATCCTGATAAGCAAAGAAGTTTTTCTTCGTTCACGCCTCAAAGTCCTTTCCCTATGATTGCCCCACATCGAACAAACCGGAAAGGATTCACCATGAATTACGCATCACTGATCAAGAAGACCCTGACGCTGGCCACAGCCTTGACCATTTCCTCGACAGCGTGGGCCAATGTCGAGTTGCTGAATGTCTCCTATGACCCCACCCGCGAGTTGTACCAAGAGTACAACCCTGCCTTTGCCAAGTACTGGAAAGAGAAAACCGGCGAAACGGTCACAATCAAGCAAAGCCACGGCGGCGCGGGCAAGCAGGCGCGCGCTGTAATTGATGGTCTGGAAGCCGACGTTGTCACTCTGGCCCTGGCCTATGACATCGACGCCATTGCGGAGCAAACAAAAAAGCTGCCAGCGGATTGGCAGAAAAAGCTGGCCCACAACAGCTCACCTTACACATCCACCATCGTGTTCCTCGTTCGCAAGGGCAACCCCAAGAACATCAAGGATTGGGATGATCTGGTGAAGCCTGGTACCCAGGTGATCACACCCAACCCCAAAACATCAGGCGGCGCACGCTGGAATTACCTGGCCGCTTGGGGTTATGCACTGAAAAAGCCGGGTGGCACGAATGCGAAAGCCCAGGAGTTCGTGACCAATCTGTACAAAAACGTACCAGTACTTGATTCGGGTGCCCGTGGTTCCACGAACACATTCGTTCAGCGCAACATTGGTGACGTGTTCATTTCCTGGGAAAACGAGGCATTTCTGGCCATCAACGAGTTGGGCAAAGACAAATTCGAAATTATTGTTCCTTCTGTATCCATTTTGGCTGAGCCACCCGTTGCATTGGTAAAGGGCAATTCGGACAAGAAAGGGACAACCAAAGTTGCACAAGCCTACCTGGATTACCTGTATTCACCTGTAGGCCAGCAAATTGCGGCATCGAACTACTATCGCCCAAACAAGCCTGAGCTGGTCACCAACAAGGAAGACTTGAAGCGCTTCCCCAAAGTAAACCTGTTCACGATTGATGAAGTGTTTGGTGGCTGGCAGAAAGCTCAAAAAACCCACTTCGAAGACGGTGGTCTGTTTGACCAAATCTTCAAACGTTAATACTTCAGTGGAATTAGTATGTTGAATCCTGTTTGCATCACGGTGCCCGGATTGAATGGCAGTGGCCCTAACCACTGGCAAAGTTGGGCGGAGAAAGAAATTCCAGGTTGCCGCCGCGTAACTGGGATTGATTTCGACAAACCCGTGATTGCAGCTTGGGCGGATGCCATCCGCAAAAACATTCGCGATGAATCTGGCAGTGTCATTCTGATTGCGCACAGCTTTGGGTGCCTGGCCAGTATCGTCGCGATTGCAGACAATGAAACAAAAGTGGCGGGTGTAATCCTGGTTGCACCGGCTTCACCTCAGCGGTTCAGCGCGACTGGCCTTGTTCTTGATGACGCTGTGGCGGAAACCACCTTGATGGGGTGCCTTCCAGCAAACCCTCTCGGTGTTCCTGGCGTGGTGATTGCGAGCACAGACGACCCCTGGATGAAAATTACCCATGCCCAGTACTGGGCGGATGCATGGGGATTAAGGTTTACGTGGCTGCGCAATGCGGGTCATATCAATGCAGAATCGGGCTTTGGCCGTTGGCAGTCACTGGCCCAACTGGTTAAAACTTTTCGTGAGCAAGTGGCTGCCACACCACTTGGAGATGTGCAGGACCAAATCGGTCCGGTGAAAAACCGTTTTTCGACGCTAGCAAAACTACGTCAAATAACCAGAGAGTCCATCGAATGAGTACGCCTTTTGCCGATCTGATATGGGGTGAGCCCGGTGTCTCCGTTGGCTCAAACTATGAACGGGTAAGGGCGGCAGTGGGCAAGTTATCCCAGTTACCCAGCGATGAGCGTGCCTTCTGGAGAGATAGTTCAGGTCGCGTCTTTGTGAATCTTCATGACACTGAGCTTACCAGTGCCTTTCTTCCTGTGCAGGAAGTCGACTCGGGTGACTTGCTCGGGCATTTCGTGCAATTAGTCGATCGCGCGGGCAAACCGGCACAATTCAGATTTGATCAGTTGGACGACGATGGTTTCATCGCGACGGACCGGCTTTTACGCGCCTTGCACACGTTAAACTACTTTGGATGTTCGACAGAACCAATTCGATTGTTTCTGGATGTCAATCACCGGTTTTTTTCGTCAATTTCCGATAATCATGGAAGGGCATTTCGTCACCTGATTGAGTCTCTTGGTTTGTTGCCCGGGCATTTCGTGATCCAGGTGGTAGCCAGTGATGAAACGGATTTGAATACCTTGGCTTTCGCAGCTGACAATTATAGGCGAAATGGATTTTTGACTGGTTTGTACTGCAGATACCCTTTGCAGAGTCGCAGTTTGATCGCACAGATTCGTCCAGACTTCTTGTCTCTCTGGATCGATGAAGCTTGGTGCTTGAGTGAACTGCCAGACATTGTAGACGCCGCCAATTCGTTCCGGGTCAAGTTGATTGCTCGAAACATTCAAAATCAGTCCCAAGTCTTTGGCCTTCGCCAAGCGGGGGTCAATCTTCTTCAACTGGAAAATTCAATCTCACCATGACCATGAAATTCAAGAAAATCCTGCTAGCCGCTTTAACGGGTTCTGTGTTGCTAGGCGCAAACGCCAATACGGCGGTTGAGTCGATTCTCAACGTGTCCTATGACGTGTCCAGAGAGCTCTACAAAGACATTAATCCGGCCTTTGAGGCGCAGCAGAAGGCAAAAGGTTTAAGCAAGTTTGAGGTACGCCAATCGCATGGCGGCTCCAGTAAACAGGCGCTTTCGGTGGCCGCTGGTCTTGAGGCGGATGTGGTGACCATGAACCAGTCGCCCGACATTGACCTGCTGGTGGAGAAAGGCCTGGTAGACGCCAATTGGCGCAAGGCATTCCCCAATGAAGCGACTCCATATACGACCACTACCGTATTTCTGGTACGCAAGGGCAATCCGAAAAACATCAAGGATTGGTCTGACTTGACACGCCCTGAATTGGACGTGATTGTTCCCAACCCGAAAACTTCAGGCAATGGCCGATATACCTACCTGGCTGCATGGGGTTATTCCCTGGATAAAACAAAGTCGGAAACTCAGGCTCGCCAGTTCGTGACCGATCTGTTCAAGAACGTTCCTGTGCTTGATGGCGGTGGACGCGGTGCAACCACCACATTTACCCAACGTGGCGTGGGTGATGTGTTGGTGACATTTGAGAACGAGGCCATCCTGATTGGCGAGGAAGTGGGTGCCGACAAGTTTGATGTGGTGTATCCGAGCATTTCAATCGATGCGTCCGCACCGGTTGCAATTGTGAAGTCAGTGGCTACCAAACGTGGCAGTGCAGCTGTTGCGAAGGAATATCTGGACTTTTTGTATTCTCCGAAAGGTCAGGAGATCATTGCAAAACATCATTTCCGCCCAAGGAATGCAGCCGTATTGGCCAAGTATAAAAATGAATTCCCTCCCATTAAAACCTTTACGGTTGAAGAGAAGTTGGGTGGCTGGGCCAAGGTTCGCAACGAACATTTTTCTGATGGTGGAATTTTCGATCAGATCTTCAAAAAGTAAGTACGATTTGTCTCCTCTTCCTTGTGGAAGCTCCTTTAAACCCTGCATGCAAATGCGGGGTTTTTTTCATTCAGGTTTTCTTCAGGTGGTTTTTTGAATATCAATAGAAGTTTTTAAATTAAGTCTTTTATTCGATATGAATATAAAAATCTAATCGTTCTCCTTTGATTGGTCAGTCTTTAAAGTCATTGAACAGAAAGACAACCAACAAGGAAAATCATGACATTAGCCCGTCGAATTGAACAACAGGATCCGGACGTGTCTTTGCCCCCAGCATTGCAGGATGCTGCGGAAGCGGCCCGCATTGCTGGCTTGCCGTACAAAGGATCAGTTGATCCGGAGGAAGCATGGTCATTGATCCAGGCTGGGCAGGCCACTTTGGTGGATGTTCGTACTGCTGAAGAGAGAAAGTTTGTGGGGCATGTGCGCGAGTCTGTTCATGTGGCCTGGCAAATTGGCCCAGCGCTACTTAAAAATCCGCGATTCATTCGCGAGTTGGAGGCAAAGGCTGGCAAGTCAAATCCGATTCTTTTGCTTTGCCGCAGCGGCAAGCGTTCGGCCGCCGCGGCTGAAGCTGCAAGGAAGGCTGGGTTCCAGAATGTTTTCAATGTGAAGGAAGGTTTTGAAGGCGATCTGGATGCACAGCAGCAACGTGGTGTAGAAAACGGGTGGCGGTTTCGCGGTCTTCCCTGGGTTCAGGACTGAAGGCATTGGCCATGAGCGATCTTCAAAACATCAGCCAGCGTTCCGCAGGTGAGTCTTTTCATATCGACACGATAGTCCGCAAGTTGCATGAAGCACGTCGCACTTGGCGAACCTCCACCCAGCGCGTGCAGGAAGCGGGTGCCAGGGAATTTCCTGCACGTGCTGCGCTGGAAATTGTGTTGAATCATCTCAGTGGTGCTCTTTTCCCCATGCGCCTTGGTCCTCCTGACCTGCGTCAGGAAAGTGAGGATATTTATGTCGCGCATGCGCTTGATGTTGCGTTGAATGCACTGCTTGGCCAGGTTTACCTTGAGCTTTCACTGAGTACACGCAAGGACAGGGAAGCAGACTTTTCACGCCGGCACCAGCATGCCCGCGAGTTGGTGGGACTTTTCGCGCAGAAGCTGCCTGAAATCAGGCGACTGGTTGACACCGATGTACTGGCGGCCTACCGCGGTGACCCTGCTGCAGGCAGCGTGGATGAGGTGCTGCTGTGTTACCCGGGTGTGCGCGCAGTGCTTGTTCACCGGATCGCTCATGAACTGTATCAATTGGGTTTGCCGCTGATATCACGCATGTTGGCGGAGCTGTCGCACGAGCAAACCGGAATTGATATTCATCCAGGTGCACGAATCGGAGAAAGCTTTTTTATCGATCATGGCACCGGTGTGGTGATCGGGGAAACCACCGTGATCGGTTCACGCGTGCGGCTTTATCAGGCTGTCACATTGGGCGCAAAACGTTTCAAAGCAGGCGCAGGGGGCGAGTTGGTCAAAGGTGAGCCTCGCCACCCCCGCGTTGAAGACGATGTTGTGATTTACGCAGGTGCCACGGTTCTTGGCTTGATCACGATCGGCCGGGGCGCTGTAATCGGCGGAAATGTCTGGGTGACACAGGATGTACCTGCTGGTGCACATGTTACCCAGGCACATGTTCAACAGGCAACCAAGTCGTAATGGGTTGTCATCAGGTAGTTCAACTTTCATTTCATAATCTGAGGTAGGTATGTCCGAACAAAAAGAACCCCAGTTGGCGTTGCATGACACAGCAGCCCGTCAGTTGGCCAATGCAACCAAAACCGTTCCGCAGCTTTCTACGATCACGCCGCGTTGGCTGGTCCATTTGCTGCATTGGTTGCCCGTTGAGGCAGGCATTTATCGGCTGAACAAGGTGAAAAACCCACGTTCCGTTCAAGTGGCTTGTGCCAAGCGGGACGAGTCTGAATTGCCACAAACATTTGTGGACTATGAAGACAATCCGCGTGAATATTTCCTGAATGCCGTCAGTACCGTACTGGATGTGCATACTCGTGTCTCTGATCTGTACAGCAGTCCACACGATCAGATCAAAGAGCAATTGCGCCTGACCATTGAAACCATCAAGGAAAGGCAGGAAAGCGAGCTGATCAACAACGCAGACTATGGTCTGTTGGCGAGTGTGGATGAGTCCCAGCGAATTTCAACGTTGAGCGGTCCTCCCACCCCCGATGATCTGGATGAGTTGCTGACCCGTGTCTGGAAAGAACCTGGCTTCTTCCTGGCGCATCCCTTGGCGATTGCTGCCTTTGGACGCGAGTGCACACGCAGGGGTGTTCCTCCTCCCACTGTCAGCCTGTTTGGGTCCCAGTTCATTACCTGGCGTGGTATTCCACTGGTTCCTTCAGACAAATTACCCATTGACGAGGATGGCAAAACCAAGATCCTGTTGTTGCGTGTAGGCGAAAAGCGCCAGGGTGTTGTTGGCTTGTATCAGCCTGGCGTTGCCGGCGAACAAAGCCCTGGTTTGTCTGTTCGTTTCATGGGAATCAACAGAAACGCAATCGCGTCCTACCTGATTTCACTGTATTGCTCGCTGGCCGTGCTGACTGAAGACGCTGTGGCTGTTCTTGAAGATGTTGAGATCGACAAATACCATGACTATCCAGTTACCTACAAATAATCTGCAGCCCAGTGCAGGGGGGCATCCCTTGCCATCTCAAGGCCAGGCATCACCCTTTGAGCTGGACCGGTTGGTCAGCCTGGCACATCAGGCTTTCACGGAGGCTTTCGGTTCTGCAATGGGTGGTGGGGGTATTGAGCAGTCATTTGGGTTGCCTACCCAGGCTGATATTCAAGGGTTGTTACGGCAACCTTTGCGTGCTGATGATCTTCAGACCATTGGGCGTGTCAGCGCCCCTGCACTGGATGTGCCTGTGAAACATGTTCCAAACGAAAGTTTCTACTTTCTGGAGCATCAACTCCCAGGCTTTCAGGCTCAGGAGCCACAAATCCCGAACATTGGGGGTGAACGTCGGGGTCTGGATGTGAATGCAGTACGCCGGGATTTCCCGATTCTGCAGGAACGCGTCAATGGTCGCCAACTGGTCTGGTTTGACAACGCGGCAACGACTCAAAAACCTCGCCAGGTGATTGATCGGATCTCGCATTTTTACAAGCATGAGAATTCCAATATTCATCGTGCTGCGCATGAATTGGCTGCACGATCCACTGATGCGTACGAGAAGGCACGTTCAACGGTGGCGGATTTCATCGGAGCTTCCTCAAGCGATGAGATCATTTTTGTTCGTGGCGCCACTGAAGGACTCAATTTGCTTGCAAATACCTTCGGCGAGCAGAATGTTCAGGCGGGCGATGAAATCATTGTCTCTCACCTGGAACACCATGCAAACATAGTTCCCTGGCAGCAGTTGATCCAGCGAAAAGGGGCCAAGCTGCGTGTGATCCCGGTGGACGATGATGGTCAAATCATTGTTTCGGAATTTGCGAAGTTGCTGAACAGCAAAACCAGGCTTGTTTCAATCACCCAGGTCAGCAATGCGCTGGGCACGGTGACTCCGGTTGCTGAGGTAATCCGGCTGGCGCATCAGGCGGGTGTGAAAGTGATTGTGGATGGCGCACAATCCATTTCCCACATGGCTGTGAATGTTCAGGCTTTGGACGCAGACTTTTTTGTGTTTTCAGGTCACAAGGTGTTTGGTCCAACCGGTATTGGTGTGGTGTATGGCAAGAAGTCGATTCTTGATTCATTGCCACCGTGGCAGGGTGGCGGAAACATGATTGCGGACGTCCGTTTTGATCACACAGAGTACCAGGGCGCGCCGGCTCGTTTTGAGGCAGGAACAGGCAATATTGCGGATGCCGTGGGGTTGGGTGCCGCACTGGAGTATGTTCAGTCTGTGGGCATTCAAAACATCGCCAAATACGAGCACGAATTGCTGGAATACGGCACGTCATGTTTGAAACGGATCAAGGGTGTCAGATTGATTGGCACGGCTGATGACAAGGCCAGTGTTCTGTCCTTCACTCTGGAAGGTTACAGCACTGAAGAGGTTGGACAAGCCCTGAATCAGGAGGGGATTGCAGTTCGGTCTGGACACCATTGTGCCCAGCCCATTCTTCGACGGTTTGGCCTGGAGGCAACGGTTCGTCCTTCCTTCGCTTTTTACAATACCTTTGAGGAAATAGACCGGTTTGCCGCAGTGGTAAACCGGCTTTCAAACCAGCGTTGATTTGAAAGCGGACCCCTGCATCGCCTGATGCAGGGGTTTTTTCAGTCAGCGGGTTTTGGTCATCACTGCAACCTTGGTAATGCCTGAACGTTCTATGGCCACCATGGCGTTGGCCACCAATGCGTAGCGAACGTTTTCATCCGATTGCAAATGCAGGGTCAAGTCAGGATTTGCAGCCTTGATACCGCCCAGAATAACTTCCAGATCGTCGCCTTCAATTTGAACCTTGTCCAGAAAGTACTGGCCTTCAGCGTCAATGCTCAGGGTCACGGGCTTGGGTGTTTCTGCCGGTGCTGTTGTGGCAGTTTTTGGCAAATTGATCTGGACTGCGTTGGTCAGCAAAGGCGCAGTGATGATGAAGACTACCAAGAGCACCAGCATCACATCCACAAGCGGGGTGACGTTGATTTCACTCAATACTTCATCGTTGTCTGATTGCGTTGAAAAAGCCATCATGCCGCTCCTTCAGTACGTTCATCGAACCGCGGATTCTGTGTTGCGCTTTTGTCCAGCACCTGAATGCGAAAAGCAGCCTTTTGTGTCAGGTTGAGTATGTCTGTGGCGAAATCATCCTGAGAAGCTGTAGACAACTTCAGGTTGCGGATAAAAAAGTTATAACCCAACACGGCAGGTACAGCGACAGCAATGCCAACACCCGTGGCCACCAATGCTTCACCGATTGGCCCGGCCACTACGTCCAGACTGGCGCTGCCACTGGATCCAATTCTGACCAGGGCATCAAGGATTCCCCACACTGTGCCAAATAGTCCTACAAATGGTGCGGTGCTGCCAATACTGGCCAGAATTGCAAGTCCACTTTCCTGCGAACGCCGCTCTTTCTGGATCTGTTGGCGCAAGTAACGCTCCAGCAGTTCCTGTCGGGTGCCTGTGTGTTGCAAATCTTTGTGATGCTGTTTGTCAGCCTCACTCAAGGCAAGAAAAGCAGCGCTGGCCACTCGTGCCACAGGGCCTGAGTGCCCTGAAATTTGTCTTGCACTGTCCAGGCTTGCGGAGGCCCAGAATGCCTTCTTGAAACGTCTGTCCTGGGCACGACTGCGATAGAGTTGAGTGCCCTTCAAGGCGATCAGTGCCCATGTGGCAATAGAAAAGAGTCCCAGGCTCCAGAGCGTTCCTTCAACAGCCAGTTGGGCGACGACAGGGTTTGAAAGCAATGACATGATGATTATCCTAATTTGAATTCGATTGGTACGGTGACCCAGGCTTCAATTGCTGTTTCACCTCGTTTGGCTGGCGAGAAAGTCCATTGTTTCACTGCGCTGAGCGCTGCTTCATCCAGTGCTTTTCTGCCGCTGCTGCTCTGAATTTCAATGCTCTCCGGTTTGCCGTTTGCCAGCACCTTGACTTTCAAAAGCACTCGCCCTTCCCACCCCTGATTGCGCGCAATGTTGGGGTAACTGGGAGCAGGGTTGTTCAGGTAGCCCGCAGACCCGCGTGCGGGTGTCACTGTCTCAGTCACGTTGTCACGCAGGGGCACGTCTGCAGGTACCGGCCTTGCCGCAGGCAAGGAAAGTTCTGCAGACGAAGTGCTTGTTTCGGCGCTTTGCAAGGGTCTGTTTTCAGGGGCTGCAGCAGGCTTGTTGTCGACTGCAGGTTTGGGCTCGGGTTTGGTGACCGGCTTTTGTTCCACCTTTTTGACTGGTTTTGGCTCGGGAGGCAGCACCTGGGGCTTTGGCACTTCCACGGGTGGCTTGGTAAACTCAATATTCACTGTGCGCATGAATTGCTCTGGCGCTTCATATTCAACGTTCTTGCCCAGAACAATCAGGCAAGCGTGCGTAGTGAGTGCAAGCGCCCCGTAGAGTAGCCATTGCTTTGGTTGCCATTCAGTGGGCATGTTGCTAAAGACCCGGGATACTTCGTGTTGAAGCGATCTGTTGGCTGTTTCCGTTGTCATGCTGTGACCTCCTGAGTATTCATGGCTTTAAAACTTGAACAAGGCTTGTACGCCGTAGGTTCGTGGTGCACCCACATTGACCGGCGTCACGCCATTGGTATTCACAATCTGGCGCAGGAATGCCTCGTTCTTGTCAGTCAGGTTGCGGACAAACGCAGTCAACTCCCATTTTGATTTG
Source organism: Limnobacter thiooxidans (assembly GCF_036323495.1). Taxonomy (NCBI): domain Bacteria; kingdom Pseudomonadati; phylum Pseudomonadota; class Betaproteobacteria; order Burkholderiales; family Burkholderiaceae; genus Limnobacter; species Limnobacter thiooxidans. The sequence goes on along the minus strand of NZ_AP028947.1, from coordinate 2,776,005 downwards.
CTTGGTGCATAAGTGGCCCGTGCATTTCCCTGCCAGTAGGCTGGTGTGGTTTGTACCGGATCGTTTTGAACCGTGGCGTTGTGAAGGATTTTGCTTCTGTATGACCAATCCGTACCCAGGATCAATTGGTCACCAGAGTTGTTGATTGGAAATTTGTAATCAGTAAACAGGCGGAATGTGGTTCGCGGTGTGCGGTAGAACTCATTGCCGCTTGCGTCTTGCGGTGCCGAATTGCCCACCGTGTAAATGAAGTTTTTGTACTCTGTTCGGAGCAAGCCCAGGTTTGCACCCAGGTTCCAGTTGCGAACCGGTTTGGACAACACCTCGAATTCCAGGCCCTTGATGACACCATCTGATTGACCTGAAGAACTGGTCTGGAATGTGCCGTCGGTTTGTTGAACACGTTGCTGAATGTTCAACTGGATATTTTTCAGGTCGTAATAAAAGGCTGCAGCATTGAATTGAACCTTTCCTCCCGCCAGTGTGGATTTGAAGCCCACTTCATAGTCTGTGATTTCTTCGGGTTCCAACCTCAGAATGAATGGTGTACCGCCGGCAGGGCGGCTGATAGCCTGGTTGAATCCACCCGAGCGGAAACCGGTTGCGACCCGTCCGTACAGCAGCAGGTCTTTGTTCACTTTGTATTCCGGGGTGATGTCAAAAGTGAAGTTATTCCAGCTCCCTGACTCTGTAAGATTGACAGGCGTGAAGTTGCCCGTGCCGGAAACACCGCCTGGGAAATACCACGCGCTCTCGCTGCTGAAGTCAACCAGTGTGGCGTTGCCTGCTGTGTCTGTGACAGACAGTGCAGTTTGATTCGTGGTTTTTGATTCCCGGGTGTAACGGGCTCCGAGGGTCAAGGCGAGCTCGGGGTCAATCTGATATTTCACGTTACCGAAAACAGCCTTGCTTTCTGCATCCTGATCCCAGGAACTTGTCGTCAGGTTTTCCCGGTTGGTTTGTACACTGGTGTCGCCACCATTGGCAAAGCGAGCGGCCTTGCTGTCGAAATCCGCTTGAAGCTTGTAGTAATAGAGTCCACCAATCCAGCTGACCGTTTGATCTTTGGGTGAGCTAAGGCGAAATTCTTGCGAGAATTGAGTAAAACCGTTCTCCAACTTGGTACTGACACGAGGCAGTGTGGTGTTCAGCGGAACACCCACACCTACCAGGCTGCCACCATCGCCGCCGCTCCATCCAGTGATGGAGTTGAAGGTGAGCTTGTCCAGTGCCCAGTTCAGTTTTGCCGTGAGGTATTGGCGTTCTTCCAGAGTATTGCCCTCGCCGCCAAAAAACGGGCTGTATACATCGGGAAAAGCGCCAAAAGGCGGTATGTATCCACCGCCTGCAGCAATTTGCGCAGCAGTTTGCCCGGTTGTGATTTTTCCGTCTGCATTCGGTATTGTCACCGCGCTGTTGGGCGGTGGCAAGTTGGTGCCGCCCGGTGCGTAAGTGGGTTCGTTTCGGCTTTGGAAGTCGCGTGTGCCATAGATGATCTGGGCTTCCAGGTTGGGTGTGATGTTGGCCAATACCTGAAGGCGAATGTTGTTGTCTTTGAACTTGGGGCCTGATTCACCGTTCAAAATGTTGGTGGCGTAACCATCCAGCGATTCGTTGTAAACCGACAAGCGTGCGGCAACGGTTTCCTCCTTGATCGTTCCTCCAAATGCGCCTTCCGTAATCCTGCTGCCGAAGTTTCCAAAGGTCAGTTTGCCGTACCCATCGTTGTCATAGGAGGGTTTTTTGGAGAGGTAGTGAATTGTTCCGCCGGTATTGTTCTTGCCCCAAAGCGTGCCTTGCGGGCCGCGCAGTACTTCTACACGTTCCAGATCAAACAGGGGGAAGCTTTGGTTGCGTTGAAGCCCCACCACCACTTCATCCACATAAATACCGATCGGGCCTTCGATGGTCTGGTTGGGGTCATTCGTGCCGATGCCACGCAAGAACCAGCGAGGCTTGCCTATCCTCCCGCCGCCTTGCGCTGACAATCCGGGGGCAAGCTGTTCGATGTCAGTGTTCAACACAATGTTTCTGTCGCGAATTTCGTCACCACTGATGGCGGTCACCGTGACAGGAATTTCCTGAATACTTTCTTCCCGTTTCTGCGATGTCACGACCACGCTTCCCAGTGAGTCCACATCTTGAGAATTCGCCTGCTGAGCGCTAGCCGTGTTGTGAATGAAAAGCGCTGCAATAGAAAGAGCCAGAGGTTTTGAAACGCGTTTGAACGGGTGACTGCGTGTGCTGCGTTGTTTTGTTTTCTGTTGTGTGTCCATGAAAATTTCCATCGAGAGAGGTAACTGAATGGAAATGCTTTTGCAGGTAGCGTGCCAAAAGACTGTGTGCGCAATTCGCAATACAGCGTAAAGCGCCACAAGTATTTGATTTGGCAGCATTGATTAAATTTGAAAATACTTATTCACAAAAATCTTCCTCACCTTGTGCTGATTTCTGCACATTGCTGTGCTGCGACATTTTCAACAGTACGTGATTCCAACTGTCGATTTAGTAACAACCAGGATCGATTGTCTTGATACGCAAGATTTCTCAAAACCCAGGTTTTTCAAGGTCTTGTGGCGCTTGGTCGACTATTTTTCCAAGCTGGCACGGTCAATGCATTGAGGAGGTACGTCAAACAATCAGGTACGAATATGGCCAACTCTTTACCATCAATCTGGTACACCCGCTGCGGCGCTGCCACTGCATCTGCATTGGCCATTCACTACGGCTTTCTCCAGCAGGAGTTCAGTCAGAGCGAGGTGAATCTTCTGTCGTTGAAAGACTCGGATTCACTGGCCATTCGAAACTCGCATTACAACCACACCCAAAGTGGCATGTTTCGCGAAGGCGGCAATATTCCGCCAATTTGGGCCAAGGGCCTTGGACAAGAGACCGTGGTGTTGGCCATCACTTGGCTGGATGAATACCAGGGCATTCTGGTGCGAGAGAATTCAAAATACAAATCGATTCATGATTTGAAAGGCGCGCGCCTGGGTATACCGCGTCATGAAAAAGCCCTGATCGATTTTCAGCGAGGTGCAGCCCAGCATGGGTTTGAAACGGCATTGAATCTTGCCGGAATTTCAACTCCGGAAGTCAGGTGGGTCGACATTGCCCACCCATCCTACGATTCAAGCGACGGCCCTGCACCCGTTCGTGTGCGTGATGAGCATTACCGGGCACCTGTTCTCAAGGCGCTGGACGATGACCTGGTTGATGCCGTGTTTTTGCGTTTCACTTCTGGTGTTGAGGCAGCAAGGGATGGCAGGTACCGCGAGCTGATCAACATCAATGCGCTGGATGACCCACTGTTGCGCGTGAACAATGGCACACCGCGCCCTGTCACTGTGGATTGCAAATTTCTGGACCATCATCCTGACTTGGTGGTTCGTTACCTGTCGGTGCTGATTCGTACTGCCCTGTGGGCTTCACAAAATCCTGAAGCCGTGCTGGATCAACTCAATCAAGACCGGTCTGCTGAACACCGCGCGCTGATTCCACTTTCTCATGGGTCCAAGGTCCATGAATCATTCTTTCCAAAGCTCAACGAGCAGTACATCACAGGACTTGAAGTCCAGAAGAATTTTTTGCGTGATTGGGGCTATCTGGTTAAGGACTTTGATGTTCGCGAGTGGATAGATCCAGAACCTCTTCAACACGCCCTGGCATTGGCCAAGAGCAAGCCCCCACTTCAACTGGCGACCGCTTTGGCTGCCTGATTTTCATTTCATCAATTTCAACCGGAGAACACCATGTCTGATCAACACGACCAAATTGATTTGCTGTCCTATGTGGATGAAGCAAAAACCGATGCCATTCATGCTTTCAATGTGCTGCGCGAAAACGGAACCTTGTCCGCCAGCCTGACGTTCCACATTACCCACAAAATTCCGGGCCACGACAAAGTGGTCAACATCCGCTTTCCCGGGGGTATTGCCCGCGATCAAAGCCCGTCAATCAGCATCGCGAATTTCTCGGAGAAGAAGGACCTCATCCTGCATGAGGAACGTCTTGATGCCGACACAGTGATCCATGTGCACACCTCTTACCTGTCCGCATGGTCTTTGGCTCAGAAGGATTTTCCGATTTTGTATGTGGCGGCGGCCCGCCATTTGTTGGCCAGAACAATTCCGAATCACCTGGACAGAACCAAGGGTGTATTGGAAACGATTCGTGCACGCCTGGACAATCATCCTGAACTTGCGCCTCCACCTGCCTTGCTGGAATCCAGCGGGGGTGTCAACTTCTGGGGGCGTGGAATTCTGCGTACCTCCGAATTGATTCTGCTGGTGGAAGAGTCCGCGCGCTATCAGGTGTATGCGGAAGTTGTGGGTGGTGCCCAGAATTACACACCCGGCGCACTGGAGCTTCAGTGGAAGCGAACCGGCCTTCTTGAGAAATCGAAAGAGTTTGCCGGTTAACAGGAGATTTTCATGAGCCAACGAAAAAGACAACTTGCGCTGAACGTGTTTGTCCAGAGGTTTGGGCATCACGTTGCTGCATGGCGCCATCCCAGTTCCACCGACAATGGACGACCCGACCTGAATTGGTACATCAATGCTGCGCGACTTGCGGAAGCAGCAAAGTTTGATGCGTTTTTCATGGCTGATTTTATCGGGCGTCCTGCCAACCTGGGTCCTGATGCCGGGCGCAATGCAAACAGTTACCAGTTTGAACCGTTTACCTTGCTCTCTGCACTGGCCACGCACACCAATCGAATTGGCCTGATCGCGACTGTGAACACCAACTACGATCACCCTTACAACCTGGCTCGCCGATTCAGCTCACTGGATCACATCAGTGGGGGCCGTGCGGGCTGGAATATTGTGTCCTCATTCTCTCCGCACACGGCCGAAAATTTCGGTATCAATGACGGCAGGGACCATGGCGAGCGATATGAGCGGGCAGGGGAGTTCGTCGAACTGAGCAAGTCGCTCTGGAACTCGTGGGACGATGATGCATTCGATCATCCAGACCGGGTCAATGGCCGTTTCTACAATCCGGAGTCTGCGCACCCGGTCCATTTCAATGGTGAGCATCTCAAGTCCGATGCCATTCTCGATTTGCCTCGTCCCATTCAGGGTTATCCGGTGTTTGTACAGGCCGGCAATTCGGAAACAGGTCGTGAGTTTGCTGCCAAACACGCCGAGATGATTTATGCATCTGCCACTTCATTGGATGTTGCCAAAACATACTATGCAGACGTGAAGCGACGTTTGGCGAAGTATGGTCGCGATGAAAGTCAGTTGATTGTCACGCCGGGGCTTTCCGTGGTTGTTGGTTCGTCAGATCAGGAAGCTCAAGACAAGTTCGGTGAACTTCAATCACGGGTTGATTTCAGCGAGCTGGAGTTTGGTGGGTTTGATCTGTCCAAATACGATCTGGATGGTCCACTTCCCGATTTGCCTTACAAGGCAGGCGAGAACGGGCAAGGCCGTTTCTTGCAGCAACTGGAACTTGCTCGTCGCGAGAACTTGACCATACGTCAGCTGGTGCTGAAATTCCGCGTTGCGCGCGGCCATGTTCAGGCCATTGGTTCACCCAAAACGATCGCTGACCTCATTGAAAAGTGGTTCGTTGAGAAGGGTGCCGATGGTTTCAATGTGGTGCCGCCGTACCTGCCCAGCGGCTTTGTCGACTTTGTAAACCTCGTGGTTCCCGAGTTGCAGCGTCGCGGTATTTTCCGCAAGGAGTATGAGGGCAAAACCTTGCGTGACCACCTTGGGCTGGATCGTCCTGACAATCCCAACACCCAGAAGCGTCATCCTCATAGCCTGGCGGCCTAGTTTCTGGCGCTTTCTGATTACCGGGCAAACCCACTTTCAGGTTTGCCCGTTTTTTATTCCTGACATTCGGATTTGACATGAAAAATCTTTGGCGCTGCATTCAATTTATCCCCGAGTACAGGGGGAAACTTCTGGGTGTCATTGCGGTTGGCACGGTGCTCGGTGTAATTGGCACGGCGACCCCTTACTTGTACAAGGCGATTGTTGATGTGGTGGCGCGGTTGCTGTCGTCGTCCATCAGCCGCGATGAAGCCACGAATTCCGTGTTGATTATTCTGGCCGTTTTTTTGTTGTTGCGTGTGGGTGTGGTTGTTTTTGGAGCCATACAAAACCGGCAGGCCGATGACCTTTGGCTTGACACCGTCAGTACCTTCCGGCAACGGGTTTTTGACAACATGACCCAAAAGTCGATTGATTATTTCGAGAAGACGCGTGTTGGCGAAATCATGGACCGATTTGGCAACATCACCACCATCACCATGTGGCTGTCGTCACTGACCGATGGTGTGCTGGCGAGTTTTTTCCAGATGATCCTGATCGTCGGGGTGTTGTTGTGGAAGGCGCCCGTTGTTGGCGTCATCATGGCAGCGGTGCTTGTTTTGAACTTGTGGATTTCCTATCGGACGGTGGGCTGGACCAAGCCCTATCGACGCGGCTGGCAGGCGCTGGCTGGACGAATGACAGGCTTGCTTGCAGAAATGATTGGCAACATTGCGACAGTCCGCAGTTTTGGGGGCGAGCCCGCGGTCAAGCAGCGCTATGACAACACACAGGAGGAATGGAAAGTCACGCGCGGCAAGCTGCATGTGACGGAATGGCGGTCCGAGCAGGCCTTGAATTTCATCAACACATTTGGTGTGTTCACGGCGGTGGTTTACACCACATGGATCGCTTTGCAGGGGGCGTTGTCCGCGGGTGACATTTTGTTGATCCTGACGCTGTCGCAGATGCTGATTACCACCGTTGGGCCTATCGCAAGGCAGATCAACCAGGCGGGCGAAATTGAGAGCACGGCTGAAAGACTTGTTGAATTGCTGGATGTGGAAAGTGACATTCAGGATCGCCCGAATGCACGACAACTCGTGCAGATCGACACCATCGAGTTTGATCAGGTCAGCTTCTGGTACCCGGGCAAAGACAGCCCGGCTTTGAATAAAATCAGTTTTCATCTGCAGGCAGGACAAACCGCTGCCTTGGTCGGTCTCAGTGGCAGTGGAAAAACCACGATCGTAAAGCTGCTGATGCGTTTTTATGACCCCACCCAAGGCCGCATCCTCATCAATGGTATTGACCTTCGCGATTACCAGCAACGCAGCGTGCGTGCATTGATGGGCGTTGTATTGCAGGATGTTGCCCTGTTCAATGACAGCATTGGCGAGAATATCGCCTTTGCCAGGCCAGGTGCCCAGATTGCCGATGTGCGCAAGGCTGCAAAGGCGGCTCATGCTGAAGACTTCATCAATAAACTGGATCACCAGTACGACACGGTGGTTGGGGAGCGCGGTATCAAACTGTCGGGCGGCGAGAAGCAGCGGGTGGCCATTGCCCGCGCCATTCTGAAAGATCCGCAGTTGATTATTCTGGACGAGGCAACCAGCGCGCTGGATTCCGAGTCCGAGGAACTGGTTCAGCAAGGTTTGGACCAATTAAGGACAGGGCGGACATCCGTGGTGATTGCACACCGTCTTAGCACGGTGATGAATGCAGATCAGATCCTGGTCATGCAGAATGGTTTGATCGTGGAGAAGGGCGTACATGAAGATTTGTTGAAAGAACCCGCTGGCTTGTATGCGCGCCTGTTCAGTCTCCAAACACAGGGTCGTCATTTAAGCCTGGCCAGACAGGCTTGAGAAAGCAGGGTAGTCAATGGACTCGGATTCACAGGGAATCAGGCGCTTCCTGATTGGTTTCATGAGCCTGACCCTGTTGTCCGGCATTACCATCGGCATGAACAAGGTGATGGGAACCTTGCTGGGCTTGCATCTCGGTTTGTCCAACCTCGAATTGGGCTTTTTGTCGAGTACAGAAACTGCCGCGGTGGCACTGGGCACATTGCCAGCGGGGTATCTGCTGACCCATAGCAGTCCACGTACTTTGTATGTCATGGTGTGTCTTGTTCTTGCTGCCCTGTACCTCTTTCTTCCTCACCTGCCTCATTGGCATTTTCTGATCATTGCAATGTTCATCGTGGGCCTTTGTATTTCTTTGCGGATCGTGTCCATGAATACGCTGTTTCTCACGCGTTTGCCCGAATTGGGACATGCCAGGGCAGGTTGGTACAGGGGTACATTGACCTTTGGCATCCAGTTCTCTGGGCCGGTGTGTGGCAACTACTTGGTGGCTAACCTGGGGATTGTGGAGGCATTCCTGATTTCGTCGGTGCTGTTTGTTTCATTGGCCCTGTTGGGGTGGAAGGTGTTGCCACCTCAGCTTACTCATCAGGTATTGGTACAACGTCCCCAAACAAGCAGCAGGCTTGATGAAATGAGGTATCTGCTGTCCTTTCGGGAGGTCAGGACCAGTTATGTTTTTGAATGCGCAGCCAGTATGACCATGGCCAGCGTCAGTGTTTTTTCAATCGTCATTGCCGTGCAGTCCCTGGGGTGGTCAAAAGCCCACGCAGTCTGGTTGCTTGCCATTCAGGGCATGTGTTACATAGTCACGGTCATTTTTTTTGGCAAGCATGTTCTGAAAGACCGACTGCGCAATCGTGTGTATACAGCCGGGCATGCCCTGATTGTGACGGCACTTGTATTGATGGCCTGTCCCCCTCATGACATTCGATTCATTCTGGCCTCGGCATGCATGGGAATGGGCCTGGGCATCAACTACCTGGTCAATATCCACCGAATTTCCGGCTTGCCGGTCAACAAGGCTCAATTGTCAGCCAACCTGACCTTGTTGACCATGACAGGCAGTGGCCTGGGCGCCTTGATGACCGGGTTTTTCTCAGACAGATTGGGTTTTCAGGGGGCATTCCTGGTTTTGTTCTTGATCTGGCTGGTCCTGCTTTTTACGTGGCGTCAGGACAGGTCTTGAAACCGGGAGTCAAACACCCACAGGTGTTGTGGTTTCCTGTTGCTGGGCACTTCACGGGGACGCAAATCTTCAGGGAGATCTTCAGGTTTTCCTGGATGCCCCACAGCAATGGCCACTTCCACGTTCCATTGATCGCCCAGGTTCAGCAGTGCTCTGGCACCTTCCCGGTCAAAGCCGCCGATCGCATGACTGACCAAACCCTGAGCATGGGCCTGTAGTGCCAAAAATGCCCAGGCCGCCCCCGAATCAAAGGAATGCGAACGGAGGGGCGTGGGCTCGGGCGCGCCTTTCCGAAGGTGCTGCTTTGCCGAGACCAGGACAAGCAGGGCACCGGCCTGCTGTGCCCATTTCCGGTTTCCCTCATTCAACAGCGCCAGAAAATCCTTCCAAGCTGGGTTGTCTTTCAATGCATACACAAAGCGCCAGGGTTGGGCATTGTTGGCCGATGGTGCCCAGCGCGCAGCCTCAAAAAGGCTTTGCAACTCGGTGCCTTGAAGAGGCTCACCGGAGAAGGCGCGGGAAGACCATCTTTCCAGAAAAATAGCTTCAATCGCATGGTCACTTTGTCGTTTGTAAGTCGTCATGGTCATCTTGCTGCTGTGTTCAGTCGTGTTGTTTGAGAATCGTTTTCTTGCCACCACCAGGTGGAGATCACCCATTCGTTCGCACCATAGTGAGTGGGCAGTTGTGCTGGGCGTGTCAGATTTCGGTTGTGTATCAGGTAATGGTTGGTCAGGTAACGCCAGGGCCAGAAGTAATGTCCATGAATCAGTACCCGGTCCAGTGCTTTGGCAGCAACCTGTTGTTCGGTGAAGCTTTCTGCATTCAACAGTTTTTGCAGCAAGTCATCGATCGCTGGCGAGTTCACGCCGGTCAGGTTCTCAGACCCTTTTCGGTTGGCGTCCGCGCCATTGAAGTTTCGCCACAATTCAGGCCCGGGGTTTCGCGCGTCACGCAAGGCGACACTGCTGATGTCGTAGTCGAACTCGCTCATGCGTTTGCGTTGCGTGGCTGCGTCAGAGAGACTTTTTTCCACTACGATGCCCGCTTTGGTCAAATTGCGATAAATCGGATCCATGAAAGGGCTTTGATTGCGCGTTCCAGCAATCTCGATCACAAATGGTTCGCCTTTCTGGTTGAGCAGCTTTCCATTTTTGTAAGTCCAGCCTGCCTCGCGCAGAAGTCGCGTGGCTTCACGCAAATTGTCCCTGTAAGTCTCTGGGCCCTTTGTCTTGGGCAATTCAAAGACTGGCCCGAAAACCGCTGGTTCAAGTAACTGGCGCCATGGCTCCAGCAAGGCAAGTTCCGCCTTGTCGGGCAAACCTTCTGCAGCCAGGGGAGTGCCTGTGAAGTAGCTGGTGACGCGTTTGAATTCGGAGTCAAAAATCTTGTCGTTGATCCATTCGAAGTCCAGAAGGTAGACCAGTGCCTTGCGAACCCGAACATCCTGGAACTTTTCACGTCGCAAATTCATCACCCAGCCGTTCATGGAGGGTGGGTTGGCGTGTGGCACTACTTCCTTGGCAATTTCCCCGCTGTCGAAGTGTTTGCCGATGTATTGGCAGCACCAGTAACGCATCTGGGTTTCTGCAAAGAAGTTGTACTCACGCGCCCGAATTCCCGCAACCTGGGTGTCCCGGTCTTTGTAGAGTTTGTAGACGACCTTGTCAAAATTGAACATCCCTTTGCGTACTGGAACATCCTTGGCCCAGTAGTCCGGGTTTTTCCGATAGGTAACATGGTCGCCCTGGCGGTAACGGTCAAGAACATAGGGCCCGGTTCCTATCGGAGGTTCAAAACTGAGTTGCTCAAAAGAGGGTATGCCTTTGAGGCTGCCCCACTTTGGAGAAAAAACAGGCAGGCTACCTGCGACAAATGCCAGATCCCGGCCAGGTCGCGTGAATTGGAACTCAACGGTCAGTTCGTCGATCACCTTGACTGTTGAAATTTCCGCAAAGTAGGTCCGAAAACGCGGGCTTGCTTTTTTGCTGGTGAGCACCTTGAACGCGTTCAAGACATCCAGGGCGGTGAGCTTTTGTCCGTCTGAAAACCTGATTTGCGGGTGCAACACGAATCGCACCGACCTGTTGTCAGTGGCGAGTTCAATGCTTTTTGCCAGCAGGCCATATTGGGTGTTGGGCTCGTCGAGACTCAGCACGGTGAGCGTTTCGAAGACAAGGTCTGTGACGCCGGGTGCGGGTCTTCCTTTCAGGCTGTACGGATTGAACTTGTCAAAACTGCTGTTGCTGACCATGACAGACAAAGCCAGCGTACCGCCCTGTGGAGCATTCGTATTGACATAGTCGAAGTGCTGAAAGCCCGGTGGGTATTTGGGATTGCCAAACATGCTCAATCCATGGTTACTCCAGGCTGGCGTGGTGGCCAGCCCCAAGGTCACTGCGACAATCAGGTTTGAAACAAAGTGCGTAAGCTTCATGAGGACATTAAAACGATGCGTTGACCAAGCGTTGCGTGTAGGGGTGCCTGGGTTGGTGAATGATTTGTTCGGCGCTTCCTTCTTCAACAATCTCTCCGTCTTTCAGGACCAGTATTCGGTGGGACAGCGCGTGAACCACAGACAGGTCGTGTGTAATCAGCAGGTAGGCCAGGCCGTATTTCTGTTGAAGTATTCCCAGTGTGTCCAGCACCTGTTTTTGAATGGACACGTCCAGCGCTGAAGTGGGCTCATCGAGGATCAGCACTTCAGGTTCCAGGACCAGTGCACGAGCAATCGCAATGCGTTGCCTTTGCCCGCCAGAGAATTCATGCGGGTAGGCATCAAGCCTGGCCGACTCCAGCCCGACATCTTTCAGCGCACGTTTCACGCGCGAAAGGTGTTCCTGGGCAGTCAGGTCGGGGCGGTGAAGTTGTAGCCCTTCGCCAATGGTTTGGGCAATCGTGCGGCGCGGTGAGAGCGATCCAAAGGGATCCTGGAAAACAACCTGAACCTTGGCACGCCAGCTTCTCCTGGCCTGACCGGATAGTTCCTTCAGGTTCTGATCGCCCAGTTTCACGGTGCCTGAGTCTGTACGGATCAATTGCAGCAAGGCTTGTATCAGTGTTGATTTGCCAGAACCCGATTCCCCCACCACACCCAGCGTTTCGCCTTTCCGCAATTCGATGGACACATCCCGGAGCACCTGAATGCGTTTGGGCTTGAGCCAATTGACCCATGTCTGTTTTGGATGTGGGTAGCTGACATTCAGCTGTTGGGCGGTCAGCAAAACCGGGTTGCTATGCGGCAGTGGTTTGACGTTTCTCGCTGGAAGGCTGTCAATGAGCTTTCGGGTGTATTCATGTCGGGGGGCTGTGAAAATCTGTTCCGTCCGACCTTCTTCAACCAGTTTTCCCTGTTTCATCACCAATACGCGCTGTGCAAATTTGCGAACCAGGTTCAGGTCGTGCGTGATCAACAGCACCGCCATGTCCTCTTGCTGTTGTATGTCAATCAGCAATTCAACAATGCGTACCCGAATGGTCATGTCCAGCGCCGTGGTGGGTTCATCCGCGATCAACAGCTTGGGTTTGCAGGCCAGCGCCATTGCAATCATGGCACGTTGACGCTGGCCGCCGGAGAGCTGGTGTGGGTAGGCGTCAATGCGGTGTTCAGGGTCACGAATGCCAGTTCGTTTCAGCAGTTGAAGGGCTCTTTCACGGGCCTGTGCCGTGCCCAATCCTTCGTGAATCCGCAATGATTCCATCACCTGGTGCCCAATCGTGTACAGCGGGTTCAGCGCGGTCATGGGTTCCTGAAAAATCATCGCAATGTCTTTGCCCCGGATTTTTTCAAGTTCACTGCCGGGCAAAGCCGAGATGGACTTGTCCTCGAAAACAATGGAGCCTGACGAGGTCGAGGTGGGTTGTAACCCCAATATGGACAGCGCTGTCATGGTTTTTCCAGAACCGGATTCACCGACCAGCGCAACCCGCTCGCCTGCATTGACCTGAAAGGAAACACCCTTGACCACTTCATTCGCACCAAAGCGCAGCGAGTAGTTGTCCAGCTGTAGCAAGGCCAGTTGTTCGGCTTTCATGCAGCCACCTTGTGTGTGATTGATTCTGTTTCGGGTTTTTGCAGTGCTTCTGGCGAGTCCTCTTCGGATTTCAAGACCAGCTTGTTGTCCAAGGCGCTCCGAAGTGCATCCCCCATGAATGTCAACAACAGCAAGGTAATGACAAGCACGCCAAATGCGGACACAGCTATCCACCACGAGTCGAGGTTTTCCTTGCCCTGTGCCAACAGGTGCCCCAGGCTGGGGGCTGGCGCTGTGACACCCAGGCCCAGAAAATCGAGGCTCGCAAGGGCCATGATTCCAGCACTCATGCGGAAGGGAAGGAAAGTAATCACCGGGGTAAGGCTGTTGGGCAGAATATGGCGCACCATGATCTGCCGGTCAGACAAGCCAAGCGCCCTGGCGGCTTTGATGTACTCAAGTTGCCGGTTTCTGAGAAATTCCGCGCGCACGTAATCAGACAGCCCGATCCACCCGAACAGGGACAACAGCACAAACAGTAGCAGGTAGCTGTGCTCAAAGATGGATGCGAAAATGATCAGCAGGTACAGTTCCGGCATCGCTCCCCACACCTCGATCAGGCGTTGTGTGAACAGGTCGGTACGTCCCGCAAAGTATCCCTGTACTGCACCGATCAATACACCCAGAAGCACACCCGCCGCAGTCAATGCCAGTGCAAAACTGACAGACACACGAAAGCCGTAAATCAGCCTGGCCAGGATGTCGTAGCCTGCGATGTCAGTCCCCAGCCAGTTTTCTTCACTGGGTGGGCCTGGGTAATGGGCAGTGCCGCCGTAATAATTCAGCGTGTCGTAGTAGAAGGGGTTGATCGGGTAGATTGCAAAGTTTTCGCCTGTGGTGATCAGGCTGCGCACCACTGGGTCTTTGTAATCTGCTGCAATTGGCAGGTCGCCACCAAAAGTGTCTTCCGTGTAGTCTTTGATCAGTGGAAAAAAGTATTCGCCCTGGTAGCGAATCAATAACGGTTTGTCATTCGAGATGAGTTCGCCAAACAGTGTGCCAACGTACAGGCTGACGAAAACAATCAGGCTCCTGTAGCCCAGGCGATTGGATTTGAAACGCAACCAGATCCTGTTCATGTCAGGCCTCCCTGCGGTCAAATTGAATGCGTGGATCAACCAGCATGTAGGCGAGGTCGCCGACCAGTTTCGTCAGCAGTCCTATCAAGGTGAAGACATACAATGTGCCCAGCACCACGGGATAGTCTCTGGCGTTGATTGATTCGAATGAAAGCAGGCCGAGTCCATCAAGCGAGAACAGGGTCTCAATCAGCAGGCTGCCGGTGAAAAAGGCCGCGATGAACGTGGCCGGGAAACCGGTGACCAGTGGCAGCAGCGCATTGCGGAAAACATGTCGCCACAACACCTGTTTTTCCGACAATCCTTTTGCACGTGCGGTCAGCACATACTGTTTGCTGATTTCTTCCAGGAAAGTGTTCTTGGTGAGAAAGGTTTTGATGGCAAAACTGCTGATGACCGACGCGGTAACCGGCAGTGTGATGTGCCACAGGTAGTCAGTAATTTTTGCATGCCAGCTCAAGGTGTCCCAGTCGTCAGACACCAGTCCGCGCAGCGGAAAGATGTCCCAGAAGGATCCTCCTCCGAACAAGAGGATCAGCAGCACGCCCAGTACAAAGCCGGGTATTGCATAGCCTGTTAGTACAAGAATGGATGAAAGGGTGTCAAACCGTGTTCCGTTGCGAACGGCCTTGGCCACACCCAGGGGAACCGAAATTGCATAGGTCAGTACAAAGGTCCACACACCCAATGCCACCGATACGCCCAGTTTGCCCGCGATCAGGGTTGATACACTTTCATTGCGGAAATAGCTTTCCCCCAGGTCAAACCGCACAAGTTGGGAAAGCATGTGAACGTAACGTTCCCACACGGGTTTGTCGAATCCGTAAAGACTCGTCAGGTGATCAACCTCTTTCTCGTCGATTCCAATTCGCCCACTGTAATTCCATGAACCAGAGCCACTGTTGCCGTCCTGGCCTGTCCTTGCACTTTCACCTTCCAGTTGGGCCATGGCCTGGTCCACGGGCCCGCCCGGCACAAACTGGGTTACCACGAAAGTCAGTGTAAGCACCCCGAACAGCGTGGGCACCATTGCGAGTAATCGTTTTAACAAATACGGAAACATGATTGATCACCTTGGTTGCAAGCGCTTAGGCCGCCTGCTGTTCACCTTCGGCCAGAACGGCTTTGAGTGGTTCGGGGTTGATCCAGCTGTGCACATCGAAGTCTGCGGCAATGAAGCCTTCTTTCAGCAGGAAGTCTTTGTAGGCACTCAGCGCTTCAATGGATTGCGGGTCAAGGTCAGTGCCCTGGTGAAGGTGCGCATCCGGGCCATAGGCACGCTGAACCCATTCGGCGGTGGATCCTGATTCACGGGCGATGTAATCAATGGTCCACTTCTGGTTGGTTTTTGCCCACTCACCAATGGCCACAATGCGTTGCAGAAAACGTTGCACAATGTCTGGCCGTGTTTCCAGCAGTTCGCGGTCCACCGTGATGGGGCGCGGTGCGCCATTGTTGGCCCGAACCAGTTTGCTTGGGTGCTGGCGAATGTCATACACAATATGAACCCCGTGCGTTTCAGCAGCCTCAAGACCTCTTGCACCTTTTACGAAAATGGCATCCACTTCACCCGCCTTCAGCGCCTGAAACAGGCTTTCATAGGCACCTGGACGCGTGCGAGCAGGTTCGTCATTCACGCTTGAGTTGGCCCAACCTTGTCCCGGTGCTCCACCTTGTCCAGATTGAACATCAATGAAGTTCACCTCCTCGCGATTGACACCACCCACTTCCAGCGTGACCAGCAAGCCACGCAGCGCACCTGCCCGGGCGTGGTCAATGCTGTTGTTGCTGACGGGCAGCGCAAGTCGCTTGCCACGCAGATCAGAAGGCTTTTCGATGCCACTGTCTTTCAGGCTGACAATCAGCTGGGCTTCATCAATCCAGTTCAATCCAATTACAATCGTGTCTGCACCACGGGCCTTTGCCCAGATTGCTGGCACGTTGCCGCCCTGTCTGAACGAGTGGGGAAGGTGGTGGTCGTAATGGGACTCGCGGGTGGATGCATCACCCGTGTCCTGAAGGGTCTTGATGGTGATGCCATCATCCCCGAACTCCTGGTTGAACCAGCCTAGCCGCGAGGCCAGTCCAAGTGGGGTTGGAACCGGGCATCGTGTATACCAAAGGGTGTCTACTTGGTTGCGATCTGTCATTTTATTCCTCGTCAATTCGGTTGATAACAGTTGGTAAATGGCAGGTTTCGTGCCAGCGGATCCCAAGACCCGTCATTTCAGCGGAATGTCTTGTTTCACAAGGACTTGGCGACATTCCGGGTTTTCATGGACATCCGAATCGACGTGTTGCTTGTTGCTCCTTCAACACCTGGGTGATGAAGGAGCAACAGTCGTTCGGAAGATTTCATCTTTGAAAGGAAAGGCAATTCCTGATCAGCAGAGACTGAGGTCCTCAGTGTCACTGCATTCGTCTTGTCGCTCCCCAAGCAGTCCAGAGCGTTTCAAGTGTGTTCTCAGCACATTGCGGGTGATACCGAGTATTCGAGCGGTGTGAACCTGGTTTTCATCGCAGTGCTGGTAGGCTTCGGTCACCAGTATTTCGACCATGTGTTCGAAATCCAGCTCATGATGTGCCTGAAGAAGTTGCTGAATTTCGAAGCGGTACCCCGCGTAATGATCGCTCTGTGGTTTGTGGCTTGGCTGGGGCTGGGACGCCACAGGAGGTAACGGCTCGTAACTTGTTGTTGTCGGATTGTCTGAAGCGCGCCAGTCGGGTAGCTGCAGATCAACTGCATTGATCCAGCCGTTGTGGCTCACCAGCAGTGCCCTGTGAATCACGTTTTCAAGTTCCCGAATATTGCCGGGCCAGGGGTAATTCAGTAATGCCTTTTCTGCCAGTGGCCCAAGGGTTGCGCCATCAATGTGGATTCGCCCTGCGTACTGTTTGACGAAGTGTTGTGCCAGGGGAAGGATGTCGCCTTTGCGTTGGCGTAAAGGCTTGACCGGCAGGTTGACTACCTGAAGGCGATAGAGAAGGTCTTGCCGAAATCTGCCTACCCGTACCGCTTCTTCCAGGTTCACGTTGGTTGCCGCGATCAGCCGGAAGTCAACCGGTGTGGGTTTGCGTGATCCGATTCTGACCACTTCCCGCTCCTGCAAAACCCGAAGCAGTTTGACCTGCATCGCAAGTGGCAAGTCACCAATCTCGTCGAGAAAAAGGGTTCCACCGTCGGCTGCTTCAAACCAACCGGCACGGGCAGTTTGTGCACCGGTGAACGCGCCTCGTTCGAAGCCGAACAGCTCGCTTTCCACCAGTGTTTCCGAGAATGCCCCACAGTTGACGGCGATGAAGGGCCCCTGACTTCTTTCGCTCAGTGCATGCAGGTGGCGCGCAACCAGCTCCTTGCCTGTACCTGTTTCACCTATGATCAAGGCGGTTGCATCGCTTGGTGCAACCCGCTCAATCAGTTGGAGCAATCGTTGAGACTCGGGGTCTGAGAATACAAAGGCCGTGGCACGAATCAAAAGACTCATGGCCTGCGGATCTTTGAATGCGATTAATTGATGAGGTCCTTTTTCCATTGCTTCATTTTAGGAAATAAATGAATCATGGCCAACGAATTTTCACTTCTATTAATATGCTTTTCCAAGCTAACGAAAACTAAATAAAAATCATATATATCAATGACTTGATGATTTTTAAACAGTTGTTTTGGGTTGTTGTTGAAAAATCAACACCCGGGTTTTCTCAGGTGTTGATTTGCTGGCAACTTAACTAAATAAAGGGTAGTTGATGTGATGTGCATTCGCTTTTCAATGCACTTTTGACCGGTTCAGAATTTTACCCAGCAGTATTTTTTCAAGGTTTGCAAATTCGGCATCGCCTTTTGAGCGAGGACGGTCCAGGTTAACCGGAATGTTTGCGGTCACCTTGCCGTCATCAAGCAGAAGAATCCGGTCCGCCAGTGCAATTGCTTCCGACACATCATGGGTTACAAGAACGGCAGTGAATTTTTCTTTGACCCAAAGTGATTCAATCAGCGATTGCATCTCGAGTCGGGTCAGGGCGTCCAGTGCACCAAGTGGCTCGTCCAGAATCAGCAGGTTGGGGGAGTGCGCCAGCGCCCTGGCCAGCGCAACACGCTGTTTTTGACCACCCGAAAGTTTGATGGGCCATTCGTGGCCCCGGTCTTCCAGACCGACTTCCTTCAGCCGTTTTTTGATCACGGCCTTGTCATCTTCTCCAAGGCCCAGCGCCACATTCGAACTCACCGATTTCCAAGGCAGCAAGCGAGGGTCCTGGAACATGATGCGGGTCTGCTGTCGGGCTTGGTCTGGGGATTTGCTCCATTTGATTTGACCAGAAGAGGGGGAATCCAGTTGTGCAATCAATCGCAGCAAGGTACTTTTTCCACAGCCACTTTTTCCAACAATTGCAATGAATTCACCAGCCTTTATTGACAAGTCAAGCTCCTGAAGCACATGGCGATCGCCAAAGCTTTTCCCCAGGCCGTGAATTTCAATTGAGAGCCCATGAGGTGTGGCCCCTGTCCTGTTCTGGTCGTCAATCGATTTGACGGTGTTGTGTTCAATGCTGTTGGTCTGCATGAAAGTTCTCTTTAAGCGATTGGTTTATTGGTAGCCCGGGTGCCAGCGAAGCCAATATCCCTCACAGGTCTTTGCGAAAATATCCGCCACTTTCCCCAATACGGCATACAGCAAAATCCCCACCAGTACGATGTCGGTTTGCAGGAATTCGCGCGCATTCATGGTCATGTATCCAATCCCGGCCTGGGCTGAAATGGTTTCTGCGACGATGAGCAGAATCCACATCAATCCGAGCGAGAAACGAACGCCAACCAGAATCGAAGGAAGTGCGCCGGGAAGAATCACATTGCTGTAAAGCTGAAAGCCCCTGAGTCCATAGCTTTTTGCCATTTCAATCAGGTGGGGATCGACTGATTTGATGCCGTGGTAAGTATTCAGGTACATCGGGAAGAACACGCCGAATGACACCAGGAAAAGCTTTGCCGTTTCATCAATTCCAAACCACAGAATGACCAGCGGAATCAGTGCCAGTGGTGGTATGTTGCGCACCATCTGCAGGGTTGTATCCAGCAGGGTTTCCATGAACTTGAAAGAGCCTGTCAGCAGCCCCAGCAGGAAACCAATGCCTCCGCCCACCGCAAAACCAGCGAGCGCACGCCAGGTGCTGGTTTGAAGATGCAGCCAGAGTTCACCGGAAACCGCGAGGTCTCTGGTGGCTGTCAACACCGCTGACGGTGCTGGAAGAATGCGGCTGGACAACCAGCCGTAACTGACGGCAAGCTGCCAGAGGCCCAGGATCACAATTGGCGGAATCCAGGGCGCAATTTTTTTGATCATGACGCACTCACTTTCGCCACCGGATCTGTCTGTTTTGTTTTGCCGGGTGCAATGTGGTTTGCGACGATCTCGCCGAATGGACCGGAAAGGCTGAAGCCGGGCAAGGCGTTTTGAGGCTTCCGGTCCAGCAGGGGAAACACCAGCTCTGCAAACCTGTACGACTCCTCCAAGTGCGGGTAGCCCGACAAGATGAAAGTCTCGATGCCCAGGTCTGCGTATTCTTTCAGCCGTTGGGCAACTTGTGCCGGGCTGCCAACCAAGGCAGTGCCAGCACCGCCGCGAACCAGGCCAACACCCGCCCACAGGTTGGGGCTGACTTCAAGGTGTTCACGTCCCCCCTTTTTGCCACCGTGCAATGCAGTCATGCGTTGCTGGCCCACAGAGTCCATTTGAGAAAACTTTTTCTGCGCGGCTTCGACAATGTCGTCATCCAGTTTGCTGATCAGCCGATCTGCTGCTGCCCATGCCTCGTCCTCTGTTTCGCGAACTATCACATGCAGGCGAATACCGAATTTCAGCGTACGTCCTTTTTCGGCTGCACGCTTTTTCATGTCCTGAATTTTTTCTTCAACTGCTGCGGGCGGTTCGCCCCAGGTCAGGTACACATCCACCTGTTCAGCGGCAAGGTCGTGGGCTGGCCCGGAGCTGCCGCCAAAGTAGAGCGGTGGGTAGGGCTTTTGTACAGGTGGGTACAGGCCCTTTGCACCTTTTACCGACAGGTGTTTGCCTTCAAAATCAAATGAATCCCCTTCGTGAGTGGCTTCAAGCATGCCTCGCCAGATCTTCAGGTACTCATCGGTGACCTCATACCTTTCGTGGTGCGCCTGAAATATTCCATCGCCTTCCAGTTCAACAGGATCTCCTCCCGTCACCACGTTGACAAGCAGCCGACCATTGGAAAGCCTGTCGAATGTTGCAGCCATTCGCGCGGCAAGCGTCGGGGAACTCAAGCCTGGCCGGACAGCAACCAGGAACTTGAGTTGACGCGTGAATCCGATCAATGCAGAGGCAGTGACCCAGGCGTCCTCGCAGGACCGACCCGTAGGCAACAACACGCCGTCATAGCCCAAGGTGTCTGAGGCAATGGCAATTTGTTTCAGATAGTCAAAGCTGACTTGTCTGCCACCTTCGTCAGTACCAAGGTAACGGCTGTCGCCATGGGTTGGAATAAACCAAAAAAGATTCATGTTGAGTGCTTCCTGTAATTGCGTGATCACTTGCCTGCAGTGGTGATGCCTGGCTTGAGCTGTGCGTCGCTCACCTGGATTTTCTTGGGGATCAGTTTCAATTCAAAGAATGTGTCTGCAATGTTCTGTTGTTCCGCCAGCACTGCATCCGTGATTGGGCGTACATCGTGAGAGTATCTGCTGATGCTCAGCTCAACCACCGGCGTGTCCAGACCCTGCAGCGGGGAAAGAAGTTGGGCTGCCTGTTTGTTGTTCTTCACAATCCATTTGCCCTGCTTGCCGAGTTCGTCCAGCAGTTTGTTCAGCACGGCAGGGTTCTTCTGGGCAAATGTTCTTTCCGCCAAAAAGAAGGATTGGTTGTTCACAATTCCATCGGCACTTTGAAGCACTTTCGCACCCACCTGTTTTTCTGCAGCGGCCGCGAACGGATCCCAGATTACCCACGCATCAACACTTCCACGTTCAAAGGCCGCACGCGCATCTGCAGGAGGTAGAAACACAGGCTGAATGTCAGAATATTTCAGTCCGTTTTTCTCAAGCGCCTTGACCAGCAGGTAGTGAACGTTTGATCCTTTGTTCAAGGCCACTTTCTTGCCTTTCAGGTCCGCCACATTTTTAATGTTGGAGTCCTTTGGAATCAGAATCGCTTCTGCACGTGGTGAGGGGGCTTCATAGCCGGCATATACAAAATTTGCACCAGCAGCCTGCGCGAAAATCGGGGGGGCTTCTCCAACATACCCAAAGTCCACCGAGCCCACGTTTAGTCCTTCCAGCAGCTGGGGGCCTGCCGGAAATTCAATCCATTTGACGTTGACATTATTCTTTGCAAATTCTTTCTCCAGCGTGCCCTGCGCCTTGATCAGGGTCAGCAGGCTTGCCGCTTTCTGAAATCCGATGCGCAAGGTGAGGTCTTCAGCCTGTGCTGTTAATGGAATGCTTGATGCAATTGCGAGGGCTGCAACTGTTGAAAGAAATTGTCGGCGTTGAAACGACTTCAGCAGATTGATCATTTGTTGGTTTTCCTGATTTTGTAATGAAGGGAATTCGAAGTAAAACCAGTTTAGGGAGTTGGGTCTGGAAGGCGAACGATTAAGTTTTGATAAGAAAATGCAAATTTCGATCTATGCGTTTTTACCGGTTTTTTCTTCGATCGAGAATGCATAAGCAAAGATCAAAAATTTCGTAGGGACTTTCAGGTTGCGCTTGATAGGCTTGCGGCGTCTTCATCTCAATGTGGCTTCTGACATGAGCAACAGTTCTGTTTTGTACGCAAACTTCAATCAGCAAACCGGCGACCTGGAGCGCAGTGAAATTTTCAGGATTGCAGACCGCCTTGCCGAGCAATTGCGCTTGACTGCAGCAGAGCGTGATCAGCGCGGAGGTTCTCCCCAGCATGAAAGAAAGCTGGTTCGCGAATCCGGCCTGCTGCGTTACTGGATACCAAAGGGACTTGGTGGTTTGGGCGGCAACTGGCCTGATCTTTATCAGATCATTCGTACCTTCGCGCGTGTCGACAGTTCAGTGGCCCAGGTCTTCGCGTTCCAGTTTCTGATGTTGGCTTCCATTCGCTTGTATGGAAGTCAGTTTCAATCGGAAACCCTGCTTCGGGAAACTGCAGAAAGGAACTGGTGGTGGGGCAATGCGCTGAACCCGCTCGACAAGAGAACGGTGGCCACACGTCAAGGGAATCATTACCTGTTTCATGGCCAGAAAAGTTTTTGCAGCGGTGCCTTACATTCTGATCGACTGATTGTTTCCGGGCTGGACAGTGAGACGGGCAAGTTGCTGATTGCCGCTGTGGACACTGCCCGGGATGGCATTCACCTGTTTGATGATTGGGACAATTTTGGCCAGCGTCAGTCCGACAGTGGCAGCGCCGACTTCAACAACGTGCGTGTCGAGGCTTGCGAGTTGTTGATGGATCCAGGGCCATTGAGCTCTCCGTTTTCGGCGCTTCGGTCTTTGGTCGCGCAATTGATATTTACCAATATCTATCTCGGTCTGGCAGAGGGAGCAATCGCCGAAGCAGTGAACTACACCCGCGAGTCTGGCCGTGTCTGGTCGGGGTCCCTGGCGTCGAAGGTTGAAGAAGATCCCTATATGCTGCTGCATTACGGACAGTTGCACGCAGGTTTGCAGGCAACACGTGTCTTGACCGACCACGCCGCCTTGCTGCTGGATGCTGCTTGGGCCAAAGGGCTCGCCTTGACTGAGGAAGAGCGAGGTGAGGTTGCTCTTGCCGTGTTTACAGCCAAGGTACATGCGACCCAGTCAGGGCTTGATACCACTTCAAAAATATTCGAGTTGACCGGACCGCGTGCCACCACTGCGCGTCTGCGGCTTGACCGCTACTGGAGAAATTTGCGTGTGTATTCGCTGCACGATCCTGTTGATTACAAGTACCAGGAATTGGGCAACTGGGTGTTGAACAAACGCTATCCAACCCCCGGCTTTTATTCCTGATGAGGCTTGATCGATTTGCATTGAATATGGTTATAGAAAATAAGTCGTTCATGTTTTTTTTCTCTTCCCGTAACTTGGCTCATCAATTTGAAATTTGAACCTCTCCGTCATTCAAGGATTTGATAATGGCCATTGTTGCTGTCAATGCGCGAAACCAGTTTCGCGGAAAAATCAAGGAAATCATTCTTGGTTCTGTTGTGTCCGAAGTCGATGTTGAAACGCCTGCGGGCATCGTGACTTCCGTCATCACCACACGCTCGGTCAAGGAACTTGATCTCCAGGTGGGTACTGAGGTGTTGGCTTTCGTGAAGTCAACCGAAGTATCCATTGCAAAACTCTAATTTTTTTCATCTTATTTTTAAGGTTGCAACTGAAATGAATCGCCTTTTGAACAAAGCTGTCAACTTCACAAAAGTGGTCACCGCCGCTGCACTGGTTTCATTGAGCGGTGGCGCCATCGCTGCTGATTTCCCGAAAGAACTTCGGGTCGACTTCGCCTATTATTCACCTTCCAGCCTGGTGTTGAAAAAGTTTGGCTGGCTGGAACAGGACTTGAAATCTGAAAACGTGGATGTACGCTGGGTGTTGAGCCAGGGCAGTAACCGCGCGCTTGAACAGTTGAACAGCGGCAGTGTGGATTTCGGTTCCACTGCGGGCCTGGCCGCCACATTGAGCCGTGCAAATGGCAATCCCATCAAGAATGTTTATATTCTTTCCCGCCCTGAATGGACTTTCCTGGTTGTTCCGAAAGACTCACCTATCAAGACAGTGGCTGACCTGAAAGGCAAGAAAGTGGCTGCGACGAAAGGTACAGACCCCTATCTGTTTCTGCTGCGCGCACTGAATGATGCCGGGCTGGACAAGAACTCGATCGAACATGTGGCCCTTCAGCATGCGGATGGCCGTACAGCGCTTGAACAGCGGCGCGTCGATGCCTGGGCTGGTCTGGATCCACTGCTGGCCACCAGCGAGCTGGAATTTGGTGTTCGCCCTGTTTACCGGAATGTGGCCTATAACACCTATTCCTTTCTGAATACAACGGACGCATTTGCTGCCAAGTATCCAGCAGCGGTCAAAAAGGTGATTGCCAACTACGAACGTGCCCGAAAGTGGATTTTGGCCAACCCGGAAGAAACTGCAAAAATTATTGCAGAAGAAGCCAAGATTTCTCCCGCAGTGGCCAAGGTACAGTTGAGTCGCAATGACTTCTCGAATCCATTGCCTGGTGCGGAACATGTGAAAGCACTCAAGGCAGCTGCGCCCATTCTTCTTGAAGAAGACCTCGTAAAGAAGGGTACGGATGTCAACAAGGCAATTGATGCCTTGGTAGACCCTTCGTTTGCTGCCTCCATCATCAAGTAAGGGAGCAGCAGTTCATGAGTCATGTTTCAGTGTCCACCGGATCCGCCGGGCTGTTTGATCAGCTTGCGCGTTTCCAGGGTTTTGCGGTTCCTGTGGCGTTGTTGATTGTGTGGGAGCTGGCCGTGCACTGGGGTGCTGTCAGTGCACATTTAATGCCACCTCCGACAGCAATCGTTTTGACGCTCAAAGACATTGCCCTGGATGGAAGTCTGTTTGTACACATTGGTGTTAGCAGCCTTCGCGTATTGACAGGCTTCACACTTGGCGCAGCGCTTGCAATCGTTGTCGGTGCTGTAGTGGGGTTGAATCGGCGCGCTGAAGCACTGCTGGACCCGACCTTTCAAGCCATTCGTGCCATACCTTCACTGGCGTGGGTGCCCTTGCTGCTGCTGTGGCTGGGCATTGATGAAGGCCCGAAAATCACCCTGATTGCAATCGGGGCATTTTTTCCGATTTATCTGGGCTTCGTTTCCGGTATCCACAACGTGGATCGGAAACTGGTGGAACTCGGTGAAATCAGCGGCCTGAAAGGTGTCCAGATGGTGCGGCGAATATTTCTGCCCGCTGCATTGCCTTCCCTGTTTACGGGCGTCCGAACGGGGCTGTCTCTGAGCTGGATGTTTTTGGTGGCTGCCGAGCTGATTGCTGCAAGCAAAGGACTTGGGTATCTGCTCACCGATGGTCGGGAAACCGGTCGTGCCGATCTTGTCATTGTGTCCATCATTGTGCTCGCACTACTGGGCAAGTTCAGCGACAGCCTGTTGCGCGCGCTCGAAACCAGATTACTTTCATGGCGCGATGTCTACGCGTCACGATAAAGGATGAATTGTCATGTCGAATTTGATCTTGGATCTCTCGGTCAAAACCAAGGGTTTTGACGGCGTACACGTGCTGGACAACATCCACTTTGAATTGAGCGCTGGCGAGGTTGTGAGCCTGGTGGGCGCGAGTGGATGCGGAAAAAGTACGCTGCTTAGAATTGTTGCGGGCCTGGACCGGGACTTTGATGGTGCCGTGACCGTAGCTGGGGAGCCAGCGCGGGTCCATTCAGGGCATGTGGGGTTCATTTTTCAAGAGCCCCGTTTGTTGCCCTGGTTGACCGTGGCCGAGAATGTGGGGTTTGAGGCTGGCCCCAAGGGCGCTGCACATCCCCGGGTTGCAGAGCTTCTTGAGGAAGTGGGTTTAAGTGACTTTGCCAACGCCTATCCAAAACAGTTGTCAGGAGGCATGGCTCAGCGTGCCTCAATTGCCCGCGGCTTGTTTAATCAGCCCCAGCTGCTTTTGCTGGATGAACCATTCAGTGCCGTCGATGCATTTACAAAAATGCGCCTTCAGGATCTTTTGTTGAATGTCGCAGCCCGACACCGCACCACTGTGCTGCTGGTTACGCATGACATTGATGAGGCGGTGTATCTCAGCAACCGGGTTTTGGTCATGACCAGCAAGCCCGGTGCCATTTCGCATTCGGTCAGCATGGACATTCCTCATCAGCGTGATCGCAGGGATGTGCGTCTGGCAGAACTTAAAAGCACTGTCCTCACCTTGCTCAATGAGGGCATGGGTAAGTTTCAGGGCGTCTCCGTGGAGGCACAGGAAACCGCACGGCAACTGATAAAGCGGGTCAAGGTAAACCGCTTCTCAATTGCCTCGTGAATATTGACCAATAGAACAGGATATGAAAATGACAGAAGTCGTAGTAATTACAGGGAGCCCGTCAGCCAACTCAAGGTCGGCCGCGCTGGCTGCACATGCCCGTCAGCTTTTTGAAGGCAGGGGTGTTTCGGTTGAGCAGATTGATGTCAAATCTTTGCCTGCAGAGGACCTGCTACACGCCAATTTCAACTCGGCCGAAATACAGGCGGCGATCGCAAAAGTGTCAGCCGCTCGTCTTCTGGTTGTTGCAACACCGATTTACAAGGTGGCCTACAGTGGGATATTGAAAGCTTTTCTGGACCTGTTGCCCCAGGATGGGCTGACTGGAAAGGTCGTTGTCTCAATCGCTTCGGGTGGAAGTGCGGCTCATCTTTTGGCCCTCGATTATGCGTTACGGCCGGTGCTTGCTTCTCTGGGTGTGCAGTCGGTGATTGGAAACATCTATGCGGTGGACTCCCAATTGCCCCGCTCCCCAAATGGGGGTTACCACATTGACACTGAAATCCAGAGACGCCTGGATGCCGCAGTCGATGCCGGTTTTGAGCAACTGGTCAGGCTGGATTTGGCGCTGACCACCTGATCCCTCCGAGAAAGAGTACGGACGCGCGTATCCAGTTTTTTTAAACCGAAGGCTTGCCTTGTTGGGCAGGTCTTCATAAGTTTTTCTTATATCTATCCAATTTTTTAATCGTTCGGTATATAAGGCCATTCCAATAGACTGCTTGCTCTGAATCATTTCGATATTGCTAGGGTCTATCGTGGCGTCGTCCTCTTCTACCAAACGGGTGTTACCGGGGTTTCATTTAACCCTGGGTTATTCCATTACCTATCTCTGCCTGATCATCCTGATCCCTCTGTCGGCTGTCTTCATCAAGACATTTGAGCTCAGCCTGGCTGAATTCTGGGCCACAGTGACCGATTCCCGCGTGGTGGCAACCTACCGGGTGTCCTTCGGGATTTCCTTGCTTGCAGCCGTTATCAACGCGGTATTCGGGCTTTTGCTGGCCTGGATTCTGGTTCGATACACTTTCCCTGGCCGCAAAATAGTGGATGCGCTGGTTGATTTGCCATTTGCCTTGCCCACTGCTGTGGCAGGCATTGCGTTGACTGCCCTTTACGCGGGCAACGGTTGGATCGGTCAATATCTCGAACCCCTCGGCTTCAAGGTGGCTTTTGCACCGCCCGGAATTCTGGTCGCCCTGGTGTTCATTGGCCTGCCTTTCGTGGTTCGCACAGTGCAGCCCGTGCTGGAAGACATGGAGTCCGAGCTGGAAGAAGCGGCCGGCAGCCTAGGGGCAAACAGGTGGCAAACCTTTTTCCATGTTGTTTTGCCCATCGTGTTTCCGGCCTTGCTGACAGGCTTTGCGCTGGCATTTGCCCGTGCCGTCGGCGAGTATGGTTCCGTTATCTTCATCGCGGGCAACATTCCGTATGTTTCGGAAATCACACCCTTGATGATCATTACCAAGCTGGAACAGTACGACTACGCTGGCGCCACGGCCATTGCCTCGGTCATGCTGATCATTTCATTTGTTTTGCTATTGGCCATTAACGGCTTGCAGGCCTGGACCGCCAAACGCACAGGGAGAAGTCAATAATGTCAGGCTCAGTTGCATTGCACATTCACACTTCGCGTGCAGAGAAGCTGCAAAGCTCATCGGCCACGCGTGAAGCCACTTGGGTTAAATGGAGCTTGATCGCCACAGGTGTTACGTTCTTCGCATTCTTTCTGTTGATGCCACTGTTTGCCGTGTTTGTTGAGGCATTCCGTCAGGGTCTTGGCGTTTACTTTGAAGCCCTTAAAGAACCTGATGCCGTTTATGCATTGAAATTGACCTTGCTGGCCGCAGCAATAGCTGTCCCGTTGAACCTGGTATTTGGTGTGACCGCCGCCTGGGCCATTGCCAAGTTCGAGTTTCGGGGCAAGCATTTTCTGATCACCCTGATTGACCTGCCTTTTTCAGTCAGCCCAGTGATTGCCGGTTTGGTTTACGTGCTGCTTTTTGGCGCGCAGGGCTGGTTTGCACCTTTGCTGCAGGAATACGAAATCCGCATTATTTTCGCGGTTCCCGGGATCGTGTTGGCCACGGTGTTTGTGACCTTTCCATTCATTGCCCGTGAGCTGATTCCACTGATGGAAGCACAGGGCAAAGAGGAAGAGGAAGCCGCCGTGGTGCTGGGTGCGCGTGGGTGGCAAACCTTCTGGCATGTCACCTTGCCCAACATCAAATGGGGTTTGCTCTACGGCGTAATTCTCTGTAACGCCCGGGCCATGGGTGAGTTTGGCGCTGTTTCGGTGGTTTCGGGCCACATCCGTGGTGAGACCAATACCTTGCCACTGCACGTGGAAATTTTATACAACGAGTACCAGTTCTCCGCCGCTTTTGCTGTGGCGTCTATCCTGGCCTTTCTCGCATTGATCACCTTGGGCATCAAAACCTGGGTGGAGTATCAGGCAGCAAAGCAGGGCGTTCACTAAACACTTCGGCAAGCGAAATTCAAGGAATTATCATGAGCATTCAAGTCAAAAACATTCAGAAACAGTTTGGCGATTTCACCGCATTGAACAACGTCAGCCTAGACTTCAACAGTGGTGAACTGGTTGCCTTGCTAGGCCCATCCGGTTGCGGAAAAACCACCTTGCTGAGGATTATTGCCGGGCTGGAACAGGCCGACAGCGGGGCAGTGATTCTGGATGGCGAAGATACATCCGGCACTCACGTGCGTGATCGCAACGTGGGCTTTGTATTTCAGCATTACGCGCTGTTCAAGCACATGACCGTGTTTGACAACGTGGCTTTTGGCATGCGCATGAAGCCGCGTTCCGAACGCCCCAGCAAGGCCGAGATCGCTGAAAAGGTACACAGCCTGTTGAAGCTTGTGCAATTGGACTGGCTGGCGGACCGTTTTCCTTCGCAGCTCAGTGGTGGTCAGCGCCAGCGAATTGCATTGGCACGCGCATTGGCCGTAGAGCCCAAGGTTTTGCTGCTTGATGAACCCTTTGGTGCATTGGATGCCAAGGTCCGCAAGGAACTGCGCCGTTGGTTGCGCCGCTTGCACGATGAACTGCACATTACGTCCATCTTCGTTACCCACGATCAGGAAGAGGCACTGGAAGTGGCCGACCGCGTGGTCTTGATGAACCA
The DNA here is from genome assembly GCF_036323495.1 of Limnobacter thiooxidans. Lineage (NCBI taxonomy): Bacteria > Pseudomonadati > Pseudomonadota > Betaproteobacteria > Burkholderiales > Burkholderiaceae > Limnobacter > Limnobacter thiooxidans. The sequence goes on along the minus strand of NZ_AP028947.1, from coordinate 2,746,920 downwards.
GGGGAATGTTGAACAGATCGGCACACCCGAGGAAGTGTATCAACACCCGGCCACACCGTTTGTTTATGGTTTTCTGGGTTCGGTGAACCTGTTCAAGGCCAGAAATCTTGGTGATGAAATTCAGGTGGGCAATTCCAACCTGGCGCATTCCGGTACGGTGCTGAACAGGTCTGGTGATGTTGTTCAGGGGGCTGACGTACTGGCTTTTGCACGTCCACATGAAATCGACATCCACACAGAGACCGATTCTTTAGTGGGCTTGCCCGCCAAAGTTGTGCGCGTACTTCGCTTTGGTTTGAATACAAGGGTCGAGCTGGATTCCATCGACCTGCAACCAGCGCAACATTTTGATGTGGAAATCAGTGCGGAGCAGGCCTTGCGTTTGAATCTGCAGGAGGGGCAAACCGTGCGCCTTTCTGCAAAGGCATTGAAGGTATTTGAAGCGGCGGCTACGGCATGAATTTCCAGCAACTGAGAATTATTCGGGAAACTGTTCGCCAAGGTTATAACCTTACAGAAGTGGCCAACAGCCTGTACACCTCGCAACCCGGTGTGTCCAAGCACATTCGTGACCTTGAAGAAGAGTTGGGTGTTGAACTGTTCATTCGAAAGGGCAAGCGCTTGATGGGTTTGACCGACCCCGGCAAGGAATTGCTGGTGCTGGTGGAGCGCATGCTGCTGGATGCAAAGAACATCAAGAACCTGGCGGAACAGTACAGCAGCCGCGATGTAGGGCAGTTGACTGTGGTCACCACCCACACGCAAGCCCGGTATTCCCTGCCTTCCGTGGTAAGCGCGTTCAAGCAGCTTTTTCCAAAAGTACATCTGCGCATGCACCAGGGTAGCCCCAAGGAAATCACCCAGATGTTGCTGGATGGTCAGGCCGATATTGGCATTGCCACTGAAGTGTTGGGCAACGTGGATGAGCTTGTGTCCTTCCCCCACTACCAATGGAAGCACCAAGTAGTAGTGCAGCAAGGGCATCCACTTTTGCGCTTGGCCGAGCCCACCCTTCATGATATTGCTGAATACCCGATTGTGACTTATCAGGAGGGTTTCACCGGGCGAATCAAGATTGATGAAACATTCAGAAAATTGGGTTTGACACTGGATGTGGCCATTTCTGCGCTGGACGCCGATGTGATCAAGACCTATGTCGAGCTTGGCTTGGGTGTTGGCATTATTGCCAGCATGGCGTACAACCCGGTGAAAGACACCGGTTTGGCTGTGCTGAATGTCGACTCGGATTTGCCTTTGAACACCACCAGCATTGCAATACGCAAGGGCCATTACCTTCGATCGTTTGCTTACAAGTTCATTGAATTGTGTAATGCTGATTTGACTGAAGTGAGGTTGCTCGCAGCATTAAACGATTCGGTGGCTTGAAACGCGATTCTGCGCGGCGAGTCAGTGCTTCTTCAACTGGCGGGTATCACTGCTTCCTCATCGTGGCTTGCCGGCTTCCACACTGAAAACCGCTAGTCCCGTTTTGAACGAAGGCTTTGCATTCACCACCAGCCCAACAAAAAAGACGGTTGGGCTGGGGTGTCGCGCACAGCGCGAACATTGCAGCCTTGTTCAGCCGGGGCGGTTTTCCTGAAGTGTGAAAGAGGCAAGCGCACTGCTGAGTCAGCGTGAAACCGCCGTCGATGATTCCAGCACAACCGCTGCAAGTTACCTCTGGTTCCAGCCTTCAGCGCGTCACGAATCATTGCTGGCTTTCAGCCGATCGGCAGTGATGTTCCAATCGTTTCGCCATTCAAGAAAACCTGCCCGGTTGAATTCACACGCCACGTTCGGCCGCAGGCCGACACCAGTTTTGGCCATCAGTTTTGCCAAAACTGGTGAGTCAGTGTGAATTTCAAAAAGGGGTCAACAGGTTTTCAGGCGAAAGATTGGAATTCGCGCTGATCAGGCTCAGGAAGCCAGCACGCTAATTCGATTCGCGCCGATCAGGCTCAGGAAGCCAGCACAGTGATTCGACTCGCGCTGATCAGGCTCAAGAAACCAGCGGCGATTCCCGCCGGCCAGGCTCAATTCCGGAAATACTTGCGTGAGCGGTAAACCAGCGCCTCGCCTTCCCGGAAATCGCACCGCAACACCTCGCCCACCATGATGAAATGATCGCCTTCATCGTGGCGGTTACGCACCTTGCACTCAAAATGCGCCAGCGCATTCGGAATCAAGGGGACACCACCCAAACCTTCAATCACCTCAAGCCCTTCAAAGCGGTCGCCTTTGAAGGTTGAAAAATGGTGCGACAAAGCTTCCTGGTCGGCCGACAGCACGCTCACGCCATAGTGGGTGGCCACTGAAAACGCATCGTGGCTGCTGGCCTTTTTGGACAGGCTCCACAACACAAGCGGTGGGTGCAGTGAAACCGAGTTGAATGAATTGGCCGTAACGCCCACATACTTGCCGTCTGCATTCTTGGTGGTGATGATGGTGATGCCGGTTGCGAACTGCCCAAGGGCTTGTCGAAAGACGTGTGCGTCAAGCTCGGTGTCGCCTTCTCGCTTCTCGGCACGAATGAATTCAGGTGTTGCGGGTGATTGCATTTGGGTACTTCTTTTTTGATGACTGGCCCCATTGTGCCAAACAAGTGTTCAAATTTCTGGAATTCCCGCTCAAAACGTGGTTTTCAGGCCCATGTGCTTGAAATGATTTAAAATACACGCAATTCTAAATCTTCCAATCCGAAGGCCCCCGCGGCCGCAAAGGCATTTTTCTTGAGCGCATTGTCATTCAAACTCAAAACCACCTCAGGCCAGGCACGTCGTGGGGAGATCACCACTGCACATGGCGTTATTCAGACGCCAATTTTCATGCCGGTGGGTACGTACGGTACGGTCAAAGGAATGACGCCGCGCGATTTGAAGGAGATCAACGCACAAATCATTCTGGGCAACACTTTCCACCTGTGGATGCGGCCTGGCCTGGACATCATGGCCAAGTTTGGTGGCTTGCACCAGTTCATGGGCTGGAAGGGCCCAATCCTGACCGATTCGGGTGGTTTTCAGGTGTTCAGCCTGGGTGCCATGCGAAAGATCAAGGAAGAGGGCGTTCATTTTCGCAGCCCGGTGAATGGGGACAAGCTGTTTCTCACGCCTGAGGAAAGTATGCGAATTCAAACCGTGCTGAATTCCGACATCGTCATGATTTTCGATGAATGCACGCCATATCCGGCTACCCACACCGAGGCCCGCGTTTCCATGGAAATGTCCATGCGCTGGGCGCGGCGGTCTCGTGATTCGTTTGATGAATTGGGCAACTCCAACGGTCTGTTCGGTATTGTGCAAGGTGGCATGTACGAAGACCTGCGCGACATTTCCCTCGAAGGGCTTGAGCAAATCGGTTTTGACGGGTACGCCATAGGTGGCTTGTCGGTTGGCGAACCCAAGGATGACATGCAGCGTATTCTGGCGCACACCGCACCCAAGCTGCCGCAGCACAAGCCGCGTTACCTGATGGGTGTAGGCACACCCGAAGATTTGGTCAATGCCGTGGGCAAGGGCATCGACATGTTTGACTGCGTCATGCCCACCCGCAATGCGCGCAATGGCTGGCTATTCACGCGCACCGGCGATATTCGTATTCGCAATGCCAAATTCCGCAACGATGAAAGTCCGCTGGATGCAAGCTGCACCTGTTACACCTGTCAGAATTTTTCACGCGCGTATCTGCACCACCTGGACCGCAGCAAGGAAATTCTGGGCGCCCACCTGAATACCATGCATAACCTGCATTACTACCTTGAACTGATGCGGGAAATGCGCGAAGCCATTGAGGCCGATGTGTTTGATACATGGGAAAAAGAATTCCACGCCACACGGGCTTTGGGCAATCATGCCTCTGCCGTGTGAGTGCACTCCAGCTGTTTTTCCTGTTCCGGGCTTAAGGCTGTTTGATCGCACCGCGCAGCCAAATGGCACTCGGCAAAACGCTGGGCTTCTTCTCTTGCTGAAATGATTTCAAGCAGCTTGCGTTCATTGCCAACCAGAACTTCCGCCAGCTTTTTGGTGAGCTTGTTGACCCCCGATCGTTCCGTTCGGGCGGCTCCCAGCACCGGTACTTCAGGTGACCAATTCGCCTGTTCAATCGACCGCAGGCAACCCACGGCCAGGCCGATGGGCTGATTCTCCAGGTGCACCACCAACACATTGCTGGAGGTATTCAACTTCTGCCGTGGTAACCCCAGGTGTTGCGCAAGGTCCACCACCGGAATGGCCCGGTTGCGGTGGGTCATGATGCCCCGGAAAGGGTTGTCGCGAGGAAATGCCTCTTTAACCCCACGGTAGGGCAGTACTTCTGCAATTTCCGAAATGGGAATGACGTGATCCCCGTTCATGTCAAACACAATGACGCGTTGATCAACTTCAAGCCGTCGCAGGCCTTTGCGCTGATGGTCTGATTCCTCTGGAACATCTTTCGTATTTTCTGCCCGGTGAACCAAGTCTGCCAACGCCTTTAGTCCCTGGTCGGCAACCATGCCTTTTGGATGGATCACATAAAAGTGCTCGTCGTGTGGCTGCTCGGGGTAAATTGAGTGCACCGCAATGGTTTGTCGCAGCACCTTGGTTTTCAACACCGCAATATTGGGTAGATCAATCAGCTGATTTGGGTTTACTTGCACAATGTCCAGAATTTCATCAATCAGCACAGCCATCGCACCCTGCCCGAATCGCAACACGAAAGCAGGCTGAGCTGGGTCACCGACGCACATGTTTGTTTTTAACGGACCAGCCTCCACCCCAAAGTTCAAGTAGTCAGTCAGTGAAATTGCAGGAATTTCACGTTCCCGATAAATCGCATTGCCCTTGTAGTGACCGTTGCACACGTCTTTACTTTTCAGTTGCGCGCGCGGCATGGTGGTTTCAATTTCTTCCGGGTTGACTGCAAACAGCAAACCCTGGCTGCGCATCAGCAACAGGGGCACCCGGTGGTGTTCTTCCGCGCTAGCATGTTCCTGACTTAGCGCATGGCTTTGCCGGTGCGGTTCAGGGTCGCTCACGGCGGGCAGTTGCGGAAGTGCCATCAGAGCCTGGGCACACAGTACGCTTAGCAGTTTGCCTGAAGACGGGTTCTGAAGACTGCCCCTTGCCACACGGCCCACTGCGTCTGTGCTGTGAAAAGCATTGAGCTGATTTGTATTGGCACTGAACAGGCAGTCCACTGCCGTGGCGACGATACCTGCCAAACGCCCCTCATGGGCCACAACGACCACACACTGGCGGTGGTTAGCCTGCTCGGTTTGCCCCAACAAAACAGACAAATCCACCACTGGCACGAGCACTCCGCGCAAGTCCAGGCCACCCAGTACCCAAGGAGCAGCGGTGGGCAACTGTTGAAGCCTGGTGAATGGCACCACTTCCCGAAGCATGTCCATGGGCAAAGCCAATGCCATTGAACCCAGCCGGAAGGCACCAAACACTTCGTCACTGTTCGAATTGCCACCGTTCATGCTACGCGCCTCTTCTGGGTCACGATGGCCAGTTCTTCGATCAATGTGGCCAACTCTTCAGTGCAATCGCGTTGGGTTTGCACGCGGCTCATCACTTCATTCATCAGTTCCTGGGTGTTGTTCAGCGTGTCCACGATGTGTTCAAACTTGCCGCCTGCATCGTCGCTGCTGGTGGCGCTGTCATTGACCTGCAACCGGGATTCCTCGATCAGGGCGGCGATTTCCTTGGCGGCAGTGCCGCTGCTTTCAGCCAATTTGCGTACCTCGGAAGCCACCACGGAAAAGCCCACGCCATGTTGCCCCGCGCGAGCTGCTTCAATTGCTGCGTTGAACGCCAGCAGGTTGGTCTGGTTGGCAATGTCGGTCACTGTGCGAACAATGTCAGCCACTTTGCTGGTGTGGGTCTGGGTTGCACCAATGGATGCAGACACCCGCTTTAATTCGCTACGCCCTTCCTTGGCCCATTCCAGGCTTTGAAGGGCCGATTTGGCCACCGTGCCGGAGTCTTTGGAGATGAGGTCAATGCGGTCCATGATCTGGCAAAGGCTTCTTCGCATCAACTCGGTTTTCTGGTTGATGCTTTGTTCCAGCTGGACTTCCTTGGTGACATCGTAGGCGTACTTCACGATTTTCAGCACCTTGCCATTCAGGTCAAGTATCGGGTTGTAGGTGGCTTGAATCCACACGTCGCGGTTGAATTTTCCAACCCGGTGAAAGCGGCCACTGATGAATTCGCCTTCATTGAGCTTGAGCCAGAAGTCGCGGTATTCTTCGCTCTGGGTGTAATCCAGCGTGCAGAAAATGCTGTGGTGCTGGGCCTGGATTTCCCGCAAGGTATAGCCCATGGCATTAAGAAAATTCCGGTTGGCAGTAATCACACGGCCTTCCAGATCAAACTCGATGACGGCCTGCCCCAGGTTGATCGCAGCCACCTTGGCTTCGAACTCCTGGTTCCGCATCTTGATTTCCGTGATGTCGCTGGCAAATTTCACCACTTTCACCAGCTGCCCGCGCGGGTCGTAGATGGGGTTGTAGGTGGCCTGAATCCAGACTTCCTTGCCATTCTGCGCCACGCGTTTGAATTCACCCTGAACGAATTCACCCCGGCCCAATGTTTCCCAAAATGCCTGGTATTCGCTGGATGCGCTGTGCTCCGCATCCACAAAAAGGCGGTGGTGCCGCCCCAGAATTTCTTCGCGTGAATAGCCCATCAACTTCAGGAAGTTGGTATTGGCGGTCAGCACCTTGCCTGCCATGTCAAACTCAATGACTGCCTGCGCGCGGTCGATTGCCCCCAGTTTTCCTTGCGCATCCATTTGCAGGTTTTTGGTGGCAGTGATGTCTTGCTGCAGGTACACCACCTTGATCAATTCCCCGCTGATTCCGAAGATCGGACTGCGTGTGCCGGCCACCCACACTTCGCGGTTGTCAGCACCCTTCAGGCGCATTTCACCACTCACTGAGCGGCCGTCCCGCAGGCTGTTCCAGTCTTGCAGATACTGGTCAGCGGTTCGGTCGCCGTCGAATAGAAGGAAGGTGTCCTGTTTGCCCTGCAACTCGCTTTCCTTGTAACCCAGTGTGTTTTGCATCAGGCTGTTCGAGGCGATGATTTGCCGGTCACTGTTCAGTTCCAGAATGCAATTGCTCTTGGACATGGCCTCCAGCTTGGCCTGTGTTTCTCCGTTTTTCAGCTTGGTGTCGGAAATGTCGTTGCAAAATTTCACCACCTTGACCGGGTTACCATCCACCCCCTTGATGGGCGTGTAACTGGCATACAGCCAGACGGCCTTGCCTTGCCTGTTCACCCGCATGAATTCGCCGGACTTGAATTTGCCACTGCCCAGTTCACGCCAGAACAACTGGTAGTCGTCGCTGTTTGCATATCCCGCTTCACAAAACAGGCTGTGGTGCTTGCCAACGATTTCGGTCAATGAATAACCCATGGCATTCAGGAAATTGGTGTTGGCGGCCAGCACATTGCCTTTCAGGTCAAATTCGATGACAGCCTGTGTGTTTTCAATGGCATTGAGCTTGCACTCGGCTTCCAGTGCTTTCTGTTTCGCTTCAGTGATGTTCATCGCGATTTTGACGACAGAAATCACCTCACCCTGTTCATTGTGCACAGGGCTGTAGCTGGCCGAAATGTAAACAGGCTCACTCTTGGAGTTCAGCCTCAGAAATTCACCACTACAACCTTCGCCGCTTTGCAGGCTTTCCCAGAATTGCTTGTATTCAGGCAGGTTCACAATACCCGGTTGGCAGAACATGCTGTGGTGCTTGCCCACAATGTCTTCGAAGGCATAACCAAAGGCATTCAGGAAATTTGCATTCGCAAACTTGACCCGCCCGTTGAGATCAAATTCAATGCAGGCCTGGCCGCTGAGCAGTGCGTCAAACAGGGCTGATTTGTGTGTTGGGTTGAGAAGTGCTTCGGGAGTTTGCATGTGCAGTGTGTCCTTGCTGAAGTGTTTCAGGATTCACTGCCATATTCTTTAAGCCGTGTATTTTGTCATACCCCCGGAATGGTCAATCTTGGGTGTATCCAGCATTTGGGTGGGTTCAAGCGGGTGTCTTTCCCCTTGCTGCAAGGTACGGTTGGCTTGCAAGTTGAAGTCAATCAATTCGACGAGGTTTTTTTGTCCCTGTAACATGACTTCGACGAGTTGCTGGTTTTCCCGCGCAACCGTCCGTTCGGTTCGCTGGGTGCCCAATACGGGTATCTTCGGTGACCACAAAGCGTGTTCAATGGCTTTCAATTCGCCCACGGCAAAACCGGTTTTTTGACCTCCATGGTCTACCACCAGCACATTGCTGGTTTCATTCAGTGATTGCCGTGCAAGCCCCATGTGTTGGGCCAGGTCCGTGACGGGTATCGCCTGCCCGCGGTGTGTGATGAACCCCTTGAGCGCCTGCCCCGCAGCGAAAGCCTGAACCACGCCCCGGTAAGGCAGAACCTCCGAGACTTGCTCAATGTGCACCGCATAAGGTTGATCCATTTCGAACAGAATCACCCGTTCATCACGCGGTGCTGCCGGATCAAGTGCGTTTCCGGTTTGCACGGTCGGGCTCTTGTCCAGCTCGGCCAGGTGGATAACCCGGGCAAGGTCTTTCAATCCTGTGTCGTTCAGAAAGCCCGATGCTTCCAGCACAAAGTAGTGCGAGGCATCAGTCTCGCTGTCATAAACCTGGCTGGCCGGTACAACCTTGCAGACATTGCCTGGCCTGACAGCCTGCACACGCGGCAGGCCAATTTGTGCGCTGGCGGGTATGCGCACAATGTCTAGGATTTGATCGATCAGCAGGGCCATCGCCCCTTCCTTGTAACAAATAACAATGGCTTGCTTGTTTGTCGTGCCAACTGCGCTTCGGCCCATGTCCAGGTACTCGCTCAGTTCCACGGCCGGGATCAACCTGCCTCGATAGGGCACGTTGCCTTTGTAGAACCCTTGGGCCATCTCGGCGGGTAGCAATTGCGGTCGTGCAATGGTTGTTTCAATGTCGCTGGGGTTGATGGCATACAACAGGCCGCCACTTTTCATGAGCAACAAGGACAATGTGTCCAAAGTGGCCAATGCGTTGGCCTGCGTGGCGGTCGCGGGATCCGTCATGAACAAGGCTTGCCTGTGCGGTTCCGGATCTTTAACCGCCGACAGGCCAGGCAGTTCAAACAGTGCGCGACATGACATCACAAGCAGTGGGGCGGTGTCGGGTGCCGGGCGCAAACTGCCCTGGATCAGCTTCCCCACGGCGTCGCCCGAAAGCAGGGGGGTCATGTCCAGCGGGTTGCTGAAAAAAAGCCCACCCACTGCGCTGGCCAGCAAGCCTGTCAGCCTTCCCTCGAATTCAATCAGTACCACGCAGTCTTGCGCACCCTGTTGGCATTCACGTCCACTCAATGCGAGCAGGTCGATCACCGGAATGGTCACACCGCGAACAACCAGACCACCCCGAATCCAGGGTTGCACCCCGGGCATGGCCTGAAATTCACAGACCGGCAGCACTTCGCGCAGGTGTTCCATGGGCATGGCCAGGTTCATGTCGTGTACACGAAACGCGCCATAGCCTTGAAGCTGGGTTTGGGTATTCATGCAAGCTGGCCCTTGCGTGTGCTGACAGACAAGGCTTGAATCAGTTCGATGACATGTTGCGCGTCTTCACGCTGTGATTCAACCCGCTGCATGACTTCACCCATGACTTCGCTGGTGCTGTTCAAGGTGTTGACGATGTACTCGATCTTGCTGGCTGCCTGGTCACTTTCTTCCAGGCTTTCCCCTACTTGTGCAATCGATTCTTCAATCAGCACTGCGATTTCCTTGGCAGCTGTACTGCTGTTTTCTGCAAGTTTCCGAACTTCGGATGCCACCACTGAAAACCCCACGCCATGCTGGCCCGCACGCGCCGCTTCAATAGCTGCATTGAATGCGAGCAGGTTGGTCTGGTTGGCGGTATCGCCAATTGCGCGCACAATCTCCGCAACTTTCTGTGCGCCGTGCTGTATGGCCTGGTTGGCAGCCATGGACCGCTTCAATTCCTTGTGGCCAAGTTGGGCAGATTCCAGGCTTTGGTCTGCCGATTTTGCAACGCGTGCAGAGTCTTTCACCACCAGGTCAATGCGTTCAATGACCTGGTTCAATCGGGCGCGCATCAATTCGGTTTTTTGATTGATGCTTTGTTCTAGTTGCACTTCCTTGGTCACATCGTAGGCGTACTTCACAACTTTTGTGACCTGTCCGTTCAAATCCAGAATCGGGTTGTAGGTGGCCTGAATCCAGACATCACGGTTGAATTTGCCCACTCGGTGAAAGCGCCCGCTGATGAATTTTCCTTCATTCAGGCGCAGCCAGAAATCCCGGTACTCTTCACTCTGCGTGTATTCCAGCGTGCAGAAAATGCTGTGATGCTGTCCCTGAATTTCACGCGAGGTATAACCCATGGCGTTGAGAAAGTTTCTGTTGGCACTCAATACATGGCCGTCCAGATCAAACTCGATGACAGCCTGCCCCAGGTTGATGGCCTCCACTTTGGCTTCAAACTCGGAATTTTTCAGTTTGCTTTGCGTGACATCGCTTGCAAACTTGACCACCTTCACCAGGTTGCCACGTGGATCATAAATCGGGTTGTAGGTGGCTTGAATCCACACCTCTCGCCCACCTTTGGCCAGGCGCTTGTATTCGCCAGATTCAAACTGTCCGCGCCCCAAACTTTCCCAGAAGGCTTGGTACTGTGGCGTGGCCGCATAGGTTGGGTCCACAAACAGACGGTGGTGACGACCGATGATTTCTTCCTGAGCGTATCCCATCAGTTTCAGGAAATTGCTGTTGGCGGTTAGTACCTTGCCTGTCATGTCGAACTCGATCACTGCCTGTGACCTGTCGATTGCGCCAAGTTTTCCTTCCGAATCAAGCCGCGCCAGCTTGGCTTCCGTGATGTCTTGCACCATGACCACGACTTTGATTAGTTGGCCGTCCAGACCTATCACGGGGCTGCGCGATCCAGACAACCAGATTTCCTTGTTGCCCACGCCTTTGAGTCGAAACTCACCCGACACGCTGGTGCCTTCGCGCAAGGCATTCCAGGTATTGAAGTATGTGCTGTCCGAGCGTTCATCGTCGAACATCAAAAAGCTTTCGGTTTTGTCGGCAAGGTCAACTTTGCTGTAACCAAGCGCTTTTTGCATCAGTGAATTGCTGCCGATGATGCGTCCTTCAGCATCCAGTTCCATGATGCAATTGGTGCACGACACTGATTCCATCCGGGCCTGCGTTTCGATCGATTGCAACTTGGTTTGGGTCACATCGCTGCAAAACTTCACCACCTTGAGCGGTTTGCCTTCCAGATCAAGAATCGGGTTGTAACTGGCCTGGATCCAGATGCGTTTGCCTTGTTTGCCAACACGCAGATATTCACCCGAATCAAATTCACCTTGCCCAAGCTTGCGCCAGAACGCCCTGTAGGTAACACTGCCGCGCTCTTCCTTTTCCACGAAAACACTGTGGTGCTGGCCCACAATCTCCTCAAGCTCATAACCTGTCAGGGCCAGAAAGTTGTCATTGGCATGCAGGATATTCCCGGTGAGATCGAACTCCACCACACCTTGTGATCGGTTGATTGCACTGACTTTGCCCTCGTTGTCCATGGCTTTGAGTTTCGCGGTTGTGATGTCAATTGCCATTTCGATCACCGACACCACCTGCCCGTGTTCATCCCTAACGGGGGTGTAGTTGGACTGGATGTAAATTTCACGGCCTTGAGAGGCCAAGCGAAGAAACTCGCCGGTTTGGAAGCCGCCTTCTCGCAGCGTATTCCAAAAGTGCTCATAGTCATCCGAGCCCACAGTGCCGGGAGCGCAGAACATGCTGTGGTGCTTGCCCAATACTTGGTCTTCAGCATACCCAAATGTGTTCAGAAAATTGTCATTCGCATTGAGCACATTGCCGTTCAAGTCAAATTCAATGCAGGCCTGGTTGGCTGCAACTGCATTAAGAATGCGTGCGCTGTGATTGGGCTCGGTATTGAACTGCGAGGTTTGTGAATTCATGGATTGCCTTGATGTCGAAAGGGTTAGCTCAATTGGGGTAATTGCAATTGTGTGTATTTCGACCGCTGGCTCATCAATTGAAAACTAAGGTAAATCCACGTCTGTTGCGTGTTTGCCTTGAATACTTGTTCTCAGCATTTGATTTCACAAAAATTAATCTTTCGTCAGTTAAGTTTGACGTAAGTTTACATTTCGATACTTGACATCAAGCCAAAGTCCGGGGAGGGATGTGACCTCGTATTCCCGTCGTATGGCCAACAACAACCCTAAAAAGGAGACAAGCGATGAGTAACCCAAAAGGCGGTGATGCCTACTGGAAAGCGACACTCGGCCTGTTGACCAAAATCATGATCGTTTGGTTTTTGGTGTCATATGGTGCGGGCATTCTGTTTGTTGAGCAGCTCAATCAGTTCAGCATCGGTGGTTATCCACTGGGCTTCTGGTTTGCCCAACAAGGTTCCATTTACGTGTTCATTGTGCTCATTTTCTACTATGCGAAGAAAATGGGTCAGATTGACCGTGAACACGACGTCGACGAACAGTAAGGAGACCTGTAAATGGATTTGCAAACAATCACCTACGTCATCGTAGGGTTGAGTTTTGCGCTGTACCTCGGTATCGCGTTCTGGGCTCGTGCAGGCAGCACGGGCGAATTTTATGTGGCTGGCGGTGGTGTTCACCCCGTGGCCAACGGCATGGCCACTGCGGCTGACTGGATGTCCGCTGCGTCCTTCATTTCCATGGCTGGTTTGATCGCCAACATGGGCTACGGCGGTTCCGTGTTCCTGATGGGTTGGACCGGTGGTTATGTGTTGCTGGCGATGTTGCTGGCCCCGTACCTGCGCAAGTTCGGCAAGTTCACGGTGCCCCAGTTCATTGGTGATCGTTACTACTCCACCACGGCCCGTACGGTGTCCGTGATCTGTTTGCTGGTTGCTTCCATTACTTACGTAATCGGGCAGATGACCGGTGTGGGCGTGGCCTTCTCCCGATTCCTTGGCGTGTCGTCTGAAGTGGGTATTTATGTGGGTATGGGTATTGTGTTTGTGTACGCGGTATTCGGCGGCATGAAAGGCATTACCTACACGCAGATTGCACAGTATGTTGTGCTGATTTTCGCGTACACCATTCCTGCGATCTTCATTTCCCTGAACCTGACTGGCAACCCCTTGCCACAACTTGGTCTGGGTTCCGACATGCTGGCCAATGGCCAACCCATGCTGGCCACACTGGACAAGGTTGTGACTGATCTGGGTTTCAGCACCTACACCACCACACCGGCGGGTAGCTACCTCAATACCTTTTTCTACACTATCAGCTTGATGATTGGTACCGCGGGCCTGCCCCACGTGATCATTCGTTTCTTCACCGTTCCGACAGTGGCTGATGCCCGTTCATCTGCTGGCTGGGCATTGGTGTTCATTGCAATTCTGTACACCACAGCCCCTGCTGTTGGCGCAATGGCCCGTTACAACCTGCATGCCACTGTGAATACCAATGTGGCCACCGGTGGTGACTTGTTTGCGCCTGAAGCCCAACTGCTGAACGAACAAAAGCCGGCCTGGATGGATCGCTGGGCAGAAACCGGCCTGTTGAAGTTCGAAGACAAGAACGGCGATGGTCGCGTTCAGTACTACAACGACAAGTCCAAAGACGAAGCGTTCCTGGCCAAGGCAGAAGCTGCAGGCTGGAAAGGCAGTGAGATGGAAGTGAACGCCGACATCATGGTGCTGGCCAACCCTGAAATTGCACTGTTGCCCAACTGGGTGATCGCCTTGGTAGCGGCGGGTGGTCTGGCTGCTGCGCTGTCAACTGCTGCTGGTTTGTTGTTGGCGATTTCTTCCGCAGTGTCTCATGACTTGATTAAAGGCGTATTCAATCCCAATATTTCTGAAAAGAGCGAATTGCTGGCCGGCAAGATTTCCATGGCTGGTGCAATTGTTCTGGCCGGTTACCTGGGCTTGAACCCACCTGGCTTCGCGGCCGGTACCGTGGCCTTGGCCTTCGGTATTGCTGCATCGTCCCTGTTCCCCGTGATCATGATGGGCATTTTTTCCAAGAAAATGAATTCGAGCGGCGCCATTGCAGGCATGTTGTCTGGCCTGGCAGTTACCCTGTTCTACGTGTTTGCACACAAGGGCATTCTGTTCATCAAGGGCACCGAGTATGTGGACATGGTTGGAGGGGCAAATGGCTGGTTCGGTATTACACCTGAAGCCATTGGCACAGTGGGTGCCATGGTCAACTTTGCTGTGGCTTACGCCGTCAGCAAGGTAACTGCACCACCCCCAGAACACATTCAACACTTGGTTGAAGATGTTCGTACGCCACGTGGATCGGGCATGGCCACAGGTCACTGATCGAAGTTTTTACACCATCGTCTTCAATGAAAGGCGGGGATGGAAGTCATTGAAAACCCGGTGATTACTCACCGGGTTTTTTTACGTCTGGATTTGCCAAGGCTTTGTTTTCTAGAATAAAACGTTTACTACCAGTCTTAAAAAAATGCTCCAATGGCCTCGAATTGCGCATGTACCCAAGGGTGACTGGCCAGTGCCGCCACCAGCACAGCGGCCAGCAGCAACAGGCCCAGTGGCTTCAAAGGGCTTTTTTTGACGGGTGCTGCACTGGATTTAGACCGGTTTTGTTGAACAGGCTGTTGCGTGGTTTGAACGTTTTCAGGCATCGGCAGGCTGTTTTTGACCCTTTCTGGGACCACTTTGCCTAAAAACCACATGGCTGCGGAAATCACCACCAAGTCATCGGTGATGCCGAAGAGGACCAAGAAGTCGGGAATCATGTCGATTGGGCTGAACAGGTAAGCCACTACAGCCAGCATGAAACCCTTGATCCATTTGGGCGTGTCGGCGTGGCGAAAGGCATGCCATAGCATTCGGCCATGGGTTTTCAAGGCTTTGAGTTTAGTCAGAATTGGAAAAAAACGTGTGAACATGCGCAGTACCCAACATTCAATAGAGGACTTATTGTGACCCAAGCACCTTTGATGATCCAGCGCTCGTGCCGTATTCCTGTGCCTTTGACTGATTGTTTCGCGATTTATTCCCGCCTGAAGGCGGATGAATATATTCACAGCGACGCGGTGATTGCACCGATCACAAATATCGAAATGATTCGGGGCGAGGCCTTCAACGAGGTGGGGGATATTCAACGCATCACCTTCAAGGGCGGCGCGGTGATCGATGAAGAGGTGTTGGCTTTCGTGCCCAACCGGCAGTTTGTCTACAAGGGCACGGGCTTTAGCCAGCCCTTGTTGAACTGGCTGGATCATGCCAAGGGCTCTTTTGAATTTGAAAAGGATGGTGACGGCACCCTGGTGACCTGGCGCTACCTGTTTTATCTCAACCCAGGCTTGGGCTTTATGCCCAAACGAACAATCTTCAAGGCGGTTGTGGTGGATTTGATCTGGCATCGAATGATGACCAAAACGCTGGTGAACCTCACCCAGATCATCACCTTGCGTGCCTTGCAAAACGGAAACAACTCATGAATAAATTTCTTGATGCCACATTGAAGTTTGTGGCCTTTCTCGGCTTGACGCTGGGGCTGATGTTCAGTGTACAAGGCCAGGCTCTGGCTCAAACTGTAAATGGCAAGGAGCCCCGGATCTGCGTATTTGACCTGTTGGGCGCCAAAGGGCCGATTTTTAATCTGGCCCAAGAGTATGCCTTGGATGGTCGAAAAAACGGTTACGGCTTCAACCCGGTGGTCTACACCAATGAATCCGTGGCTGCCAAAGATTTCGAGATCGGTGAATGTGACGGTTTGGTGGCCACCGGCATTCGCACACGAAAGTACAACAGTTTCACGGGTAGTCTGGACGCAGTTGGCGGCTTGCCCAATTACGACGCGGTGCTTCTCGCATTGAAGTCCATGGCCAGCCCGCAGTTGCAACCCGTCATGCAGCAAAGTGATTTTGAAGTGGGGGGTGTGTTGCCATTTGGCACGGCCTATGTGTTTGTGCGCGATCGGGAAATCAATTCCCTGTCCAAGGCTGCGGGCAAGCGCGTTGCGGCTTTGTCGCACGATGAGTCGCAACGCAAGCTGATTGAACAGGTGGGTGCGCAGCCCATTTCTGCCGACGTGTCCAATTACGGATCCATGTTCAACAACGGCGCAGTCGACATCATTGTGGCCCCTTCCATCGCCTATTCACCGCTGGAACTTTACAAAGGCCTGGGCAAGAAAGGCGCCATTATTCAGCTGCCTGTGGCCATGGTCACTTACCAGATCATTCTGCGCAAATCGAAATTCCAACCGGGTTCAGGCCAAAAGCTGCGTGCGTATGTGGCGCAGGAAATGCCCAAGGCCCTGGAGGCTGTCAAGAAAATTGACCGTCAGATTCCGGACAAAGCCTGGTTGAAAATGACCGATGCGGACAAGGCGGAATACACCACCATGATGCGTGAAGCACGCATCAGCTTGAGCAAGGATGGGGTGTACGATGGCTGCGCACTGCGTTTGCTGAAAAAAGTACGTTGTTCAATCGACGGCAAAGCCTCTGAATGCAGCCTGCCTGAGGGCTATGTGGTGCCAAAAAGCTGCCCCGTTGCACCCATGTAAAAGGGTGCTTGATCAGCCTACCACCACGGGTGTGTCGGGAAGTTCATTCTTGCCACCCCCGTTGTGCGGGAAATGGGCAATCAGTTGTTGGCTGACTGCCTGAATGCAGGTCTTCGCACCTTCTTCGAACTGGCCTTGTGCAAAAGCGGCCTGAATTCCACGACACAGCTCGCCCCAGTATTCAGAATCCACCTTGGCATCAATGCCACGGTCAGCGACAATTTCAATCGCATGGTCGGCCAGCAGGATGTAAATCAACACCCCGTTGTTCAGTTCAGTGTCCCAGACATGCAGGTCGCTGAACACTTCAATGGCCCGTTGACGCGGCGTTTGCCCTTGTAGCAACGGCCTGAATTCCAGCGCACTTTCCACTGCAAATCGAATTTCGCCGGAATGCTGCATTTCGCTGGCCTTGATGGTGTGTGCAATGTGCTCAAGGCGCGTTGGCGTAAAAACTTGCCGCACATGCCTTTCGGCTGTCACAAGGTGCTTGAGTATGCGTTGAATGTTCATCATCACCACCTTCCCGACGCACCGCCGCCACCAAAGCCACCCCCACCTCCGCCGAAGCCGCCACCGCCAAATCCACCACCTCGTCGGCCACCGCCTCCACCAAAACCACCACCCAGCCCGCCAAGCCTGCCCATGCCGCCTGTATTTCCAAACAGGGTTATTACAGCAGCCGCAATTGCCGCAAGAATGGCAATGATTACTGTGCCTGCAAACAGCCAGGCCACCACGAACACCACACCACCCGTGGCCATGGCTGCGGGCAATTTGCCAATCGCCTTGCGCAGGCCACCACCCAGGAATATCGCCAGCATGAACAGCAAGGGAGCCATTTCTTCAACAGTACTCCCTTTGGACTTGGCTGGTGTTTTAACGGGTTCGGGCAAGGGTTCGCCTTCAATCACCTTCATCATTTGGTCCACACCGGCGGCGATACCACCCGCGACATCACCCTGACGGAACTGCGGAATGATGATTTCCTCGATGATTCGTTTGGATGTGATGTCGGTCAGCGCCCCTTCAAGGCCGTAGCCCACTTCAATGCGCAATGCCCGGTCTTGCAGGGCCACGACCAGAATGGCACCGTCGTCGATTTTCTTGCGGCCAATTTTCCAGGCTTCCGCCACGCGCAGGGAATACTGCTCGATTTCCTCCGGCTTGGTGGTTTGTACCAGCAACACGGCGATCTGACTGCCTTTGGCCGTCTCGAACGCCTGAAGTTTCTGGATCAGTTCGGCCTGTTGCGCAGCGTTCAGTTTGTCCGTGGTGTCCACCACCTGTGCAGTCAATGCCGGTACTGGCACCTGGGCCTGTGAAAGCGCTGGCGCAAACAGGATGAATGCACAAAGGCAAAACCGAATGAAAGCCATGGGGGTTACCTTTATCACTTCGTGCCGAAATCAACAGTGGGTGGTTTTGAAATGGCTGCTTCATTCTCAACGGTGAAGCTGGGTTTGACTGCGTACCCCATCGCCATGGCCGTCAGGTTGTTGGGGAAAGACCGCACCGTGATGTTGTATTCCTGAACAGATTGAATGTAGCGGTTGCGCGCCACTGTGATGCGGTTTTCAGTGCCTTCCAGTTGGGCCTGCAGATCACGGAAGCCTTGGTTGGCCTTCAGGTTCGGATAGTTTTCAGTGACCAACAGCAGGCGAGACAAAGCACCTTTCAGTTCACCCTGTGCCTGCTGGAATCTGTTGAAGGCTTCCGGGTCATTGATCAGTTCAGGCGTGGCCTGAATCGATGTGGCCTTGGCCCGAGCTTCCACAACCTGTGTCAGTGTTTCCTGCTCAAAATTGGCCTCGGCCTTGACCACATTCACCAGGTTGGGCACCAGGTCGGCACGGCGCTGGTACTGGTTCAGTACTTCAGCCCAGGCGGCTTTGACCTGTTCGTCGGTGGTTTGAATGGTGTTGTAGCCGCAACCACTCAGGGTCAGCGCAAACAGCAGGGCAAATACAGGCATTGCACGGGAAAATACACTGGAAAGTACGCGGGTCATTCGAAAGCTCCTGGGCAAAGGATGGCGGTGGCCTTGGGGGCATGATACAAAAAAATAAGGCGAGGGAAAAAATTCACCTCGCCTCACTTTGTTGCTTACTTCTTCATCATTTCGAAGAATTCGGCGTTGTTCTTGGTCTGCCGGATCTTGTCCATCAGGAACTCCATTGCCGCTATTTCGTCCATGTCGTGCAGCAGGCGGCGCAGCACCCAGATCTTTTGCAGCAGATCGGGCTTGATCAGCAGTTCTTCGCGACGTGTCGACGAGCGGTTGATGTTGATGGCTGGGTACACACGCTTTTCCGCCATGCGGCGTTCCATGTGGATTTCCATGTTGCCGGTACCCTTGAATTCTTCGTAAATCACTTCATCCATGCGGGAACCGGTGTCCACCAGTGCCGTGGCGATGATGGTCAGTGAGCCACCTTCTTCAATGTTACGGGCCGCACCAAAGAAACGCTTGGGACGGTGCAGTGCGTTGGCGTCCACACCACCGGTCAGTACCTTGCCGGAGGAGGGCACCACCGTGTTGTAGGCACGCGCCAGGCGGGTAATGGAGTCAAGCAGAATGACCACGTCGCGCTTGTGTTCAACCAGGCGCTTGGCCTTTTCGATCACCATTTCAGCAACCTGAACGTGGCGCGTTGCAGGTTCATCAAACGTGGAGGCAATCACTTCGCCACGCACGGAGCGCATCATTTCCGTCACTTCTTCCGGACGTTCGTCGATCAACAACACAATCAAGGTAATGTCGGGGTGATTCGCGGTGATGGCATGCGCAATGTGCTGCAGCATCACGGTTTTACCCGACTTGGGTGGTGCCACCAACAAGCCGCGCTGGCCTTTGCCGATTGGAGCCACCAGGTCGATAATCCGGCCAGTGTTGTTTTCTTCGCCGCGCATGTCGCGCTCCAGCTTCAAAGGCTGGTTCGGGTGCAACGGTGTCAGGTTTTCAAACAGGATTTTGTGTTTGCTGGCTTCAGGCGCTTCGCCGTTGACCTTGTCCACTTTCACCAGTGCGAAATAACGCTCACCGTCTTTCGGGGTGCGAACCTCACCTTCAATGCTGTCACCGGTGTGCAGGTTGAAGCGGCGAATCTGGCTGGGAGAAATATAAATGTCGTCCGGGCTGGCCAGGTAAGAAGTTTCTGGCGAGCGCAGGAAGCCAAACCCGTCAGGCAGCACTTCAAGCACACCATCACCGAAAATTTGTTCACCGTTCTTGGCACGCTTTTTCAGGATTGCAAACATCAATTCCTGTTTGCGCATGCGGTTGGCATTCTCGATTTCCAGGCCACCAGCCACTTCAAGCAGGGCAGAGACGTGTTGCGTTTTTAGTTCAGATAGATACATATTGTTTTGCTGTGTGTAGGTGGCGAATGCCGCGAGGTGATCAGGTTAACGAAGGATGGAGGTAGTACTGAGGCGAGGTGTTTTGAAACCCGGCACGAGGCCGGGTTACTCGATTCTTTTAATTTTACAGGTGGCTGTCAATGAACGCGGCCAGCTGTGATTTGGACAATGCGCCCACTTTCGTCGCTACAACTGCGCCGTCTTTGAACAGCATCAAGGTTGGAATCCCACGGATGCCGTACTTGGCAGGCGTTTCGGAATTCTCGTCCACGTTCATTTTTGCAATTTGCAGTTTGCCTTTGTATTCAGCCGACAGGTCATCCAGAATCGGGGCGATCATTTTGCAAGGACCACACCATTCAGCCCAGTAATCCACCAGCACAGGGCCGGCAGTTTTCAAAACATCGCTGTCGAAAGATGCGTCACTGACGTGTTTGATCAGGTCACTGCTCATTTAATTCCTCAAGTGGGTAATTGCTTTGGAGGTGTTCACAAAGCGCATCTGGGTGGTTAAAACGCACGCGCAGACAATGAAAGTTCTTTATTTAAGAAAATGCTATTCTGAATGGTACAGCGAAATTGAACAGAAACACAAATCCATGCCGGTTTTCACAGTCTAAACGCACACCAAACACACGTTTTGAGTCAATACATTACCTCCGACACGCCTTTTGAGGCCACTCCTTTTACAGCTGCACTTGACTGGCTTGAGCAATCCCGCATTTTACCCAGTGACGTGCTGTGGGTCATGCCGCGCATTGAAACCGTATCGGATTTCAGACGCCAGTGGGCCCGCCATCACCAAGGCCAGTCCACGCTGGGGCCTTGGGTTCAAACCGCTGACCGCCTGAGCCAGCCCAATGCGATGGGTCCCTGGCTGGCCTTGCAGGCTGACCTGGTTGGTGTATTGCGCGAATTGCCCCGTCTGGCTGGTGGCTCGTCCCGCGCGCAATTGTGGGCCTTGGCCCAGGAATATCTTGAACTGGCCTTGCGCCAGGTGCTGGTGCAAAAACGCAACACAAGTGCATTGGCGCATTATTCGGAGAACAATGCCTTTGCGGCGGAAGAAGCACAGGTGGTGGCCACATTGGCCCAAACCTATGCCACGGAATTGACCGCCTTGCTGCCTGCGCGGGCCGTCCCGGAACACAGGGAACCGAAACAGGTGGTCTGGTTTGATGATGGTGAAACCATACCGGGACTTTGGCTTGAATTGTTTTATCCCGACGCACCGGTGCAAGTGTTCAGCCTGCCCGCCATTGAAGGGCCAAAGCCCTGGCACGATCTCTGTACAAGGCGGTTTGCGCAGCAGCCCAGCCGGGTGGTGTTGCAGGTCGCCCCCGATGAAACCACGCAGGCGCAGCAGGCGGCCCATCAAATTCTGGATTGGTTGCGTCATGAGCCTGGCACCGAGATTGCAGTGGCTGTGCTGGATCGTCTCGCAGCCCGCAGGCTGGTGGGGTTACTGGCGCAGTTTGGGGTGCTGGTGGACGACCGCACAGGTTGGCGATTGTCCACTTCCAGCGTGGCCGGCTGGTTTGATCGCTTGTTGCAGCAGTATCTTGAGCACGGCCAGATAACATGCATTGCCCAGCCTTTCACCGGCGTGCTGCTGGAGCAACTTGAACCTTGGGCTTTCGGAAAAGAAGGCAACAGCCACACCTTGTGCCAATGGGCCTCCGCATTTTCTGATCTGTTTGCGAAATACAAACTTGATTTGGACTTGCAGCAGGATGAAGCCGGCCGACAGTTGCTGACTGTGCTTGGCCTGATGCGCCAGGTGCCCGCACAAACCAGGTTTGATGCGCGCGAATTTGTGGCCGCCTGGCAAAGTTGGGCCGAGTCGCAACGGTTCAGGCCGCAGGACATCGAAAGCCCGGTTCGCATGGTGCCCCTGTTGAGTACGCGCATGCAGCAGTTCAAGCGCGTGTTGGTCCTGGGCTGCGCGCAGTCGCATTTTCAGGAAAGTCCGCCGGGTCTGCTTCCACCTGCCGTGGCGCAGGAATTGGGTTTTGCCGGGCCGCGCCTGGCACGAATCCAGAAGGTATCCGCCCTTCATGAGTTGCTTCTGAATAGTGGACAAATCACCTTGCTGCACAGCGCACAAGTCGCGGGCAAACCGGAAGTGCTCTTGCCTGAACTGACGTGGCTCGATATCGTATTGCGCGACACCGCGCGCCACGACATGCAGCAAATGGATTCGCACTGGTCTTCCCGCTGGCACAGGCAATTGCCAAACCACGAAGTTCAAGTGCGAGAGCAGGCTGAGCCGCCACTGGAGTTAGCGGCATTACCAGCTGGAAGTTCAAAGCCGGAGTCGCTTCGTGTGACTGCGCTGGACGATTGGGTGGCTTGCCGCCTGCGCTTTGGCTTGAAACATGCATTGCCATGGCCTGCGCAGTACGACGACAGCGCCATGCGCTATGAGCAATTGCGCGGTATTTTTGTACACAAGGTGCTGGAAAAAACAGCGCAACACATGGCAAATGCCGGTGACGCTACAAACCAGCTTGAATTCTGGAAACAAGCCTTGTTGAATCAGGCCCAGGCGGTGTGGGGCAAGCTCGATTTGACTGACCGTGCCACGGTTTATCCATTTCTGAAATTCTTTGAACAGATTGTGCCGCGTGTGGCCGGCAAACTGATGGAACGCAAAATTCAAGGCTGGCAATTCAAGGGCGCCGAGCAAACGGTTGAACATCCCTTGATGCTTCAACCCAGCGGTGCTGTAGTCACTTTGAAAGGGCGGGTTGACCGTCTCGATGTTCGCGGTCAGGAACTTGGCATTTCCGACATCAAGTTCACCAAGCCTTCCGTGTTGAAAAAACGATTGCAAGAGCCGCTTTCGCAGCCACAATTGCCCGCCTACCAGGCCATGCTGAACAGCCCCACTGCCCAACTGGATTTTCTGGGGCTTCACAAGGACGAGGTGGATTGGGTCACCTTCCCGCCCTTGACCGATGAATGGCGTCAGCACGGTTTCAATTCATGGGGCGAAGTGTTGCTTGGCGAACTGGCCCATGAACTGGACAGGTTTTTTTCCGGTTCAGCCGTGTGGCAGGCCAACCCTGGCGATGCGTGCGAATGGTGTGCTGTGCGCGGTGTGTGCAGGCCTGAAAGCCTGCCCGAATTCGCGGATGAAACACTGGGCGAGGAGGGCGATGATGAGTGAGTCAATCATTGAGTCAATGAGTGAGCCAAAACCCGACTTCACCGGTATTGCCTGCAACCCCGCAAACAGCGTAGTAGTTGAGGCCTGCGCGGGCAGCGGAAAAACCTGGTTGCTCACGGCACGCCTGTTTCGCCTGTTGCTCGATGGGGCGCGGCCAGATCAAATTCTGGCCATTACTTTCACGCGCAAAGCCGCGCAGGAAATGCAAGAACGTTTGTTCAGCCTGTTGCGGGAATGCGCCTTGCTCGATGAAGTACAACTGCGCAAGCTGTTGACTGAACGGGGTGCTTTGCCCACAGAGGCCAATTTGCAAAAAGCCCGCGCGCTGGCGGGCGAGGTGCTGACCAATTCGCGCGGTGTGACCATTGACACATTTCACGGGTGGTTTGCATCCCTTTGCCAAATGGCACCATTGGCCAGCGGATTTTCCAGGCAAAGTGAACCCACCGATCAAACCGCATTCTGGATGGATGCCGCAATTGATGCGCTTACCGAAGATTTGCTGCAGGGCGCGCAACCCGCCGAACTGCTGACTGCCCTCGACACGCTGGCAGCACACATGGACCGCGCGGTGATGCGGCAAGTGCTGCGCATCGCATTGAGCAACCGCGTGGCTTGTAGCCTGTGGCTTGGCAATCGCGAAGCACCCCCTTTGAACGCCGTGTTCGGCATTGAAGATCACCAGCAATGGCCGGTCGAGGTGTTGAAGTCGCCAGCCTTTGTTGCACTGTGGTGGACCGCCGCACAATGGCTGGCCATGGGCACGCCCAAGCAGAAAGAACATGCCAATACCATTGAAAAAGCACTGACTGGTCTTGAGAATCAAACGACCAGTTTGATTGAGGTTTTTGGGCAGTTGAAAGCCCTGTGCCTGACCGGCAAGAACGAGCCCGCCAAGTTGTTTTGCAAACCCACTGGTGGCCAGTTGAAAAGTGGTCTGGATGAAACCACCTACGTGCAATTCTTTGAAGGTTTGGCAAATCAGTTTGTTCAGGCTTTGCAGCTTGAAAAAGACCAAAGCGACCTGCTGGCCACGCGCGCATTGCAGGTGTTGATTGAGCCCTTGTTCGACACCTACAAAACCATCAAGGCAGAACAGGGCCTGTGCGACTTTGATGACCTTGAAGCCACCGCATTGCGCATGTTGATGGACGATGAACAACGCGCCTACATGCAGCAAAAACTGGACACGCGCGTGCGCCATTTGCTGGTGGACGAGTTTCAGGACACCAACCCGGTGCAATGGAACATCCTGAAACTTTGGCTGCAGGATTACAGTGGCGATGACAAACCCAGTGTATTTCTTGTGGGCGACCCCAAGCAGTCGATTTACCGATTTCGCCGTGCCGAGGCTCGGCTGTTCAACCACGCCCGGCAATGGCTGATTGAATACTTCGGTGCTCGAACTTTGGAATCTGACTCCACCCGCCGTTGCTCAAAGGCTGTTGTGGATGTGGTGAACCAGGTTTTTGAATCAGGCAATACACGAGGGCAAACCGCTTTTCGCGCCCACACCAGCTTGGCGGAAACGGAAATGGCCAGCACACCAGTACGGCAAATGGGCGGCCTTCATGTTTACCCAAAAATTGCCAAAGAACACAGTGGACCTGATGAAGCCAGGCAGGTGGTGCAAACACTTCAACATTGGTTGAAGCAGGGCAGTATCGACCACCTCAGCCAGGTCATGGTGTTGATTCGCGCCCACCAAAGTGGCTTACCTTTGATGGCGGCCTTGCGTGAAGCAGGCCTGGCGTACACCATCAAAGACAAGGGCGAGCGTTACACCTCGGTGGTCTGGTCGGACACCATTGCCTTGCTTGGTTTTCTGAATGACCCCAATCAGAATCTGTACTTGCTGCAATTGCTGCGTTGCCCCCTGATCGCCTTGTCATCGGCTAGGTTTCAGGTCTTGCTCGGCGCAGCCCACAGCACGCAGACCACCACCGTGTGGGCCACGCTTGTGGCATTGGCTGAACAGGGCGATTCAGCCTGGGGCGGTCTGCATGCAATGTTGTTACGGTGGTTGAACATGGCGCGTGCGCTGCCCTTGTTTGAAACCCTGACCACCGTGGTTGAAGACACACAGGCCTCGGAAAAATACCTTAATACTGCGTCACCTCGCCAGCGCGTGATGATGGCCGAACACTGGGACTGGCTGAAGGCTTGGGCACTGGGGCTGAACAAGGGGCGTTTCCCGGATTTGCAACAGGCTTTGGATGAGGCGCTGAAATTGCAAACCTATGCCAGCTCGGACAGCGAGGGGGCACCTGCCAACCCCGACGTTCTGCGCATCATGACCGTGCATTCTGCCAAGGGGTTGGAGGCGGATCATGTCTGGCTGTTCGATGCGAATTCCTCGCCCAAGCCGGGTGGTAGCAACGCCGGTTTGCTCATTGACTGGGAACTGGGCGAGTCGCATCCTGATTCCGTCACGGTGATGTCCAACCTTGGCAACACCAGCCCGGGCCGTTCTGCTGCGCAAACGATTGAAAAACAGGCTTATGCCGACGAAGAAGATCACCTGCTCTACGTGGCATTGACCCGTGCCCGCCATTCCATTCACCTCAGTGGCAGTGAAAAGCGCGGGGCGGCCAAAGGCTGGTATGAGCGTCTGCTGCCTTTTGCCACAGAAATTCACGACAACTGGCTTGATGCCGATGGGGCTGCCAAACCTCTTGAACAACCAGCAGGTTTGTTGCCGCAGCAGTTTGAATTGACGGGTCTGTTTGATCCACCCGCCTTGTGGGTCAGGCCACAATTTCCTGTGCTGCAAGCCTTGAGCAAACCTGTGGGCAAAGTGGTGCCGCGCCCTGATTCTCCCGAGTTGCGCAAGGGCACGGCCTGGCATGCTGCGCTGGAATGGGTCGACGAACTGGCTGAGACGGACTTTCAGGGTTGGTGGTCGAAAGTACAACTTCGCTGTGAAATGATGTTTCGCCCCTTGCGCGATGACGAGTTAATGCACGTGGAACAGGCCTGCCGCCTGCTCGCGGAGAAAGTTGAATTGCAGCCCTGGATGCAGGGGGCAAAAGCCAGCCAACACCGTGTGTTCAATGAACTGGAATGGGTTCGGGGTGATGGTCGTTCATTGCGTGCAGACCGGGTACTTGAATTGCACGATCGTTTCCTTGTGCTGGATTACAAGTGGGCTGTGACCGAGCTGAATTTGCCCGATTACACCCGGCAAGTGCTTGAATACGTGGGCTTAGTGGACCAAACCTTGAACCGTGGCTGCAAACCAGCCCCTACACAAGCTGCCTTGATTGACCGCCACGGCGAAGTTCACTGGCTGACTTCGGTGTAGAATTCAGTTTGGCGGGCCTCCCCGCATGGCGTAGCGGCCAACCTGGTCAGGTCCGGAAGGAAGCAGCCACAACCGTGAAGTCAGTGCCGGGGTTCTGGCTCGCCTCTTGTTTTGGTCAAATTACTGGACCCAATCTGCATGAATCAAACAGTTTCTCAGGCTTTGGCCAGGAAATGGCGACCCCGAGACTTTGATTCTCTGGTGGGCCAGGCGCATGTGGTAAAAGCCCTTTCTCACGCGCTCGACAACCAGCGCCTTCACCACGCTTATCTGTTCACCGGCACACGCGGCGTGGGCAAAACCACCATTGCCCGAATTCTGGCCCGTGCCGTCAACTGCGAACAGGGCATCAGCCGTACCCCCTGTGGAAAATGCCAGGCTTGCGTTGAAATCAGTCAAGGCCGTTTTGTCGACCTGATTGAAGTGGATGCTGCCACCAACACCCGAGTGGATGAAATGCGTGCCTTGCTCGAAAATGCAATGTATGCGCCCACTGCAGGCCGCTACAAGGTGTACGTCATCGACGAAGTGCACATGCTGTCAACCAGTGCATTCAATGCCATGCTGAAAACGCTGGAAGAACCACCGGGCCATGTGCTGTTCATTCTGGCCACCACCGACCCCCAAAAAATTCCCGCCACCGTGCTGTCGCGTTGCCTGCAATTTGCCCTGCGCCAATTGCCCCCCGATCAACTGGCTGACCACCTGGCTCATATTCTGACCGAGGAACAGATTGCTTTTGAGCCCGGCGCATTGCGCCTGCTGGCCAAAGCAGCCCGCGGCAGTGTGCGCGATGCCTTGTCCTTGACTGACCAGGCCATTGCCTACAGCGCAGGCCAGATTGGCGAAGACACGGTACGAACCATGTTGGGTGCCGTCGACCAGCAGGTGGTGCATCAAATTTTGCAGGCCTTGGCTCAAGGCGATGGCAAGGCGCTGCTTGAACTGGGCAATGCCTTGGCTGCCGCCAGTGCGCCATTCGGTGCCATTCTGGATGAGCTGGCTGCCATTGCGTATCGGCTTTCAGTGGCCCATTTCGCAGGCGGATTGGACATCGACGATCCTGACCAGGCTGCTTTGCAAAGCTTGCAGGGTGCATTTGGCGCAGAAGACCTTCAGTTGATTTACCAGATCGCGACCCATGCCCGTGCAGAATTGCACCTGGCGCCGGAAGAGTCGATCGGGTTTTCCATGGCCCTGGTGCGCATGTTGGCTTTCAAGCCGGGTGGGCAGGGTAGTGTGGCGCGTTCTGTACCCTCGACCGCAACGATTTCAGGAACCGCGCCTGCGTTTGCGCCCAGTGCTGCCAAGGTCGCGGTGCCTGTTCCCCGTGCGACTGCGCCTGTCAACCTGCCAGTGAATGTTCAATCAAATACCCCCGCACAAGCTCCAACGAGTTCGCAGGTAAATGCGCGTGTTGATGACACGCCTGTGGCTGTGCAAACCGCGCCGGCAGTGTCGATGGCGGAGGTGCTTACTTCACCGCCTGCTTCAGTGTCCACTCCAGTGGATGATTTTGACGAGTCGCCACCTTGGGACACGGCTGATGACGAACCCGTTGCCAAATCCGGATCTTCATCAATGCAGGCAATTCCTGCATCTTCAGTCACCATTGCAACCACGTCGCTTGCCCAGGGTGCAGTGCCATTTTCCGCACCGCCCATGGTTCAATCGGCCAGCGGAGATTTGCCCAGTGCTGCCAATTGGC
The DNA here is from genome assembly GCF_036323495.1 of Limnobacter thiooxidans. NCBI lineage: Bacteria > Pseudomonadati > Pseudomonadota > Betaproteobacteria > Burkholderiales > Burkholderiaceae > Limnobacter > Limnobacter thiooxidans. The sequence continues at coordinate 2,718,793 of NZ_AP028947.1, read as the reverse complement.
CACAGGTTTCCCAGGAAGTGCCCGCCAAGGGTTTGACCCGGCAGGCCCTGGTGCAGGCCGAACTGGTTGAGGCAATGCGCGACGGCGATGTGTTACAAATCAATTTGCGCACGGCAATCAAGGCTTACACGGAAGCCAGCATGGTGACCCGCCTTGAAACGGCCCTGGGGCAGTATTATGGTTGCACCGTGCGTTTGCAGATGCAGTTTGGCGAAGCCCAGCAAACAGCCCACGCCGTACAAAGTGAAACACGCAGGCAGGCCCTTGAAGGGGCCAAGCAAGCCTTGCAGGAAGACCCGTTTTTAAAAGACATTCAGAACTTGATGGGCGCAACAGTGGTCTCAGGTTCAGAGAGGACGCTGAGCAACACTGGCCCAGCCGACATTTGAAAGGAGAAATACCGAGATGAACATGATGAAAGGCCAATTGGCCGGCTTGATGAAGCAAGCCCAGCAAATGCAGGAAAAAATGGCCAAAATGCAGGCCGAGATTGGCGCACTGGAAGTAGAAGGCCAATCTGGCGGTGGCATGGTCAAAGTGGTCATGACCTGCAAGCACGACTGCAAGCGCATCACGATTGACCCATCTTTGCTGGGTGAAGACAAAGACATGCTGGAAGATTTGGTGGCCGCTGCATTCAATGATGCCGTGCGCAAGGCCGAGGCCACGATGACCGAGAAAATGTCTTCAGTCACTGCCGGTTTCCCGATGCCACCCGGCTTTAAAATGCCATTCTAAACAACACCCATGAGCCGTTCCGCGTTTGACGCTTTTGATGGTCTGGACCCGCTGGTTGACCTGGTGCAGGCACTCAAACGCTTGCCCGGTGTGGGCCCGAAATCGGCGCAACGGCTTGCCTTTCACTTGCTGCAAAACGATCGCCAGGCAGCGACGGCATTGGGTGAGTCTTTGCTCAAGGCAGTGGCAGAAATTCGCCACTGCAGCATGTGCAACAATTTTTGCCATTCCGACGTTTGCTCGATTTGCAGCGACACACGCCGCCAACCCAGTTTGTTGTGTGTCGTTGAAACACCTGCCGACCTGGCTGCCATTGAAGCCACTCAAACCTATCGCGGTTACTACTATGTGCTGATGGGGCGTGCCTCGCCCTTGGATGGCGTTCGCCCCGAGTCACTGGATTGGCCCAAGTTGAGCCAACGCCTTGATGACAGCGAAGTCAGGGAAGTGATTTTGGCCACCAATTTCACCAATGAGGGCGAAGCCACAGCCGTGTTTCTCACGGACCGCATCCGCCGCATGGCCTTGAAGGTCAGCCGCCTGGCGCGGGGTGTACCCATTGGTGGCGAACTTGAATACACCGACCCCAGTACTGTGGCCCGAGCTTTGCTGGACCGCCGGCAGTTGGGCACGGAAACCGACTGAGCACCATCGCCTTGACCGCCATGGCCTCTGAGTGACTTTCACGCACTGAACTTCCCCTTGCCAACATGACTGAAAACACCACCAACAGCACGGAAGCATCCACCCCGGAAGTGCCTGCCAACCAGGGGCCCTTGACGGGTATTCGCGTGCTCGAATTGGGCACATTGATTGCCGGCCCTTTTGCAAGCCGCATGCTGGGCGAATTTGGCGCCGAAGTGATCAAGGTTGAAACCCCTGGCAGTGGCGACCCCATTCGGAAATGGCGTGTGCTACACGAGGGCAATTCATTGTGGTGGGCAGTACAGGCACGCAACAAGAAATCGCTGACCTTGAATTTGAAGGCGCACGCCGGGTTGGATGTGTTGCGCAAGCTCATTCAAAGCACGGATATCCTGGTGGAAAACTTTCGCCCGGGTCAGCTTGAAAAATGGGGCTTGAGCCCCGCCCAGTTGCAAGAGCTGAATCCCGGTTTGATTGTAGTGCGCTTGAGTGGCTATGGACAAACCGGCCCCTACAAAGATCGACCTGGTTTTGGTGCCATTGCCGAATCCATCGGTGGCATGCGTTTTTTGAGTGGTGACACCGACAGGCCACCCGTGCGTGTAGGTATATCGATTGGCGATTCACTGGCTGGTCTGCACGCGGTGATTGGTGCCTTGATGGCTCTTCAGCATCGTCACAAAACCGGCAAAGGGCAGGTGGTGGACGTGGCCCTGTATGAATCGGTGTTCAACATGATGGAAAGCCTGTTGCCGGAATATGATTTTGCTGGCGTGGTGCGCAAGCGTTCAGGTGCGAGCTTGCCCGGCATTGTGCCTTCAAATACCTACACCTGTGGTTGCGGTGGCTTCATCGTGATTGGTGGCAATGGCGATGCAATTTTCAAACGCCTGATGCTGGCGATTGATCGCCCTGATTTCGCCGAAAACCCCGACATGGCCAGCAACGATGGGCGCGTCCGCCACACCGAACTGATTGACGATACGATCGCCAAGTGGTGCAAGAAACGCAGTATCGATGAGGCATTGCAGGTGTTGGAACAGGCCGATGTGCCGGTGAGCAAGATTTACAGCATTGAAGACATTGTGCGCGACCCTCAATTTGCCGCGCGCGGCATGATTGAAGAACATCCGTTTGGTGACGACCGCACATTGAAAGTGCCGGGGGTAGTGCCCAAGCTGAGTGACACGCCGGGCCAGACCCGATGGCTTGGGCCAAAGTTGGGGGAGCACAATGCGCAGGTGTTGGCTGATCTGGGATACACGGCGCAGGACATACAGCGCATGGCGGACGATGGCGTAATCTGAGGCTGCCGTTCGAGCCTTGTTCGGTGTTCGATGCTGCTCATCAATGCTTTCGTAGCGCAGGCCTTCGAGATGTTCGTTGCTGCTCATCTCGCCTTGGTCAAGGCTGATTTCCCGTCTTGTTGATTCTGGCTTGGGGCATGCGAGACGCAATGGCGTCCTCGCATCGATTGCTGGCGCAATCGCCCCGCGCTGCGAATCAGCCGGGAAGCCTTGCCCTGAATCGGCAAGATGATGCAGCAATTGAACACCTCGAAGGCTGCGAACTTGCGCTGGTGACAGTGGGCTGGTTGCAATGAATACCTCTCAGGCGGACAACTCACGCCGGAGAAAGGGCTGGTGATTCAACGAATGCTGGAAGTCGTTGGAAGTCACAGGAGGTCACGGGAAGTTGCTGCAAGTCGCTGCAAGTCGTCGCAAGTCGTCGCAAGTCGTAGGCGTAGCCCTTTCAAGTTTGCGAAGGCGGCATGGCCCTCGCACCGCCATTCAGGAAAGCCTGCCCGTTTTGAATTCACACGCCACGTTCGGCTGCAAGCCGACACCGGGTTCGGCCATCTTTTTTGCCGAACCTCGGTGAGTCAGTGTGACATTCAAAAAGGGAAATACAGGCTTTCGGCGGAAGAGGGTATGCGCCTTGCAAACGAAGAATGGGCATGCGCCTGACCAAACGAAAGAAGCGTATACGACCTAGAGCATGCGCCTTGCGAAGGATTAGCCCTTCAGCAGACCATCCAACGTAATCGAGTCTTTCACAAACGCCCGAATGCCTTCAGCCAGTTTCTCGGTACCCATGGCATCTGCGTTCAATTCATAACGAAATGCGGCTTCGCCAGCGGGGAAAGTTTCGCGCGGCTGTGTTTCAACCCAAGCCGTGTTCAAGTCGACATTCAATACGGAATTGTCAGCCTGCAATTCAGCCAGCAATTCAGGGCTGATGGTCAGCAGGTCGCAACCGGCCAGCGCCTTGATCTGCCCGGCATTGCGAAAGCTCGCGCCCATCACCTCGGTGCGAATGCCGTTTTGTTTGAAGTAGGCATAAATGCGTCGCACTGATTTTACACCGGGGTCATTTACACCCGAATTGGCTGCTTCATCCCAGGCGCTTCCTGCCGATTTTTTGAACCAGTCGTAAATTCGGCCCACAAAAGGAGAAATCAGTTGAACGCTGGCTTGTGCACAGGCGTGGGCTTGAATGGGCGAGAACAACAAGGTCAGGTTACAGTGAATGCCTTCGGCCTCCAGTACTTTGGCCGCCTGAATACCCTCCCAGGTTGAGGCAATTTTGATCAGCAAACGTTTCTCTGTATCAATTCCCTGGGCCTTGTACAACTCCACAATGCGTTTGGCGCGTTCAATGTTTCCCTGGGTGTCAAAGCTCAGGCGTGCGTCCACTTCAGTGGACACCCGGCCCGGAATGATTTTCAGAATTTCTGTGCCGAAAGCCACCAGCAAACGGTCGGTTTGCAGGTCCAGCGGCTCAGACCCGTACTTTGACTTGATTTGTTCAAGCAATGGCAAGTATTGTGGTTTTTGGACCGCTTTCAGGATCAGGGACGGGTTTGTGGTCGCGTCTTGAGGCAGAAACGCAGCCATGGTCTGGAAGTCGCCTGTGTCGGCCACAACTGTGGTGACCTTTTTTAGTTGTTCGAGGGTATTGCTCATGCTTTTTGGGGTTGAAAATTCATTGAACGGCGCTTCAGTATAGGCTTTTAAAGCTTTTGTTGGATCAATCAAATAGTATCCTTGAAGAGTGAACAACAAAAAAACACCACAAAAAACGGGTAATTGCCATGTATTGCGTTGAAGAACTTGAACAGCAGCCCTTGATCGATTCTGATCAATGGGGCCGTTTGCAAAGCGAATTGGGGCTGGAAATGCTTCGCGAGTTTTCGCTCGAGTTTTTCGAAGAAACCCGTGAAATCTGGATGGTGCCCAATTTCAATCCTTTTTCGTTCGAAGAAAAAGCATTTAAATCCATGGCTCATCGCAGTGCAGGCGCCGCAGGAACCATTGGGTTCAAAAAGCTGCGGTACGCATTCCTTTGCCTGGAACACACCACGGTGAGCGATCACACCGCCCGTGCACTCGAATTGATGAATACAACTTTTAACGAGACTCAACAGTGGGTTGAAACCACGACACAATCATGATGCAACACACTTCTGTAAAGCCTTGGGCAGCCCTTGGGTTTTTGATTAGCGCGGGTGCATTGGCTGCAGCCTTGTTTTTTCAAATCAGCAAAGACTGGTTTCCTTGTCCTCTGTGCATTGTCCAGCGCTATGCGTACTTGGCTACCTTATTGGGGTTTCTTGGTTTGGGGCTAAGCCGGAAAGGCGGTTTTGTTGCTGGCTTGTTTGCCTTGCTGACACTCACGGGTTTTATCGCTGGTGCAGGTACAGCCTTTTACCATGTGTGGGTGTTGTCCAACCCGCTTCAAACCTGCGGAGTAGATCCACTGCAAAACACCTTGAATGCTCTGCCTTGGGTTAGCCTTTGGCCCGATATGTTCACTGCCGATGGTTTGTGTACCGAGGAATATCCGCCTTTATTGGGGCTTTCATTGCCCATGTGGAGCGGAATCGGGTTTCTGGCGCAGGGCTTGGTGTTGTTGCTAGCGCTTCGGTCAAGAAAGTCAGTCAGAGGCTCATGGTAATCGGATTGCTCAAATTGACCAGGCCTTGCGCACCGCGCTGGGCTGTCTGGTTTTTCTCCAGGCTTTCCATGTAACCCAGCAAGGTGCCCAGGGCATCCATGGCGTTCGGGTTTTTGCTTTGACGTACAGCCTTCAGCAGCACAGCCAACGCTTCGTCCAGATCGCATTCGGCACTTGGTGTGCGGGTTTCCACCTGAAGACCCAAAGTGTGGGCAAAGTCACGGCCTTGGTAAGGTGTTGCGTGCAGTTGTATGGCTTGCATGGTGTTCAACCTGAATCTGGAATGCATTCAGGTTCCCATTTTTCAGCCGCAAGCCAATTGCTGAATAAACCCCCTTTTTAATTCCAGTTTTTCGCATCACCGGTGCCGGCTTCCTCCGCTTGGGCGATGCTGACCTGCCACCGAAAGCCGTCATAGTGTGGACATAGAGGAGTGTGCCCATGTTGATCAATATTTCAGATGCCCAGGTTGTCCAACCCCTTTTGCAGCGCAAATCGCTCTCGCCAGAGCATTTGTATCTTTATTCCGGCAAGCGTTTTACCCCGGGATCGCGCGTGGCCGGGGAAAGCCTTGTTGCTCTGGAAACCGAGCTGACTCAATCCACCCTGTTGTATTTGCAGGCACAGGATCTGTTTGAAGAGCTGGACTGTTGCCACAAAGTATTGTCGAAAGCACTTGTGGATGAAGAACCTGAAACCTTTGTGCCCGTCCTCAACGAACTGGCCGAGCGTTTTCGTCACATTGCGGTTCATCATTTCGATCTGGCCTATGCCTACTTGGCCTGGCATACCTCGGACGATTACCCGGTGATGCACCACATGCTCGTGGCCTTGACCTTGATGCGTGTGGGCATGTGCAGCAACCAGTTTTCCGAGGCCGAGTTGATGTCGCATTTGAAAGCGGCATTGACCATGAATATCAGCATGTTGACCTTGCAAGCCCGTCTGCGAGCCCAGACCGAACCTTTGACCCGGGACCAACGCGAAACCATTCGCAAGCACCCTGAGCAAAGTGCCAACAAGCTCAAGCTGCTGGGTGTGAAAGACGAGGTGTGGATTGAGTCGGTTCGCATGCATCACGAATTGCCGGATGGCAGTGGTTACCCCAACCAGGTGTCCAACAGCAATGTGGGGTCGGTCCTGCTCAGTGTGTGTGATTCATTCAATGCGCGCATGGCGCAGCGGGACTACCGAAGCAACTTCACGGCCGAGCAGGCGGTGAAAGACCTGTTTGCACAAGCCGATCACCTTTACAGTTGCTTCACCGCCATTATTCTTGAGCAATTGGGCATTTACCCGGCAGGTAGTCTCGTTCAGCTTACTGGCAACCAGATCGGTTGCAGCTTGATCCGGGGTGAAACAGCGATAACCCCAGTGGTGTTGGTGTTCAGAAACCTGCCAAGCCCCGGGCCAGGCGCCGCCTTGGTCGATACGTCTGGTGAGGGCAACAAGGTTCGGCATGCACTCCCACGGCGAGACCTGGGCAAGCTACCGGGGCTGCTAGAGCTGCTGTCTAAGGTGGTCTGAGCAATAATAGGGCTTACATGCAGCAGTAAATCAACCCGGCCTGGGTGTGCGCTCGGGCAGCTGGATGTTGGCAACCGTCTGGTTGCCAACCCGGGTCAGTGTCAAGGTCATGTGGTGGCGGGAGACAATCCGTTCAGCAGTGGCCAAGCCAATGCCTTCGCCCTCGAACTCGTCATTGCCGTGCATGCGGTGAAACAGCTGGAATTTTTGTGACTGGTGTTCCTCTGAAAAGCCCACGCCGTTGTCAATGATCTCAAGGTGATTGGGGCTAGCCTGGCGAATCTTGACCCTGGCCTCAGGCTGATCCTTGGAAAATTTCACGGCGTTGTCGATCAGTTCCTTGAAGGCTCGCATCATCAGCGGCTTGTCAAATTGCCAAAGCCCCTGCGCCTCAATTTCAATGGATACAGGTGAAAAATCAAAGTGCTCATTCACCACCTGAACCAGGGTTTCCCGAAGGTCGTGGGTCTGGATATTGAGAGGGCAAACACCCAGGCGCAGGTACTCAATCAGGGCATCGAGCAAGACGCCCATGCGCTTGCCGTTGCGCCGAATTTCTTCGAGCAGGCGGCTTGCTTCGGGTGGGGTGTTGTCACCCAGTTCATCCGCAAGGAAAAAGGAGTAGGCATCAATTGCGCGCAGGGGGGCGCGGAAGTCGTGGGCGATCGTTCCCGACAGCCAGTTTAACTGGCTGAGCAGATCATTGTTCTCTTTCATTTGCCGCTGGGTTTCCAGGTCCACACTTTGATCAAGTTGTGAATAGGCGACTTGCAGGCTTTTGATCTCGGCTCGCAGGGCGGTCAGCTCAAGTTGGTGTTCAGCCTGCTCCGTTTGCAGTCGCTCGCTGGCTTGTGCCTGTTGGCGTTTCAATTCCGTGCGCAGTTGACCCGACAGGTTTTCTACTGCCAATTGCTTGGTACGCAAGTCCATCAGGTCGTATTGCAGGCGCGCAGTTTCCTCCGGGGTCAACAGCCTTTGCCCAGTGACAAAGGACAGCAAGCGGAGAATTAAATGAAGCACTTGCGGTGAATCAGTTGGTTTTGATGGTGGAGACCTGCGACACGGGCGCCTTTTGATCTTTCGAACCGATCGCATCAGCATAGGCGCGGTAGGCCTTGCCGGCAGATTCGGCACGGTAAGGCTCTGTTTCACCCCGATTCATGCCTTCGGCCTGTTCTTTGAGCCAGGTGCGAGTGCTAAGCCCGGTTTCAGCGTCGGTCAGGCCTGCGGTACTGGGTGATGGAGCCGAGTCGTCTTGTGCAAAACCCAACACCGGTGCGGCGCAAATCAGCAAGGTTGAAATCCAGCGGGTGGATGTGTTCATGGCTAGTTTCCTTTGGCGTCAAAACGCCGTTTGATCGAGTTGGCTTGTGACATCACCTGATTGCGGGTGTTGTCCGACCATTGCAGGCGGTCTGCAATGTCCATGGCCATGTTGAAATCGTCATACACCAAACCCCACAACGCCAGGTTGGCCATGACTTTCACATCGCCGCTGGCCAGTTGGTTGGCTTTCATCAAAGTGTTGTAAGCGGGTTCTTTCTGACCTTCGAGAAGATAGACCAGACCCAGGTCCGAATAGGCATTGATGTTCAAGGGATCAACCTGAATTGATTTCTCAAGCCGTGTCACTGCGCCTTTCAGGTCGCCGCGCTCAATCGACACCTTGCCCAAACCGTACCAGGCTGGGCCACTTTTGACTTGTTCCTTGCCACCGAGCAGCGATTTGTACACCAGTTCCGCCTGGTCGAGCTGGCTGGTTTTTCGCAGGGCATCTGCACGCAGTTGCTTGCTGGGACGGTCTGAACCCCATTTCTGGTCATATGCATCCAGGTGGGCAAGTGCGGCATAAGCGTTGTCTTGCTCAACCATGGTTTGCACCAGTTTCAAGTGCAGATTTTTCTCGCGCTCAACACGGGCCTTGCGGCTTTGCTCGTCTTCACGCAGTTCTTCTTTGCGCTCAGCTTCGATCAAGGCTTGCTGGGGCGGGCTTGTCGCCGACATGCTTGATGAGGTGTTATTGACCTCCGGGCTGGGGGCAGGGTCACTCGTGGTATTGCCAGCAGGTGGTGTGGCACAGGCCGCAAGCACTAGGGGAAGTACAAACGTGGCAAAGGCCCTGTTTGCTGGGATTCTGTTCAGTAAACTGCTTGGCACGCTTAACCTCCGACTCGTTCAAATGCCCGGATGATGGAAATGATGCCGGGTCCGCCTGTCATGATCAACAAGGCTGGCAGCATTGTGATTACCATCACGCCTGTCAGTTTAACAGTCAGTTTGCCCATTACTTCCTTGGCATTGGCCCTTTCTTTCTCCACCAACCGGTCAGAAAACTGTTTTAGTGGTTCTTGAACTGCACCACCGAATTTCTCGATTTGTTCCAGTACCTGGACAAAGGAACGAAATTCGTCGCTGGAATAGACCGAGCTCATTTTTTTGAGAATGACACTCCAAGGCACACCCGATTTCACCTGTGCCCGAGCTCTGTAGAGCATGCGGCCGGTTATAGGCACAAGGTCGCGCAGTTGAGTGGCCATGATTTCAATGGATTGGTCCACACTCAGGCCCACGCCTTGAAGCAGTCGCATGACATCCACAATGGCCACCAGTTCACGCTCGAAAGCCGCTTCCCGGCCTTCACCAATGGTTTTCAGGATCCACTTGGGCGCCATGAAGCCAATGCCGGTAATGGCTACAATCTGGATCATGGCGGTGGTGCTGAATCCGCTGCCCCAGTTGAGGAAAAGTCCGATGCCCAAGCCAAGCAGGGCCAGGCTGATGCGCATCAAAACAAACCGACTCAAGTCTTCTTCGCGCCCAAAGCCCGCGCGCCCCAGCAGTTTTTTGTCTTCGTCTTCCACGAAGTGGCCGAACGCTTTGGTTTGGCTGAATTGTTGTCCAAGCCGGTCAATGCGGTTGGTCAGTGCGCTGGTTGGCACCTGGTTGCGCACGGCAGTCGAGGTTTGAACACGCCGGCGTTCTTCAATGTACTGTTCAATTCTTTCCAGGGTTTTTTCTTTTCGACTGGACTGGTTTAGCAGGCTCCAGGCCAGGCCTAGAAACCCCAAGCCCAGCAGGAAAATTCCGATCCACAACAACGTGTCCATGCTCATGTGGGTGTGTCCTTAAATGCTCTTGACCATGCGGTAAATGATTGCTGCACCGAACACCTGCAACAGGCCAGCCACCATCAGCAGCATTCGGCCGGTGTCGTCGTTCCACATGGTGCCCAGGTAGGCGGGGTTCAATGTCAGGATAATGCCGGCCAGTGCGGGCGTCAGGCAGCACATGAACACTGCGGACATACGTGCCTCGGAAGACATGGCCAGCATTTCCTGGTGATGTTGTTCGCGGTCGCGCAGGTACTGCGCCAGGCGACCCAGCAAAATGTCACTTTTGCCGCCGTAGTTCAACGCCAGTGCCACAACCGACGCAATCAACTTGAATTCGGTCAGCCCGTAGACGCGTGCAAGCCGGTGCATGGCCTGATCCAGTTCCAGGCCGGCATACTGCATTTGTACAGCCAGCCCCAGTGCTTCTTTCAGGGGTTGTTCGGCATTTTCAAGGGCAGTGTTGAATGACACGGTCAAGCTGTAACCCACAGCACTGACACGCACCACACCATCCAGAAACGCAGGTAACTGGCTCAGCATTTGCAAGCGGCGTTTGCGCTGACGATACAACACATAGGCAGCGACACCTAGAAAGGCCAGAATGAGTGCACCAGTTGCACTGGCAGGTCCACGAAAAATCAGCGCTGTGAATGCGGGCAGCAGCATGAACAGGCCCAATCGGATTCCGAGTGCCCGATCGAGGGTCAAGCCCGCGGAAATCAGACTGTCAGTGATCCACTGGGGAATGTATTTTTTGCGTAGCGGGTCCTTCTCCAGGGCCAGCGGGTCTCTGGATTTGCTCAGCGCAACATCCAGCCTGCTTTCGGCAAGCTTTCGGCTTTGTTTTTCAGCGTCCTTGCCCAGCAGCAGCAAGGCTCCGGAGATGAAAATCAGTGCGGTGGCGATCAGTCCGAAGGTCATGTCAGGCGGATGTGAGAAATTTTCGGGTTTTTGGGGTAAGGCACCACGGGTATCCAGTTGTCCAGTTCCTGTCCATCCGGGCCCAGTCGGCTTTCGTGGCGATACAGGTCTTGGAGCAGAATGTTGTCATCTACAATGCCTGCCACTTCCGTGATGCTGTAGATGCGGCGCTTGCCCGAAGGCAGCCTGACAATTTGTACAATCAGGTCAAGAGCTGATGCTATTTGTCGACGCAAGCTCATTTCATTGCCGGTGAAACCTGCAAAACCGGACAACATTTCCAGGCGATGAAGGCAGTCACGTGGAGTGGACGCGTGAATGGTGCCCATGGACCCGTCGTGGCCGGTGCTCATGGCCTGCAGCATGTCCAATACTTCTGCACCCCGTACTTCGCCCACAACCACGCGGTCAGGGCGCATACGCAAGCTGTTCTTCACCAGGTCGCGAATGGATATTGCGCCAGCACCTTCATGGCCACCCGGACGGCTTTCAAGGCGAACCACGTGGTGGTGATTCAGCTGTAATTCGGCTGTGTCTTCAATGGTGATCAAACGTTCGCCTGCAGGAATGAATTCCGCGAGCACGTTGAGCATGGAGGTTTTGCCGGTGGAGGTTGCACCACTGACCACCAGGTTGCAGCGCTTGCGCACGGCTTCCTGCATCAGTTCATATACGCGGGAATCGAATGTACCCAGGCCCATCAGATCTTCGGCGCGCAAGGGAATGCTGCGGAATTTCCGGATGGACACCACCACGCCGTCGCGGGCCAATGGGGAAATAATGACGTTGATCCGGCTGCCGTCGGGCAGGCGCGCGTCCACCATGGGGCTGGATTCATCCAGCCGGCGGCCCAGCGGTGCCAGGATTCGGCGAACAATGCGCAGCAGGTGGGCGTTGTCGACAAAGCGGGCTTGCACCCGTTCCATTCGGCCCATCTTGGACACGTACACGTCCTTGTAGCCGTTGATCATCACGTCTTCGACGTTGGGGTCAGCCAGCAAGTCTTCAAGCGGGCCAAAGCCTGCGATTTCCTTGTACAGCGAATCGGCCACGAAGGCCACTTCAGAATCATTCAGCGGAATCTGTTTGCCGTAGATCAGGCTTTGCACCTCCCCCTGGATAAATTTACCCAGGGCGGCATTGTCCATCTTGGCGAAGGTGGCGCCTTTTTTCTCGATGATGGCCAGAATGTGCTCATGGGCCATTTCCTTGACATCAGCCAGCACGGCTGAATCCATGTCACTGACTTTGGCTGTGGCAAATTGCAGGTCCTGCGGGGCGTTGCCTGCGCTGGCGGTGGTTTGGTTTGAGCCGCTGCTGTCTTCCGATTTCGGGGCCGGGGTTTCCTGACCAAAAATGATGTCGCTCATTTGTTGAACCATTTCTTGAAGGTTGAGGCCAGACCATGGGCATTCTCACCATGACGCCGGTTCGAGTTCACGCGTTCGAGCAACTGGGAGACTGCTTTTGAGTAGGGGTCTTTGGGGTCCGTGGCCGACAGCACCTGCCCGCCATTGACGGCATTGATCAAGGGCGCGCGGCGATCCGGTAACTCGTGCACAGTCTGGATCTGAAGTTTCTTGGCAATTGAGTCTGCGTCCAGTGCCACGTCTTTGTGACACGGCGTGACCACCAAATCAAAACTGCTGGTCGCAATGCCTTTGTCATTCAAGCTTTTGATCAACTCGGCCGCGGTCACAATACCTGGCACGGATTGCGGGGTGAGCACCATGGTGACGTCGGCGCTGCGCAGCAGGCTGGCTACGAACTCCAGGTTGGAAAACCCGCACAGGTCAATCACGATGTTCTCGAAGAAAGACTTGATCAGGTTCAAGAACTTCAACGCATCCGATGCCGAGATGTCACGCAAATCAGCCAGGTTTCGCGGCAGTGAAAGAATGGCCACGCCAGTTTGGTTGTGCTTGCGAAATGCTGACTTGGCCAGAGTGGCGTCAAACCGTTTCAGGTTACGCACACATTCCACAAAATCCATGGCGCCCTGTTTGTCTTCGCAAGGCAGGTGCACCAGGCCATCGCCCAGCGGCAAGCCAAAGTCGAGCAACAAGGTACTGTCTTTGTTCTGTCGAGCCAATTGTACGGCCAGGTTTACCGCCAAGGTGGTGGACCCAACCCCCTGCCGACCACCCAGTACGACCATTGCATAGCCTTTGCGCTCATTGGATGGCGCAGGAGCTTTTTCAGCCACAGCACTCAGTATTTTGGTCACTTCGCCTGCACTGGAATCAAGGCTGAGGAAGTCTTTCACGCCTGAGCGCAGTGCATTGACCACATCCTCTGTGGAGTCTTTTGAACCCATCGCCACAACAGGCAGATCGGGTGCGATTTCTCGCAATTCCTTGACGATCAGGCTGGCGTCCAGACCCACTTGGGGTGAGTAATCGACCACAGCCATGCTGGGCGAGACAAGCCCGACGCGCTTGGTAATTTCACTGAAGGTGCCGGATTCACGCACCAGCATGAAGCGGTCGCCCACCGCATCAGACAGCCAAAGCCAATTGGCGTCTGATCCGCTGATGAACAGGATTCGGGGCATGCTTTGTGGCATTGTGAATGACCCCTTTAATTGGTGGTGAAGCCAGGAACAGGCTCTTTCGCTGCAGGCAGGAAGAGCTGGCTCCAGACACCGCGCGGACGCATGCCCACGTTCTGGCCAGGCAAGGCCAGTGCAGGTGCATTCGCAGCCCGTGGCTTGACAAACCTTGGGGTGACAATAATCAGCAGTTCCTTGTCTTCGCGGCTGTAGGTGTTGCCTTTGAAAAAGGCGCCCAGAACCGGGATGTCAGAAAGCCACGGTACCTTGTTGGCGTTGGCAATGATGTTGCGGCTGATCAGGCCACCGATGACAAAGCTTTGGTTTTCACCCAGTTCAACAGTGGTGCTAGCCCGGCGTGTCAGGATTGCGGGTACCAATACCCCTTGAATCGATGTGCCACGAGAAAAATCCAGATCGCTGACTTCGGGCGATACTCGCAGCGCAATGGTTTTGTTGGACAAGATCGTTGGGGTGAAGCTCAAGCCCACACCGAACTTTTTGTATTCAATGCCGATGGTTCCGTTGCCGGAAGGTACCGGAATTGGAATCTCGCCACCAGCCAGAAAGGAAGCGTCCTGACCCGACTGGGCAATCAAAGAGGGCTCTGCCAATACCTTGGCGTAGCCATCCGCTTGAAGGATGTTCAGGTTGGCCGTCAAATCGCCAGCCAGGTTGCTCAGGGTCACGCCGAAAGCATTGGCCACCGAGCTGCCTGAAGATACGGGGTTGGACACCGCGTAGCTGAACTGCCCGCCGTTGAACTGGCCTGCCAGGTTGATACCCAGGCGTTGCAGCTCGCTGCGGGTAAATTCGACTACCTTGACATCCACCTGCACGGTGCCTGATGTCTGCAGTGCTGCCTGATCAATCAACTCGGCGGCTTTTCCGTCAGCGCCTGGTCGAACCAGACTTTCACGGGCCTGCTGGTAGGTCACCACGTCAGGAGTGGAACCAGACAGCTTCATCACTTGGCCTTCTGTTTCCATTTTCAGGTCTTTCAGGCTGGAAATGGTTTCGGCTGCCTTGCCGGTGACGGCTACCGTGATGACGCGTGCCATACTGGCACCGCGATCCCAAATCAACAGTGAGGTGGATCCGGTTTTCAAACCAGTCACCAACACGCCAGCATTTTTTCCACCGCGGTCGGTGGGTTTCAATATCGTGACCGAAGCAATGCTGGGGTCACCGATGGACACTCGGGCCGGAATGGAGGGCAGGCCAACCACTTTCTGGAACCCGGTGCTCACTGTCAGTACAAAAGGTGCAGGTGTTGCCGTGGCAGCAGGTGTTTGCCCCATGGCCACTTGAGGCAAGGCGAGTGTGCTTGCAGCCATCAAGGCCATTGCTGCGGCCAGGCCTGTGAATGTGATTTGACGAGTATTCATCGCGCTGTTTCCCGGGTTGTTTCGCCACCGCGTATCACTTCCACCGTGGCAGGCGCGGCTTCGCGCTGACCGGTGGTTTGTGCGGGTTTGTTGTTTTTTACATTGCTATTGCCGCTGCCTGGCAACATGGCGTTGTCCAGCGAAATACCGGCAAAAGCCTTGTCACTTGCGGTCATTTCCACCTTGGGTTGCGGGTTCAAGACCTTGCCATCAGGACCCTTGACCAAGGCAGGTTTCAAAATGGGTTCAGCCTGAGGGAATTTGCTCATGTCAGGCAGTTCCTCTTCTTCCGGACTGCGAAGTACCACGAATAGCTCACCCAGTGTTTGTGCAACGGCCAGGGTGTTGATGTCAGCTGTAGGTACCTCAACCATCATGGCGCGCAATCGTGCAGCGCGGTTGTTGACATCCTTTTCTTCTGCCTTGTTTGCATTTTCTGGCGCATTCACCAGCTGTGCGCCGACCGATAGCACGCGAAGGTTGGGCATGATCAGGCGTGAAATGGTTTGTTGAATGTCGCGGCTGTTGGACTGGAAGATCGAGAATACGTCCACGTAGTCACCGGGTTTGATTTTGCCGGTGGCCACATTGTTTTCATCAAGTCGCAGGGCAAACGCGCGATAACCCTCACGCACTTCGGCGGCTACAGCGCCTGATTCAAAAAACTGGTTGGTTACAGGCAAGCCTTTACCCACGGTAAACAGGGGTTTTTTGCCGATTACATCTCCAATGTCGGTGAACGCACCTTTAGGCACGATTGCAAATTTCTCCACCTTCAACATCTCAGGTGTCACTGGCGTTCCAAACTTGATCTCAGTGGCACTGACCACAACCGGATAACGTTCCAGTTCTGTCTTGATTGCTTCTCCCCCCTTGCGTGCATTCTGGCCGGACAAAAAAGCCATGACCAAAAAGATCAGGCCAATTCCCAGCAGCAGCAAGGCGAGTATTTTTGTTTTTCCTGACATATCGCGAAATGCTCCCGAATGAAATTAAAGTGCGCCAGTGGTTTGATACAGAACCACGGCGCTGGCGCTGAGTTGTTCTGGGAAAAATGTCTCTGAAAACGGGATATTGGCCAGTAGCGGATTTTCTGCAGTATTAAAAAAACCGCGAAACTCCAGGCAGCTCAGGGCTGGATTGGAACCTGCGCCCAATGCATTGCCACAATCTGCGGCACCAGCCAATTGGTTGGTTGCAAAGCTGAATCCTTCCGGGTACATGGCGCTGGGCAGTGAATTCAAAAGCAACTGCCGAGCCGCAGACTCGGGGTCTGCATTGTTGCCGGCAACAGCCACACTGCGCGCGGCCTGTGATACGGCCGAGCTCAGTGTGTGTTGAACCATGAACAACAGGCTGTAGCCCACGATTGCGAAAACAACCGTTAAAATCACCGGCAACATCAGAGCCAATTCAACAAGCTGCGCACCACGCTGTTTGTCGGCGCGACTGGCAAGCATTGAAAGGTTCTGGATGTTGCGGTTCATGTTAAAGGGACCTTGATCAGTGTGGCATTACTGCGTGCCACCACCTGCACCAGTCAAAGTATTTACGATGTTGCCAAAGGCTGTATCCAGGCCATCGCCCAATGTTGCAAAACCTGCAACAGCAATGGCAACAACCAGCGCTGCAATCACTGCGTATTCAATCAGGGATGCACCATCTTCTTTACGTTTCAAAACCAACTGTTTACGGGCTGCTTTGTTCATGAAATTCACTCCTGTGTGAAAACATCAAATTAAAAATTGAACACCCCCATATTAGGGGTGCTCCAAATGGATCAAAACAGCGATCAGAACCCTCATTTCACCGTCTATTCCCAATTTTGGCCTCAAGAATTTGAAACATCGTCGGGTTTTTACACCCAAAATGGTTAATCCTTGTGAGTTATGATAGTAAACCAACTCTATGACTTGATCATTGTTAGTATTGGTGTCAATTTGCCTTTGATGAATAATTCATGCAAAAAAACGACCTGCCTAAATCCATTTTCGGCCCGCTTCAAACAGTAGCCGGTCTGATCATGGGTGGAGTGCCCGCCACCAAAGAGCCTGGAAAGGCCCGGCGCCCCTATGAACGTGCCAAGGAAATCACTCAAAAGGCCTGCGCCAAGGCGGCTGCAGTGTCGGGCGGCCTGGCTTTGCCGGTTGGCCCTTTGGGCATGCTCACAGTGCTGCCTGACCTGGTCATTGTTTGGCGAATTCAAGCGCAAATGGTGGT
Source organism: Limnobacter thiooxidans (assembly GCF_036323495.1). NCBI lineage: Bacteria > Pseudomonadati > Pseudomonadota > Betaproteobacteria > Burkholderiales > Burkholderiaceae > Limnobacter > Limnobacter thiooxidans. The sequence continues at coordinate 2,701,733 of NZ_AP028947.1, read as the reverse complement.
GGACATTGCCGCGGCTTTTGGTCATAACAAGGAATTGACCCAGCAGGAATTGATGGCCTGCCTGTTTCGCCACGTTGCCGGAACAGCCTTGCGGGAATATGAACGCTCGGTTCCCATTGAGCACGACGAACGCAGGGGCAAGTCCTTACTTGACTTCGTTGATCATTTCAGTCGCAGCGGTAGCCGTGACGTGGCGGTCAGGGTCACCAAACAGATCGGACAGGCCATTGTGGAACGGGTTGCCAAGCGAGCAGCCTCCAGAATTGTTCCGCTGGCGGGAGCCGCAATTGTGTCGGCATACGCCGCATTGGACACCAAAGAAGTGGCCCGCACGGCAGTGGAAATGTTTTCTGGTGAAAAGCTGCCGGCACGACGCAGCAAGAAAACCTATCCACGGCCACAGGAAATGTTCAATGTGGACAACGTCAAGGATATTCATCTGGACGAAGAGGGGCCACTGAAGTCCAACTGACCGGGGGACTTGAACCGCCGCAGGCCTTGTGTGACACTGACCACAGGCGGCCTGCTGCCCACAAGGTGAGCAGGCGGTCAACTGGCACTTGGTAATACTCAGAGCCAGCACATCACATTGAATGGAACTTACCCGTTCCATGGAGGATTGTGGTCATGAACGCTCCCTGTCACCCGCGTCACCCCCTGTCACGTGCCGTTTCCCTGCACGACAAGTACACCCTTCCCAAAGGCAAAATTTTTCTCACTGGCAGCCAGGCCTTGGTGCGTCTCACCCTGCTGCAAGCCGAACTGGATCGCAGCCATGGTTTGAACACCGGCGGGTTTGTGTCCGGTTACCGGGGTTCACCCCTCGGGGCCGTTGATCAGGCTTTCTGGGCCGCCAAAAAGCACTTGCAACCCGCCAACATTCATTTTCAGCCCGGGCTCAATGAAGACTTGGCCGCCACCTCCGTGTGGGGCAGCCAGCAGTTGAACCTGTTTCGGGGTGCAAAAGTGGATGGGGTGTTTGGCTTGTGGTATGGCAAAGGGCCGGGTGTCGACCGCAGCCTGGATGTGTTCAAGCATGCCAATGCTGCGGGCGCTTCCCGCTACGGTGGGGTGTTGCTGGTGGCTGGCGACGACCACGCCGCGAAAAGTTCAACCCTGCCACACCAGTCAGACCACGTGTTGAAAGCAGCTGCCATCCCTGTGCTGTTTCCCAGCAATGTGCAGGAAATCATTGATTTCGGCATTCTGGGTTATGCAATGAGCCGCTACGCGGGCGTGTGGGTGGGCTTGAAGACGGTAGCCGATGTGGTGGAATGTTCAGCCACGGTTGACATTGACCCTGCGCGGCATGTGATCCATGTGCCCACTGATTTTGAGATGCCCCCGGATGGCTTGAACATTCGCTGGCCCGACACCGCACTGGCCCAGGAAGCCCGGTTGCTCGACCACAAACTGTATGCCGCGCTGGCTTTTTGCCGTGCCAACCACCTCAACCGCACGGTAATTGATTCACCGCATGCACACTTTGGCATTGTGGCCACTGGCAAGGCCTATCAGGATACTTTGCAGGCTTTGAATGACCTTGGCTTGACGCCAGGCCGATGTGCCGAAATCGGCATTCGTGTGTTCAAGGTGGGCATGGCCTGGCCCCTGGATGCGGTTGGCATTCGGGAGTTTGCCAAAGGATTGAAAGAAATTCTGGTGATTGAAGAAAAACGGCAGTTCGTGGAATACCAGATCAAGGAAGAGCTTTACGCCTGGCGCGAAGACGTGCGCCCCAAGGTCTATGGCAAATTCGATGAGCGCCTGGCCGAAGACGGCCGGGAAGGAGGGGAGTGGTCATTGCCCCAAGGCAACTGGCTGCTGCCCAGTCATTACGAACTGGACCCCGCACTGATTTCACAGGCCATTGCCAAACGCCTTCAGCACATCGTGTTGCCCCCCGATGTACAAGCCGCAATTTCACAACGTATTCAGGCCATTCTTCATCGACAAACCATTGGCAAACCTGCGCACCTGGCCGTTGAGCGCAAGCCTTATTTTTGTTCGGGTTGCCCACACAACACTTCCACCAAGGTACCCGAGGGCAGCAGGGCCATGGCCGGCATTGGTTGCCACTACATGGCGGTCTGGATGAACCGCAGCACGGAAACCTACACGCAAATGGGCGGCGAAGGCGTGCCCTGGATCGGGCAGGCACCATTCACCGAAACGCCGCACGTGTTTGCAAACCTTGGGGACGGCACTTATTTCCATTCCGGTATTCTGGCCATACGCGCCAGCGTGGCCGCTGGTGTCAATATCACCTACAAGCTGTTATTCAACGACGCCGTGGCCATGACGGGCGGGCAGCACCTGGATGGCGTGTTGACCGTACCTCAGCTGAGCCGGCAGTTGGCCGCCGAGGGCGTCGCAAAAATTGTCATCGTCAGCGACAATCCCCAGGCGCACCGCAGGCAGTCAGACCAGGACCCCAAGGCTGAAGGGGTCGAGGTGTTTGATCGCCGCGACCTGGACCTGGTGCAGAAACTGTTGCGCAGCACCCCCGGCACCACGGTGCTGATCTACGAGCAAACCTGCGCCTCTGAAAAGCGCCGTAGGCGTAAACGAACCGACCCGGCCACAGGCCAGCCACTATTCCCCAACCAGGCCAAGCGCGTGTTGATCAACGCGCGGGTGTGCGAAGGGTGCGGCGATTGCTCCCGACATTCCAATTGCCTGTCGATCGAACCCCTGCCCACACCCTGGGGCGTGAAGCGAACCATCAACCAGTCAACCTGCAACAAGGATTACAGCTGCCTGGAAGGCTTGTGCCCCAGTTTGGTCACCGTAGAAGGTGCCGGGTTGAAACAACATTCAAACCAGGTCCACTTGGCTGCGCTCAGCAATGCCTTGTCGGAATTGCAAGAGCCCGATTTCAATATTCACCCGAACGACTTGGACCGACGCTATGCCGTACTCATCAACGGTGTGGGGGGCACAGGGGTTGTCACCATCGCCGCCTGGCTGGGTATGGCGGCCCATTTGCAAGGCATGGCGGCCTTGGGGCTTGACATGGCTGGCCTTGCGCAAAAAGGCGGTGCGGTGTTTTCGCACTTTCAGTTTGCACCTGCCGGGCAGGCGTTGGCGTCGTCAAAAATACCTGTGGGCGAGGCTGACCTCATGATCGGTGGCGACCTGCTGGTGTCGGCCCATGAAAAAACCCTGGAGCTGTTGCGCGGTGAGGCATTTGCAGTGGTCAACACCGACACGTCGCCCACCGCTGACTTCATTCAGCAACGCGATTGGTCTGTTTCTGAAAATACAATGCACGCCGACATTGCACAGGCCTTGAGCAATCCGCAGGTTCAACTGCAAACAGTGCGTGCCCAGTGGATTGCCGAACAATTGTTGGGCGACACGGTGTTTGCCAATGCATTGTTGCTGGGCCTGGCATGGCAGCGGGGCTATTTGCCCTTGCACTTGGCAGCCCTGCGCCAAGCCATTGAACTGAATGGCGTCAAGGTGGCAGAGAACTTGCAGGCTTTTGAACTGGGTCGCCTTGCAGCCCAAAATCCAGAGGCGCTCGACAAACTTTTCAACCAAGCCGACATCCCGGCAACGCAGGAAACGGCCGAGGAGTTGCTGCAACGTTGCCACCGTGAATTGGCGCAGTATCAAAACACCGCATTTGCAGACCGTTTTGCAGCACGTCTAAAATCACTGCGCGCGCTGTTCAATCAGCATGCTGAACCAGGGCTTGCCGAGGTTTCGTGGGCACGTCTGTGCCGCACCTATTTCAAGTTGTTGGCATACAAAGACGAGTTTGAAGTGGCTCGCCTCCACACTGACCCGGCATGGGCCAACACGACGCGAACACAGTTTGAACCCGGGGCCAAGATGGTTTTTCACTTCGCTCCCACCTGGCTTGTTGGTCACGCTGCCCGTCCCAAAAAAATCCGGTTGGGGCAGGGGGCAATCCCGATCCTCAAGGCAGTGGCTGCTTTGCGGGTTGTTCGGGGAACCTGGTTAGACCCTTTCAAAGGCAGTTTAGAGCGTAAAAATCAGACTTTACTGGTCACCTGGTTTGAATCCTGGATGGAACTGATGCACAATAATCCCTCAATGTTGCAGTACAGCATGGAAATTAGCCGAACCCTGGATCTGTTCAATGCCGTGAAAGGTTTTGGTCAGGTGCGTATTGAATCATTTGAGAAAGCAAGGTTCGAGATTCAAAATTCCGTGCAATACAAGCCCAACCTGGATCAGCATGACCAAGACAGACAACAAACCTGAAACCAAAGTGACCAAGCGCAAAGAGACCAAACGCTCTGAAAAAGTGTTGCCCGAGGCCTTGGTCCCCGAAAGTCAATGGGAAATTCTGGGCCAAGCCTGCATGGTCAATGGCAAGGCCGTGCGCCTGCGCCAGTGGCCCACCCGCTATGGCGACATGCCTTCCAATGAGGACATGCACGAACGTGTGGACCAACTGTCGAAGCGCTTGAACCAGTTGTTGACCTGCCTGTATGCGCAGGGGCAGCACAAACTTCTGGTGATTTTGCAAGGCATGGACACTGCTGGAAAAGACGGTGCCGCTCGTGCCATCATGGGTTCTGTACACCCCATGGCATTGCGCATGGTGTCGTTCAAAGAGCCTTCCGAACAGGAAAATTCACATGACTTCCTGTGGCGTGTTCACCCCCATGTGCCGGGGGCTGGGCAGTCAGTGATTTTTAATCGATCCCACTACGATGGGATCATCATGCCCATCATTCAGGACAATGTGTCTGCTGTCTGGATTGAAGAGCGGATTCGACAGGCCAATGACTTTGAGCGCCTGCTCGTGGAAAGCGGCACGACTGTGCTGAAAATTTTTCTCAATATTTCCCGTGAAGAACAACATCAGCGCATGGTCGATCGGTGGGAAGCGCCAGACAAGCGCTGGAAGTTGACCGAGAAAGACCTGCATTGCGGCGAGAACTACAGCATGTACGCCAATGCGTATGAGCAAGTGCTTGAGAAAACCTGCACCAAGCAGGCCCCTTGGTGGATCATCCCTGCAGACCACAAAGGATTTCGCAATATGCTGGTTGCTGAAATTCTGGTGGGCACGCTTGAGCGAATGGGCTTGGCTTGGCCGGAACCAGATCCCGCCGTTGCGAAAAGTGAATTCTGGAAGAAACCGTCAACCACTACAGGAACGTAATCGTTATTACAGTTCCAGTCTACTTGTTATTATTTCGCAGGAATTATCGATTATGAATAAAGTCACTTTGAAGTTCGCATTGGCAAGCACTGTAGTGTTTTTTTCCGCAACGGCAGGGGCTACGGGCCTGGGTCTGGGCGGAAGTGCCGGAGTTAAGGCCGCTTTGCCAGGTGTTTCCGTCAACGTGGGTACACAGGCAGAAGCAAATGCAAACGCAGACGCAAATGCAAATGCCAAAGGTAACGTCGGTACGGACCTTGATTTGAAGGGCAAGACGAGTGCAGCAGTAAAAGGTGCCAAGTCAAAAGGCGATGACATGCGCAACGAAGCAGGTACCTTGCATTCAGAAGCCAAAGGCGAACTGGGCAAGCGTGCAAGCGCGCTTGAATCGAAAAGCGAAGTGAAACCGAAAACGGATTTGGGTGTCAAAGCTGACGCCAATGCCAAGTCTGACTTGAAAGCCAAGGCCGATTTGAAAGCATCTGCCAAGTTGAAAGCCGAAAAGAACTGATACGCAACGCCTGTTTGCACATTAAAAATGCCCCTTTAGTAGGGGCATTTTTTATACATTCCAGGCTTGGGTTGAGCGGTTAGAGTTTGCGTATTTTTTCCAGTGTGGCTGTGGTACTGCGCTCATGTTCAAACGCGATGGACAGCGCTGTGCCACCCCAGCTTTGTACTTCCTTGGCGCCCACCATTTTTTCAACTGGCCAGTCTCCACCTTTGACCAGCACATCCGGGCGAGCCGCCAAAATGGCGTTCAATGGCGTGTCTTCTTCAAAGTATGTCACCAGTGCCACACAATCGAGCGCTGCCAATACTGACATTCGGTCCGCTTGGGTGTTGATTGGCCGATCCGGCCCTTTGCCAAGGCGTTTGACAGATTCGTCGGAATTCACTGCCACAATCAGGCTTTGTCCTTCCTGCGCAGCCTGGTCCAGGTAAGTGACGTGTCCGCGGTGCAGCAAGTCAAAAACCCCATTGGTGAACACCACGGGACCTTTAAGCTGTTTGGCACGTTCCGCCAGTTCTGCTGGTGTGCACACCTTTTTTTCAAAGCGTGCGGGTTTGCCGGTTGTTGTCATGTGGCTCAGGCTGCGCTGGTCACTGGGGTGTCAGTAGCACCCAGGCGAGCCATCACTTCCTTGCGGTAACGGTTCAGATCTTGAACTGATTCGAAAGTGCGTTCAAACAGCAGGCTCATGTTGTGCAAAATGCGGTCAACCACCTTCTTTTCCCAGTCGGCGTCGAACTGAATCTGGCCATCCAGCCAGTTTTCAAGCCAATCCGGGTCGGGCAAGCGACTTTGCACGGTGTCGTTGGGGAACAGGTCCTTGTTCACGTGCAAGTTGGTGGGGTGCAATGGTTTTTGGGTGCGTCGAGCCGATGCCATCAACACGCCAATTTTCGAGAATGCAGCACGCGCGCCATCACCTGCCTCAACCAGCGCTTTTTTCATGTAGCGCAGGTAGGCACCACCGTGACGGGCTTCGTCATGGGAAATGATCTTGTAAATCTGTTTGATCACGGGTTCCGTGTGCCAATCCGAGGCGCAGCGGTACCAGTGATTCAGGCGAATTTCACCGCAGAAGTGCAGCATCAGTGTTTCCAATGGCGGTGCGGGATCAAACTCAAAGCGCACGGCGTGCAATTCTTCTTCGGTGGGTAACAAATCGGGGCGGAAACGGCGCAGGTATTCCATCAACACCAGCGAATGTTTCTGTTCCTCGAAGAACCAGATCGACATGAACGCTGAAAAATCGCTGTCATGCTTGTTGTCCCGAAGAAACATTTCCGTGGCCGGCAATGCAGACCACTCGGTGATTGCATTCATCTTGATGGTTTTGGCTTGCTCTTCGGAGAGCAAGCTGGCATCAAACTGGTCCCAGTTGATGTCTGTTTCCATGTTCCAACGCACAGATTCCAATGACCTGAATAATTCGGGATACAACATGTCGTTCCGCCTTCACTGAATTAATCGAACTTTTGTGATTTTAACAAGACATGTCATGAAGCAAGTGAAGATTTGGTGACAGGGGGGTGTTTATGTGCACGCTCGTGCGCTGAAAAACACAAACCATTGTCTCAGCCTGCCTGTTTTTTAAGCCAGCGCATCAACCCGCCCAGCACCGGGATCTTCTCGTAAAGCTCTTCAGCCGTGTCCCAGTAGTCTCTATGTGACTGTACAAGTCCGTTTTGGTTCAATTGCAGGTGCGACGAGCCCTTGATGCACTGCACCTGGCCCTGTTTGAAACGCTTCATTTCAAACAGGAAATCCCAAGCCATGAAAACCTGCTGACCCGATTCAAATGCTGTGTGCACCACAAACCGCGGATTGTCCACCTGGTGAAACATTTCCCCGAATATGCGGGCAATGTCTTCAACCCGCTTCACTTCATTAAAAGGGTCTTTGAAGTAGGCGTCGCTCGCATAAAAGCGGGGCATGTCGGCCACGGTCTGTTCGGTGATGTGTTCAAAATAGTCGATCAGCCTTCGCAGGGGCTCGGACAGCTTTTGCCGGTCCAGGGGGGCCAGGCTGTTGGGGTAACGGGTTTTATTCATTGCCCAGCTCCGGCTTTTTTGTGTTTGCCGTGATTTTGCGTACCGCCGCGAAATACAGGGAATAGGGAAGGATGCGCAGGGTACGCAAAGTGCGTGTGAAGGCTTTCGGAAAGTGAATCTCGAACTCGCCTTTTTCCAGGCCCACAATAATTTCCTGCGCTGCTTTTTCAGCTGTAATCAGGAAAGGCATGGGGAAGGTATTCTTGCGGGTCAGCGGTGTGTCCACAAAACCGGGGTTGATCACACTGACGCCCACATTGTGCGGCTTCAACTCCAAGTGCAGGGCCTCGGCCAGATTGATCAAGGCGGCTTTGGTTGGGCCATAGGCCAGTGAATTGGGAAGCCCGCGGTAGCCTGCCACGCTTGAAACAATCGCCAAGTGACCTGATTTCTGTTCGAGAAGCTTGGGCAATACATTGCCCAGTACATACATGGTGCCGTTCAGGTTGACATCAATTTGCTGGCATACCTTGTCAATATCGAAGCCTTCAACCGACATTTCCGAATAGGTGCCTGCCATCAGCACAATCAGGTCTATGCCGCCCCAAGCATTGATCAGGTGATCAAACGCTGTTTTCACCGCGCCTAGCTGGGTGATGTCCAGTGGCAATGCGGTGGCGTTTTTCAATTCGCCTGCCAATGTGGCCAGCTTGTCCGCACTGCGGGCCGACAGCATCTGCCGGCAACCCAGCTGGTCAAGCTGACGGGCCAATGCTTCGCCAATTCCGGTGGAAGCACCGACCAGCCAAACACGCTTGTTTTGCCACTGGGTCAATTTCGAGTTGAAGCTCATGCGGTGTGTCCTTGTTGGTCCTTGTTGATTCAGTCTCTTTTACGAAAGCTCAGCAGAACTTCGCCCAGCTCAATGCCGAACTTGCTCATGGTGGCGCGGTTCAGCATGACCTTGTCGTCCATCAGGTACATCCAGTCATCAAACTGCACTTCGTAAGTGGTGCCGTCCACGGGCAACAGCATGGTGTATTTCCATTGAAAGGCATTGCCCGAGGTTTCGCCATTGGCCTGCCCCAGCACATCTCCAGCAGTGCCGGTGTAGCTGTTGCCGTTTTTCTTCAAGGTCCACACGCGTTTTTGCGTGGTGCCATCCGAATACACAAAGTCTTCGTCCAGAATACCGGTGTCGCCATCCCAGGTGCATTTCATGACCACAGTAAAACGTTTCACCACTTTGCCAGATCTGTCCTGAAACACACCCCAGGCGTCGATCGTGCCGTTGAAATATTCTTTCAAGTCCAACACCGGTTTTTCCTGGGCATAATCCTTGGGCTGCGGGCTGGCACAGGCAGTTAGTACGAGCGCGCCTGCCAGCGCCAGAAATGCCAGTTGAATACGCTGAATCCAGCGCGATGTCATTGAAAGGTTGTTTTTCATGAGGTACTCCCGGTTGCTTTGTTGGGTTGTGTGCTGTTCAGGCTGGCCAGGCCACTGCGGCCCAGCAGCACGATGGCCAGTAATTTCAGGGCGCAGGGCAGTAGCGCGTAAACCCACAGTAATGGATCATTGGCCAGTTGTTCAAGCAAGCCCATGCCTTGATAGCTGTCCGTTTTGGCCATGTCGGCCGAGTAGTTGAACCACTGCAAGGTGCCCAAAGCGAAGCTGGGCGCCAATGCCAAGTTGAATTTGTTAACCCAGTTCCACAGGCCAAAGTAGGTCCCTTCTGTTTTGCCACGTTCGCCGTTCTCTTCAATCAGGCGGGCTACCAGCGCAGCAGGTAGCGATAAATCAGCACCCAGCGCAAAGCCTGTGACCACGCACACCAGCAGGTAACCTGCCAGGTCGCCTTCGCCCAGCACCACCACCACGACAAAGGCCGGAATGGACAAAAGCATACCCAACAGCCAGGCGCGTGCCAGGCCGATTTTGCTCGACAGCCACACCCAGAAAACCGTGGAAGCAGCACCCACCAGAAAATACACCGCCAACACCCATTGATCCGAGTCACCCAAGCCTAGCCGGTCGCGCATGTAAAACGGCACCAGTGTAGCCGGCAAGGCAGCCGCCAGGCCGTTGCACAAAAACACGCCCATCAACTTCCGGAAATTCTCGCGGCGCAAGGGCTGCACAATGTCCGCCAAGCCTTTCCTGATTGAAGCAGTAACGCTGGATTGAGCTTTGCTGAAGGAGTTCCCCAGCGCATTGGCAGTTTGCCGCGCAGCTGTATCGGGTTGCGGTGAAAATTTCAGCAGCAGGTACATGCCCAGTACCAGCATCACCGCGAACACGGTGAAGATCAGGCCTGCATTCGTTTCCAGCGCCAGTGACACGGCAAATACAACGCCCAGAATACCAACACCTTCACGCACGGCTACGTAGGTGGAGCGCTCTTTGTCAGTATGACCCAGCTCAGCTCCCCAGGCCTGGTAAGCGATGCTCGCAAAACTGTAGCCCAAGTGCACCACAATCAGGCTGGCCATCAGGCTGGCAGCATATTCCGTGGGCGTATCCCCCAAGGGAAAAAATACGCCGGCCATGCCCAGCAGCAGCAAGGGCACTGACAGCAACAAGGGTAGGGCGTACCGGTTGCCAGAGTTGCCCGAGTTACCTTTTGCGCTACGCCGATCAACCCAAAGGCCGATTGCCGGGTCCAGAACCGCGTCCAGCAAGCGGGACAGCAGCAAGATGATGCCAACCCAAGCTGAGGGCACTTCATAAATTCGGGTGTAAAGGTAAGGAACCTGGATGTAAATGGGCACCGCCACTGCGCCCAAGGCCCAGCCCAAAAGACCATAGTTCAGCAGGTTCTTGGCGCTGGTTTCAGCTTGGTTTGATTTGCTCATGGCGCGGTGGTATTCAGCGCTTCAAACCGATGAGTTCACGGCGCATTTCCGGCGCAGATGTTTTGGGGTCCAGCCAGATGCCCATGAAGGCTTCCGCCAGTTCAGGGTCATCCACGCGAGCCAAGGGTTGGCCATTGCGAAACAATTGCATGCCCTTTCCGGGTGTGAAAAGCGCACTCAGCGTGTGGCCTTTCTTCACGTTCGGAAAAATGGAATTGAGCTTGCTCAGCCAGGCTTGCCGCTGTTCTTTCGTACCGGCACCAATGGCTTCCATCTCGTCAATGCTGCGTTCAGCAATGTCGCTGCCATCGAAGTCACGGGCATATTTCAATTCCAGCCACGAAGGGTCGCGCTTGTAATTGAAATCGCCGGGTTCCGCGTTGGCCCACAATTGCCCATCATAAACCCGCAAGCCAAACCAGCGCAGTGTGCCGTACCCCATCAATTTTGCATCATCAATGGTCTGGGTGACCTGCCTGGGCGGTGGATTCAGGTTGCTGTTGGCATTGGCCAAGGGCGCCAAGCCAAGAAGAGCCAGGCAAAGCAGGGCATTCTGAACAAGGCGGGTGGCGGTCAACTTCATTGGTTCTCCACTTTTTCCAGGTAGAACTGGATGACATCGGTGCTTTCGTATTCAAAACCGGCTTCACAGTAGGCCAGATAGAATTCCCAGGTCCGAATGAACGGGTCGTCAAACCCCTGGTTTTTGACCTGTTCCAGCGTACCCATGAATTGGGCGCGCCACTGGCGCAATGTTTCAGCATAGTCTTTTCCGAAGGCCTTTTCAGACACCACGCGCAAACCGTGCTTTTCTGCCATGGCCCTGAATTTGGAAGGCGAGGGCAGCATGCCGCCCGGGAAAATATACTGTTGAATGAAGTCTGTGCCCTTGCGGTAGCGGTCAAACAGGGCGTCGTCGATCACGATGGTTTGAATGGCCGCTTTGCCACCTTTTTTCAGCAGCCTGTTCACAGACTGGAAATAGGCTGGCCAATATTCTTCACCCACCGCCTCGAACATTTCAATAGACGCAATGTGGTCGAATTGACCGCGGCAATCGCGGTAGTCCTGAAGACGAAAATCGGCGTGCTCACCAAAACCCTGTTTGGTCAGTCGTTCTTTGGCATAGGCCAGTTGCTCGGTCGACAAGGTCAGCCCAACTAGTTTGGCGCCCGCTGCGCAGGCTTTTTCTGCAAAGCCACCCCAGCCGCAGCCAATTTCAAGCACCTGGTCGCCCAGCTTGGGTTGCAGGTAGTTGATCATGGCCATGTACTTCGCGTCTTGGGCTTGTTCCAGGCTCAGGCTGGTGTTGCCATCAAACAATGCGCTTGAATAGGTCATGGATGGATCTAGCCACAACTGGTAGAACGGATTTCCCAGGTCGTAGTGGGCGTGAATGTTCTTCCGGGCCTGGGCCTTGGTGTTGCGGTTCAGCAGGTGCTTGATCTTGTATGCAATGCTGCCCAAAAAGCTGCCATAAATTACTTTCTCAACAGCTTTGCGGTTTTCAAGAAACACACCCAACACCGATGCGATGTCATTGGTTTCCCATTCGCCTGCAATGTAAGCTTCCGCAAACCCGATGTCACCCGCTTTCAGTGCGCGTTGGCAAACTGACCAGGAGTTGAGCTTGATTTTTGCACTGGGCTGGTCTTCATCGCCACCAAACAACAGGTGTACACCTTCAGGCGTCACCAACTCCAGTCGACCCTTTCTCAGCTTGGTCAGCAGTTTCAGTGTCCACTGCGCAGAGGAAGGGGCATAGCTTGGCAGTTGAAACTGCGAAAACGTGATCGATTGGGTCATGCTTCAAATTTTGTCGACGTAATGGTGTTACTGGGAGGGTTTGGCTTGCCGTGAAATTTCGCGCCTTTGAACAGCAATTTCACCGCCTGCCAATGGATTTTTAATACGACTGCCAATGTAAACCAGCCATATTTCAATAATGTTTTACCCCAAAGTGGGGTTGTTGGATGCACCAATTTTCCACTAACACTGGTGCTCAGTTGCTGGGCCGCACCTTCAAAGTAGTTGATTCGAGCCAAGGAGTGGTTCTCACTGCTGACAAAACGGAATTCATAGCGGCCGGACACCGGAAAAAAAGGCGACACGTGGAATTCTTTGGTGGCGTGCAGCAGCATGCCCCTGTTCAGAGCCGCTTCAGTATCTGGAGCATTGAGCAGGTAAAAGTGGCGTTCACCAAAGGTGTTGTTCACCTCGCACAGGATCACGCGGCATCGTTGCTTGTCGTTGTGGAAGTACCAAAAGCTGACTGGGTTGAACACATAGCCCAACACTTTTGGAAATGTGTGCAGGTGCACAGGGCCGTTCAGGGTCTCGCCGGTTTCTGCTTCCATTCGCGCATTCAATTGCGCCACAAAGTCTGGAAATTTCAGATCGTGCGGTTCAAGCCCGTAGTTGGTGGCTGACACGGACACTATTCCCTTGCCATCGATCACCGGGTAGCGGTGGCGCGTTTTGCCCTCGGTTTCGGAAAACACCAAGCGAACAAAACAGGCCCCTGTTCTGAATCCGTTGGGTTTGGGCAGTTCGCGGTGGTGCAACACCTGCCCCCAGGCCATTTTGACTTCATTCAGTTGAAAACGCGGTTGCGCCATCAAGCCGCCTGTTGTGTGGTCTTCGACAATTTGCCAATCAGGGCACGTGCGGCATTCAATCCCGACGTGTGGCCATCTTCATGGAAACCATACTTCATCCACGCGCCGGCCAGGTAAATACTGTTCAAACCTTGAAGGTCTGTCAGCGCTTGCTGGGCTTGCACAGCAGGCACGTCAAACACGGGGTGTGAATAATGAATTTCACGGAATACCTTGTTGCTGTCAGGCTGGATAATCGGATTCAAAGTCACGAAAATCGGTGTCTTCACGGGCAAAGGCTGCAGCAAGTTGCTCCAGTAGGTCACCGACACACTGGGCTGCGGATTCAACACATCGCTGAGGTAGTTCCAGGAAGACCAGGTGCTGCGTGTTTTGGGCATCAGCTTGGCGTCAGTGTGCAAGTAAGCCACGTTGGGTTGGTACTTGATGTGGCGCAGTTGCTCTTTTTGCGCTTCGTTGCCCTTCAACATGGCCAGCGCTTCATCACTGTGGCAAGCCAGAATGACCTGGTCAAATTCCTGTGCACCCAGGCTGGTTTTCACGATGGGCTTTGGGCCCGTGGTGTCCACTTCCTGCACGGGTGTTGATTTGTGCACTACGTCGATGAAAGGCAGAATCTTCTGAACGTAATTTCGGGCGCCGTTTTTCACGGTGAACCACTTGGGTCGGTCATTCACTTGCAGCAAGCCGTGGTTGTGACAAAACTGGATAAAGGTTGCCACAGGGAAAGCCAGCATCTGTTCGCTGGGGCAAGACCAAATGGCCGCAGCCATCGGGATCAGATACCAATCCCTAAATTCGGCGCTGTACTTTTCCTGCACCAGGTAGTCGCCCAGGTGCATTTTGGCTTTGCTTTTGAACAAATCGACTCGGCCCGCATCGGCCACCATGGCGGTGGCTTCCTTGTTAAAGCGCAAAATGTCCAGCAGCATGCGGATGAAGCGCGGGCGCAGCAAATTGCGACGCTGGGCAAACACGGTGTTCAGGTTGGTTCCGGCCCATTCAATGTTCAGCTCGGGCAGGCAGACCGAAAAAGACATGTCCGACTCAACCGTCTCCACATTCAGTTCTTCGAACAGGCGAATCAGGTTGGGGTAAGTGCGTTCGTTGTACACCAGGAAGCCCGTGTCCACCGCCACCTGTTGGCCTTCCACCTCAATGTCCACAGTGTTGGTGTGTCCACCAATGTAGTCATTGGCTTCAAACAATGTAACGTGGGCACGGTCTCGAAGTGCATAGGCTGCGGTCAAGCCGGAGATACCGCCACCAACAACAGCCACCTTGGGCAAAAGCTTTTTGGAAATCAGGGTCATGTGTGCTCGGGTAAAAAAATAGGCTGACATTAACGCTAGCATCCTAACCTGTTATCAGCATTCAAACAGGCTCTTGGTTCAGGCTTTTACGCCGGAACCAAGGTTTGTTCGAGAATTTACAGGCGTTTGTCCTCTTCTATCCAAGCCACTGCCGAGTGGTTGTGAATGGATTCGAAGTTTTCGCTTTCAATTCTGTATGCCAATACCTTCTTGCTGGCCTTTAAGCGGATGGCGACATCACGCACCAGGTCTTCCACAAATTTAGGATTGTCGTAGGCGCGTTCAGTGACATATTTCTCATCGGGGCGCTTGAGCAAACCCCACAATTCGCACGAGGCTGATTCTTCAGCCATGCGAATCAACTCTTCCACTGAAATTCCATCCATCACCAAGGCGCGAATCGTGATGTGGCTGCGCTGGTTGTGCGCGCCGTAATCGGAAATTTTCTTGGAGCATGGGCACAGACTGGTCACTGGCACCACAACCGTGATAAACACATCGGTGGTTTTGCCATTGTTGTCCGCTTCCAGGGTTACTTCGTAATCCAGCAGGCTGGCCACCCCGGAAATGGGCGCAATCTTCCTGACAAAATACGGAAACTTCATGGTGATGGTGCCCGCATTGGAATCCAGGCGTTGCAGCATGTCCTGCATCATGTGTTTCATGCCAGCAGGCGTCAGTGCACTTTCCTGGGTTTGCAAAATTTCAAGGAAGCGCGACATGTGCGTGCCTTTGACGTCTGCAGGCAAAAACACAGCCATATCAATTGTAGCCACAGAAGGTTGTGGGCCTTCCAAGGTTTCGACAATGATAGGGTGCCGGATGGCACGAACACCCACCCGTTGAATGGCAATGTTTCGCTGGTCTGCGCGAGATTGTTCATCAGGTAAAAAAATTCCGTCCGGTGCATTCATGAAGAAGCGCTCCAATAATAATTACTACTTTGTGATTGGATGTGCATCGAGTGCACGGCGTATGGCCTGGGTGATCTCCGGGCTTTGTGGTGACACCCCACTTTTGAAGGTGCCAACCACTTTGCCGTTTCGATCGATCAGGTATTTGTGAAAATTCCAGCCGGGTTGTTCTCCGGTGGCTTTTGTTAACTGTTTGTACAAGGGGTTGGCCTGGTCACCCTTGACGGACGATTTTGCAAACATCGGAAACTTCACGCCAAAGGTGTTGTTGCAAAACTCAGCAATCTCTTTGTTGGACTTGGGTTCCTGCTTGCCGAACTCATTTGACGGGAAGCCGAGCACATTAAAACCCTTGGCACTGTATTGGCGCTGCAGTTGTTCAAGTTCCTCGTACTGACCCGTGAAGCCGCAATAGCTGGCCGTGTTTACAACAAGTAGAACCTGTCCTTTGAATGAGCACAGTGATACTGGTTTTTCATCCTGCAGACGCTGAAACTGGTGGTCCAGCAAAGCAGGGCACTGTTTGTCGCCAGCCGGTGTCGACAAGTTGGCTGCTTTCACGTTCCCGTTCAAACCCAGGGCAAGCAGTGCGATCGTCAATACCCACGCCATTTGCCTCAGGTTTACCCGTGCTGGACTAGACAGACCGTTCCAATTACAATGCGTGTTAATCACTCGGGCGTCTCTATAAATGTAGTGGAATCTTGGTCAATGTGTTAATTTGACTGGGAATCATAGTTTCGGTTCCATTATCATTCGTCCAGCGTATGAAGTCAATTTGTCTAGGACAAAACAAAGATGTTGAAGTTTCAGAATGATCGGGTTTTCGCATGAACGAGCGCGCAGATCTAAACCAGCCCTCCTTTTCCATTGCTGCAGTGGAGCGGGACACGGGTCTTCCCAAAGACACATTGCGTGTCTGGGAAAAACGTTATCTTTTTCCCCAGCCAGGTCGAGATGCCTTTGGCGAGCGCATTTATCCGATCAACCAGGTTGAAAAACTTCGCGTCATCAAACGCCTAATCGACGGTGGTCACCGCCCTGGAAAAATTATCGGCCTGAGCATTGACGAGCTGGCCAAGCTGGCCGAGGTCAGCAGTGCGGGTTCGCGCATCCATGTTGCGCCTGACAGCCTGGATGAACTCAACGGGTACATGGAGTTGATCAAGCGCCACAATGCGGAAGAATTTCGCCAAGCCATGTCCCGCCTGGCTATGACCATGGGGCTTCGCCGTTTTGTGGTTGAAGTGGTTGCCCCCATGAACGCCATGGTGGGTGACGCCTGGGCGCGCGGTTATTTTGAAATCTTCGAAGAACACATTTATACCGAAACAATCCAGGTGGTGTTGCGCAATGCTTTGAACACCATGCCTTCTGCCCGCCAGGGTCCGCGCGTGTTACTGACCACCCTGCCCAACGAAATGCACGGCCTAGGTTTGTTGATGGCTGAATGTATTTTTTCAATGGAAGGCGCGCAATGCGTGTCTTTGGGTACCCAAACCCCAATTTATGACATTGTGCTGGCTGCACGAGCGCAGAACATCGATGTTGTTGCTCTTTCTTTTTCAGCGATTCAAGGTTCGACCGCTGTATTGGATGCGCTGACTGAGCTACGCGAAAAACTGCCGCCGACCGTGGAAGTGTGGTGTGGCGGCTCGGCAGCAGCCTTGCGCAAGAAACCGTCAGATGATTTCTACCTGTTGTCCAGCCTCGACTCGATCAGCGAATCGATTGCAGGCTGGCGTTTGCGAAACCAATCCACATCTGCTTAAGTTTTTGTGAGTAAATCGCAGTCCTTCAAAGGCAACAAGTCCTACTTGCCCACCAAGCCCTGTGTGGCTTGCGGCAAGGACATGACCTGGCGCAAAAGCTGGGCCAAAAACTGGGATGACGTAAAATATTGTTCGGAAGCGTGTCGCAAGGCCGCTCCCAAAACTGGCAAAAATTAATTCGATGAGCAGTACACACAAAGCAGTGGTGGTGTTGGGCGACCAACTAGACCTCAACAACCCCGCCTTGCTGGCCAATCCGCCAGGGCAAGCCGACGTCCTGATGGTGGAATCGCATGTCGAATCCACAGTGGTGTGGGTTCACAAGGCACGCATTGCCCTGTTTCTCAGCGCCATGCGCCACTTCGCTGACCAATTGCGCCAAGCTGGTTATACCGTGCACTACCGCAGCCTGAATGAAACAGGCAAGCGAAGCCTGGTGGGTGAAGTGGAATTACTGTGTCAGCAACAGGGCTACAGCGAGCTGGACATGGCTGAGCCCGGTGAGTGGCGCCTGGAACAGGAGTTTTTGGAACTCGCCAAAACCGCCAAGCTGAAACTGCGTTTGCTGGAAGACACCCACTACCTGTGTAGCCGTGCCGAATTTGCGAAATGGGCCAGCGGCTACAAGCAAATGCGCATGGAATATTTTTACCGTGAAATGCGCAAGCGCACCGGTGTGTTGATGGACAGCGCCGAACCCGCAGGCGGCAAGTGGAATTTCGATGCCGACAACCGCAGCGCATTTCCAAAAGCAGGACCCGGAAAAATTGAGCCGCCCGCCGCTTTTGAGCCTGATGACATCACACAGCAAGTGTTTGCCGAGGTCGAACAGTATTTCGGGGACCACCCCGGTACGCTGGCCAACTTCAAGTGGCCTGTCACGCGTGAACAGGCCCTCCAGGCTCTTGATCGCTTTATTGAAATACGTTTTGCCAACTTTGGTACTTACCAGGATGCCATGTGGACCAATACGCCATTTGGCTGGCATTCGCTGGTTTCCAGTTCAATCAACCTGCATTTGCTGCACCCGCTGGAAGTGATTCAAAAAGCGGAAGCTGCGTTTCGCGAAAATCGGGTCGATGTAGCCAGTGCTGAAGGTTTCATTCGCCAAATCCTGGGTTGGCGTGAATTCATGCGTGGTGTCTACTGGCTCGATATGCCCAAGATGCGCGAAGACAACGCATTAAAAGCGACCCGCGACCTGCCCAAGTGGTTCTGGACCGGCCAAACCAAGATGAATTGCATGAAGGATTCTATTGGCCAAACCGTGGAACACGCCTACGCACATCACATTCAGCGCTTGATGGTGATTGGTAACTTTGCCTTGTTGGCGGGCCTGGTTCCCCAACAGGTTGAAGACTGGTTTCTGGCTGTGTACGTGGATGCTGTCGAATGGGTTGAATTGCCCAATGTGGCGGGCATGGCCCTGTTTGCCAATGGCGGGCGGTTCACCAGCAAACCCTACATTGCTTCTGGCGCTTACATCAAGCGCATGAGCAATTACTGCACGGGTTGCAAGTACAACCCGGCTGAAAAAGTGGGCGACAAAGCCTGCCCCTTCACCACCCTGTACTGGGGTTTCCTTGACCAGCATGAAACCATGCTGGCGGCCAACCCGCGCACCGGTCTCATGGCCAAAAACATTGCGCGCCTTGATGACGCCCAGCGCACGGCACTTCGGCAAAAAGTGGCCGACACCTTCGAGAATATTGAACAACTGTAAAGCCTTAATTTGTTAAGGTAGGGCTTGAGTGTTGAACAACTGGAGGGCAAGGCATGGGTTTGCTGGTCGAAGGGCAATGGCAGGACAAGTGGTATGACACCGATTCTAGCGATGGCAAGTTCAAGCGTGAAAGCGCACAGCTTCGCAATTGGGTCACTGCCGATGGCACCGCAGGGCCCTCGGGCGATGCAGGTTTCAAGGCAGAAAGCGGCCGTTATCACCTGTACGTATCCTTGGCCTGCCCATGGGCCCACCGCACGCTGATCTTCCGCAAGCTCAAGGAACTGGAAAACCACATTGGCGTGTCTGTGGTCAGCCCGGAAATGCTGAGTAACGGCTGGTCATTCAATACCAGCACAGGCAGCACCGGTGATGAGCTGTTCGGCAGTGAATTCCTTCATCAAATCTACACCCGCCACAAGGCTGATTATTCAGGGCGTGTCACCGTGCCCGTGTTGTGGTGCAAACAGACCCATCGCATCGTCAGCAATGAATCCTCGGAAATCATTCGCATGTTCAACACAGCATTCAATGGCATCACCGGCAACCACGACGATTATTACCCGGCACCGCTTCAAACCATGATCGACCGCGTGAATGGCCTGGTCTATTACAACATCAACAACGGCGTTTACAAGGCTGGATTTGCAACCACGCAAGCGGCTTATGAGGAGGCGTACAACGGCGTATTCATGGCCTTGGATTCGGTCGAAAAAATTCTCGAGAACAACCGCTACCTGGTGGGCGACCGGATCACTGAAGCGGATTGGCGCCTGTTCACCACCCTGGTGCGTTTCGATGCGGTTTACCACGGTCACTTCAAGTGCAACCGTCAACGGCTTGAAGAGTTTTCCAATATTTCAAATTACCTTCGAGAGTTGTTCCAGTGGCCAGGCGTCGTTGATACCGTGGATCTTCACCACATCAAGCGTCATTATTATTTCAGCCACAACACGATCAACCCGAGCAGAATTGTGCCGGCAGGTCCCGCAATCGACTTTGCGCGTGAGCACAATCGCACGCGTTTGCCCGCAGTTCACACCAGTTGATTCAGTGGTAACCTTGGGCAACTTTGATTCTTGATATGGCCATGGTTCAGCACTCTGCACTACAAGGCTTTTCGCCCGACCACGTTGTTGCCAAACTGCCCAAGCCCATCCAGGTTTATGTGGTTGGTGGGGCAGTTCGCGACGCCTTGATGGGGCGCAAATTCAGCGATCGCGACTGGGTGGTGGTGGGCGCCACCGTCGAGCACATGTTTTCAGCAGGCTTCAAACCTGTGGGTGCAGACTTCCCCGTGTTTTTGCATCCGCACACTCATGAGGAATATGCACTGGCCCGCACGGAAAGAAAAAGCGGGCATGGCTATAAAGGATTTATTTTCCACGCGGACCCCACGGTCACGCTTGAGGAAGACCTGGCCCGCCGCGATTTCACCATCAATGCCATGGCAATGGATGCACAGGCCCGGTTGATCGACCCTTACAATGGCCTTGCTGATTTGCAAGGCAAGTTGATGCGGCACGTCAGCCCTGCATTTGTGGAAGACCCGTTGCGCGTGCTGCGCCTGGCCCGTTTCTTGGCTCGCTTTCTTGATTTCTTGGTGGCCGAAGATACCTTGGCCTTGTGCCGCAATTTGCGCGACAGCGGTGAATTACAGCACCTGGTGGCCGAACGGGTATACGCCGAATTCAACAAAGGCATGGGTGAAGAAAAACCATCGCGCATGATCAAACTGATCAGCAAGCTTGAATGCTGGCCGGAATTGGCTTCCGGTTGCGCCGTGCCTTTCGCTCAATTCGACAAGCCTGAATTCGATCGACTGAATGGTTTGCAAACTGGCCCGCAAACAGCGCAAGACCGGTGGGTCTATTCACTGGGCTTTTTCCTGAATGCGACTGACATCAAGGCGCTGGCCAAAGCCTGGCGCTTGCCCCGCGATACCGAAGACTTGGCCACACTGGCTTCAAATTTTCTTGCGTTCCTGCAGACCAATCAATTCGATTCCGACAGTTTCGGCCAGTTTTTTAACCGTGTGGATTTGTATCGCAAACCCGCCCGCCTGCGTCATGTGAATGGCTTGATCCAATCCCTTGCTGGGGGCAGTCCTGTCCACAACTTTGTTGAGTTGGCGGTCGACAATCTGGAAGCTGGGCATTACAAATCATTTCTTGCCGCCAAAATTTCAGGCCTGCAGGCCGGTGAACAGGTGGCCACGGTTGCTGCTCAGGCGCGGCAGGATTGGATCAACACTTTGTACGCTGAACACTTCTGAATCATGAAAAATATCTGTGTGTATTGTGGCTCCAGCCCCGGCAGCCGCGTTGAATATGCTGAAGGTGCGAAAGCACTTGCACGCGCCTTGGTCGCCAACAATCTGGGGTTGGTATACGGTGGCTCAAATTTGGGCTTGATGGGTATTGTTGCCCAAGAGGTACTGGACCAAGGGGGCACGGCGGTTGGGGTCATTCCTGAACAACTCGTCACCAAGGAACTGGCACACCCGGCGCTTACCGAATTGTTTATCACTCGAAACATGCACGAGCGCAAAGCCAGGATGGCGGAGTTGTCCGATGGCTTTATTGCACTGCCCGGTGGTTTGGGCACGTTTGAAGAATTGTTTGAAATCCTGACCTGGGGGCAATTGAGTTTTCACAGCAAGCCTGTGGGGGTGCTCAACGTGAATGGCTATTACGACGGCCTGCTGGCGTTCTTGAATCATGCCCACTCGGAAGCATTCATTCGCACACAACACCGCAACATGCTGATGTCGGCGACTTGTCCAATTGAATTGTTGAATGCCTTTAAAACCTATGAGGCACCCCCCGTTGTGAAGTGGGTTTAACGCAGAATGAACAATGCAGCTGTAATCCGTGATGCAACTGTCGCCGACATGGTCGCCGTGCAAGCCCTGTATGCCCATTATGTGTTGAACGAACTGGCCACCTTTGAATTGTTGCCGCCCTCTCTGGAAGAAATGTGTGCGCGCAGGCAAGCCATACTGGATTGTGGCTTGCCCTACCTGGTGGCTGAAATGGCTGGTGAAATTGTTGGGTATGCCTATGCAGCTAGTTACCGGCCCAGGCCTGCCTACCGCTACACCGTTGAGGATTCCGTGTACCTGTCGCCCCAACACACGGGTGTGGGCATTGGTACAGCTTTGTTGTCCGAGGTTATTCGCCGTTGCGAACTGGGCCCTTGGCGACAAATGGTAGCTGTCATTGCACAAACAGGTGCAACAGGTTCTGCCGCGCTCCACAGCAAGCTTGGCTTTGTGGAAGTAGGAAACATGCCCAGTGTGGGCTACAAGTTCAACCGGTGGTTGGGCACCCTTATCATGCAGCGTGAACTCGGAGAGGGGGCGAAGTCTGCCCCAGCCCCCATTTAAATTCCTTGAATTGAAGGACCCGTTTTGGAATTCAGCAATTACAGCCTGATTGTGGGCGTGGCCTTTTTGGTGGCCGGGTTTGTCAAGGGTGTCACCGGCATGGGTTTGCCGCCCATCGCCATCGGCTTGATGGCGGTGGTGGTTCCGCCCGTACAGGCGGCAGCACTGATCGTGGTGCCCTCCATGGTCAGCAATGTGTGGCAAATGCTGGTGGGCCCCAGCATGTTCGGCGCCACTCGCCGCTTCGGCACCCTGTTGCTCATGGTGTGTATCGGGGCTGCATTCGGCGTGGGCGTGCTCACGGGCGAATCGCCAGCTTATGCCACCCTGGCACTTGGCGTGGTGCTGTTTGTGTATGCCTTGTTGGGCTTGTTCAAGTTCAATATGCTGGTCAGCCCCCGCAATGAACGCTGGGCCTCGCCCCTGGTGGGTGGCTTGACTGGTTTTCTGGCTGGGGCCACGGGCGTGTCGTCCGTGCCTTCCGCCCCTTACATGAATTCGCTGGGCCTGGATAAAGATGCGCTGTTGCAGGCGCTAGGGCTGGTTTTCACCGTGGGCACCTTCGCAATGGCGGTGGGCCTGTACCTCAAGGGCCGGTTTGAATTGACCGCCGCTTGGGAGTCAACTTTGTGCCTGATTCCGACCATGCTGGGCGTGGTGACCGGTCAAAAGTGCCGCGCCATGTTGAGCGCCGACACCTTCAAAACCGTTTTTTTTGCAGGTCTTTTTGCCTTGGGGCTATACATGATTGTGCGTTTCGTTTGGCTTTAGGCTAGGCTATTCAAAACCAAACGGGAGGTACACATGCTGCGACAATGCGCCAGAATATTCCTGCTGCTTTCACTGCTTCAGCCTGTGCTTGCACCGGCTGCGCCGATTTCTGCAGAAAAGGCGGTCACCCGTCTCAATGAAGAAGTGCAGGTTCAGTTCAAAGTGCGCTCAAGCAAACTGCGTACCGAACGCGACCAAGTGGATCTCAATTCCCACACCAATTTCCGCGACCCCTCCAACCTGACCGTGGTCATTGATGGCCGTGTGGCCGCCTGGTATTCCTACCAGGGCATTCATGACCTGCCCAAATTCTTTTTCGGAAAAACAATTGTGGTGTCGGGAATTGTTGAGCCGTTTGCCGATCAAATTCGCTTGCTTGTTGCTGATCCTGCACAAATTCAAATATTGAAGTAGCCATGTATCTACCCAAACACTTTGAAGAAACATCACAGCAGTTGCTTTTCGATCTGATCAAGGCACACCCGCTGGCCACGGTGGTTACGCTCTCTGAGTCTGGCCTGAACGCCAATCACATCCCCTTGATGATCGCGGAAAACGAGAATGGCGAAAAGGTTTTGCGAGGTCATGTTGCGCGGGCCAATCCGATACTCAATGACATCGGCCTGTCACCGTCAACATTGCTTGTTTTTCAGGGTGATGAGCACTACATCACTCCGTCCTGGTACGCCACCAAGAAAGAGACTGAAAAGGTAGTGCCCACCTGGAACTATGTTGTGGTTCACGTCCGTGGGAAAATGAGAGTTGTCGAAGATGCAGCGTGGTTGCACAAGCAACTCAATGATTTGACAGTACAGCAGGAGTCTTCCCGTGACCAGCCCTGGTCGCTCAGCGATGCACCACCTGAATTCATCGAGCAAATCAAAAAGGCAATTGTCGGTTTTGAAGTGCAAATCGAGAGTTTGGTTGGCAAGTGGAAGGTCAGTCAGAATCAGCCCCAAGTCAACCGTGAGTCGGTTGCCAAAGGGCTGGAACAGTTAGCAACCGATTCAGCATTGCGAATGCGCGAATGGGTCAAGCGTCAATCTTGATCAGGTTTGAGATGCCGGCAGTATGAAATCTTCAAGAATTAAATCGGGTGAGTGCCTGTGTTGCGGCCGCTTCACGCTACTGACATTCCACCACCTCATTCCCAAAAAATTGCACCGGCGTGCATTCTTTCGAAAAAACTTTGACAAGGAAGCCCTGAACAGTGGATTGAACATCTGCAGGCTGTGTCACGACGGCATTCATGACTTGTACGATGAAATGCAACTGGCCAAAAATTACCCTACCGCCCAAGCCCTGCTGGCCGACGAGGCCTTGCAAAAGCATTTTGCCTGGGTGGCCAAGAAAAAATAAGCAAACTGCCGGATGTAGGCCAAGTTAGATTGGTCAGAAGGCGGCAAGAAGGAATACTTGGTACAATCAGGGGCTTAGCTCAACACAGCCCCAACACCTCCCCATGCTTGCCCAACAACGAAACACACTGATTGCCGCATTTGAAGCGGCTGCCGCCGCTGCCTTGAACCAGTCTTTTGAAGGCACAGTGGCCTTGGAAAAGCCGAAAGACCCCAGCCACGGCGACGCCGCCTGCAACCTGGCCATGCAGTTGGCCAAGCCAGCCCGCCGCAACCCGCGTGAACTGGCCCAGTTGCTGGCAGATCACGTCAAGGCCAACCCCGTTTGCGCAGGTCTCGTCGATGCAGTTGAAGTTGCGGGCCCAGGCTTTATCAATATTCGTTTAAGCCAGCAGGCCCGTGTGGCCGTGGTGGCAGCCGTGCTTCAACAGGGCGCAGAATTCGGAAAAACCAACGCACAGGCAGGGCAGGCCGTGCTGCTGGAATTTGTCTCTGCAAACCCCACCGGCCCATTGCATGTAGGTCATGGTCGTCAGGCCGCACTAGGCGATGCCATGGCCGCAGTCATGAAAACGCAGGGCTGGAAGGTTCACAAAGAGTTTTATTACAACGACGCCGGTGTGCAGATCCAAACCTTGGCCACATCTGTGCAAGCCCGTGCCAAGGGCTTCAAGCCGGGTGATGCGCAATGGCCTGAAAACGCCTACAACGGCGACTACATTGCCGACATTGCGGCCGACTTTCTGGCTGGCAAAGAAGTGCAGGCTGCGGATGGCGAACCCGTCAAGGGCAGTGGCAATGTTGAAGATTTCGAATCCATTCGCGCCTTTGCCGTGGCTTACCTGCGCGCCGAGCAAGACCTCGATTTGAAAGCCTTCGGCGTGAATTTCGACCAGTTTTATCTCGAAAGCTCGTTGTATTCCGAAGGCAAGGTGGAAGAGGCTGTTGAAAAAATGGTTGCTTCCGGTAAAACCTTTGAAGAGGGTGGTGCCTTGTGGCTTCGTTCAACTGATTACGGCGATGACAAAGACCGCGTAATGCGCAAATCCGAAGGCGGTTACACCTACTTTGTGCCTGATGTGGCTTACCACATTCAAAAATTCAAGCGCGGCTTTGGCAAGGTCATCAACATCCAGGGCACTGACCACCACGGCACCATTGCCCGGGTGCGCGCTGGTTTGCAGGCCTGCGACGTGGGTATTCCGCAAGGCTACCCCGACTACGTGTTGCACAAAATGGTCACCGTCATGAAAGGCGGGCAGGAAGTCAAGATTTCCAAGCGCGCGGGTAGCTACGTCACCGTGCGCGACCTGATCTGCTGGTCAGGCGGTGTGGATGAAAACCTGCCCATGCTGGAGCAGCCCGAGGCGCTCACCAAAGGCCGCGACGCCGTGCGTTTTTTCCTGGTCAGCCGCAAGGCCGACACTGAATTTGTGTTTGATGTTGATTTGGCGTTAGCGCAGTCGGATGAAAACCCGGTGTACTACGTGCAGTATGCCCATGCCCGCATTCACTCCATCCTGGATCAGGCCGAAATTGATTTGGGCAAACTCGATGCCGCGGATTTAACCCTTCTGGCAGCACCTTCCGAGCAGGCCTTGCTGCGTGTGTTGGCTTCCTACGGCGATGTTTTGGTCAAGTCCGCAGAAGAGTTGGCTCCGCACCACATTGCTTTTTACCTGCGTGAGCTCGCTGCGGCCTTCCACACCTTCTACAACGCAGAGCGGGTCCGCATCGACGATGTGGCATTGAAAACCGCTCGAGTGGCGCTGCTGGTGGCTGTAGCCACCGTGTTGGCCAATGGCTTGGCTGTGTTGGGAGTTTCCTCGCCCAAGCGCATGTAGCATATTGAATATGGAAAGTACTCAAAACCCTTATGCCATAAGGGTTTTGGGCGAAAAATGAGGGGCGTCACTCTAGGCGCAAACGTCTGGTTTTTGATACCATGATCAGCTAAGCAGTCAAAAGGTTTTGCATGAACGCACCAGTCGAATTGAACACATTGAAATCCTCTGCCGGCGAAACCGCTCGCCTGCGCGAGATTCCGTACAACTACACCTCTTTTTCAGACCGTGAAATCGTCATTCGCCTCTTGGGCGAGTCTTCATGGAAAATTCTCCAGGAGCTGCGCCAGGAGCGCAAAACAGGACGTTCAGCTCGCATGCTGTTCGAGGTGTTGGGCGACATCTGGGTGGTGCGGCGCAACCCTTACCTCCAGGACGACCTGCTGGACAACCCCAAGCGCCTGACAGCCCTGATTGAGGCCTTGTTTCATCGCTTGCGTGAAATTGATGCACGCCGGGTCGAAGTGAAAGAAGCAGCTGTTGAAGCTGATTCCGAAGATCGCAGCGCAAAAGTTCGAGAGCTGTTAACCACCGCTGAGAAGGCCGTTCTTGAGTTCCAGCGTGAATTGGAGGCCACGGCCATTTTGCGCGGCCATGCTCGCAAAAAGTTGGGCGAGCACACCGCCAAAGACAACATCAAGTACGACGGCTTGTCCCGAGTATCCCACGTAACAGATGCCACCGACTGGCGCGTTGAGTACCCCTTCGTGGTGCTGACCCCCGACCGCGAATCTGAAATTCCCGGCTTGGTGAAAGCCTGTATCGACCTTGGCTTGACCATCATTCCTCGTGGAGGCGGCACCGGTTACACCGGTGGCGCAGTGCCCCTGACCGCCATGTCGGCCATCATCAACACAGAAAAACTGGAAGAGCTTGGCCCGGTGGTCATGGAAGTGCTGCCTGGCCTGACCCAGGAATACGCCACCGTGTTTTCCGGTGCAGGCGTGGTCACCAAGCGCGTGGCTGAGGCCGCCGAAGCAGCCGGTCGCATTTTTGCAGTTGATCCCACTTCCGCTGAAGCAAGCTGCATTGGCGGCAACGTGGCCATGAACGCAGGCGGCAAGAAGGCCGTGTTGTGGGGCACTGCGCTTGACAATTTGGCCTGGTGGAGAATGGTCGACCCTCAAGGCGACTGGCTTGAAATTACCCGGGTCAACCACAACCTGAGCAAAATTCACGATGCGCCTCAGGCCGATTTCGACCTGGTGTGGTCCGATGGCCGTTTGGCACCCAATGCGAAAATCCTGAAAACCGAGCGCCTGACTGTCGAAGGCGCCCGTTTCCGCAAGGTGGGCTTGGGCAAGGACGTGACAGACAAGTTTCTGGCTGGTCTGCCCGGCATTCAGAAAGAGGGTTGTGACGGCCTGATTACCTCGGCCAAGTGGATCTTGCACCGCATGCCCAAGCACACCCGCACGGTGTGCCTGGAATTCTATGGCCAGGCCCGTGACGCGGTGCCTTCAATCGTTGAGATCAAGAATTACCTCGACGGTGAAGGCAAAGCCATGGGCGCCATTCTGGCCGGCCTGGAACACCTGGACGAGCGCTATCTGCGCGCGGTGAAGTACAGCCCGAAGTCCAAGCGCGGCGCTTTCCCGAAAATGGTGCTGTTTGGCGACATCGTGGGCGATGATGAAAATGCCGTGGCCCAAGCTGCATCCGAAGTCGTGCGCCTGTCCAATGGCCGCGCGGGTGAGGGTTTTGTGGCCGTCAGCCCCGAAGCCCGCAAGAAGTTCTGGCTGGACCGTGCCCGCACAGCCGCCATTGCGCGCCACACCAATGCCTTCAAAATCAATGAAGACGTGGTGATTCCCCTGCCACGCATGGGCGAATACACCGACGAGATCGAACGCATCAATATCGAGTTGTCGATCCGCAACAAGCTGAAACTGGTTGCCGCGCTGCGTGCCTTCTTTGAAAAGCCCTTGACCTTGGGCAAAACCGACGAAGTGGATTCCACCAAGTTGTCTGTTGAAGACCTGGTGGGCGACCGCGTGGGCCGTGCTGTGGAGTTGCTGGAAACAGTGCACGATCGCTGGAGCTGGTTGCTGTCCAATATGAACATGCCGCTGGCGCAAGCCAACCCTGTTCTGAAAACCCTGGGCCTTGGGCACCTTGAAGAAAACCTGGCGCATCGCTTGGTTGATCAGCCTGAAGCCACCGTGTTTGATGTGCTGCAAGACCGCACCATCCGCGTCAGCTGGAAAACCGAGCTTCGCCACAACCTGAACCGCATTTTCGAAGGCGGCGTGTTTGTTCCCGTAATGGAAGAATGCAAGGCTGTTCACAAGCAGGTATTGCGTGGCCGCTTGTTCGTGGCCCTGCACATGCACGCTGGCGATGGCAACGTGCACACCAACATCCCGGTGAATTCCGATGACTACGAAATGCTGCGCGAAGCGGAACACACTGTTGACCGCATCATGCAGATTGCGCGCAATCTGGATGGTGTGATTTCCGGTGAGCATGGTATTGGTATTACAAAATACCAATACCTGACCAAGGAAGAGCTGCAGCCCTTCCAGGACTACAAGCAGCGCATTGATCCGGAAGGTCGTTTCAACAAGGGTAAACTGTTGCCCGGCGGTGATTTGACCAATGCCTACACGCCCAGCTTCAACCTCATGGGCCATGAAAGCCTGATCATGAGCCAAAGCGACATCGGCTCCATTTCCGATTCCGTGAAAGACTGCCTGCGTTGCGGCAAGTGCAAGCCCGTGTGTTCCACACACGTGCCTCGCGCCAATTTGCTGTACAGCCCACGCAACAAGATTCTGGCCACATCCTTGCTGGTCGAGGCTTTCCTGTACGAAGAACAAACCCGCCGTGGTGTGTCCATCAAGCATTGGGAAGAATTTGAAGACGTGGCCGACCACTGCACGGTTTGCCACAAGTGCCTGACACCTTGCCCGGTCGATATCGATTTCGGTGAAGTGTCCATGAACATGCGCGCCTTGCTGCGCAAGATGGACAAGAAAAGCTTCAACCCCGGCACAGCCCTGGCCATGACTTTCCTGAATGCGAAAGACCCGGCCACCATCAAGGCGATGCGCGTTGGCATGACCGGCATTGGCTACAAGGTGCAGCGTGGTGCTTACAAAGTGGCCAAGTCATTGGGCTTTTTGCACAAGCAGACTGAGAAGCCGCCCGCCACTGTGGGCAAAGCGCCTATTCGCGAGCAGGTGATTCACTTCATCAACAAGCCCATGCCCGGCGGTTTGCCGAAGAAAACGGCACGTGCCTTGCTGGACATTGAAAACAGCGATTACGTGCCAGTGATTCGCAACCCGAAAACCACGCAAGCCGACACGGAAGCGGTGTTCTACTTCCCTGGTTGTGGTTCCGAGCGGCTTTACAGCCAGGTTGGCCTGGCCACGCAAGCCATGCTCTGGAATGTGGGCGTACAAACAGTGTTGCCACCCGGTTACCTGTGCTGTGGATACCCGCAGCGTGGGGCAGGGCAGTACGACAAAGCCGAGAAAATGATCACGGACAATCGCGTGCTGTTCCACCGCGTGGCCAATACGCTGAATTACCTCGACATCAAAACCGTGGTGGTCAGCTGTGGCACGTGTTATGACCAGTTGCAGGGCTATGAATTCGACAAGATTTTCCCGGGCTGCCGCATCATTGACATTCATGAATTCCTGATGGAAAAAGGCGTGAAGCTGGACAACGTCACCGGTACGCAGTACATGTACCACGACCCCTGCCACACGCCCATGAAAACTTATGACCCGTTGAAAGTAGTCAACCAGTTGATGAACAGCGAGCTGCAAGGCCAGAACATCACCAAGAATGACCGCTGCTGTGGCGAGTCAGGCACCTTTGGCGTGTCACGTCCTGACGTGGCTACGCAGGTCCGCTTCCGCAAGGAAGAGGAAATGCGCAAGGGCGCCGACAAGCTGCGCGATAAGGCACCAGAAGCAGATGTGAAAATTCTGACCAGCTGCCCATCGTGTTTGCAGGGCCTGAGCCGCTACAGCGACGACGCCAACGTAACAGCTGATTACATCGTGGTTGAAATTGCCAAGAACGTGCTGGGTAAGGAATGGTTGCAGAACTACGTGAAAGAAGCCAACGACGGCGGCATTGAACGTATTTTGGTATGACCTTGAACGAGGCCCTTAACGATGAAGGGTCGGCTGCCCCGGCAGCTGACCTGCCTGCTGG
The DNA here is from genome assembly GCF_036323495.1 of Limnobacter thiooxidans. Taxonomy (NCBI): domain Bacteria; kingdom Pseudomonadati; phylum Pseudomonadota; class Betaproteobacteria; order Burkholderiales; family Burkholderiaceae; genus Limnobacter; species Limnobacter thiooxidans. The sequence continues at coordinate 2,671,356 of NZ_AP028947.1, read as the reverse complement.
TGCGGACACGCCTGTAGCGGAAGCCAATTGCCCCCTGTGCGCCACACCGGGCGGTGATTGGGTGTTCAACTGCAGCAAATTCCGGGTCATTGAGGCGCTGGATCCTGAATATCCTGGGTTTTTGCGCTTGATCTGGAATGACCATGTGCGCGAGTTTTCTGATTTAAGTCGTGAAGACCGCATGCTTTGCATGGATGCGGTGGTTCTTCTTGAGCAGTTCGTATTACGTGTATTCAAGGCCGACAAGGCCAACATTGCCACCTTGGGCAATGTGGTGCCGCACCTGCACTGGCACGTGATTCCCCGTTTCACAGACGACAAGCATTTTCCAGCACCGGTCTGGGCAACAGCCAAACCCGGTATTTCCCTGTCGCCGAGGCAGCAACTGGTGCTCGATTCAAAGCCGAAATGGATGCAGGTTTTGCGGGCGGAACTGCACAAGGCGTTTCCGAACTAGCGCCGCCTTTTCATGTTCATAGGTGCTGACCACTTCTTCGTATGCGAGTGGCATGACCCTTTTCGGTCGCAAGGGTGCCGACTACTTCTTCGTTTGCAAAGGCGCTTGCCCCCTTCCGCCTGAAAGCCTGTATTTCCCTTTTTGAAATTCACACTGACTCACCGAACCTCGGCAAAAAAGATGGCCGAGTTCGGTGTCGGCTTGCAGCCGAACGTGGCGTGTGAATTCAAACGGGCAGGCTTTCTTGAATGGCGGTGCAAGGGCAATGCCGCCTTTGCAAACTCGAAGGACAGCGCCTGCTACTCCAGACAGGATTTTGCGCTGAGCCTGTGTTCTCCGCCAGCAGTTCGTTGCTCGCAGCGTTTATTGAATCTCTAGTCCCACAATCACCAGCGCAAGTTCGCAGCCTGAGAAGTGTTCGTTGTCACAAGCCACTAACTGGCGCAAGTTCGCAGGCTGTGAGGTGTTCGTTTGCTGCATCATCTTGCCGATTCAGGGCGAGGCTTCCCGGCTGATTCGCAGCGAGGGGCGATTGCGTAAGCAATCGATGCGAAGACGCTCTCGCGTTTCGCATGTCCCAAGCCAGAATCAATAAGACGGGAAATCAGCCAAGACCCAAGGCAAGATGAGCGGCAAAGAACTCCGACCCAAAGGCCTGCGCAACGAAAGCGATGATGGGCGGTATCTCACACTGAACAAGGCTTACATAACGCCTAACAAGGTTGTGATTTACGCTGCTGTTGTAATTTGAGCAGCAGCTGATTTAGGCGCAGCTTCAAGTTTTGCCAGCGGCATCAGAATCGTGAAGGTACTGCCCGCATTCGGTCTGCTTTGAATGTCCAGTTCACCATCGTGGCGTTGCACCACGTGCTTCACAATGGCCAAGCCCAACCCAGTGCCACCGCTTTCGCGGGAACGACTACGGTCTACACGGTAAAAACGCTCGGTCAATCGGGGGATGTGTTCAGCGGACACGCCAATGCCCGTGTCCTGCACCACGAACGCAGCGCAAGACTTCCCAATTTCGTTCTCGGTTTTTCGCAAAGCGATGGAAATTTTTCCACGCTCAGGCGTATAGCGTATGGCGTTGGTGACAATGTTCGAGAAGGCACTGAAAATTTCGGCTGTATTGCCCATGGCGAACAGGCCAGTTTCCACCTCGACGCGGATGTCGTGTTTCCCACCAGAAAGTTGCTGGGCCTCATCGCCAGTTTTCTGGGCAATGCCGCTTAAGTCAACCAATTCTCCGCTTTCGGCGCTGGGTGAAGATTCCAGCGCCGAAAGCGCCAGCAGGTCTTCCACCAGGTTCTGCATGCGGTTGGCCTGGGTGTACATCAGGTTCAGGTATTCCGCCTGCTGCTCCTTGCTCAAGGGCAGGTCCCTGAATGTCTCCAGAAAGCCGCTAAGCACGGTCAAAGGCGTTTTCAACTCATGGGACACATTGGCAATAAAGTCGCGGCGCATCCGTTCCAGTTTTTCAACCTGGGTCACATCGCGCGACAATACCAGCATTTGCTGGTCGCCGTAACTGACCAGTTGAACCGACAGCACTTTGCTGCGGCTGCGTGGCGCGGTCATCACCAGCGGATGTTCCCACTGGCGGCTGCGTATGTATTGGGAAAAATTCGGGTTTCTAACCAGGTTAATCAATGGTTGGCCAATGTCACTGCCTAGTCGCAAGCCCAAATGGTCTTGTGCCGTGTCATTGCACCAGGAAATATGGCCTTCCGAATCCAGCGTAACTACGCCGTCAGGCAAGGCTTGTGCCGCGGTGCGGAATGAAACCAGGGCGTTGGTCAGCGCCTGTTGCTGCCGCTGGTGCAGGCGCAGGTAACGAAACAGCTTGGCCGCCAGGTCGTCCCACCAGCCCGACACATCGGGTACATTCTCAACCTTAAAGTCGTCCAGCCAGTCAATGATCTTCAGGCCTGAACGCACATGCAATGCGTACACGATGAGCGAGGCAAGTATGGAGCCCGCCACCGCGCCTTTTGGGCCAGCGATCATTTGGCCCGCGATTGCAGCCGCGCCAAGCACCAAGGCCAACACAAACAGTCTGAAAAGTATGAATGCCATAGGTGCGTATTCTAGGGGAATATCCTGCCGGAGGGAGCCCTTAGTTCAGCGCACCTTCATTTTGAGTGGCAGTAAAGCGGTAGCCTGCGCCCCGAACGGTTTCTATCAACCTGTCATGTCCTGAAATGGTCAGGGCCTGGCGCAGGCGGCGAATGTGCACGTCCACGGTACGCTCTTCAACAAACACGTGGTCGCCCCACACCTGGTCCAGCAGCTGGGTGCGGCTGTGTACGCGCTCCGGGTGGGTCATGAAGAAATGCAGCAGGCGAAACTCAGTGGGGCCCATGTCGATGATTTTGTCGTGGCCCATGATGCGGTGGGTCACAGGGTCCAGTTTCAAGCCGTGCACTTCAACAGTGTCATCGGTCAGTTGGGGAGCCCGGCGGCGAAGCACTGCCTTGATTCGAGCCAGCAATTCTTTTGGCGAAAAAGGCTTGGTAATGTAGTCGTCTGCACCCGCTTCAAGTCCGTCCACTTTGTCCTGTTCCTCGGTGCGGGCAGTCAGCATGATGACGGGCACGCTGCGGGTTCTTTCCTGGGCGCGAAGTTCGTGGGCAAACTGGATGCCGGTTTTTCCGGGCAACATCCAGTCCAGCAGTACCAAATCAGGCAATTCAGCCGTGATCAGGGTTTTGGCCTGGTCTGCATCGGCGGCCCGAAGTACTTTGTGGCCAGCAAAGCTGAGGTTCACCGCGATCAGTTCTGCAATTGCGGGCTCGTCTTCGACAACTAGAATGGTGCTGGACATCTCGTTTTCCTCTTCTCTGGCTTGCTTTGTTGTGTTCCGTGCCACATAAAGTAGTAGATTTCCATGACAGTAATATGACACTTGAATGAATCGTCATCAAATTAATCACGGCGCCGCGCACAAACCACGGCCTGTCCCGATGAGATACACTTGAGGATTCGCATTCCCAAGACCCTACGCAGCATGGAAACCACCAACATCCCCGTACCCACCCGCATCGTGGTGCATCAAAAGTCCAAAGTCCTGGAAGTGGAGTTTGACACCGGCGCCTGTTTCAACCTGCCTTTTGAGCTTTTGCGCGTGTATTCGCCTTCAGCCGAAGTGCGTGGCCATGGCCCTGGCCAGGAAACCCTGCAGGTGGGCAAGAAAGAGGTGACTATCAACAACCTGGAGCCTGTGGGCATGTATGCCGTGAAGCCATTCTTTTCAGATGGCCACGATTCCGGCCTGTTTTCATGGCAGTACCTGCTGTGGATGGGTGAAAACCAGGAAGGACTTTGGGAAGACTACCTTGAGCGCATGAAAAATGCAGGCGCAAGCCGCGAGCCCAACGCACCTGAAAACATTCCATTTGAGCAAAAAAAGGGCGGCGCTTGCGCAAGCCATTAAACCCGGTCCCATATTGATCCCATGAACGAAAAAATTACCGATTTCGGCTTTGAGAAGGTTCCCGAAGACCAGAAAGCCAAAAAAGTGGCCGAGGTCTTTGACTCGGTTGCCGCCAAGTACGACGTCATGAACGATTTGATGTCGGGTGGCATGCACCGCCTGTGGAAGGCCAGTACCGTGCGTGCCGCGGGTGTCCGCCCCGGCATGAAAGTGCTGGATATTGCAGGTGGCACGGGCGACCTGAGCAAGGCCTTTCTCGACAAGGTAGGGCCCAGTGGCGAAGTCTGGCTGACCGACATCAACGAAAGCATGTTGCGCGTAGGGCGCAACCGCATGATTGATCACGGTTATCTGCCAAAAATGGCATTGTGTGACGCTGAAAAACTGCCATTCCCCGACAATTATTTTGATGTGGTCACGGTGGCTTTTGGTTTGCGCAACATGACTCACAAAGACGTTGCACTTGCTGAAATGCGCCGTGTGATCAAGCCCGGTGGCAAGGTGCTAGTGCTCGAGTTTTCAAAAGTGAACCCCTTGCTGGCACCGGCTTACGACCTATATTCCTTTCAGGTTTTGCCAAAAATTGGTCAAATCGTTGCACAGGACAGTGCCAGTTACCAATACCTCGCGGAAAGTATTCGCATGCACCCGGATCAGGAAACCCTGAAAAACATCATGCTGGGCAGTGGCTTTGATCAGGTGAAGTACACCAACTTCACTGCCGGGGTCGTTGCCTTGCATCAGGGAACCAAATTCGCCTGATTAAGTCTATAGACTACAAGTGAATAATTGTTAAATCAGGAGGCTTTACCTTGAATACCCGTGTTTGGTCAGTTCGATTGTCGGTGATGGCTGTGGTAGCAGCTTTCTTGAGTCTTGGTGTATTGCCCAGCGACGCAGAGGCGAAGCGCATGGGTAGTGGCGGCAGCTTCGGCCGCTCGGCACCTTCACAGTTCCAGAAATCTCCGCCTGCCTCGCCTTCGGGTGCAGCAAGTACCGCACCGAGCAAGCAGCAAGCCACCAATGGTACCGCTGCGGGCAACACTGCTGCGGCTGCGCCACGCAATCGCTTCCTGGGCCCCTTGGCTGGTTTGGCCGCAGGCTTGGGTTTGGCTGCCTTGTTTAGTCACCTGGGCATGGGTGCGGGTTTGGCGGAATTCATGGGCACTTTGCTGATGGTTGGAGCGCTGGTGTTCGCCGTGGTATTCCTGGTGCGCATGTTGCGTGGTCAAAAGGGTAACAAGCCCCAGCCCGCCTACAACGCACAGGGCGCAAGCGGATCTGCTTATGGTAACAACAGCAGTAACAACAGCTATCGCCAGTCTCCTGAAGCGCCGCGCTACACAGCGCCTGCTTCAGTCACCGGCAATACAAGCCCGATCAATGACCCGGTACCTGGCATGGGTGCCCCACGCAGCGACCAGGGTTTCGGTCAGTTTGGTAATTCATCTGCCTTTGATGCCCCGCTGCCTGCTGCAACGCCAGTGAAAGACTTGCCACACGGCTTTGATGAAGCCAACTTCGTGAACAGTGCCAAGAAGTTTTTTGTCACCATGCAAGGCGTGTTTGATCAAGGTGATGTGGCCGGTCTGCGCGAATATTGCAGCGATGAAGTGGTTGATCACCTACGTGCGGAAATTGAATCCCGTGGCAATGCGGTAAACCGCACTGATGTGGTCACGCTGAATGCCCAGTTGATCGGTTTTGAAACCGATGTGGACGAGCAAATTGCTACAGTTGCTTTCACAGGCCTGTTGCGCGAAGAGCAGGACGCTGACGCCACTGAGATCAATGAGCTTTGGATCATGTCTCGTCCCGTGTCAGGCGGTGGCTGGGTGCTTTCAGGCATTCACAATCTGTAATTTTTGAACTCCCCAGCCGGGCTTGGCTTGCCCGGCTGGGTTACACTCAAGCAAGTTTTGTTTGTTGGAAGTGTGCCTTGGCCAGTCCCCCCGTATTGTTTTTTCAGTTCGCCTCCAAACTGCTTTCTGCCGGTCAAGCCAAAGGCTCCATGGCGGCAGGCGGCTTTCTGTCTGCACCCTTGGGCTTGATGTCCGCCACAGTGACCCAGATGGTGTGCCTTGTCTTGAACCATCTTCTGGATCAACAACGAAGCAGCAAGTCACGTTTGCAGAAAGAATCAGGCAAGGTGCTGGCTTTGTCCATCGCGCCCGTGGTGCTCAAGTTACGTGTCAATGACCAAGGCTACTTTCAGCCCAGCGCACCCAGCAATGGCTTATCGGCCCCTGCGGACACGCAGATCACCATGCAGTGGTCTGATTTGGTGGGTGCCGTCAGTAACCCCAATGCGATGTCCAGAAAGGCTGCCATTGAAGGTGACATGGACTTTGCCCAAACGGTGTCCACGGTGATCAACGACCTCAGTTGGGACCCAGAGCGAGATTTGGCTCGCGTAGTCGGCGATGCACAGGCGGTTTGGGTGATGAATACGCTGTCTGCCTTGGGTACCAATGCCCGTGACGTGGTTCAGCGCTTCAAGAACAATTTGCGCGAATACGTGGTGCATGAAAAATCAATGACCCCCACCGCGTCCGAATTCGACGCGTTTCGCGGTGAAGTGAATCAGCTGCGTGATGAACTGGCCCGCCTTGAAAAGCGCCTGGCCAAGCTGGGCAACACATCGGGTTCAAAGCCAGGTGAGCCGTCATGAAGCTTCGCCGTTTGGCACGCATTGCATTGGTTGCCCGGAAGTATGGTCTTTTCCTGATCGCAGCAGACTCGATCAACAACGGTTTGGCCAAGTGGTTTCTGACACTGATATCTTCGCGTTCACATGTGCAGGCCCCCCGTGGCGAGCGCATGCGCCGGGCGCTCGAAGACCTTGGACCCCTGTTCGTCAAGTTTGGTCAGTTGCTGTCTACCCGGCGTGATTTGTTGCCGGAAGATGTGGCCGACGAGTTGGCCAAGCTGCAAGACCAGGTGCCTGCATTCGCTTCTGAAAAAGCTCGTGAGCTGATCGAAAGCAGCCTTGGTCGCCGAATCGACGACATGTTCGTAGACTTTCAAAACACGCCCGTGGCCAGTGCATCCATTGCACAGGTTCACTTTGCCGTGGTTCGTGCAGGTGAACACGAAGGCAAGAAAGTGGCGGTGAAGGTATTGCGCCCCGGCATGATCGATGTGATCGACAAAGACCTGGCCTTGATGAAAACAGCCGCGCGCTGGATAGAAAAAATTTCCTCTGATGGCAAGCGCCTGAAACCGCGTGAAGTGGTGGCCGAGTTCAACAAGTACCTGCACGACGAACTCGATTTGATGCGGGAAGCCGCCAATGCGTCACAGTTGCGCCGCAATTTCTCGCCAACATCGGGCAGCGGTCACCTGTTGCGGGTTCCCGAGATGTACTGGGACTACTGCTGCAGCACCGTGATCACCATGGAGCGCATGCACGGCATTCCAATCTCGCACCTGGATCGCTTGCGCGAAAACAATATTGATTTGAAAAAGCTGTCACGGGAAGGAGTGGAGATTTTTTTCACCCAGGTGTTTCGCGATGGTTTTTTCCACGCGGACATGCACCCCGGCAACATTTACGTGGGTGACCAGCCCGAAGACTTCGGGCGCTACATTGCGCTTGATTTTGGCATCGTCGGTACCCTCAGCGATGTGGACAAGCAATACCTGGCTCAAAACTTCCTCGCTTTTTTCAGGCAGGACTACAAACGGGTGGCGGAGTTGCATGTGCAGTCAGGGTGGGTGCCACCCGGCACCCGCATCGATGAGCTTGAATCCGCCATTCGTGCTTGTATCGAACCCTTCTTTGGCAAGCCACTCAAGGAAATTTCTCTTGGGCAGGCGCTGATGCGCCTGTTTCAAACCTCACGGCGTTTCAACGTGGAAATTCAGCCCCAATTGGTGCTGCTGCAAAAAACCCTGTTGAATGTGGAAGGCCTGGGGCGACAACTCGACCCCGACCTGGACCTTTGGAAAACAGCCAAGCCTTATCTTGAAAACTGGATGCACCAGCAAATCGGCTTCAAAGGCTTTCAGTCCAGCCTGCAGTGGGAAGCGGCGCAGTGGTCACAAATACTGCCTGCCTTGCCGCGTTTGCTTCACCAAAACCTGACCCAATCCAGTAACCGGGTCGACAGTCAAATTGAACAGCTGGTGAAACAGCAGAAGCGCCTGAATCGGGCCCTGTTCTGGATGGTGTTGATGTTGGCTGTCCTGTTTGGCCTGGTTGCGCTGGATTTGTTGTGGCCTTTTTTGATCGCCCACGCGGGTCCTCAAGGTTTGTTCTAGGATTTCCGCGGGCTAAGTGGGGCACTAAGCTTCCCGGGCTGTATCGTGCGCACGTTTCTTGCCTATAATTCGCAATTGTTCCCTTTCACTGGTGGGTTTTCACGATGTTGCTTGCCTCTGTAGTTGCCTATTTGCTGGTTTCCGTAATCATTGGCCTGTATGTGGCCCGAAATGTTCACAGTGCGGCCGACTACGCCGTGGCGGGTCGACATCTTTCACTGCCCATCGTGACCGCCACGGTGTTTGCCACCTGGTTTGGTTCAGAAACGGTGCTGGGCATCTCGTCCACCTTCGTGGAAGAGGGTTTGAGTGGTATCGTGGCCGACCCCTTTGGCGCGTCCATGTGCCTGATTCTGGCCGGTTTGTTCATCGCTCCCAAAATTTACCGCCTGAATTTGTTGACCTTGGGCGATTACTACCGCGTGCGTTACAACCGTGCAGTCGAGGTGTTTTGCAGCGCCTGTATCGTGGTGTCGTACCTGGGTTGGGTTGCCGCTCAAATCACTGCACTGGGTTTGATCTTCTTCGTGCTCAGTGATGGTGCAATTTCCCGGGAATGGGGCATGATCATCGGCGCCAGTGTGGTGCTGATCTACACCGTGTTTGGTGGCATGTTATCGGTTGCCATTCTCGACTTCATCCAGATGGTTGTGATTGCAGCTGGCCTGATTTACATCATGTGGATCGTCGCTGACCTGGCTGGTGGTGTGGGCACAGTGGTGGCCCATGCAGAAGCGGCGGGCAAACTGCAGTTTTTCCCTGAAGAATTCAGTTACGTCATGTGGGTTCCCTTTGTGGGGGCATTCCTGACCATGGCATTTGGCTCCATCCCCCAGCAGGACATTTTCCAGCGCATCAGTTCCGCCAAGAATGAAAAAACAGCGGTGCGTGGTGCGGTACTGGGTGGTTCGCTTTACTTCTTCTTTGCCTTCATTCCCGTGTTTCTGGCGTATGGCGCCATCATGATCGACCCGGCCACATTCATCGCCATGGTCACGGAAGATTCCCAAATGGTGTTGCCCAACCTGGTGTTGAACCACACGCCGGTGTTTGCACAAATCGTGTTTTTCGGTGCGCTGATTTCCGCCATCATGAGTACGTCCAGTGCCACTTTGCTGGCTCCAGCGGTTTCGTTTTCCGAGAATATCGTGAAGGTGGCGTTTCCCAAGATGGACGACAAGGCCCTGTTGCTCACCATGCGGGTGTCGGTGTTTGTATTTGCAATCATTGTGGTGGCCTTTTCCATCAACAGCGATTCTTCCATTTTTGAAATGGTTGAAAGCGCCTATGAAATTACGCTGGCCGCCGCATTCGTGCCCTTGGTGTTTGGTCTGTACTGGAAAAGGGCCACCTCGCAAGGCGCGGTGTGTTCAATCATCGTGGGGATCAGCAGCTGGTTGATTGCCAAAAACTTCTTCCCCAGTGAAATTTGGCCGCCCCAGTTGTTGGGCATGGTACTTGGCCTGTTCACGATGATTATTGCTTCCCTGATTCCGCAGTGGATTGAACATCGCCCCGCCTTGCGCGATGGCGTTGTGCACCCACACTGAGCGTCTCATATTGGGTGCTGCCAATGGGCACACCCGCTTCAAGCGCAGTAAAATAGCCGGATTACCTTTGTTAAAAGTGATCCGGCTTTGAAATACCTCACCATCGAAGACACCATCGGCAACACCCCACTGGTGCAACTGCAACGCCTGCCGGGCCAAGGCAATGCAAGCCGTGGCAATGTGGTTCTGGGCAAGCTTGAAGGCAATAACCCGGCAGGTTCTGTCAAAGACCGCCCGGCGATTTCCATGATCAAGCATGCCGAGGCACGTGGAAATATCAAGCCCGGCGATACTTTGATCGAAGCCACCTCGGGCAACACCGGCATTGCGCTGGCCATGGCAGCTGCCATTCGTGGTTATCGCATGGTGCTGATCATGCCGGAACACCTCAGCATTGAACGCCGTCAAACCATGCGGGCCTTTGGTGCAGAAATTGTATTGACGCCCCAAAAAGGCGGAATGGAATATGCGCGAGATTTGGCCGAGCAAATGCGGGATCAGGGCAAGGGCGTGATTCTTGACCAGTTTGCCAATGAGGACAACCCGCTTGCCCATTTTGAAACCACCGGACCTGAAATCTGGCGAGACACCGCCGGCAAGGTCACTCATTTCGTGAGCGCCATGGGCACCACAGGTTCCATCATGGGCGTGTCGCGTTACTTGAAAAGCCAAAACCCGAATGTACAAATTATCGGTGCTGAACCCAGTGAAGGGTCTCAAATTCCCGGTATTCGCAAGTGGCCCCAGGAATACCTGCCGAAAATTTACAAACCCGCTGGCGTAGACCGCGTGGTTCAGGTTACCCAAGCTGAGGCTGAGGAAATGGCTCGCAAAATGGCGGCAGAAGAGGGTATTTTCTGCGGCATTTCAGCGGCCGGTGCGGCGCACATCGCCTTGAAAATTGCCGAAGAAGTGGAAAACGCTACCATCGTGTTCATCGTGTGCGACAGGGGCGATCGTTACCTGTCCACTGGGGTTTTTCCGGCTTAGTTAAAGCTCAGTTCAGCATGTCCCTTCTCAGCTTCAATGCTTCGCTCAATTCGAGAACGGCATTGGCATAGAAGGAACTGCGGTTGTACCGAGTCACCACGAAGAAGTTCTGGCCACCTACCACGTAAGCTGATTCACCTTCGCCGCGAACCAGTTCAATCAGAGCCAGCTTTTCATCAGGCAGTGTTTCACCGTTCAGTTTCAGGCCTTTTTGCTGCATGGCAGCCGCAGTAAAGGTGGGCACGATATCGGGTGCCAGCAGTTCAGCCAGGTTGTCTGCGTGCTCAATGTCCACCAGCACGCGTGTGGCTTTGCCACTTTCCCAGCCATGCACTTTCAGGAAGTTGGCCACACTGAAAATGGCATCTTTCCGGCTGTGAAACAGGTCAACAATGCCATCGGCATCGCCATCCACCGCATAGGCAGTCCATGAGCTGGGCATGAATTGCCCTAAACCTATGGCGCCGGCATACGAGCCTTTGACTTCCAGCGCGTCCAGGTGGGTTTTGTTGCACAGGGCAATGAATGACTCAAGTTCACTCAAGAAAAAACCGGATCGATCTTTTTGCCCTTCCGGGTACGCAAAGGCCAGCGTGGCCAGTGAATCAAGCACGCGGTAATTCCCGATGTGTTCCCCGTAAATGGTTTCCACGCCAATAATGGCCACAATCACTTCTTGCGGAATGTTGTACTTGGCCTCGGCTTGCTTCAAGGTTTCCAGGTTTTCATTCCAGAATGCCATTCCTTTTCGAATTCGAATGGGTTCCACAAAGCGGCTGCGGTAGGTGTCCCAATTGCGTACCCCCTTGGTTTTTGGAGGCTTGACGGCTTGTACAACCCTTGGCAGCAGCTCCGCCTGTTTCAGCAAGGCGAGGGTATCCGCAATTGCAATGCCTTCTTTTTCCTGAAGACGCTGGGCCATGGAAACAGCAGCTTCCCGTTCAGAAAAATTCACCCGAGTGGTGTCTTGGGCATGTGCCGCTTGAGTGTAAAGCGCTGTGCTGATTAGAATGGAGGCAATGGATTTAACAAGTCTGCGAGCAGTTTCAAAAGGAATCAGCATGTCCGGTATTTGGGTAGTCAGAGGTGGCAGGTACAAGCCCTGTGTGCTTTTGCTGTTGTTGACAGGTCTTGGCCCCACTATAACCCAGCATTTGCCTGTGGATTTGGCCTGAGCCATGACCACAGCCTATATTTCCCATGCCGATTGCGCCTTGCATAATCCGGGTTTGGGCCATCCGGAAAGCATGGCCCGTTTGAAGGTGATCCGGCAAAAGCTTGAGGCCTCGGATTTGTGGTCGCGCCTTGTGCACTGCGAGGCGCCCGAAGTGTCTTGGCCAGCCGTCACGGCTGTGCACACGCCTGCGTATGTTGAAAGTATCAAGGCGCGTTTCCCCTTGAAGCGCAACATCGACATTGACGGCGACACCACCTTGTCCGAGTTTTCTCTGGATGCCGCCCGCCGCGCGGCGGGTGCTTGTGTGCATGCTGTTGACTTGGTCATGGCGCACGCGGTGAACAATGCCTTTTGTGCGGTGCGACCACCCGGCCACCATGCTTGTGTCGACAAGGCCATGGGGTTCTGTGTGTTCAACAACGTCGCCATTGCGGCGCAACATGCCATGGACGCCTACCGGTTGGAACGCGTGCTGATTGTTGATTTTGACGTGCACCATGGAAACGGCACCGAACATGCATTTGCCAACAACCCCAAGGTGTTGATGTGCAGTATTTTTCAGTCGCCGCTTTACCCATTCAGTGGCGGGTTGGATGGTGCAAGCAACATGGTAAATTGCCCCATACAGCCGGGTGGTGGGCGTGAAGCAATCAAGCAGGCCATTCAAAAGCATTGGGTGGATGCTATCGATCAGTTCAAACCGCAGCTTGTGCTGGTGTCGGCGGGCTTTGATGCACATGAAAGTGATCCGCTGGCAGACCTTCAATTGACCACCGAAGACTATGGCTGGATAACCGGTTTTCTAAAGCGTGTGGCTGAGGAGTATTGCGACGGCAAACTGGTCAGTACGCTGGAGGGCGGCTACGAGCTGGAGGCACTGGCCGATTCTGTTTACGCCCATGTCGAGGCTTTGGCTGGGTAAAACTGAATCAGTAAAATGGAGTGAAATTGGCTGATTCTGTCAATTCCTTGCCTCGACAGAACGGCCCTTAGAGTGTAGACTCTATGAAAAATCGAACGATCGTGCGTTTTTTATAAAAACGCTTCGTATAATCCAATCATCTATTCTCCAATTTCAACAAAAGGGATGGCTTGCATGAAGATCCTGGTACCCGTTAAACGCGTAGTCGATTACAACGTCAAAGTTCGCTGCAAAAGCGATGGTTCTGGCGTAGATATTGCCAACGTCAAAATGTCCATGAACCCCTTCGACGAAATCGCGGTTGAAGAAGCCACACGCTTGAAAGAAGCTGGCGTGGCCACTGAAGTGATCGCGGTGAGCTGTGGCGTGGCCCAGTGCGTGGAAACATTGCGTACAGCTGCCGCCATCGGTGCCGACCGTGGCATTCTGGTTGAAACCGACGTGGAATTGCAGCCTTTGGCCGTGGCCAAAATCCTGAAAGCCATTGTTGAAAAAGAAGGCATTGATCTGGTCATCATGGGCAAGCAAGCCATTGACGACGATTGCAACCAAACCGGCCAGATGCTGGCTGCACTGGCCGACATGCCACAAGGCACATTTGCTTCCAAAGTGGTTGTAGAAGGCGGCAAAGTGAATGTAACACGTGAAGTAGACGGCGGCCTGGAAACTGTGAGCCTGAGCTTGCCAGCGGTTGTTACCACCGACCTGCGCTTGAACGAGCCACGTTATGTGACCCTGCCCAACATCATGAAAGCCAAGAAAAAACAGATCGACACCATCAAGCCCGCTGATTTGGGCGTGAATGTGGATCCACGCATTAAAACCCTGAAAGTGAGCGACCCGCCCACACGTTCAGCCGGTATCACCGTGCCCGATGTGGCCACGCTGGTAGACAAGCTGAAGAACGAAGCGAAAGTGATCTAACACAGGGAATATAGGAGCACAAATCATGTCAGTACTCGTTATTGCAGAACACGACAATCAAAGCATCAAGCCCGCCACGCTGAACACCATCGCCGCGGCCCAAAAAATTGGTGGCGACATCCACGTGCTGGTTTCCGGCAAGGGTTGTGGCGCTGCTGCTGAACACGCTGCCAAGGCAGTGGGTGTGGCCAAGGTCCTGGTTGCCGATTCCGATTCACTGGGCGACCAGTTGGCAGAAAACCTGGCCGCACAGATTCTGGCCGTGGCTGCTAGCTACAGCCACATTCTGGCTCCTTCAACCAGCGTGGGCAAAAACGTGTTGCCACGTGTTGCGGCCAAGCTGGACGTTGCACAGATTTCCGACATCATCAGCGTTGAAAGTGCAGACACATTCACACGCCCAATTTATGCGGGTAACGTAATTGCCACGGTTCAGTCTTCCGACTCAACCAAGGTGATCACTGTGCGTACAACCGCATTTGATCCAGTTGCAGCAGAAGGTGGTTCGGCTGCTATTGAAAACCTGAGTGCTGCTCCCGATTCCGGCAAGTCCACATTTGTAAGCCGAGAAGTGGCCAAGAGCGACCGTCCTGAGTTGACAGCCGCAGGCACCATCATCTCCGGCGGCCGTGGCATGGGCTCTGCTGAAAACTTCAGCGTGCTGAACCCGTTGGCTGACAAGTTGAATGCTGCCATTGGCGCATCACGCGCTGCAGTTGATGCAGGCTATGCACCCAACGATTGGCAGGTTGGCCAAACCGGCAAAATCGTGGCGCCCCAGTTGTACATGGCTTTCGGTATTTCCGGTGCCATTCAGCACTTGGCCGGCATGAAAGACAGCAAGGTGATCGTTGCTGTCAACAAAGATCCCGAAGCACCAATTTTTGGTGTGGCCGATTACGGTCTGGTGGGCGACCTGTTTGAGGTTGTACCCCAACTGACCGAAAAACTGTAAGCAATCAAAACACGCAAAGCTGTATCAGGAGACGACAATGAGTTACAACGCCCCAGTCAAAGACATGATGTTTGTGTTGAAGGAATTGGCAGGTCTGGATCAGGTATCCCAGTTGCCCGGTTGTGAAGACGCAACCGAGGAAACCGTGGATGCGGTTCTGAACGAGAACGCGAAGTTCACCAGCGAAGTGGTTGCCCCATTGAACTGGTCGGGCGACGTGGAAGCCGCCAACTGGAAAGACGGCGTTGTAACCACAGCCAAAGGCTTCAAGCAAGCTTTCAAGGCATTTGGTGAGCAGGGCTGGCAAGGTCTGCAGCACCCTTCTGAATTTGGAGGTCAGGGCTTGCCCAAGCTGGTGGCAACACCTTGCATGGAAATGGTTAACGGAGCCAACCTCAGCTTTGCGCTGTGCCCCTTGTTGACCGACGGTGCCATTGAAGCACTGTTGGTGGCAGGTAGCCAGGAACAGAAAGAAACTTATTTGCCCAAAATGATTTCCGGTGAATGGACCGGCACCATGAACCTGACCGAGCCACAAGCCGGTTCAGACTTGGCCATGGTTCGTTCCAAGGCCGTGCCGCAGGGTGATGGTACTTACCGCATTTCCGGCCAGAAGATTTACATCACTTACGGCGAACACGACATGGCCGAGAACATCGTCCACTTGGTGTTGGCCCGTACCCCCGATGCGCCTGAAGGCGTGAAGGGCATCAGCCTGTTCGTTGTTCCCAAGTTCCTGGTGAATGGCGACGGTTCTTTGGGCAAGCGCAACGACGTGTACTGCGCATCCATCGAACACAAGCTGGGCATCAAAGCCTCTCCAACAGCAGTGCTGTTGTATGGCGATGACAAGGGCGAAGTGGGCAAGGGCGCAATCGGCTACCTGGTTGGTGAAGAAAACAAGGGCCTGCAGTACATGTTCGTGATGATGAACGCAGCCCGCTTCCAGGTGGGTGTGCAGGGCATCGGTGTTGCCGAGCGTGCCTACCAGCAGGCTGTGCGTTACGCCAACGACCGCGTTCAGTCACGTCCCGTTGATGGTTCCGCCAACGAAGCCGTGGCCATTATCAACCACCCCGATGTCAAGCGCATGTTGATGAGCATGCGTGCGCAAGTGGAAGCAGCACGTGCAATGGCCTGCGTGGCTGGTGCCGCGTACGATGCAGCACACTTTCACTCAGACGAAGCAACCCGCAAGCAGAACATGGCCGTTTACGAGTTCATGGTGCCGCTGGTCAAGGGCTGGTCTACAGAGATGAGCATTGAAGTCGCATCCACCGGCGTGCAAGTTCACGGCGGCATGGGCTTTATTGAAGAAACAGGTGCAGCGCAGTACTACCGCGATGCCAAGATTCTGACCATTTATGAAGGCACGACCGCCATTCAGGCCAACGACCTGGTGGGTCGCAAAACTTCACGCGATGGCGGTGCCATGGTGAAAGGCCTGTGCGCTGAAATTGCACGCACAGTAGCTCACTTGAATGAGTCAGGTTCTGTTCATGCAAAGGCTGTAGCAGGCCGCCTGGATGCGGCCCGTGCTGCGTTCCTGGACACAGCACAGTTCGTGGTGGACAACATGAAAGGCAATCCCAATGCGGTGTTTGCAGGTTCAGTGCCTTATTTGAAGCTTGCGGGCACAACCGTGGCCGGTTGGCAAATGGCCCGTGCCCTGTTGGCCGCTGAAGCCAAAATCAAGGCTGGTGAAACAGACAGTTTCTACAGCGACAAGATTTTGACTTCACGCTTCTTCGCTGACCATGTGCTGAATGCAGTACCTGGCCTACGCGACAGTATCGTCAATGGTTATCAAGCCGTGACAGAAATGGCTGTTGCCAATTTCTAAATCGCTTTGATCTTTGTTGAATTCAAAAAGCCCCTCCCTGTGAGGGGCTTTTTGTTTATGCTGAGCCAATGAATTATTCATTTCTTGCTGACGCGGTGTTGCTGGTTCATTTCGCCATCGTGCTGTTCGTTGTCGCGGGCTTGCTGCTGATCGCAGTGGGCAACGCTGTGCATTGGCGGTGGGTCAATGGCTGGTGGTTTCGAGCACTGCACCTGCTAGCAATTGGCATCGTGGTTGCTGAAAGCTGGCTGGGCATTGAATGCCCCCTCACCACCCTGGAAAACTGGCTGCGCATTCAGGCGGGGCAGGGCAACTACCTTGGCAGCTTCATTCAGTACTGGGTGCATGGCATACTCTTTTACCAGGCACCCCGTTGGGTATTCACCCTCGCTTACACCCTGTTTGCCTTCGCTGTTGTGGTGGCTTGGTGGCGGTGGCCACCGGTACAGGTTCGCGATTAGTGTTTCCTTCACACGCCACGCATGGCCTTTGCGATTGCACTGAGCACCGCATCCTGATTCCCTGCCGTTACAGCCGGCTCGGATGTAACGTTTTTGGGCTGGGTAGTGCAGTTTTTGTCGGGCATTCCGCTCTTGGCGGCAAATGTCACGGTTGAGGCAGTACCCAAAGTCAAAGCAATGCAAACATTTGTGAGCGTATTCATATCGTTCTCCGGTTTTCAGGGTTCAGTGCGGTCTTGCACTGAACCAAGTTTGCATTCCTCCGAATGACGAAGCGGATACCACCCAATTACATTTGTGTAATCTGACTTTGCCGGCATTTGTTTGTTCTTCTTTAGTGATTCAAGCCACCTCACCAAGCACCAACATTCGCGCCAGCAGCGTCAAAACCACCAATCACGCCATCGGCAAACCATCCGGAAAAGTCCACCCAGTCCGCCGTTTGTGTCACCAAGATCGTGGGTAACTCGGTGGCTTGAGCAAAACCAATTACGGTTAGTAAGGCAAGCCCAAATATTGAGTTTTTGATCACTCTGTTTGCTGTGCCAATCAGGCTCCAGTTCAAATCCAGGCTGTTCAGGTTTTCAGGCCATTCGTTCATGATTCACACTCCTTTTCGATGGTGTGAAGTCATGGTATTGATGTACATTGTGCAAATAAATCACCGTAAGTGAATAACACTCTTGCACGATGAGCAACAATTTCAATGAACTTCAAGCCGCAGAAACTTTCCTGATGGTGGTGAACGGGGGCAGTTTTGCCGCCGCAGCCAAGCTCAAGGGTGAAAATCCATCCAGCATAAGCCGTTCAATCGCCCAGCTTGAAGCGCACTTGAATGTTCGTTTGCTAAACAGGACCACCCGGCAAGTCAAAATTACTGAAGCAGGTGAAACCTACAAGCTGTATGCGCGCCAAATGCTTGAAAATCAGCAAGCTGCTCGCGACGCATTGACCCAACTGCAAAGCGGCAAGCCTCAAGGCGTGGTACGTGTCAGCCTTCCTGTCATTGTTGGTGAAAAAATACTGGCCCCCCGTTTGCCGGAATTTCATGAAAGATACCCTGATGTGCATTTGCAACTGGATTTGTCCAACCGCAATGCCCTGATTGTAGAAGAGGGGTTTGATATCGCAGTCCGCATGGGCCCGCTTCAGGATTCTTCCTTGCGTGCGCGAAAAATTGCAACCATCTGGCGCAAGCTCTATGCCGCCCCGGCCTATCTCGAAAAGCATGGTGTGCCGCAAAGTCCTGCCGACCTGGCACGCCACCAATGCATCGCATTCTCGCAGCGTGGTGATCTCAAGGAATGGGAATTCTGGCCGCGCAATGATCAAGGGCTCAGCCAGAAACACCGCGTTGCATCGTGGCTCACCTGTTCCAGCCCCATGATGGTGGTGCGTGCCATTCAGGCTGGTTTGGGCTTGGGGCGAAGTGCCGACTGGATGCTGCAGGGTGCGTTGGCCCGAGGAGAGTTGGTCGAAATTCTTCAGGACTGGTATTGCGACAACCCGGCCCACGGTGGTTTGCCCATGTACCTGGTATTTCCACCGGGGCCTGGCAGCCAGTTGTCGCTCAAAGCCCGGGTTGTGGCCGATTTTCTTGAAGAAGCTGTTCGGGCTGAGTTCAAAAAAGCGTGAATGAACGTCAATATGCTGACTGCGCAGTTGGCTTGCTTGGGCTACATTAACTGAACAAGAAAAAACTACTGCGGAGACACAATGCTAGGTAACACATACATCACGATCGGTTTGCCGGTTTCGCTTTTCATCATCATGATCGGCATGGGGCTTAGCCTCACGGTCGATGACTTCCGCCGAATTCGTGAGCAACCCAAAGGCGTTGTTGTAGGTACGGTGTTGCAACTGGTGGGCGTGCCTTTGCTGGGTTTTGCAATTGGTGGCTTGTTTGGCGGTGGTGTCATGGCGGCGGGGCTTGTTCTTTCTGCGGTCATGCCCGGTGGCACCACGTCGAATGTGCTTACCTACCTGGCCAAGGCCAACCTGGCCTTGTCAATCACCTTGACCGTACTGGCCAGCCTGCTGACTGTGTTGACCATTCCTTTTTACATGGCCTATGCATTGCCCATGTTCGTGGGGGAGGGCGCACAGCTTGAATTGCCATTTCTGAAAACCCTGATCACCATGATGGTGATTGTGATCATCCCGGTGTGCATTGGCATGTTCATCCGTGCGAAGAAGCCGGAACTGTCCCAGAAGTTTGAGCCTGCCATCAACAAATTTGCCGTGCTGGTGTTGGTTGCCATTATTGCCCTGATCGCAATCAGCGAGTCTGACAACATGCCTGGCTGGTTTGCGCAGGCCTGGATTCCAGTTGTGGCCCTGAACTTTGCATCTGTTGCACTTGGCCTGCTAGGTGGCAAGATCAGCGGGCTGAACGCCCGTGACAGCCTCACCGTGTCGATTGAAATGTGTGTCAAAAACTCCACATTGGGGCTAACCATTGCCCTTTCCTTGCTGCAAAACGCAGAAATTGCCGTGCCGGTTGTAGTGTACGGCCTGTTGATGTACGTCACCGTAGCGGCATTGTGCTGGTATGGTCGTCGGCTGGATGCAAACTCCAAGTCCTAAATTGGCGCAAGGCCACACTTCGGTGTGGCCGGAAGGCCCTGTTCCGGGTATAATTCGCGGTTAGCTGAATGATTCTTAGGCAAAAAGCCTGCGCGGGTGTAATTTGTCCCCGGGTGCTTTGTCGCATCTATTGGAGTTTCCCTTGTCGAAATTAGTCGCAAGCGCCCATCCGCGCGCCTTGCTCGCGCTCGCAGACGGCACAGTATTCGAGGGCATTTCTTTTGGCGCCCCCACCACGCAAGTGGGTGAAGTGGTGTTCAATACATCGCTCACGGGCTACCAGGAAATTGCAACCGACCCTTCCTATTGCCGCCAAATTGTCACCCTGACCTACCCTCACATTGGCAACGTGGGCACCAACCCGCAGGATGAAGAGTCCGATGGCTTGCATTTGTCGGGCCTTGTCATCAAAGACCTGCCCGAACTGGTCTCGAACTTCCGTTCAACCATGCCTTTGGCCGATTACCTGAAAAAGCACGGAGTGCCCGGCATTGCTGGTATTGACACCCGCAAGCTGACCCGCATTCTTCGTGAAAAGGGCGCCCAGAATGGTTGCCTGCTGACTGAAGACAGCGGCGAAACCTTCAGCGCCGAGCGCGCTGTGGAACTGGCCAAGGGCTTCCCCGGCCTGGCTGGCATGGACCTGGCGAAGGTCGTGTCCTGCAAAGCCCCTCATGAGTGGACTGAAGGCGAGTGGGCCTTGGGTATTGCCTCTGAGGTGCCTCACTTCCAGACCGGTGAGCGCCCCCACCACGTGGTGGCCTTCGATTACGGTGCAAAGCGCAATATTTTGCGCATGCTGGCCCAGCGCGGTTGCCGTGTCACCGTGGTGCCTGCTCAAACTCCGGTTGAACAGGTATTGGCCTTGAACCCGGATGGCGTGTTTTTGTCCAACGGCCCAGGCGATCCCCAGCCTTGCGATTACGCCATTTCCGCCATCAAGCACATTCTTGATCAAACCAAGTTGCCGGTATTCGGCATTTGTTTGGGTCACCAGTTGATGGCACTGGCCAGCGGTGCGAAAACATTGAAAATGAAATTCGGTCACCACGGTGCCAACCACCCTGTGCAGGATCTGAAAACCAAGCGTGTGGCCATTACAAGCCAGAACCATGGTTTTGCGGTGGATGCAGATTCATTGCCTGCCAACTTGCGTGTGACGCATGTGTCCTTGTTTGATGGCTCTATTCAGGGCCTTGAACGTACAGACCGCGCGGCTTTCTGCTTCCAGGGGCACCCTGAAGCAAGCCCCGGCCCGCATGACCTGGCAGAACTGTTCGACCGTTTTATTTCAGACATCAAGGCAGCCAAGGCTTAATTGCTTCTTGTGCACACCTGTTTGAACCGTATTGATATCTTTAAAATTAAAGGGAAGTTATGCCAAAGCGTAACGATCTAAAAACAATCCTGATCATCGGTGCCGGCCCAATCGTGATTGGCCAGGCCTGCGAATTCGACTACTCAGGTGCCCAAGCCTGTAAAGCGCTTCGCGAAGAAGGTTACAAAGTGGTGCTGGTCAACAGCAACCCGGCCACTATCATGACCGACCCGGAAATGGCCGATGTCACCTACATCGAACCCATCACCTGGCAGGTTGTTGAGCGCATTATCGAAAAAGAGCGCCCCGATGCCGTATTGCCCACCATGGGTGGTCAAACCGCGCTGAACTGCGCGCTTGACCTGGCCAAGCACGGCGTGCTGGCCAAGTACAACGTGGAATTGATTGGCGCGAAAGAAGAAGCCATCGAGAAGGCCGAGGACCGCTTGAAGTTCAAGAATGCCATGACCAGCATTGGTCTGGATTCCGCGAAAAGTGGTGTGGCCCACTCCATGGAAGAAGCCCTTGAGGTACAAGCCAGTATTGCCAAGCAGGTTGGCAGCAACGGCTTCCCGGTCATTATTCGCCCAAGCTTCACACTGGGTGGCACGGGCGGTGGCATTGCTTATAACGCGGAAGAATTCGAAACAATTTGCCGCCGTGGTCTGGAAGCATCGCCCACCAACGAGCTGCTGATTGAAGAAAGCCTGATTGGCTGGAAAGAATATGAAATGGAAGTGGTGCGCGACAGTGCAGACAACTGCATTATCGTGTGTTCCATTGAAAACCTGGACCCCATGGGCGTGCACACCGGCGACAGCATTACCGTCGCCCCCGCACAAACCCTGACCGACCGTGAATACCAGTTGATGCGCAATGCGTCCATCGCGATTCTGCGTGAAATTGGCGTAGACACCGGTGGTTCCAACGTTCAGTTCTCGATCAACCCGGCTAATGGCCGCATGATCGTGATTGAAATGAACCCGCGTGTGTCGCGTTCGTCTGCCTTGGCTTCCAAGGCAACCGGCTTCCCGATTGCCAAAGTGGCCGCCAAGCTGTCAGTTGGTTACACACTGGATGAACTGAAGAACGACATCACTGGTGGCTTGACCCCAGCGTCGTTCGAGCCTTCAATCGACTACGTGGTCACCAAGATTCCACGTTTCGCATTCGAGAAATTCCCGACTGCAGACGACCGCCTGACCACACAGATGAAGAGTGTGGGCGAAGTGATGGCCATGGGCCGCACTTTCCAGGAAAGCTTCCAGAAAGCCCTGCGCGGCCTGGAAGTGGGCGTGGATGGCTTGAACCAGAAAACAACCGACCGTGAAGTGATTGAGCGTGAGCTCGGCGAACCCGGCCCGGAACGTATTTTCTACGTGGGCGACGCGTTTGCCCAAGGCTTCAGTCTGGAAGAAGTGCACCAGCTGACCAAGATTGACCGCTGGTTCCTGATTCAGATTCAAGACATCGTCGACACCGAACTGGAACTGGAAACCAAGACACTGGCCGACCTGACTGAACCCGTGCTGCGTTTGCTCAAGCGCAAGGGTTTCTCAGACCGCCGCCTGGCTTACCTGTTGGACACGTCCGAAGCTGAAATTCGCAAGCTGCGCCACCACCACAATGTTCGCCCCGTGTACAAGCGTGTGGACACCTGTGCTGCGGAATTCAAAACCGGCACGGCGTACATGTATTCCACCTATGAAGAGGAATGCGAAGCTGCGCCCACTGACAAGAAAAAGATCATGGTATTGGGCGGTGGCCCAAACCGCATTGGACAGGGCATCGAGTTCGACTACTGCTGCGTGCATGCGGCCATGGCGCTGCGTGAAGACGGCTATGAAACCATTATGGTCAACTGCAACCCGGAAACTGTGTCCACCGACTACGACACATCCGACCGCTTGTATTTCGAGCCATTGACGCTTGAAGACGTGCTGGAAATTGTGGCCATTGAAAAGCCGGTAGGCGTGATTGTTCAGTACGGTGGCCAAACGCCCCTGAAGCTGGCCAAGTCACTGGAAGCCAATGGCGTGCCGATTATTGGTACCAGCCCTGAAAGCATTGACATTGCCGAAGACCGCGAGCGTTTCCAGAAACTGCTGACCAAGCTGAACCTGCGCCAGCCGCCAAACCGCACTGCACGCACTGAAGCGGAAGCCATTTCACACGCCCAGGAAATTGGTTACCCCTTGGTGGTTCGCCCCAGTTACGTATTGGGTGGCCGTGCCATGGAAATCGTGCACGAGCAGAAAGACCTTGAGCGTTACATGCGCGAAGCGGTCAAAGTCAGCAACGACAGCCCGGTACTGCTCGACCGTTTCCTGAACGACGCAATTGAAGTGGACGTGGACGCCCTGTGCGATGGCCACACCGTGATGATCGGCGGCGTGATGGAACACATCGAGCAAGCCGGCGTACACAGCGGCGACTCTGCTTGCTGTTTGCCACCCTATAGCCTGTCGGCTGAAATGGTGAATGAGTTGAAGCGCCAGTCGGAAGTGATGGCCAAGGCCTTGAACGTGGTCGGCTTGATGAACGTGCAGTTTGCGATTCAAAACGACAATGTGTTCGTGCTGGAAGTGAACCCACGTGCCTCACGCACCGTGCCTTACGTATCCAAGGCCACCGGTTTGCAGCTGGCAAAAATTGCTGCGCGCTGCATGGCAGGCCAGACTTTCGCTTCGCAAGGTGTGAAGGGCGAAGTGGTGCCCAAGTACTTCTCGGTGAAAGAGGCGGTGTTCCCGTTCGTGAAGTTCCCGGGCGTTGACACCATTCTTGGCCCTGAGATGAAGTCCACAGGTGAAGTCATGGGCGTGGGCCGTACTTTCGGCGAAGCGTTTGTGAAGTCGCAGTTGGCTGCATCGGTCAAGTTGCCCGAAGGCGGCACCGCGTTCATCAGCGTGAAGACCGAAGACAAGAAACACACGGTGAAACTGGCCAAGGGCCTGGTTGAGCTGGGCTTCAAGATTATTGCAACCAAGGGCACGGCAGCAGCAATTGCGGCTGGCGGCATTGAATGCACGGTGGTGAACAAAGTGCTTGAGGGCCGCCCGAACATTGTCGACATGTTGAAAAACGGCGAAGTGCAGCTGGTGGTGAACACGGTGGAAGAACGCCGCAGTGCCATCAACGACAGCCGGTACATTCGAACCACGTCGCTGAGTTCTCGTGTTACGATCTTTACAACAATGGCAGGTGCACTGGCTTCAGTCGAGGGCATGAAACACCTCGGAGCAATGGACGTTTACAGCGTTCAAAGCCTGCATGCGGAACTCTCCGCTTAATCTGCCTGTCTGAACCTTATTAAGCCGTCTTGTAGCAATGTCTGCTATCAGGCGGCTTTCCATTTGCAGGAACAATTGAATTTATGGCCACTATCCCATTGACCGTTAAAGGTGCTGAAAAGCTGAAGCAGGAATTGCACCGCTTGAAAACCGTGGATCGTCCACAGGTCATCAACGCAATTTCTGAAGCCCGTGCACAGGGCGACCTGTCCGAAAACGCGGAATACGATGCTGCTAAGGAAAAGCAGGGCTTTATCGAAGGGCGCATCAAGGAAATTGAAGGCAAGATGAGCAATGCCCAGATCATCGACCCCACGAATGTGGACGCTGAAGGCCGTGTGGTGTTTGGTGCGACAGTGAAAATGCAAGACATTGAAGCCGGTACCACTGTGGAATATCAAATTGTTGGCGACGACGAAGCAGACATCAAATCGGGTCTGATTTCCATTTCCAGCCCCACAGCCCGCGCGCTGATTGGCAAATACGAGGGCGATGTGGCCCACGTGCAGGCACCTGGTGGTTTGCGTGAATACGAAGTACTTGAAGTGAAGTACATTTGATGTTGAATCAATAAAGGAGTGCACGAACAATGACTTGGCGTGGTTTTCGGAGTGCGGAACTGGTGTTCTGGGCCATATGGCTCGGTGCTTTGTGGTTCATGGCCATTCTGGTTGCGCCAGGCTTGTTCAAGTGGCTACCCCGCCCGGAAGCCGGTTTGGTGGCAGGTCGGCTGTTTTACATGCTGACCTTGTATTCCCTGGTGACCAGCGGGGTATTGCTGGCGCTGTCGAATTTCGCAGGTGAATTTCGGGCTGGCCTGAAGGTGAATATACTGATGGCCGTGATCCTGGTTGTCAGTGTGTTCGAGCTGGCCTGGCTTCAGCCCCACATGGAAAGCTTGCGGGCTGCCATGGCCGGGCTTGAGGGTGATGCCCTGGCAACCTTGCGCAGCCAGTTCGGAAACATGCATGCCGCATCGAGCGTACTGTATTCCATCAAGATGATTGGTGCGCTGGTGTGGGGTTTAAGCCGGTTTGGTGTCAAACCGGCTGCAGTGTCAACCGGGGTGTAATCAATCTTTGGAGGCGAACTGGCGCTTGGTCTGGCGCGGTCCCTTGGGTCTTGGTCGGCTTTTTGCCTTGGCTTTCTCGGTGTCTTCAGCCTTAGGGCGGAACAGCACCAACAGTTTGCCAATGTGTTGAACCAGTGCCGCACCAGTTTCAGTGCAAATGGTTTGTGCATACTCAAGGCGCGCCTCGCGGTCGTCGCCGGCTACACGAACCTTGATCAGCCCGTGGGCATTCAGGTTCATGTCAATTTCCTTGACAACATTGGGTGTCAAACCCTTGTCGCCAATCAGAACCACCGGATCCAACGCATGGGCCTGGGCTTTGAGGGCCTTTTTTTCGGCAGGTGTCAGGGTTACAGCAATGGTGTCCGTCATATTAATTTTTCACTCGGTTGGGTAATCGGTGGCTAAAAAGAAGAAACTCAATAAAAACTGGTTGCATGATCACATCAACGACCCTTACGTGAAAATGGCCACGAATGCGGGTTACCGCGCCCGTGCTGCCTTCAAACTGAAGGAAATTGCCGAGCCGGAAGGGTTGTTGAAGCCGGGCATCAAGGTGGTCGACCTGGGCAGTGCGCCAGGTAGCTGGTCGCAGGTGCTTCGGGAAGCCTTGGTAGGGCCGGGTGGCGTCATCAATGGCCGTATTATCGCACTGGATCTGCTTCCAATGGAACCTATTGCGGGTGTTGAATTCATTCAAGGGGATTTTCGCGACGATGCGGTACTTGAAGACCTGAATCAGCGCCTGGGTGGCGAAAAGCTGGATTTGGTGGTTTCCGACATGGCACCTAACCTTTCCGGGGTAGCTGCGGCCGATTCGGCTCGGATTGAGCATGTCTGTGAACTGGCCATCGAGTTTGCCTTGAACCACCTAAAGCCCAATGGCGCGTTGATCGTGAAGATTTTTCACGGGTCTTCCTACAGCAATGTGGTGCACCAGATGAAACAAGTGTTTAAAAGTGTTTCACCGCGCAAACCAAAGGCCTCAAGGGACCGTTCGCGTGAAACCTTTTTGCTTTGCAAGGGTCTTAAATAGGTTATCAGCAGCAAATTTACCCGGGAATTGGTATTGTTAATCCCCATCATGAATTAGTGTGATGGCGCAATTCAACGGCTTGGGTTTAAAATGGACAACCTGCCCCCATTTCCATAGGGTGTGGTCAGAGTCCTCGAGGAGAAGTGGCATTGAATAATTCGTTTTCAAAAGCAGCAGTGTGGTTGGTTGTAGCGTTGGTGCTGTTCACGGTCTTCAAGCAGTTTGAAGGCCAGCAAACACGTTCTAACGAGATGACCTATTCCGAGTTCATGCAAGATGCGCAAAACGGGCGCATCAAGAGCGTGATCGTTGAGGGTCGCACGGTGCGTGCCTTGACAACCGATGACCGTGAGCGCGTGGTTTACTCGCCTGGCGACATCTGGATGGTCGGTGACTTGCTGAAATATGGCGTGCAGGTTCGCGCCAAGCCTGATGAAGAGCCATCGTTGTTGATGAGCCTGTTTGTCAGCTGGTTCCCCATGATCTTGCTGATTGGTGTGTGGATTTTCTTCATGCGTCAAATGCAGGGTGGCGGCAAAGGCGGTGCGTTCAGCTTCGGCAAAAGCCGCGCCAAGCTGCTGGATGAGAGCACCAACCCGGTGACTTTCGCTGATGTGGCTGGTTGCGATGAAGCCAAAGAAGATGTACAGGAGATGGTGGACTTCCTGAAAGATCCATCAAGATTTCAGAAACTGGGCGGCCGCATTCCCCGTGGCGTGCTGATGGTGGGTTCACCTGGAACAGGTAAAACCCTGTTGGCCAAGGCTATTGCGGGTGAAGCCAAGGTGCCGTTCTTCGCAATTTCCGGTTCCGATTTCGTGGAAATGTTCGTGGGTGTGGGCGCTGCCCGTGTTCGTGACATGTTTGAACAAGCCAAAAAGCAGGCCCCCTGCATTATTTTCATTGATGAAATTGATGCGGTGGGTCGCCAGCGTGGTGCCGGTTTGGGCGGTGGTAACGACGAACGCGAACAGACATTGAACCAGATGCTGGTCGAGATGGACGGTTTTTCGACTGACCAGGCCATTATCGTGATTGCGGCTACAAACCGCCCTGACGTGCTGGATCCAGCCTTGCTGCGCCCAGGTCGTTTTGACCGCCAGGTGGTGGTCAGCCTGCCCGATATCCGCGGCCGTGAGCAGATCCTGAAAGTGCACATGCGCAAAATTCCGATGTCCCCTGATGTGAATGCATCTGTGTTGGCCCGTGGCTGCCCTGGTTTCTCCGGTGCTGACTTGGCCAATTTGGTGAACGAAGCGGCCCTGTTTGCTGCACGCCGCAACGGCCGTGTAGTGGAAATGAACGACTTCGAAAAAGCCAAAGACAAGATCATGATGGGCGCAGAACGCCGCAGCATGGTGATGCCTGAAGAGGAACGCCGCAACACGGCATACCATGAATCTGGCCATGCGATTGTGGCCAAGTTGATGAGCAAGACCGACCCAGTGCACAAGGTTACGATTATTCCGCGCGGACGTGCCTTGGGTGTAACCATGCAGTTGCCGGAAGGTGACCGCTACAGCATGGACAAGGAACGCATGCTGTGTACCATTGCCGTGCTGTTTGGTGGCCGCATTGCCGAAGAAATTTTCATGAACCAGATGACCACTGGTGCATCGAATGACTTCGAACGTGCCACAGCCATTGCCCGTGACATGGTGACGCGTTACGGCATGACCGAAGCTTTGGGTCCGGTCGTATATGCTGAAAACGAAGGTGAGGTGTTCCTGGGCCGTTCAGTGACCAAGACCACGCACATGTCTGAACGCACCATGCAGATGGTGGACGCAGAGATCCGCAAGATTATTGATTCCCAGTACAAAGTGGCCTGGGACATTCTTGACCAGAACCGTGACAAGGTTCACCTGATGGCCAAGACCTTGCTGGAATGGGAAACCATTGATGCAGACCAGATCAACGACATCATGGACGGCAACAACCCACGTCCACCCTCTTCAGGTGGCAGCAGTACGCCCCCGACAGGTGGAAGCCCAAGCTCCAGCGGTGGTGGTGAGAAGGTGGTGCCTGCTGCACAGCCCGCACCTGCTGCGATGAGCGTGAAGGCTGACTAAGCCTTTGTGATTGCTGTTTGATTTGAAAAACCGCTGGTTTCGACCGGCGGTTTTTTTTAGCGAGCCTCTTTCGGTGTTCGTTGCTGCTCATCTTGCCTTGGACAAGGCTTGTTTCCCGTCTTGTTGATTCTGGCTTGGGGCATGCGAGACGCAATGGCGTCCTCGCATCGATTGCTAGCGCAATCGCCCCTCGCTGCGAATCAGCCGGGAAGCCTTGCCCTGAATCGGCAAGATAATGCAGCAAACGAACACCTCACAGGCTGCGAACTTGCGCCGGAGAAAGGGCTGGCGATTCAATGAACGCCGCAGACCGCAGACCGCAGACCGCAGACCGTAGACCGCAGATCGTCGGCAGGCGGTCGAGGGGTCGCAGCCAGCTCTGTTAGCAGGCGCAGCCCCCTCAAGTTTGCGAAGGCAGCATTGCCCTCGCACCGCCATTCAGGAAAGCCTGCCCGTTTTGAATTCACACGCCACGTTCGGCTGCAAGCCAACACCGGGTTCGGCCATCCCTTTTGCCGAACCACGGTGAGTCAGTGTGAATTCAAAAAGGGAAATACAGGCTTTCCGGCGGAAGTGGGACTGCGCCTGAGCAAACGAAGAGGGCATCCGCCTGAGCAAACGAAGAGGGCATCCGCCTGAGCAAACGAAGAGGGCATCCGCCTGAGCAAACGAAGAGGGCATCCGCCTGAGCAAACGAAGAGGGCATCCGCCTGAGCAAACGAAGAGGGCATCCGCCTGAGCAAACGAAGAGGGCATCGGCCTGAGCAAACGAAGAGGGCATCCGCCTGAGCAAACGAAGAGGGCATCGGCCTGAGCAAACGAAGAGGGCATCCGCCTGAGCAAACGAAGAGGGCATCCGCTTGGGTAAAAGAAGTAAAATGACCGTTCACATTCAACGTAAGGCACTGCATGAGCCGAATCTGGAAAGCTGGGCGATTTGAACTTGAATTGACGCAGGGCAAGCCGCTGATCATGGGTATTGTGAATGTCACGCCAGATTCGTTTTCGGATGGTGGCAAATTCTTTCACACCTTAAAGGCAATTGATCATGCCCGCCAACTGCTTGAATCAGGTGCGAATATTCTGGATGTCGGTGGAGAATCAACAAGGCCAGGTGCCGCCGGGGTGGACGTTGATGAAGAATGGGTCCGCGTTTCCGATGTGCTGCGTGAACTGATCAGCTGGAATGTGCCCGTGTCGATCGACACGATGAAGGCCACCGTGATGGCTCGGGCCGTTGATCTGGGTGCAGATATCCTGAACGATGTGAACGGGTTTCGGGACGAAGGGGCAGAGCAGGTGTTGACCCAATCTGCTGCAGGTGCTGTGGTGATGCACATGAAAGGCGAGCCACGCACCATGCAGGATTCACCGGTCTACACCCATGTAGTGGATGAGGTAGCTGACTTTCTGAAATTCAGAATAGCTGATCTTGAACAACTGGGCGTTGCTGCAAACCGTATTTTGGTGGATCCCGGTTTTGGTTTCGGAAAAACCTTGCAGCACAACATTGATTTACTGCGGGCCACTGAACAGTTTTCCGCCCTCGGGGCAGGGGTGTTGGTCGGTGTGTCGCGCAAGCGGATGATCGCCGATTTGACCGGGCAAACTGACCCGGCAGCGCGTGTGTCCGGCTCTGTGGCGGCTGCTATATATGCCGCGCAACAGGGGGCTGCGGTTGTGCGCGTTCATGATGTGCGCGAAACTGCTGACGCTTTGAAAGTGTGGTCGGCGCTAACCTTGTCATGACTCATCTCAAGGCAATTCAGCGTCCCTCTATTTTCGTCAGCGTGGCTGCATTTTGTGAGCCGCATTTGCAGTGGACCGTGGAGCAGTTGTTTTCCAAGGCAGCGTACCCTGAGCGCATTTTTGTAGGTTTGGTGGATCAGTCCGATGAATTGAATCCCGTCTGGTTGGACAAGCTTTCAACAAGAAAGCAGATCAATTATGTTGGCCTGTCTCCAGTCGACTCCAAGGGCGTCAGTTGGGCACGCTCAATCGCTTTCTCGCTGTACAACGATCAGGATTACTTGCTACAAATTGATTCACACACCCTGTTTGACGAAGCTTGGGATGAGTCGTTGGTTGGTCAACTTGAGCATTTAAAGAATTCGCACGCCAAGCCTTTGATCAGCACCTACCCACCAGGATTCAAGTTTGATTCACAGGGTAGGGCTGTTGCAGATGAGCCCGCCAAATCAGACGAGATTTTCCGGATTGACCGCGATCCGGGCAGTGAATTGACTGCACAGCGCGCTGTATTGCGGTTTCGTGTGTTCAAGGAAAACAGCGAACTTGATCATTTGCCGGGCTGTCATGTTGCGGCAGGTTTCATGTTTACCTTGGGGCGGTTTGTCATGGATGTGCCTTACGACCCCTATCTTTATTTTCGCGGTGAAGAGCAAAGTTTGTCTTTGCGCGCGCATGCAAAAGGTTATCAGGTGTTTCATCCAAAACACCGGCTTATTCCCTTGTATCACTTGTACCAGCCTGTTGGCCAACAGCATGCAGGGCAGCACTGGCGCCCTGACCTAGAAGCAAAAAGACAATCTGAATTTGGTTGGTTGCAGCAGCGTTCCAATGAGCGAATTCAGGCCTTGTATTCGCCAGGTTCTGACCTAGGGGTTTATGGGCTGGACAGCCCGGAACATCTGGAGAGTTTTTGTCGCTTGAGCAAGATTGATTACTTGGGTCGCACTTGATTACAGATTTGCCGCTTCACTGTGTGTGCTTGCCGTAAAATCTCCCCGATACACAATTCACCCTAAACAAAGACGATTCGCCATGAGCAGACAATATTTTGGTACAGACGGTATTCGCGGCACAGTGGGCCAGTCCCCGATGGTTCCTGATTTTGTTTTGCGCTTGGGGCAGGCTGCCGGCACGGTGCTGGGCAAGTACGAAACCGATGGCCGTCGGCCCCGAGTTTTGATTGGCAAGGACACCCGCGTCAGCGGCTACTTGCTGGAGTCTTGCCTTGAGGCGGGTTTCACATCCGTTGGTGTGGATGTGGTCATGGTGGGACCCATGCCCACAGCAGGTGTGGCGTATTTGGCGCGTGCCTTGAACATGTCGGCCGGCGTGGTGATCAGTGCTTCGCACAACCCCTACCAGGACAACGGAATCAAGTTTTTTTCAGGCGAAGGCACCAAGCTGCCCGACGCCTGGGAAATGGAAATTGAAGCGCAGTTGGCCTTGGATGCACCTTGCAAGTCTTCAGAAGAGCTTGGAAAAGCGAAGCGTTTGAATGATGCGGCGGGCCGCTACATCGAGTTTTGCAAGGGTACTTTTCCGCGCGACAAGCACTTGCGTGGTCTGAAAATTGTGGTGGATTGCGCCAACGGTGCGGCCTATCAAATTGCGCCAGCCGTTTTCCGTGAACTGGGTGCAGACGTGGTGGTGCTGGCGGACCAGCCGGATGGTTTGAACATCAACCGGGGCGTGGGTGCCACCTATCCCGACTTCGTTGCCAAAGCGGTGCTGGAACACAGGGCCGATTACGGTTTCGCGCTGGACGGCGATGCAGACAGGTTGATCTGCGTGGACGGCACGGGGCGTGTCTACAACGGTGACGAACTTCTTTTCGCGCTGGTGGCCGAGCGTTTGCACATGCAGGGCAAGGTCGACGGGGTAGTGGGCACCTTGATGACCAATTTGGGCCTTGAGTTAACACTGGGCAAGCTGGGTGTGCCGTTTGAACGCGCCAAGGTCGGTGACCGCTACGTGTTTGAGAAGTTGCAAGCCAATGGCTGGCAACTGGGCGGTGAGAGTTCTGGCCACTTGTTGGTATTGGATCGCCATTCCACTGGCGACGGCATTGTCAGCGCTTTGCAGGTGCTACGCGCCGTTCGCAATTTGGACAAGCCCTTGGGGGACATCTTGATGCCGGTTGCCATGTTGCCGCAGGTTCTGAAAAATGCGCGTTTGCCTGTGGGCTACGACTGGGCCAGTGACATCAAGGTGCAGGGTGTGTGTGAACAAGTAAGGGCTGATCTGGGTGCGAATGGCCGTTTGTTGATTCGCCCATCGGGTACGGAGCCTGTGTTGCGTGTGATGGTGGAAACTGCGGATCGGGATGTGGCGGATAAGTTGGTTGAGCGTATTCTTTTGGCTTTGCCAAAGATTGAGTAAAAGTGACAGAGGTGCTTGACGAAACCTTGTAATAGCCTTAAAATTCCGCTTCTTTGTCGGGGCATAGCGCAGTCTGGTAGCGCATCTGGTTTGGGACCAGAGGGTCGAGGGTTCGAATCCTTCTGCCCCGACCACCGAATTTTAAGGATGTTCTATCCTTGCCAAATGGGCGCTTTATACCCATTCCTGTGTTCGAGTTACAATGCAAATTCTGCCCGTAGCTCAGTTGGATAGAGCATCGGCCTTCTAAGCCGAGGGTCGGGGGTTCGAACCCCTCCGGGCAGGCCAATAATTTTAGTACCAGTTTACGGTGGCGGTGTTAGCTCAGTTGGTAGAGCAATGGATTGTGATTCCATGGGTCGTGGGTTCGAGCCCCATACATCGCCCCAAATAAAATCAAGGACTTAGCGTGAGTGATCCGCTAGGTCCTTTTTTTTATGGTGTTTTCTGGCCCAAAGTTTTGACAATGAAAAACCGGATCGAAATCGTGACGTGCGAAATGTATGATCGTCGACATATCTATTTTTTCAACCGCACACAAAGTAGATGTGTATTCCTTGGTCTCAACCCTTACAACTTCCCGACCAATTGCTCAAAATTCTGCCTGCATCTCAATTTGAAGGTAATTTGATGAATTGCACCGGTAAATCTTGTCCCAAAAATACCTACAAAATTGTATTGTTAATAATTATCGCGCTTAACAATTAACAATAAAGTTTAATAGTTATCCCGCTAACAGTGACTGAAAACAATACTTTCGCGATCATCAACGTGAAAAATTGTGTCAAATGATAAATAAATGTCAATTTTACTTAATCTTCTAGCAATACTCTCTATCGACCGTAGATGATCACACACCCATACTCCAGCCAAGTTTGAATTTACTCAGGTTGGAAGATGGCGCGTCGTTTTATACAAGTTTTGGGGTTGTTTGCACTCAGTTGTCTGGTTGCTGGATGCGATTCCGAGACTTCAATTTCTAACGTGCGTTTCGGATCACTTGAAGCATGGGGTCCAGTTCCTATCGAAGATCAGCTCAAGTATTGGGATTGTGCAAGCGTTGACTGGACGTTGGAGAACGAGTACCCGGACTTTACTGCGGTTACAGCGAAGTGCCACAGTGTGACCCG
Organism: Limnobacter thiooxidans; assembly: GCF_036323495.1. Taxonomy (NCBI): domain Bacteria; kingdom Pseudomonadati; phylum Pseudomonadota; class Betaproteobacteria; order Burkholderiales; family Burkholderiaceae; genus Limnobacter; species Limnobacter thiooxidans. Next base: position 2,637,746 of record NZ_AP028947.1, on the reverse strand, counting down.
TACGGCCTTCAATGCAAAACTACGGACTTCAGTTTGTTTGAATTCTATTGAATACAAACACCACTGCCTCGACTTGTTCGATGTCGAGGAGGTAATTCAACTGAGATTTGCACTGCATTCCAGCGGCCGTGTTGTGCTGCTTGATGGCAACGAGCAAAGAATCAAAGACGGAAAAGTTCTGCACGATGCATATTTTCCATTGTCTTTCCTGGAGCACATTCGGGATGCCGGAGCCGGGCGATCCGAGTTGGCCTATTCAGTGCTTGAAAGCTTGGAGAAAGAGCCCCAAAAAGTGGACATGATCTGGAGTGATCTGATCATGAATTTCCCTCAGGCTCAAAATGTTCGCTACAAGCCTGAACATTTTGAAGTCGCGAATTTCATCAAAAAGAGGCTCAAGGAAGCGTATTCGCCAGAAGACATGGCGTATGGGGATACCAGTCACTTCAGTGGACTTGTGGCAACTCAGTAAATTTATAGGCAGATAGAAGAATGAATTTTTTTGGTAAATGTTTTTTAGGCGCGTTGACGATTTGTTTGCTCGGGCATTCAGCTGTTTCTGCTCAGAACAGGATTTCTCAAAACAATTTTGGTCAGCACAAAGAGCATGAACGTTTGGCGATCGAGAAAAAGAGGCTGGAACTTGAGGCGTTAACTCCAAAGAAGGTCGTTCCGTCCCACTCCGCTACTTTGCTCTTGAGTTCGAGCACTCAAATTCTGAATCAAACAACCTCCTGCTTGGACAAATCCAATGAGGTGATTTATTTCACGTCTGACGGCGCCTTTGAATACGCAATGAAAGACGCTGCAGACAAGAACTGGGATGCAATAGTTCAAGACTGTTGGGTGTTCGTGAAATTGACAGTGGCCAACAACACACTTCCAGATTCTGTCAGCGACAATTACTTCTACTACCGCAACATATCCAAACTGGAAACACTGGGTGTCCTTGACAAGTCAAATGTTCAGTATCAATTGCATGGAAGCAAGGAAGTTTTTAATCAGAAATTGGCTGACGTTACAGTGTCGGTAAGCGTATACAGGGCCAAAGACATCCACCGCTATCGATAGCCCCAATACACAAAACCCGGATTAAAAATCGTAGCGTACCCCAACCTGCAACAGCCTCGGCATTCCTACAATAATTCCACGTGTGCGGTCGGTGATGTAGGTTTTGTCGAACAGGTTTTTTGCACTCAAGAAACCTGTCGTGGCCTTGTCAAACTGATAATTCAAGCTCATGTTCCACACGGCTACGGCATCAATTTCACCCCGCTGTCCGTCTGGCGTGGGCGCTACGGTGTTGGCAAAATCTGAGAACTGCTGACCCACATACTGTGCTTCCAATTCACTACGCAGCTTGCCTTGCTGGTAGCCAAGTGCCGCGGTAAGCGTGTGCCTTGGCGCATAGGGTTGGCGGTTACCTTCTACGCCAACAAGCGCACCATTCGAAACATTCCGGAATGCCTCTGTCTGGTCTGCTGTGGGTAGCCAGGTGTAGGCCAGTCTTCCGAGAAAGCCCATGCCCAATTCACCGTTGGCGTTCACTTCAAGTCCTTCAAACAATGCTTTGCCTTGTGACAAGGGTGTACCGCCGCCAGCAATGGACCCCACTGCAATCAGGTTGCTGAAATCGGTGCGGAAATAAGCGCTTTGCAAGGTCCATGTCTCGCCAAGTTGGGTACGTACCCCCACCTCAAAGTTGGTGGATTGCTCTGCGTCAACTTCCGTGACGGTACCTGCGGTACCAATCAAATCCTCAACGCGTGGCGGTGCAAAACCTTCATGCAAGCTGGAGAATACCGTGAGGGTGGGTGAGGGGTTCCAGGTCACGCCAATACCCGGAGTGAACGCGCTGATTTGCGTTGCACCCTGGCTGCCATCAAGCTGGTTCAGGCGCTCCACATCAATTGATTCGTAGCGGGCAATCGGGGTAATGCTGAATTGATTGATGTCAAATCGATTGGATACGAAAGCTGAATAGGCTTGTGTGTTGCGCAGGTTGTTTTCGACCACAACCCCAGACCGGGCAGTGGGGCTGCTGCCATTGATTTGCCTGCGGTCTTGGTCTTCAAAGTGTGCTTTGACACCGGCTTGAAATTCGCCCGCACTGTGAGCAACAGTCAACCGTGGTTCAATGCCGTATGTCTCGTAGTAACGAAGACGCCCCTGGTTTGAGTTGCAGCTGTTCACATCAACAGCCTGACCTGCCAACCGTGCGTTGTTGAATGCGCCGCCGCATTGGGCATCCTGGCTGTTACTGGCCTGGCGCCACCAGTCGCGGTCGAACTGAAAGTAGTAAATGCTTGTGGTCAGCGTGGCGTTGTCGTTGAGCGAGAAATCGTGTGTGGCAGATGTGCCAATCCGCTCGATGTCAAATCGGTCATTTTCAAACGGATTGTATTGGCCGCCAAAACGTTCGAATTCCGCTTGGGTCAGTCCGGCGTAGGTGACTTGAGATCTTTCCTGATAGTAACTGGCGCGCAAGGTCAATGCGTTGCGCTCATCAATCGAAAACGCGTACTTCAGGTTGAGGTCATCCAGTTCATGGTTGGTGTTGTCACGTGCGCCTTGTCCTTGTTTTCGGACATAGTCCAGGTTGAAACCACCGCCACCCAACCCGATTCGTCCATTGAAGTAGTCCCTGTTTCCCAACGTACCTTGCAGACTGCCACCAAACTCCTGTCGTGGCGTGGGGGTGATGTAGTTGATGACACCACCAACAGTTTGCGGACCAAACAACAAGGCGCTCGACCCTTTGAGCACTTCAATGCGGCTGTAGCGGTCGATCATGGGGTGGTAGTAACTGGCATTGTCACCGTAGGGGGCATAGGACAAAGGCAAACCATCTTCGAGCAAAGTGACCTTTGTGGAGCGTGTGGGGTTCAAGCCGCGAATTGCGATGTTGGGTCGCAAACCAAAACCCTCTTCATCTCGCACAGTCACCCCAGGTACTTTGCGTAAAACCTCGTTCACTGTGAAGGCGCGTGAATTGTCCAGGTCTGTCTGCGAAATGATGTTTGCAGACCCGGGTAGTTTGATCAGATTTTCTTCACTGCCGATCACCTCTACTGTAGCGAGCGTTGATTCTGTCGAGTTGGCGTTGACGGCTTGGCTACACAGTGCCAAAGTTGCGGCTGCAAAAGCCAGTGCTGTGGGTTTGAACGGCGAGCGGGATCGGTGGCATTCAGAGGTACTGCGGGCGAACATGGGAGGACTCTCCAGAGAACAGTAGTGAAATGGCTTAAACGATGAGCCAAATACTAATTGATAGTGATTCTCACTACAATTCTCAAGGGGCTTGTTAATCTGGATTTAATGTACCGACAAATTTCGGGAATTCCTCAAGGCCCTGATTTCAGGTTGTCTATGCAGTGACGCTGTTACAAAGCTCGAACGCTTTGATCGCCAACTCGGTGTTGGACTTGGCTTTCAGCTTGACCATCATTCTTGCCCGAGTTGTGTCGACAGTTCTTGCAGAAACATTCAAGTGTTTGGCAATTTCGGATCGGCTGTGCCCTTGCAGCATTAGCAAGAGCACTTGGGTTTGCCGTGGTGACAGATGATGATTCAAAGCATCATTCAGCCTTTCAGAACTGTCGCTGTCGGTCAATCTCGACAGTTCTGAAACGGGGGAGGTCATCTGGAAGCTCACCTGAACCGTGTCCATTTCACAGCCCTACGATGTCCACAATGACACCTTCACGCGAGTCGATCAAAATCACGCTTTGCTCGATTCTGAATGCCACAGTGGTGCGAGGTTGATTGCGCATGCCAGGCGCAGACCTGGGGACTCTGGTGCCGGCCCGGTAAACGAATTGAGGCGCAGGAGCAGACACGTAAATTTCCTCTTCCCAATCCTCAGGTAACCTCTTGCGCGAACGTGAGCTGTAAGGCCCCATGTTGTTGCGGCAGTAGCCGCGCAGTTGACGGCGGTCTTCCGCGGTCAGTGCGTAAACTACATCGGATGCAATCTGGGTGCCAGCGCGAACACTATCCCTGGCAATTGAAAGGCCTGCATCCACCGAGTCGCGTGCAATGTCTAACGCAAAACCCACGGGTCCGGTGGCTTGTGCATTGACTGCAAAGAGCGAAACAACACCGCCAAGGAGAAGGGACAACACAGTTTTATTGTTCATGAGCAATTTCTAATAAATGCGACATAAGAAATATATGTTGCATTTCGGGCCTTGTAAATACCTTGAAAGTAAACAATTGCGACATATGCGAGAAATGTTGCTTATTTCGATGAATAGGTTTGGCGAGAATTCAGGTATAAAAACGCATGGGAACAACAATTGAAAAATCCATTGAGGCCATATTCCTCAGCCAGGTGCCGGAGCTTAGCCCGCGTGCCAGCCAGGTTGTGGATGCTGCTTGCCTGCAATTTGAAATGTGCCACCGCGTGGACCTTGTCGAGTTGGCGCAAATCTGCGAGGTGAATCGTGCCACCCTGTACCGGTGGTTTGGAAGTCGGGATGCTTTGCTGGCCGAAGTGTTGTGGCGTTTGTCGATGCGCATCATTTACTCGGTGGCCAAAGGCATACCGGGCACATCCTTGAGCGGTCTGATGTTGAGTATTCAGGGTTACCTGAAAATTGTCAGCACGCACAAGGGGCAAATTCATTTTGTAAAAAATGAACCCGAGGTGGCGGCGAGGGTTTTGTTCACTGGCGAATATTCAATACGAAATCGCCTGATCAATATTCTTCTGGTTTATTTGCCCCGGTACCGTGCTTTCAAGGAAGGTGATCCGCAGGTCAAAACCCTGGCTGTCGCCATTGTTCGCCTTGGGGAAACTTTTTTGTATGGTGACCGGTTGGGGGACACCGAGCCGCAACTGGAAGAATATTTCAAGATCATCGCCTTGTTGATGGCGAATGTCATGAATTGAGGTCATGTACTCAGTGACCCGACAACAACTTTGTCTGTTGATGCGGGTCGCGAGGTTTATTTCACAGCGTGATTTATTTCTCTGCGTAGCTCAAGCGTATGTCTTCCGTCGCCACCCTGCGACCGTCCCGGGTGCTGAATTTTCTGGCGCTTGCAAAATGAAAGCTCATTCGTTCAGCCCATGTGGCGTCATCCAGCAGGCGTGCGTCTGCATCTGCGAATCCCTTTTCTCCAGGCACTTTCAAGAAGCGGTCAAACCAGGCCACTGTGTAGTGGGTGATCATGGGTTGAGCCCACCCGCCCACGCAGGCGTTGTTTTTGATTTCCTTGCACCAGGAGCTTGCAGGCAGCGCGGGACCCGGTGAATAGTCCAGGTGCGTGCTGCCCGCAATCGTGATGTTGAAGGCAGGCACATTGGCTGCAGACCATTCCTTGAAGCCGGCCAGATGTTCATCGCGTGGCATGTTGCGCACGAAGGGCACCGGGGTGAATCCGTATTCCGAGGTGAAGCCCAAAGCGGGTACGCGCGGGCTAATGGGTGGTGCGTCTTGTGGCATGGTCAACAAGCCGACAAGTGGAAGCCGGTTCACAGTGCTGCTGTCGATCAGACTGGTCAGCGTGGCGGCTGCAGGCGTGTTTCTTGAGCCCAGTGCATCCCAGGCCACAATGGCTTTCAGCGGGTTGGTGGGGCTGAGCAAGCCCGGCCAGGGTCGGCTGTCGGGCGCGCCGTAGCTTTGCACCCAACTAACACCACCTGCACCGTAAGAATGACCCGCCGCGCCAATGCGATTGGGGTCGAGTTGGGCATGAAATGGATTGAATGCCTGGGTTGCCGTGGGGTAGGTGCCGGTGCAACGCTGTTCATGCGGGTAGGGCTTGCCCGGTGTGGACATCAGGAAGTCAATGTCGTTGACCAGGCCTTCGTAAAAGACTTTTCCGTTGACGTTGCCGCCCTGCTCGCCGGTGGGTGTAGCGAAGTCGGACAAGCCTTGTCCACGTGGATCGTTGGTCAACACCATGTAACCGGCACGCACCAGCGCTTGCGCAGCCCACCAGTACAGGGCTTCATTGGCCTGCACCGAACCATTTTTGATGATGACGGCTGGCAGTGTTGAGTTGCCGGTTGTTCTGGGTTTCCACACTTGCCCGGAAATGCGGGCGCAGCCTTGGTCGTAATACACCACGGGTGTGACTTCTGCTTCCTGCGTGTAAAACACATCGCCATCGGGGCCGTTCACGCCAGGGTAGCGAAATGGGTCGCCCACGCAAGGTCCTGCACCGGCAGCACAAAGCGGGGTGACTGGGCTGTTGCCGATTGCCGGTGGCAGGTTCCAGCTGGGGTCCTGCAGGCTGCGTTGCAGCAGAAACTGGATGTTTGCGCCGGTTTGCTGAATTTGCTGCGCGACAAACAGTGGGTTGAGTTGCTCCAGATTGGCTTCCAGTGTGCGGGCTACATTGCCCAGTTCACACTGCAGCATTTTTGCAGAGGGGTAAGTGGCCTGGTCGCAACTCAAGTCCAGCATGATGGGTGCACCAGTGAAGGGCACTTCCTGTGGCGTGGTGTTTGTGGCGTTGGTGGCTACAGGGCTGGTGTCTGAACTGCAAGCCGTGAGTGTGAGCAGGCCCGCAAGCACGCTGGTGAGCAGCAAGGAAGGTAAAAGTTGTTTTCTGGTTTTGCCTTGCACGGTACTGCCTCGTTGAATGTGTAGCCCTTTTACCCCGGCCCCCGGTTGAATGGATGCAAATGCGCACCAATTAAGGAAAATGATTTGCGAATGCGCGTGGAGCTTGTCTGTGCCGGTTTACAATAAGGCGCACCCATCGCCAAACAAGCAGCAAAGGTAGTACACATGGCAAAGCGAAGTTCACTGCGGGATATTGTCAGTTCCGATCAGTTGTCCAACCTGGATGAACTGGTGGTCGACAAGCGTTACGGCAAGCGCGCCAAGGCCAAGAAGGCGCGCCGCAACCGACATTACGAAAAACAGTTTTTAAGAAATGCTGTAACAACTGGTTTGGTGGAAGACAAGGCAGCCTGATCATTCCACCCGAAATTATTCACACCAGATCAGCCAAGGGGTGTGGGCCTTCAAAACTGGGTTTCAGGATTTCATCGACCACTGCTGTGTTGTCATCACCAAAATTCAGTGTTTGCCAGCGTGGTGATTTGTCCTTGTCCACCAGCAAGGCCCGCACCCCTTCTGCAAAGTCCGGGTGTGCACAGCAACCTAACGCAGCCTGGTATTCAAGCCGCAACACATCGCCCAGGCTTGCGTCAGCCAACCTTTTTTGCAACTCGAAGGCCAGCACCGCAGAAGTTGGTGAGCCATGAACGAATGACTGACCCGCACGCGCGAGCCAGGGGTCAGAGTGCCCAGCCAGTTCGTGAAGTCCGTTGGCGATTTCCTCAAGTGAATCGGCTTGAACAATGGCCTCAATGGTTTCAGCGTGTTGTTCCAGCAGGCCTGTGGGTGCTGCGCTGGCGAACTTCGTCAACAGCTTGCTCAGCAAATCGTGGTTGGCAAGATCATTACCAGTCCATTCTGTTTCTGTAATGGCAGTAAGTACATCGCTGTAATGTTCATGTGCAATAACATGGTCAGCAAGCTGCCCTTGCAGTGCATCTCCTGCATTGACAATGGCGCCAGTCAGGCCCATGAACAAACCCGTGCTTTTTGGCATGCGTTGCAGAAACCAGCTGCCACCCACATCCGGATACAGGCCAATGTGAACTTCGGGCATGGCGATTCGGGCATTGGGGCTGACCACGCGGTGCGAAGCACCGACCATCAGGCCAACGCCGCCGCCCATGACAATGCCATGCGCCCAGCAAAGCAGGGGTTTGGGATAGTTGTGAATGCGGTAATCCAGCCGGTATTCGTGCTCGAAGAAAGTGGCAGCTTCAGGGGGTACATGGCCTGCGCCCACGCGTTTGCAGGCGTGGTGAAGTGACACTACATCGCCGCCTGCACAAAATGCTTTGTCGCCTTTTGCGCCCAATACCACCCCAGCAATTGATTCGTCTTCAGCCCAGGCTTTTAATTGAGGATCGAGCAAGTCGATCATCTGCAGAGTGAGTGCATTCAATGCCTCGGGGTTGTCTAAAATCGCATGACCAAACAAATGATTGCTGGCGGTTTTGATGGTGCGGAAAGATACGGATGCAGACATGCTGAAAATTTGACAGGCGAAAATTAAAGGGATTGCAGAAGATACACCGAATTCGGGTGCAAATAAAAAAAGGCGCGTTGCTTACACTTTCCGCAGAAAATTTGTTGCCTTGTTATCAAAAGAGATCAAGCTTCTTCAAATGAATCATATTTTTCGCACAAGAAATCAATGAGTGCTCGAACCGCCGGCAAAATACCTCGGCGAGAGGGGAATACAACGTGAATTATCTCCCGCCGCGGCGACCAATCCGGTAGTACTCTCTGTAACTCCCCGCTGGCCAGTTGATTGGGAACCATAAGGTTAGGAAGCTGTACTACACCCACACCGGCTATCGCGCTTGCGCGCAAGGCAACCATGTCGGTGGTCACCAGCCTGGGCGAGTAAGGAACAACAATCTGATCGCCGTTTTCATGGTGAAGGCACCATTCGAAGTTGTTCTGAGAATGGCTTTGGGTTTGACCCAGCCCCAAGCTTGGCCAAGCTTTCAATTCGGCAGGATGTTTGGGTATCCCCTGTTGTTTTATAAGCGCTGGAGAAGCTACCAGGCACAGTCCCCGATCCGACAAGATCTTCAGTACCAGATCACTGCTTTCAAGAGGCAAGGGTCGAACGCGAATGGCCAGGTCCACACCTTCAGCGATCACATCTACGCGTCGATTGCTGGCTTCCATGTGCACGGTCACCTGGGGGTATTTCAACAGGAACTCCGCAAGCATGTCGCCTATGTGGGCATGCAACAGCGCGATGGGGCAGGTCAGCCGGATCAGGCCACGTGGTTCGGCATGGTTGTGTTCAATCAGTTCCTCTGCACTTTCTGCCTCGATCAACATGGCTTTGCAGTGTTGATAGTAGGCCTTGCCTATTTCTGTAATGTGCAACTTTCGGGTGGAACGGTAGAGCAATTGGGCATTAAGACGCTTTTCCAGTTCAGAGATTCGGCGGCTCACTTTTGATTTTGGAATTCCAAGAGCCCTGGCAGCAGCTGAGAAACCTTGGTGTTCCACCACTTTGGCGAAGTAATAAAGGTCATTCAAATCCATGTAAAAAGTCCTTGAATTGTTCCTTAGGTAGAACAATCTGTTGATAATTTGACTGCTTATCGACAATTGAATCTTTGATTAGCATATTGCCATTATTCACTGTCAATATACAAAGGAAAAAGTCATGAGCAAACCTTACATTCGTCTTGATAAAAACAATGCTGCTGTGTTGTTGGTTGATCATCAGGCAGGCTTGCTTTCGCTGGTGCGCGACATGGATCCTGACCGTTTCAAGAACAATGTGCTGGCTTTGGCTGATCTCTCCAAATACTTCAATTTGCCCACAATTTTGACCACGAGTTTTGAGACCGGACCCAACGGCCCCTTGGTACCGGAGCTGAAAGAAATTTTTCCCGACGCACCTTACATTGCACGCCCTGGGCAAATCAACGCATGGGACAACAACGAGTTTTTGGACGCTGTGAAAGCCACTGGCAAAAAGCAGTTGATCATTGCTGGTGTGGTCACCGAAGTGTGTGTTGCATTCCCAACGTTGTCAGCACTTGAAGAGGGTTACGAGGTTTTTGTGGTGACCGATGCTTCAGGCACTTTCAATGAAATGACTCGCAACTCAGCTTGGGAGCGCATGAGCAATGCAGGCGCGCAGTTGATGACGTGGTTTGGTGTGGCCTGTGAACTGCACCGTGATTGGCGCAATGACATTGAAGGTTTGGGCGCGCTGTTCTCAAATCACATTCCTGATTACCGAAACCTGATTACCAGCTACACAGCACTGACGAAGTAAGTGCAAAGCGTTATTCTTTCGTGATGAACAAAATCAAACGAATTGAACTTCGCACTGCCGATTTGGGCGAAGGCATGTTGGTGAAACGTGCCTTGCCCAGCAGACAGCAACGCATGGTAGGTGCATGGTGTTTTCTTGACCACGCAGGCCCTGTACATTTTGAGTCAGGCAAGGGCATGCACGTGGCCGCCCATCCTCACACGGCACTGCAAACTTTCACCTGGTTGATTGATGGCGAAGTGTTGCACAAGGACAGCATGGGCAATGAATTGATTATTCGCCCCGGACAGGTGAATTTGATGACAGCGGGTCGTGGCATTGTGCACACTGAAGATTCAATCGTGAACAGTCCGAACTTGCATGCGGCTCAATTGTGGATTGCCTTGCCCGAGACGCTGGCCGATTGCGAACCCGATTTCGCACATTACTCCGAATTGCCGTTGTGGCATTCAGCCGGTGTGCAGTTCACCTTGCTGGCTGGAAGCTATGGTGAATTCCAGTCACCCACCGCAGTCCATTCTCCAATACTGGGTATGGATTTGTTGAGCGTGTCAGGCGGCGTGGCCAAGTTACAGCTGAACCCGGAGTTCGAGTACGGTTTTTTGACATTGACCGGACAGGTGAATGTGCAAGGAGAATCGTATTCGATTGATGAGTTCGCCTATCTGGAAAAGGGTGGCTCGACTCTTGAATTGGAATTGGGAACTGATTCGCGCGTGTTGCTGCTGGGTGGCGTTCCATTCGAAAAACCTGTTCAAATGTGGTGGAATTTTGTGGGGCACAGCAAAGAAGCCATTGCAGCGGCACAGCAAGCCTGGGAGCAAGGGAATTCCCGTTTTGGCGCTGTGAAAGATCCCGCATCGCCGACTGGTGAGTCACTGCGTTTAACGGCACCTGTACTTCCCTGGAAATAGGGGGTAATCGCTTTCAGGGTTATCCATGACGTGGACTCCACTGGTGCTCAAGGGTTATTGCGATAGAAGTCGATTACAGTAAGGCAAGAACCACAACAGGATTGCCTACATGGATTTTTCCCTGACACCTGAATTGAAATCGCTGCAGCTGGAAGTGCGTGCGTTTGTTGCCGAGCACATCATTCCGCTGGAGAAAGATGCACGCCAAACTGCGCACGGCCCGTCTGAAGATTTGCGTGAAGAACTGGTTGGCCTTGCACGCAGGGCAGGTTTGCTGACACCACATGCATCGGTTGAACTGGGTGGCCGCGGCTGGACCCACATGCAAAAGGCGATTGCGTTTGAAGAGGCGGGTTATTCCACGCTGGGCCCCACGGCCATGAACATTCACGCACCCGATGAAGGCAATATTCACTTGCTGGAAGTGGTGGCCACACCCGCGCAAAAAGAACGCTGGTTAAAGCCCATGGTGCAGGGAAAAATCCGTTCCTGTTTCGCAATGACCGAGCCTGCACCCGGTGCGGGGGCAGACCCATCGATGATGCAAACCACGGCCGTGAAAGACGGTGACCACTACGTGATCAATGGCGACAAGTGGTTTATCACTGGTGCCGACGGTGCAAGCTTTGCCATCATCATGGCGAAGATGGAAGACGGTACGGCCACCATGTTTTTAAGCGACATGAATGTGCCGGGCATTGAACATGTGCGCACCATGGACGCGATGGACGCCTGCTTCACCGGCGGCCACGGCGTGTTGAAATTCACGAATTTGCGCGTACCTGCCAGCGATGTGCTGGGCGAAGTGGGCAAGGGCTTTCGCTATGCGCAGGTGCGCCTTGCCCCGGCACGGCTGACCCACTGCATGCGCTGGTTGGGGCAAGCCCGACGCGCCCACGACATTGCGCTGAATTACGCCCGCAACCGGCAGGCCTTTGGTGTGCAACTGGGTGCGCACGAAGGCGTGAGCTTCATGCTGGCCGACAATGAAATTGATTTGCACACGGCACGCCTGCACATTTGGCACACAGCCTGGATGCTGGATCAAGGCGAGCGCTGCAATTTTGAATCAAGCCGCGCGAAGGTGGCGTGTTCTGAAGCCGAGTGGCGGGTTGTGGATCGCAGCGTTCAAATTCTGGGCGGGCAGGGTGTGACTGGTGAAACCATTGTCAGCCGGATCTTCACCGACATGCGTGCCTTCCGGATTTACGACGGCCCCAGCGAAGTGCACCGATTCAGCATGGGCAAGAAAATGATTGCCGGGCGTGAGGGGCATTGATGAGTACGATGAACCTGAATGAAATGTTCTCCATGCAGGGCAAGCTGGCCTTGGTCACTGGCGCATCCAGCGGGCTGGGCAGGCACTTTGCTACTGTGCTGGCGCAGGCGGGTGCCACCGTGTTGTTGAGTGCGCGCAGCACGGACAAATTGCAGCCTGTGCTTGAAGAAATTCAGGCTGCGGGTGGCAAGGCGCATGCTGTGGCCATGGATGTCAGCCAGTCGGCTTCCGTGAACAAGGCACTGGCTGAAATGGTCGAGAAATTTGGTGTGCCCGATGTGTTGATCAACAACGCAGGCCAGTCGATCGCCAAGCCCATGCTGGATCAAACCGAGGAAGACTGGGACCAGATACTGGACACCAACCTGAAGGGCTGCTGGCTTGTGGCAACTGGCCTGGCGCGCGCACTGGTGGCTGCGGGCAAGCCAGGTTCCATTGTGAACATTGCGTCCATTCTGGGCGAACGCGTGGGTGGTGCGGTGGGCCCTTATGCCATTTCAAAGGCCGGGCTTGTGCAGGCCACCAAGGCCATGGCGCTTGAATTTGCACGCTACAACATTCGCGTGAATGCAATTTTGCCGGGTTATGTGGCCACCAATTTGAACCGCGATTTTCTGGCCAGTGAACTGGGCGACAAACTGCGCATGCGAATTCCAAGCCGCACCTTTTGCGAGTTGAGCGATTTGACTGGCCCCCTGTTGTTGCTGGCATCGAACGCGGGTGTCGGTATGACAGGCGCTTGCGTGGCGGTGGACCGTGGCCACCTGGTCAGCGCACTGTAGGTGGCGGGCATGGAAGAAAATATCAAGGAATCATTGGGCCGGTTTTTGAGCACTGCCTTGCAGGCCAACAGCGTGCAGGTCGTGCGTGCAGCACTGCTTTCTGGCGGTGCCGTGCAAGAAAACTGGCTGCTGGATTTGCAGATCACGGGTGGGCCATTCGATGGCATGTTGAACACCGTGCTGCGTTGTGATTCACCCACTGCGGGCGTTGCCATCAGCCATGGCCGCGCGCAGGAATTTGCACTGCTGCAAACCGTCTTCAATGCGGGTGTTGCGGTGCCTCAACCATTGTGCCTGTGCACCGATTTGTCGGTGTTTGGTCGCCCGTTTTTTTTAATGCGGCGCGTGGCAGGCACCGCCGCTGGCCATGTGTTGGTGAAAGACACGCGTTATGCACCCGACCGCGCTGCTTTGGCAAGGCAACTTGGTCGTGAGTTGGCGCGTATTCATTCCGTGAAGCCGCCAGTTGATGCCTTGGGCTTTTTGGCAAACTATGAGGAATCGCCTGCTCAATATCGAATACAGACGCAGCGCGCCTTCCTGGACAAACACCACACGGCTTACCCTGCGCTTGAATGGGGCTTACGCTGGCTTGAACGCCATGCCCCCGCACGTGGTGACATTGCATTGACCCACGGTGATTTTCGCACCGGCAACTACATGGTGAATGAAAACGGGTTGACCGGCATTCTGGATTGGGAGTTTGCAGGTTGGAGCGATCCGATGGAGGACATCGGCTGGTTCTGTGCGAAGTGCTGGCGTTTTGGTCGGGACGATTTGCAGGCCGGCGGAATTGGTTTGCGGGAAGATTTTTACGCCGGTTATGAAAGTGAATCAGGCCACACAATTGACCGTGATCAAATTCACTATTGGGAAGTGATGGCCCATGTGAAGTGGGCAGTGGTGGCCATTGAACAGGCCCAGCGCCATTGTTCCGGTGAAGAAAATTCCCTGTTGCTGGCATTGACCGGCCACATGGTGCCTGAACTGGAATGGGAAATATTGAACATGACGGAGAGCAGCTGATGCGTGAACAACCCACCGGTGAAATGCTGTTGCAGGCTGCACGCGATGTTTTGAAGAACAAGGTGCTGCCGCTGTTGCAAGGCGAGGCAGCGGCCGATGCAAGGCGCGAGGTACTGATGGTGATGAATGCAGTGTCGATCGCGCAACGTGAAATGCAAATGGGTGGTGAACCTGATGAGGAGGAACGGGTTTCACTGGAGGCCTTGGCGGCCCGTTCGATGATTGCACCCGTGGGTGAATCTGCGTTGAATATTGCACAAGCCAACCGGGAATTGAGCGAACGCATTCGGCAAGGTGTTGCAGACCCCGGTACACCTGCGCACACTGCGGTGTTGGCATATTTGCGGGCGGTGGGAAAAAGCCGTTTGCAAGCCAGTAACCCCAAGATGCTGAAGGCAGGCAAACCATGAGCCTGCTGGTCTTGATGCGACATGGGCAGGCTTCTTTTGGTGCTGCGCGATACGATGCCTTGTCGGAATTGGGGCAGGCGCAGGCCCGTGCAACAGGGCAGTGGATGCGAGCCCAGGGCGTGAAACCCACGTCGATTGTGCATGGTCCGCGCCAGCGCCAGGCTGACACAGCAGCCTTGCTGTTCAATGAAGGTGGTTTCAATTTGGCAGGCGAACAAACCTTGCCAATGCAGCAAGACCCGCTGCTGGATGAGTTTGCAGAAGGCGAGGAAATTTTTGCGACGGCCCAAAATTTTCTGGGCCGTTCGATGCACATGGACCATTCCGAAACTGCCCGCCCGCGACTGGATGTGCTGCGCGATTACGATGCAACCTGCCGCGCCTGGTCTCAAGGCCAGGTGAGTATTCAAGGCCGCTTGAGCCTGGATGAATTTCGTGGTCAGTTGCGGCAATGGCTGACTGAGCAGAGTGCAGCTGAACAGCCCCCAGGGCAGCACACACTGGTGGTGACTTCGGCTGGGTCCATCGCGGCACTGGTGTGTGAAGTGATGGGCTTGCCGAATTCCAGTTGGTACAGCCTGCTGCGCGTGATTCGAAACGCCTCACTGACTGAGGTGCTGTATTCAAAAGGGCAGTGCAGTTTGCTCAGTTTCAATGGGGTGAATCACTTGCCCAAGGATTTGAATACGTCGATGTAATGAGCTGACCCTGATGAATCAGCTCACCCGCTGTGTATCGAAAATTGCCTTACTGGTTTCCGGATCGAAGGGTGCCGAGAAATGTTCATGCACAATTTTCCATTCACCTTGCTGCAAGCGCAGGCAGACGGTAGCGCGCATCCAGCTGGCGTTTTCTTTTCCGAAGTCTTCAACTGATCCGCAGCGTGTCAGGTAATGGCAAAACGCCACGTCATTGGCATGGTGAATGGCCAGGTCATGAAGCTCAAACACTATACCGCCCGGGCACATGTTCAAGCATTCTTTCCAGTGTGCGGCGTAGTTGGTTTTGCCAACAAACTGGAGCTTCATAATCGCATCGAAGGCCACTACATTATCGCTGTAGTGGCTCATGATCTTGTCCAGATTTTCTTCGAGTACAGCTTGTTTCCAGGATTCGAGAAGTGCCTTGATTGCATCCATTTTTTTCCTCCACTGGGTTGAGTTTCAATGAAATTCAGTTGCAGTACACCGAGCTTAACCCGAGTTCGAGCGATACTCGCGATTCAGAATCCGATCACCCAAGCGGCTGCTAAGGCCATGCTGATGAATGTCACGGCCACACCCATGCGCGCGAAATCGGCAAACCCCAGGTGAATTCCCTGCTGCCCGGCGCGTTCAGCGGTGATGATATTGGCCAGGCTGCCGGTTAAAAGCAGATTGCCCGCCAGCGTAGAAAACAGGGCCAGCATGTGCAGGGCTTCGGTGTTTAATGAATCAGTGACTTTGAGAAGCAACACCACGGCGGGCACATTGCCAATAGTGTTGCTGGCCACAGTGGAAAACACCACGCTGGGCCACACCGTGTTGGGCAGCAAACCAGCCTGTTCAACCTGGTTCATGATGTGTGAAAGCTGCGGCAGTTCACTGAAACTGCCGGTGACCACCATCAAGCCCGCAATCATGACCAGCAGCGAAATATCAAGGGCTGGCAACAATTCACGGGTGTTCAGCCTTCCGAAAATCGTCAGCAGTACTGCCACCCCCAAGGCGACTTGCCAGCCTTGTTCTGGCATCAGCAGGTAAGCGAGCACAATGATCAGCAAACCGACCGTTGGCAAAGTCACGCCCGTTTTGTCCAAACGTGTGCCTGGCAGGTTTTGCCCGTCAATTCGCTCATTGTCTTGTTCACTCACCTCGTGTCGAAACACCCCGCACAGCACGCCATAAATCACCACCAGTGTCAGCAGCGCGGGCACTGCTGCAAACAGGAAATGTTCAATGAACACCAACTGCCCGACTTCCGCGATGAGAATGTTTTGCGGGTTGCCGATCAGGCTGGCGGCAGAACCGGCATTGGATGCAGCCGCCATGCCGAGCAATTGGGGCTTGGGGTCGAAACCCCGGTGCAGGCACACCGTGCACAGAATGGGCGCGAAAGCGTACACCACGATGTCATTGACCAGCAGCATGGAGAAGAGGGCGCTCAGGGCAATGACCACGGCGAGCAATCGGTGTGGTGTCATGCCGGGTGCAGCCAGTTTTCGGGTCAACAGGTCGAATACTTTGGCCTGTTCAAGGTGCGCGCCCACCACCATCAGGGAAAAGAGCGTGATCAACACTGGCAAGTCGATGATGTTCATCAATTCGCTGGGCACCACGATGTTCAGGGCCAGCAGCAGGCCTGCAGCGGCCAGTGCAATGCCTGCGCGGTCAATGCGCAAGCCCGGTAGTTTGCCGGTGGCCATGACCCAGTAGGTGAGGACAAAGCAACACAGCACCACGGTTTGTTGAAAGTCAGTCATTGAAAAATGGCGGTGAACAAGGCATGGGCACTGTAGCGGAAAAGCAGAACAGTTCGCAATTTAACTTTAATTATTATAAATAGTAATTATTATCATTATAATTACGGAATTGTTATTTTTACTTGAGTGTCATGATGACTATCCAAACCCCAAAAATGAATGCACTGGCTTTGGCTGTGCTGGCTGTTATTTCTTCCAATGCCTTGGCGCAGAATGCCGAGTTGCCTGCAGTGCAGGTCAATGCCAGTGCAGATGCCTCGGCAGAAGGCCTGGCGCCGGAATACGCTGGGGGGCAGGTGGCTTCCGGTGGACGTGTGGGTTTGCTGGGTACGCAATCCAATATGGACACGCCGTTTTCCCTGACCAGTTACACCTCCAAATTGATTCAAGACCAGCAGGCGGCCAGCGTGGGCGAAGTGCTGTTGAACGACCCGGCTGTGCGCGTGGCCCGTGGCTTTGGCAACTTTGCGCAGTTGTATCTGGTGCGCGGCCTGCCCATTTATTCCGACGACATGTCGTACAACGGTTTGTATGGTGTGTTGCCCCGCCAGTACCTGGCTGCAGAGTTTATTGAACGCGTGGAAGTGTTGCGCGGGACCAGTGCATTTCTGAATGGCGCCGCACCTGGCAACAGTGGCTTGGGTGGTGCCATCAACGTGGTACCCAAACGTGCGCCCAACTTCGACATCAACCAGGCCACAGTCGGGCTTCAGCAGGGCGGGGAAACCTATGTGGCTGGAGACTTTGCCCGCCGCTTTAACGACGGATCCACCGGCTTGCGTGCCACATTCGCCAAGCGTGATGGCGATACCAACATTGACGGGGAATCGCGTGAACTCACCCTGTTTGCGGTGGGGGCCGATTTCCGCCGTGACAAGCTGCGTATATCTGCCGATGTGGGTTACCAGGAACACAATTTGCGCGGCTCGCAACCCAACATCACGATCAACCCGGGTGTCGCGATTCCGGCCACGCCACGCGCAGACCGCAGTGTTGCCCAGCCCTGGACCTTCTCCAACACGGAAGACACCTTTGGTACCGTACGCGCTGAATACGATTTCAACAACACCGTGACGGGCTGGTTGGCAGGTGGCCTGCGTGAAAGCAGGGAGTCTGGCAACTTTGCCAACCCGAATGTAATCAATACGCAGGGCGACACGAATTCGCTGCGCTTTGCCAACGTGCGTGAAGAATCCATTCAAACCGCGGAAGCGGGCTTGCGTTTCAAGTTCAACACAGGTGCTGTGAAACACACGGTGAGTACCTCTGTTTCCATGTTTGAAAATGAAGCGAAAAATGCATTCGACTTTTCAAGCTTCGCCGGTTTTGCCGGCAATATTTACAATCCCACAGCCGTGGCTGAACCCGCCTTGGGTGCGTTCCCAAGTGGTACGTTCGGCAATCCCTTGGTCACGAATAAAACGGAAACTTCCAGTGTTGCAGTGGCCGACACCCTGGCCTTCATGAGTGATCGCTTGCTGGTCACCGTAGGGGCGCGTCATCAGCAGATTGAAGCGACCACCTTCAACGGCAACACGGGTGCGCAAACCGACAACTACTCGGAAAGCGCCACAACACCAGTGGCTGGCGTGGTGTTCAAAATCACCCCGCAGTATTCGGTGTATGCCAATTACATCGAAGGCCTGGTTCAGGGTGAAAAAGCGCCCGCCACAGGTGCGGGCGGTGCACCAGTCACCAATGCAGGCATTGCTTTCAAACCTTACACAACCGAGCAAACCGAGATTGGTTTGAAATATGACGGCGGCAACATTGGTGGTTCGGTGTCGGTCTTCCAAAGCGAAAAGCCCAATTACGGGGTGGATGCCAACAACACTTTCGGTCAGATCAGCGACCAAAGCAATGAAGGCCTTGAGATCATGGCTTTTGGCAAGGCCAGCAAAACCGTCACCGTGTTGGGTGGCGTGAGTTTTCTGAACACGGATGCCAATGGCCGCGATGCAATCGGTGCACCGTCTACACAAGCCAATGTGGGCGTGGAATGGAGCCCGGAGCAGTTGAAGGGCCTGGCGTTTGAAACCCGCGCTTTGTACACCAGCACTCAATATGCAGATGCAGCCAACACACAGGAACTGCCTTCATGGACTCGCTTTGATCTGGGTGTTCGTTACACGATGCCGGTTGGCAATGAGCAGGCGCTGACCCTGCGCGCGCGGCTCGACAACCTGACCGACCGCAACTACTGGGCTTCGGCCGGAGGCTTTCCCGGCGCAGGCTATTTGACCATTGGCAACCCACGCACCCTGACGGTGTCTGCTTCACTGGATTTCTAAGTCATGACCAAGCAATCCATCCGCACCTGGGTGTGGCTGCACAAATGGACCAGCCTGGTGTGCACGGTGTTCATGTTGATTCTGGGGCTCACCGGCTTGCCCCTGATTTTTGAACATGAAATTGCACACCTGACGGGTGCCGATGTGGAGCCCGCCGAGTTGCCTGCAGACCACCCACGCATCAGCCTGGACCGCGTGATGGACATTGCCATTGCGCAGTACCCGGACAAGGTGGGCATGTTTGTATCCCAAGACATGGACGACGATCGGGTGTGGTACGTCACCTTGTCCAAGGCGGCGCACCTGGAAGAAGGCTTGAAGCAGGTGGCGGTGGACGCCCGCACCGGTGCTGTTGTGGCCGAGCCCGCGCTGGAAGGCGGAGTGATGCACTTCATTGAAAGCCTGCACGTGGACCTATTTGCCGGTTTGCCCGGAATGATTTTTCTGGGTCTCATGGGCTTTTTACTTTTGATTGCACTGGTTTCAGGCGTGGTGTTGTATGCGCCTTTCATGCGTAAGCTGGGTTTTGTCGAAGTGCGTCGTCACAAGGAAAAATCCACCAAGTGGCTGGACATTCACAACGCCTTGGGCATTGTGACCTTGGTGTGGTTTTTCGTGGTAGGCGGCACTGGCGTAATCAACGCCTGGGGAGAACTGTTGTTCATGAACTGGCAACGTACACACCTGGCTGACATGGTAGCCCCTTACAAGGGCAAGGCCCCGTTGCAGCAATTGGGTTCACTGCAGGCGGCGGTTGATTCTGCCTTGGCGCTTGAACCTAACCGAACCATTCAGTTCATTGCGTTTCCCGGTACGGGCTTTTCAAGCCCACACCATTATGGTGTGTTCTTGCGCGGAAGCGAACCGGTTACCGCGCACACCTCCAAGCCTGTGTTGGTGGATGCCAGCACCGCGCAGGTCACTGCCAGCGAAAACCTGCCTTGGTATCTCACAGCTTTGCAGGTTTCCCAGCCTTTGCATTTTGGTGATTACGGTGGCATGCCGATGAAAATCATCTGGGCTGTACTGGATATCCTGACCCTGATCGTGTTGGGCAGCGGTTTGTATTTGTGGTGGGTCAAGTACAGAAAGGTGGCAGCATGAACAGGGGTATGCGTTTGTGGGGCTGGCCCATTGCAGTTGGGTTTGCGACAACAGCAGGCCTAGTTACAGCGTTGTTGGGCGAGGGTGCATGGGATTATTTGTCATGGCTTTCGCTAGGTGGCGTGACGGTGCTGGGCCTGTGCGTGAGCAGAAAAATTTAGGGAGCCTGTTACAGGAAGAGGGTGCTGCAGTGCAATGTTGACCAGGTGGGTAGGGTGATGCAACATGTAACCGCTCAGTTACATCTGTGTTGCAGTACTTCCCCTTTACTTTGGAGCAACACAATGCCCGCCCGTTTTTTCTCTGCCACCACAATTTTTCTGATCAGTCTTTTTTCATCAAGCCCAGTTTTCGCACAGGTTAAAGGCGTTGAAGTGCCGCCGGGTTTGGTGGGCAGTGTGTCGCGCCAGTTGATGAAAGAGATGAAGCCGCTGGACAAGCCACTGCACATCAAGATTTGCATTTTTGACATTCTGGGCAAAGCAGGCCCCGTGTTCAGCATTGCGCAAGACGTGGCTTTGGAAGCGCGCAAGTGGAATGTGTTTGCCGAGTTGATTCCACATACGAATGAAACCGTGGCCACGGAGTCGTTTCGCACCGGGCAGTGTGAAGCGGTGGGCATCACCACCTTGCGTGCGCGGCTGTTCAATTCATTCATGGGCAGTTTTGATGCCGTCGGTGCGTTGCCTTCCTATGACCATGTGAAAACTGCCTTGCAGGTCTTGATGGGCAATGACGCGTTGTATGAAAAATCCATTCAGGGCAAGTACCAGGTGGTGGGCATGGCCCCCTTGGGTGCGGCTTACGTGATGGTCAACGACCGCGCCATTGATTCAATCGAAAAAGCGGCAGGTAAAAAAGTGGCTGTAATGGATTGGGACAAAAGCCAGTCGAAAATGATTCAGCAACTGGGTGCGCAAGCTGTGCCCAGCGACATCACCAACTTTGCGCAGAAATTCAACAATGGTGTGGTCGACATTGTGGCCGCACCTGCGGTGGCTTTTGCCCCGCTGGAACTGTACCGCGGCTTGGGTACCAAGGGTGGCGTGTACAGAATGCCCTTGTTGAACGTGACCGGCTCGGCCATCATCAACCGCACCCGTCTGGAAAAGGAAGTACCCGACCTGGACGATCGCTTGAAGAAAATGCGCAAGTTCGGTTTGGGTTTCATCGACCAGGCACTGGATGCCGTGAAAACAATCGAAAAGCAGGTGCCTGCCAAGTACTGGATGAATGTGACCCCTGCAGACCAGGAAAAGTACAACGTCATGATGCAGCAGGCCCGCGTGCAACTGACGCAAGACGGCGTGTACGACAAGGGAATGATGAGCTTGCTTAAAAAGGTGCGTTGCCACCACACCCCCAGTGCTGCCGAGTGCAGCACCAATGTCGAGTAAACATGTCGCCGAGTAAACTTGAGTAAAGAAATGTTCAACAGGGTTTGATTCACACCGGCAAACCCTTCTTCACGCCATAATCCAATCACCCCGACACGCGACTGTGGCGGGGACCCGAAGTGGTAGCCATCTTAGCCAAGCATCGGTCAATTCCCACTGAAGAGTCATCACGATGAAATTTAAACTTGGCGGTTCAGGCATTGGTTCGCGTGCCTTCTCCACGCGTGCAGTAGTCAAGATTTTGTTGGCTGTCATTGCTATTTCACCTCTCGCCTGGTGGGGCTATTCCAAATGGAAGGCAGGACAGAATCCAGGTGAAGACTACATTGTTGCCGAGGTGCAACGCGGCGACATTGAAGACAAGGTTACCGCCACCGGGGTGTTGCAACCCCGGGATTTTGTGGATGTGGGTGCGCAGGTTTCAGGGCAGTTGAGCCGCATTCATGTGGAAGTGGGCAGCGAGGTGAAGGTTGGTGATTTGCTGGCTGAAATTGATGCAGAAGTGTCTGCAGCCCGCGTGGAAGCCAGCCAGGCCCAGTTGCGTGCTCAACGCGCAACACTGGCGGAACGCGAGGTCAATTTTGTAAAAGCACAGCGTGATTTTCAGCGTCAGAAAAACCTGATGACCGAGGATGCCACCACTGAAGAGGCCATGCAAAATGCAGACACCGCGCAGCGTGCGGCAGCTTTGCAAATTGAAGCGTTAAAGGCCCAGATTGACCAGCTTCAGGCGGGCATTCGCGTGGAACAGACCAATCTGAAGTTTAGCCGGATTGTTTCACCGATGGCCGGCACGGTGGTCAGCATTACGGCAAAACGGGGTCAAACCCTGAACGCCAACCAGTCGGCCCCCAACCTGATGCGGGTGGCTGACTTGTCGGTCATGACCGTTCAGGCGCAGGTGTCGGAAGCGGATGTGGGCCGATTGCGCAGTGGCATGAAGGTGTATTTCACCACGCTGGGTGGAAAGAACAGGCGCTGGTACGGCGAGCTGCGCAAAATCGACCCAACCCCGACTGTGACCAACAACGTGGTGTTGTACAACGCCTTGTTTGATGTGCCCAATTCCAATGGCCAGTTGATGACGCAAATGACCGCGCAGGTCATGTTCATTGTCAATGAAGTCAGCGATGTGTTGTTTGTGCCGGTGTCTGCGCTTACTTTTGAGCAGGGCGATCGCAAGAAAAGCAACAAGGCCGAGACGTCCAACCAGCCTCGAAAGGCCACGGTCAAGGTCATGAAGGCTAAGGGCGAAACAGAAGTTCGTGAAGTGACCGTGGGTATGAGTACCCGGATTCAAGCCGAAGTTTTATCGGGGCTGGTCGAGGGTGAGAAGGTCGTCGCAGGAGTGCGCGCAGCGGACAAGCCAGCGGCTAACTCAGCCGCCAATTCGCGCGACGGACAAGCCCGCAATTCGGGAGGCATGCCTGGGGGCATGGGCATGCAACCCGGCGGCCTCGGTGGTGGCGTTGGCGGTGGCCGTCGATGAACGACATCGCTTCCCCATTGATTGAGTTGGCCGGTGTAACCAAGGTGTATCAAACCGGTGAACTTTCCGTGCAGGTTCTCCACGGCGTAGACCTGCAAATTCATGCTGGCGAGTTTGTGGCCATCATGGGGTCATCGGGTTCTGGAAAATCCACTTTGATGAATATCCTCGGTTGCCTGGATCAGCCCAGCGCCGGCATCTACCGTTTTCGCGGGCAGGATGTCAGTGTCTTGGGAATGGATGATCTGGCTGAATTGCGCCGACAGGCTTTTGGTTTCGTGTTTCAAAGTTACAACCTGATCGGTACCAACTCAGCTGTTGAAAACGTTGAAGTGCCGGCCGTGTATGCGGGTGTGTCCGCACCAGACCGGCGGCAAAGGGCCAGTGCATTGCTGGCACGGCTTGGTTTGGCCGAGCGGCTGGATCACTTGCCCAATCAGCTTTCCGGAGGGCAACAGCAGAGGGTGTCGATTGCCCGAGCCCTGATGAACGGCGGGCAGGTTATTCTGGCCGATGAACCCACTGGTGCGCTGGACAGCAAAAGCGGGGCCGATGTCATGGTGTTGCTGGAAGAACTTGCTTCACAGGGGCACACCGTTATCTTGATCACGCACGACCCCAAAGTGGCTGCCCACGCGCGGCGGGTGATCGAGGTGAAGGATGGTGTGGTGGTGTCCGACCCGGGGCCTTCAAAACCAGTGGCGGGTGCCGCCCAATCCTCATTGCATGACATTCAGAACCACAAACCCGGTGCGATGGCCGATTTGATCGAAGCAGGAAAAACAGCACTCCGTGCGCTCAAAGCCAATGTATTCCGTTCGCTGTTGACCTTGTTGGGCATTGTGATCGGTGTGGCTTCTGTCATTGCCATGCTGGCCATTGGCGATGGCGCCAAGCAACAGGTTCTCGATCAAATCAGCGCCATGGGATCCAACCTGTTGCTGGTTCGTCCTGGTGCGCCCAACCAGCGCGGGTTTTCAGGCACGGCGACCCTTGTTCTTGACGACGTGACCGCTATTGATCAGGAAGTCCCCAATGTGTTGGCTGCTGTGCCTGAACAATCGACCAATGTGACCTTGCGCATGGAAGACCGTGATTATTCCACATCGGTGTTGGGGACTTCTGCGAAGTATCCTTTGGCGCGTAACTGGCCGGTTGAACGCGGCACCTTTTTCACACAGGACGATGAACGGGAATATGCCACGGTGGCCGTGCTGGGAAAGACTGTGGCCAATGCTCTTTTTCCTGGCAATGAATCACCGCTTGGGGAATACATTCTGGTCAACAACCTGATCTTTCAGGTGGTGGGGGTAATGAGCACGCGAGGCGCCTCGCCCAATGGGCAGGATCAGGACGACGTGGTGATTGTGCCGTATGGCACCAGCCAGTTGCGGCTTTCAGGTCAGCGTTTTTTGCGCAATGTCACGGTGGCAGTTCAGGACGTGAAGCAGATTGACGACACCCAGGCCGACATTGAAACCTTGCTGACTGAAAGGCATGGCGTGGTGGATTTCCAGATTCGCAACATGGCGTCCATTATCGACACAGCCACTGAAACGCAGGACACGATGACTGTGCTGTTGGGTTCAATTGCAGCAATTTCCTTGCTGGTGGGTGGCATTGGTGTGATGAACATCATGCTGGTCAGTGTGACGGAACGTACACGCGAGATTGGAATTCGAATGGCCACCGGAGCCAGAACGCGCAACATCCTCCAACAGTTTCTGATTGAGTCGCTGGTGGTGTCTTCCATTGGCGGACTAGCGGGCACGGCCATCGGGCTTGGGGTGGCCTTTCTCATCGACTGGAGCGGCACCATGCCCGTGAAGTATTCCGTGGCCCCCGTTCTTCTTGCCTTTGGCTGTGCATTTGCCACAGGCCTTGTATTCGGGTTTTTGCCAGCTCGCAAGGCTGCCATGCTGAAACCTGTTGTAGCACTTTCTTCCGAATGAAAACCAGACCCGGTTCAAGAACAATGATGACTTCAAGCCGATTTGTATTGTGCGTTTCCCTGCTGGTTTCAGCCTGTGCTGCGGTACCTACAGGCGAAGACGCCACCTCGGCAGTTGTTCCAGTGAGCATGCCGCAAAACTGGTCAACCGCCACGGCGACATTGGCTCAAGCCCAGGCGTTTGATCGTTACTGGTGGTTGCAGTTCAAGGCGCCACCCTTGATGGAATTGTTGAAAGAAGCCGAAAGCTCAGCCCCCGATTTGCGAATTGCCATGGAGCGGATTCGCCTGGCCTCCATTGCCTTGAAACAGTCAAGGGCAGCGGAACTGCCCACGGTGAATGCCACTGCAAACACCACGTCGCGCAACAACAGGGCAGAGGGTTTTTCTTCCACTTCGAACGACAACAGCAACCTCGGAGTGTCGCTGAGCTATGAACTGGATTTGTTTGGCCGGCTCGACGCACAAACGCGTGCACGCGAAGCAGACTTCAGCGCAACCCGGTACGACTGGCAAACTGCCCGACTTGCACTGCTGACCTCGGTGGCCAGCACGTACTTTCAGTGGTTGCAAACCGATGCGCGAATTCGCCTTGCCGTTGAACAGCAAGCGGTGGCCCAGCGAATACTGGCCGTCGCGCAAGCTCGTCAGCGTTATGGCGTGGCCACACAAATTGACGTCATGCAGCAGCAGGCGGTTGTGTTGTCGCAGGAAATTGCACTCGGGAACCTGCGTTTTCAACAGCAGCAACTTGCATCTGCGCTGGCCTTGTTGTTGGGTCGAATTCCCCAAGGTTACGCACCAGCGCTTTTTGAATTCACGCAAGTGTCGGTGCCCGTGGTGCCCGCAAGTTTGCCCAGCATTCTGTTAACCCGAAGACCTGATCTGGGTGCGGCTGAAGCTGCACTTGTTGCTGCTTCGGCCAACATCGACGCAGCCCGTGCAGCGCTTTTGCCCAGCCTGTCATTGACCGGCTCCTATGGTTTGTCCAGCAGCATCCTGGTGGGCATGGCTGACCCTGTGCAAAGTGTGGGCCTTGGTCTTTCGCTCATGAAAGTGTTGTTCGACGGGGGGCAGCAAGATCTGCAAATTCAATCCCAGCAAACGCAACGGGCCATCCTGGTCGAAACTTACGCAAAGGCTATTCGCGCAGCTTTGAAGGAAGTGGAAGATGGCTTGGGCAATGTAGAGCTGACTGCTCGCCAAACAGTGTTACAGGAAACGCAAGTGGACCTGGCGCAGCGTAGCTTGAGGCTTGCGGAATTGCGTTATCGCGAAGGGGCGGGCGATTTCCTCACTGTGCTTGAGTCGCAACGCGCCCTGTTTTCTGCACAAGATCAGCAATTGATCAGCCAGGCGGCTCGTTTGCAGGCCTCAATTGACCTGTTCAAGTCATTGGGGGGTGATTGGTCAACACTGCCCGAACTGGATCAGTCAACCCGGTAGATCAACCAAGTGTTCCAGATACTGGCTTTTTAAAAGTAGATATTGAGAATGATTTGTATTATCATTAATAATTAAATCAGATTCCCTCTCAATCAACTTTTTCTTCATCGTGAAATCCGTCGCCGAAAATCCTGTGTCCAGCCGTGCACGCTGGTTAAAGCAACTGCACCAGTGGCATTGGGTCAGTTCTGCCATCAGCCTCATTGGCATGGTGATGTTTGCATTCACTGGGATCACCTTGAACCATGCGGCTGACATACCGAGCACACCCGCTGTCGTACAGCTTGAGTTCAAATTGCCCGTGGAAGTGATGCCTGAACTGGTGTTGGACAAGTCCGAGCCAGCTCACGCGCCTTTGCCCGGTGGTGTGCGCAACTGGCTGGGCAATCAATTGAATGTCACCTTGCCAAACCAGCCAGCCGAATGGAGTGCGGAAGAAATTTACCTCTCACTGCCACGGCCCGGTGGAGATGGATGGTTGCGAATTGATCGGTCTAACGGTGTTGTGGAATACGAGTCAACCGACCGGGGCTGGATTTCCTATCTCAACGACCTGCACAAAGGGCGCCACACCGGCATGGCATGGACCGTGTTCCTGGATGTGTTCTCGCTGGGCTGTCTGATCTTCTCCATTACAGGGCTCCTGATTCTGAAGTTTCACGCCAACGTCCGCGCAAGCACGTGGCCCATGGTGGGTTTGGGGTTTGTTGTGCCCGTTCTGTTGTTGATCCTGTTTGTTCATTGATTCCAAGGAGCTGATGTTGAAATTCAAATTCGCGACTGCACTGACTGCCATGGGTGCCGCATTCCCTGTGGCTGCGGCAGACATGACCATCAAGGTGGAAATTCCACGCCTGAACGTGGCTGAGTATCACCGCCCTTATGTGGCGCTGTGGGTTGAAAAAGCCGACCAGGCTTTTGTATCGAACCTGGCAGTCTGGTACGACCTGAAAATGCGCAACAACGAGGGCACCAAGTGGCTGAAAGACATGCGAGCCTGGTGGCGAAAAAGCGGACGAGAGCTGGACATGCCTGTGGATGGAATAAGCGGTGCAACACGTGCACCGGGTGAACACACGGTGCAGTTTGGAAGCAAAGGCGAGTTCAGCAAACTGGCCCCCGGCCAATACCAACTGGTGGTTGAAGCGGCCCGCGAAGTGGGTGGGCGTGAACTGGTGAAAGTGCCGTTTGAATGGCCACCCAAGGCCGCAAAAACATCGAAAGCCGCAGGTACCCATGAACTGGGCGCAGTGAGCCTGATTGTCAAACCCTGACCTCGAAGGAAATACCCATGAAAAAATTCAATCTGCAAACCCCCTTGTTGTCACTGTGTGCTGCGCTGGCCCTGGCTGCTCCACTGAGCGCCGAAGCGCATCGTTCCTGGCTGCTGCCTTCCGGCACTATTTTCTCGGGTGAGCAGCCCTGGGTTACCGTGGATGCTGCAAGTTCCAACGATATTTTTTACTTTGAACACAATGCGTCGTCACTGGAGAACCTGCTGATCACGGCACCCGATGGCACGCGGATCAATGCTGAAAATCAGACCAAAACCCGCTACCGCAGCGTGTTTGATCTGAAGCTTGCGCAGCAGGGTACTTACCGGATTGCCTTGGTGAACAAGGGCATGGTGGCCTCGTACAAATTGAACGGAGAAACCAAACGCGTGCGGGGAACAATCGAAATGTTGCAAAAGGAAATTCCTGCCCATGCGGAAGAACTCAGCGTAACGGAAAGCAAGTCACGGGTTGAAACCTTTGTCACACGCGGTAAGCCCAGTACGCAAAGTTTACAGCCGACCAATGACGGGCTTGAACTGGTTTCTGTGACCCACCCGAATGACCTGGTAGCCGGTGAATCAGCGGTGTTGAGGTTTCTCAACGATGGAAAGCCAGCCGCAGGCTTTGACGCAGTCGTCATTCTTGCGGGTTCCCGCTACCGCGACCAATTGGGCGAAATGCGCATGACCACTGACCAGAACGGTGAGATCAAGATCAGGTGGCCCGAGGCAGGCATGTATTGGGTCAATGTCACACCCAAGCGCCCCGCACGCCCTGAAGTGGACATGGACGACGATGAGGATGACAAGCCTGCCGCTACATCAGCCGCCATTCGAGCAGGTACGCTGGATGACCCAGTCAAGCGTTCAGGCTACAGCCTGACCCTTGAAGTGATGCCGGGTTAAGTTTCCTGCACGGTAGCGCCCATGATTCGGTTGTTGATTCCTCACAAGCTGGAGCCGGTTGAGCCTTCACTGCTTGCCAAATTGCACCAGGTTCAGGGCCACACCATGGGAACCCATTGGCAAATCCGGTGGGTGCATGAAAGCCATCTTGATGCAGACACCGCAAAAATTCAGGCAATGGTTGAGCGGGTACTTGATCGGATTATCAATCAGATGAGTACATGGAAAGAAGACTCGCTGTTGTCACAATTCAACTGCGCGCCTGCTGGCACGGTGCAAGAAATTCCTTTCGACTTTTGCACCGTGTTGAAGGCTTCGGTGGCCTTGGCCGGCCTCAGCT
This sequence comes from Limnobacter thiooxidans, assembly GCF_036323495.1. NCBI lineage: Bacteria > Pseudomonadati > Pseudomonadota > Betaproteobacteria > Burkholderiales > Burkholderiaceae > Limnobacter > Limnobacter thiooxidans. Next base: position 2,608,825 of record NZ_AP028947.1, on the reverse strand, counting down.
GTGGGGCTTTCAATCCTGTTGCTGGTGGCTTGGTGAACCTGTGGGGTTTTGGACCAGGCCCACGTTACACCGACCCTGGTTTTCTTCCCCCAGGTGCAGATGAAATTTCACAGGCTTTGCGTTTCACTGACTGGTCTGCATTGCGCGTGGAAAACGGGACTTGCCACATAACCCAAACCGGTGGCCTTTCACTTGATTTCTCAGCGATTGCAAAAGGGTATGCCGTTGACTGCATTGCTGAAGCCTTGCTTGCGTCAGGTTTACAGCATGTCATGGTGGAGGTGGGCGGCGAATTTCGTGGGCACGGGTTTCGACCTGGCGGTTTGCCTTGGTGGATTGATCTTGAAAACCCGCCTGCTTTCAACCACGCACAGGATTTGGTGCTGAACCGTTTGGCATTGCATGGTTTGGCTGTGGCCACGTCGGGCGACTACCGACGCCATTATCAATACCAGGACCAGATCTACAGCCACACCATTGACCCCCGCAATGGCAGGCCGATTGAGCATGGCTTGGCCTCGGTCAGTGTTGTTCATGCTTCGTGCATGTGGGCCGATGGGTGGGCTACGGCGCTGAATGTTCTGGGTGTTCACACGGCGCGCGAATTGGCGATTCAACACGAGATTGCCGTCCGTTTTGTCGAGCGATTGCACGACGGGAGCTTGCTTGAAACCATAACCCCTGCATTTAGGGAATTGACGACATGATTGCCTTTAAATGGATTTATGCCACCGGTGTATTGCTCAGCTACGGTTTGTTGTGCGCTTTTTTTATTCAAAGGCACCTGCAGCGTGAGTTTTCGCGCAAGGCGCAAGTGGCTGGCTTCGTGAATGCAGGCGAAAGCCTTTCCGTCTGTGTGGTGGCGTATGCAAGCCAAACCGGGCAGGCCGAGGAACTGGCTTTTCAAACTGCGCGTTTTTTGCACGATGGTGGTGAATCGGTGAGGCTTGTTTCGTTGGGTGAACTGACCAGTGAGAAGTTGCAACAGTGCAGGCGTTTGCTTTGTATTGCCAGCACCTATGGTGAAGGTGACGCGCCCGACAGCGCAGCACCTTTTGTCAGCAAGGTGATGCAAAGCAGGCCGTTGAATCTGACAGGGTTGGAATTCGCCGTATTGGCATTGGGCGACAGCAGTTACAAGCATTTCTGTGGTTTTGGCCGTGCTGTTTTTCATCGCTTGCAATCGTGTGGTGCCCGACCCCTGTTTGATCTGGTTGAAGTGGATAGCAGGGCCAATGACCGGTCCAGTAAAGGCATTGAGACGTGGCGTCAGGGCTTGATGCGTGTGCTGGAAATCGAGAAAATTCAATGGCGCGACACGCAGGTGTTTTCACCTTGGTTGATTCGAGCCCGAAAGCATTTGAACCCCCACAGCAGCGGTCGTGAAGTACATCACATTGAGCTGGTACCCGCAGACGGCGAAGTGCTTCCTGACTGGCAGGCAGGCGACCTGGTTCAACTTGAGGTGCCCGGTGTACCGGGTGCCCTGCGCGATTATTCCATCGCCTCCATTCCGCAGGACGGTGCGGTGCATTTGCTGGTTCGCTTGGCTGTGCGTGAAGATGGCAGCGCAGGCCTTGCATCGGGTTGGCTTACCCAGCGTGCGATTTTGAATGACAGGGTTCAATTGCGTATCCGCACCCATCCTGCATTTCGCATGGCAGAAAACACAGCAAGGCCCTTGCTCTTGATTGGCAACGGCACTGGATTGGCCGGTTTGCGTGCCCACCTGCGCGCACGGTTCAATGAGCGAGTTCTGAATCAAGACATTCCGCTTTCATCCACGTGGCTGATTTTTGGTGAACGTCATGCGCAATTCGATTCCTACTATCGTGAAGAAATCGATGACTGGATCAAACAAGATCTGTTGAGTCGTGCGGACCTTGTTTTTTCAAGGGACCAGCCACAGCGGCGTTATGTGCAACATGTGCTGGCAGAATGTGCTTCGGATGTTCGTGAATGGGTGGAGCAGGGCGCCGCGATTTATGTGTGTGGCAGTTTGAAGGGCATGGCCGCTGAGGTGGATGCGCAACTGAAGCAAACCCTGGGTGAAGATGCGGTGAAGCAATTGAGCCTGAATGGTCGATACCGCCGCGATGTGTACTGAGCCTCGATTTGTTTCAAGCCTTGTAGTTGCATCAACCCCCAATCATTGATTCGTCAACCTGTGCAAGTGTTGCGCAACCGCACAGGGCCATGGTGATTTCAAGCTCATCTCGAAGCAGGCGTAGCACATGCGCCACACCTTGTGCGCCTTGATTAACCAGTCCATGCAACACGGGCCGACCCACCAGCACGGCAGTCGCCCCCAGTGCAACAGCCTTGAACACATCGCTGCCACGGCGCAGGCCACCATCGACCAACACCGGTACACGGTCATGTACAGCTTTCACGATTGAAGGCAACACAGTTGCAGTCGCCGGCATGGTGTCAAGCACTCGCCCTCCGTGGTTCGACACGATCAAACCCTGCGCACCGTGTTCAATCGCCGAGGTGGCATCGGCCGGGTGGGTAATGCCTTTCAAGATCACGGGCAGCCGGGTGTGGCTGGCCAGCCAGTCCACGTCTGTCCAGGTGGGAGCGTGTGCCATGTGGTGATCAAACAGCACGCTGCCGCTTTTTGAAAATGGTGTGGGTGCATGGAGTGGCTGGTGTTTCAGGTTTACCGCCTCAATGCCTGCGGGCAGCGCAAAGCTGTGTTGTCGTTCCCTGTCACGCACACCGCTGACGGGCGCGTCCACAGTCAACACGAGGGCTTCGTAGCCAGCCTGCTCTGCGCGTTGAACCAGTTCAAGCGTGAATTCCCGTTCATGTTGCATGTAAAGCTGAAACCACAAAGGTCCACGGCCTTGTTCAGGCAGGTAAAGCTCGGCAATGTTTTCAAGTGAGGTGCTGGCCTGTGTGCTGCACACAAACCCGGCTTCCAGTGCGGCAGCGGCCAGGGCAGTGGCCAGTTCACCCGCGGGGTGGGCAAGTTGTTGATACGCCATGGGGGCCACCAGGATTGGGTGTGCATATTCGCGACCGAATAGCTGAATTCGGGTGTGTCCACCCTGTATAGATCGCAACACGCGCGGCAGTAATTCAATGTGTTGCCAGGCGGTGGTGTTTTTTCTCAGGGTCAATTCATCTGCGGCGCCACCGAACAGGTAGGCCCAATGGGCAGCAGGCAGGGTTTGTTGGGCGCTGTTCTCGTGATCTGACAGTGTGGTGGGGTGGAGTGTGTGCATGTCAGGTTTCAGCCCATTGCTGAATCAGCTTGTGATAGTGGTTGGTCAGGGCCAGCACCTCGGGCGTGTCGCCAAGTTGGTGGCGAAGTTTCACAATGGTCATGTCCAGATCAAACAGCATGGCGCGTTGCCCATGGTGTCGAATCAGGCTTTGGATCCAAAGAAAAGAAGCGAAACGGCAACCTTTTGTCACCGGCTCAACGCGATGAAGCGAGGTGGATGGGTAGGCAATGGCATCGCCTGCATCCAGCTTGATTTCCTGCGCACCGAAGTGGTCTTCAATCACGAGTTCGCCGCCCTCGTATTCTTCAGGTGGGTTTAAAAATACAGTGACCGACACATCGGTACGCACTTTCTGCCCTGTTTGCTGGTTGGCCTGCAATGAATTGTCAGTGTGGTTGCCATAACAGCCGCCATTTTCATAGCGGTTGAACATGGGTGGCAGTGTGTGAAGTGGCAACACCCCCGCGATGAACAGGGGGTGTTTGTTCAAGGCATTGGCCACAAGCCCCGACAGCGCATCAAACTGTGTACAGGCGGTGGACAATTGCCGGTTCTGTTTCGCTTGCGCAGCCTGCGCCCCGCTGCTTTGTTTGCCATCCACCCAATCGCCCTGGTTCAAGGCCTTGCGAATGTCTTGCAGTTGCGCCGCATTCAATACTTGCGGAATGTGTAACAGCATCGATGTTTCCTTCAAACGGGAAAGGCCTGCACGCATTCAAGCCTGATTAAAAGGCCATGCTCACAGTGACACTGGCCGAACGGGGTTCACCCAGTGATGCACGGTTGCCGTTGTTGTTCAATGTGGCGATGTAGTCCTCGTCAAACAGGTTGTAGATGTTCAATCGAACGCTGACATCCTTGGTCAATTGATAGGAGGCCATGGCGTCGGCAACCCAATACGATGGAATTACCGGCATGTTCTGGGTGGCCAGGTTCGTGCCCGTGGTGATGACACGCTTCTGTTCATCGACATACCGTGCACCACCGCCCAAGGTCAGTTTGTCCAACTGGTAGGAAGTCCACAGCGTGGCGGTCAGGTCGGGTGAAAAGCGGACACCGTCGGTGGGGTTGCCGTTGTTGGTTGCAAACTGGTCAATCTGTTTGGTACTTGTTTTCGCAAATCCACCGATTACTTGCCAGAACCGGTTCAGCTGACCCACGGCAGACACTTCCAGCCCTTGAACCCGGGTTTTTCCAAATTGCAGGGGCAACAGCGTGACAGGGTCCAGTGACACCTGTTTGTCATTCTCGTTGCGGAACAAGGCCGCTGACACATTCAGCTGCTTGTTCAGCAATTCCCACTTGGTGCCCAGTTCAATGTTTTCTGTTTCCTGGGGTGAAAATGCCGGGTTGTTGGTGTTTGTGGCTGTGCCACTGAGCTGGAAGTTGCTGCTGGCCGGAGGTGTTTCGGCGGTGGAATAGGCAGTGTAAATGCTGCCATTTTCTGCCGGTTTGTACACTGCGCCCACACTCCAGCTGAACAGCCTGTCAGAGTCTTCTAGGGGGGTGGTGGTGAAGGTTGTTACATTGGTAACAGGATCTGTTGTTGCGGTAATGTTGTTGGTGTCCACACTGTACTGGTCAATTCGAGCACCACCGTTGATCGAAAATTTGTCATTCAACTTGATGGTGTCAAACACATAGGCACTGAGGGTGGTTACCTCGCCGCCAGCCTCGCCACCATTGCGACCACCGAATTGCGCCATCGGGTCGTTCGGGTTCGGATTGTACAGGTTTGCATTGGTGGTGGTGCCGGTGCTTGAGTGGGTGTAGTTGGCTTCTTTTTCATACAACAATTCAACGCCTGCGGCGAGGTCATGTTCAAGCCCGCCCAGATTGAGCGTGGAATTGACACTGGTCTGGTTGGCCAGAATGGTGTTCTCACGATCAACACGCTGGCGTGAACGGGTGACTGTCCAGGTGGACGGGTCTGCGGGCGTAATGCCCAGCGCTACATCGTCCACCACCAGCGCACCCAAGCCTGTGAGCACGCGGTCCATTTTGGTTTTGCCCATGCGTGTGATGTTCCGCAAAGTGGTATTCGGGCTTAAGTCGTGCTCGAATTTCGCAGTGACCATGTCGGCGTCCACTTTTTCGAAATCATTGGCTTCGCCATAAAAGTTTTCGGGGTTCACTCGTGCGGCAGCACGGGCTTGCGCATTGGCATTGAAAAACCCTTCGAGCCCGATGGTGGGAATACCCCCGTCTGGTTTGTTGTTTTGGCGAATGTGCTGGGTGAACAGATTAAACCGCGTGCCCGTACCCAAGCCACCCGCATACGAGAAGGCGAGTCCTTCTCCGGAGTTGTCTATCCCGTTGCGACCATCGACCCCGCTGTCTTGTACCAGGCCGTTCACACGAAAGGCGGAGGTCTCGGACAACTGTCGGTTCATGTCAATGGTGGCGCGTTTTTGATCGGCGGTTCCCAAGGTAATCGAACCCAGGTTTGTGTCACCCAAGTGGGCCTGCTTGGAAATCAGGTTGATGAAACCTGAACTGGCCCCGCGACCAATTTCAGAACCGGATGCACCCTTGACCACTTCCACCTGTTCCAGGTTAAAGGTGTCGCGGCTTATTGCACCAAGGTCGCGGATACCATCTACAAAAATATTGTTTTGCAAGGAAAAGCCGCGCAGCTGAAAGGTGTCACCTGCAGCGGTGTTGCCACCTTCACCCAACTGCAAGGTAATGCCAGGTGTATTTCGCAAGGCATCGGTCAGCGAAATGCCGCCTTGTTCCTGAATGGTTTCTTTCGAAATGATTTGAACGGTCTTGGGCGTGTTCACCAAGGGCTGACTGAACATCGGGTTGGCTGATTCATCGACCTTGAAAGTACCTTGTGCGGCTTCTTCTACAGTGACCTGTGGCAGCACAGTGTCCTGCTGAGCCAATGCACCAACGGGAGTGGCTGCGGTCAGCAGGGCAAGCAGTTGGGCGGATTTGTTGTGTTTGAAACGGTTGATCTGACTCATTTCAGGGTGTTCCTGTTAGCAAAAGTGGATTGCTGGCTAACACACCAAAATTAATTCAAGGGGTGGTGTCTGGCTTTGAAGGTTGAAGCCAGTGATTCTAATGCAAATAAAAACAATTATCATTAACTAAATGATGAAAAGCGCAACTGTTTCTTGACGAATTTCAATCAGGGGGCTGCGAAGCGGGCTTGTGGTCCGCTCGCAGCGCGCTTTTTAGCGGTTTACTGCCTACCCAGCCAGCTTCGGGTCTGTTGCCCGGCCAGCCTGACCAAATCACCTTGGGCAATGGATACGTCAATTAAATGCAGGCCCCAATTGGTCCCGCCGATGAACTCGCCGGGGTAATCATCGGCCCGCGGGTCATCGGGTTTGGCCAGAATGGTGGCCTCAAGGTAACTGACACCGTTGGGGCCGATTTTGCATTCACCCTGAACTTGCCCGGGTATGGAGTAATATGCGGTGGGTATGGTGAGATTGCTGATCGGGTTGGCGTAGGGGCCGCCTGGTCCGCGCGGAATCAACAGCAGCCTGAACACTGGTGGCTGTTGTCGAGGTATCACTGGAAGCAGTAGGGACTTCCCGCCAGCCAGTGCGGCCGGGTTGGTGCACAGTGCTTGGGTGCCTTCCTCTGTGCTCAGCCCAAAGCGGGGGTTTTCAAGTTGGGGGTCGCCAGCGCGGTAGGTCACATAGGCCACCACACAGCCAGTCTGGTTTGCATTCCTGCAGGCAGATACCTTTTGAAAGGATGCGCCCACATCAGCGTTGTTGGGCACCAGAACATTGGTGCCTGGAATGTGGGCCGCAATCAATCGATTCAGCAGTTCGGGACGTGTTTCAATTTCCTCGGCGATCAAACGTCGAATGATGCCCGAACCCTGTGAGTGACCTACGAGGATGAATCCACGCCCTTTACTTTGGTTGGCAATGTATTCCTTGAAAGCGTCCAGCACATCGGTATAGGCCACTTCACTGGCATTGGGGGCAATGTCAATGCCACCTAGCGCACCAGTGAAAGTGGTAATTCCCAGGGCTGTCAGGGTGCGCTGCCGGTAAACCGGTGCAAATTGTCTGCACACCTCGCCATATCTGCCGAATTGAAGCGCTGTGGTCTGTTTTTCCTGTGGACCAGGCAGCAGATCGGAATTGCCAGTGAGGTCCAGGCTTGTTGTAGGGTACACATAAAAACAATCTACTTCCGGGTTGGTGGCAGCCTGGTAAATCAGGGGTGTGGCGCTGGCATCGGCCGCCACCGCAGTGCTGTCAAAATTGCCCTGGCACACATTGGCTGAACCAAAAAGGTCTGGGTGGCAAAGCCAGTTGCGTGTACCGGTGTACAGCGCACTTTGATAAGCCGGGAACGGATTCACCGCATTGCTTGCACTGTTGGCAGTGACCCGGGTGTTACTGCTGGCAGTGGACGAGTCTTCAGTACACGCCGTCAAAAGCAGTGCGCTGGCAGCAAGACCCAAGATGAGTTGATGAATCACAGTGTTCTCCCGTCGCTGCAAGTGGCCCCCGTGGCCGTTACTTCAAACGCTTGGCTTACCCCTTCGAATGCTTGAGGTGAACCTGCTGGCACTGCCACACCCCTGTGTCGAATCCGGTATTGGCCTGCAAGTGTGTTGGCCGGTATTTTCCATTCGGCCAGGGCGGTAGATACAAAGCCGGGCAGGGGCACCGGGCTCAGGTAAGGTGTTGGATCAAACGGTTGCCAGCGAAACAGCAGTTCTGGAGACCGGTCGTGGGTAAAACTTTGCCATTGCCCATTTGCATCCAGTTTTTCAACTTCAACAATGGCCAGCCCGCGTGTTTTCATGTTGCGCGGGTGTGCGCTTTGAAACTGCGCGGTGACGGTGTTGCCTGCTGCCACCTTGGGGGCAGGTTGAGCCAGTACATCGCCAAATGCTGCGCCGGGTGCCTGGTCAAAAGGTATGTAGGGCGGGCGTGGTATCGGGTTGCTGGTTACCGTGCGCGGCGGGCCTGCTGGTGGTTGGCTCTGCGAAGCCAGAGACATGGCCAGGCGTCGGCTTTCCTGTTGAACTGCCGCCAGTGTCCATGGGCCAAATTGAACCGATGCGCCTTCGTACTGCTGAATTGAGTATTCTTCGCGAGTGGTCAGGTAATTCACATAGTCGTTGCTCAGGCCACTAATGATGACCTGATCAATACCTTGCGGTTCGAGAACTTCCAGCACTGTTTGCCGAATGCGTCGCCCTGCCATGGTGGTGATTTCCCAAGGCAGGCCCAGTACGGCCACATTGCCAATGGTGAACAACTGGAAGGGCAGTGTGTCATTGCTCAAATTCAATGGTGCACCGAGTACAAACAGCACCGGCTTTTCTGCGTGGCAGGCCAGGTCGACGCCCACCGGCACCACATCAAAAGGCAATGCGCTCACATTGCAAAGTGCGGCACCAGCCAATACCTCGGGGGGCAGCTTGCCCGCAGCCAAGGCTGCCAGGTCGCGGGTCAAGCGGGCTGGGTCCAGCCGGTTGTTGCACGTGGCACCTTCTACGGTGGGGCCTGGCCCGTCTTCTGCACCCGCACCAAAGGAAACCCCCATGGCAGCTGTGCATGTTTTCTTGACAGCGCTGTTCAGCGTTTCCGGGTGTTTCAGTGAATTCAAGATCACCGGGTCAGTCACTTCAACCTGGTCCATTTTGACGTGGAACTGGGCGAAATTCACGCCGCCGCGTACCATCTGGTTCGCATCGCGGTAAAGCGTCAGTGCACGGGCCAATTGTTTGCTGCCGTTGATTTCAACGGCCTTCAATTCATCCACTGAACCACCCCTTTCTGCGAAAGGTTTGTCTTTGAAGAAAACATTCGGGCTGCTGTCGCCCTCGTCAGTTTGGGCGAAGGCGGCCACAAAGGTGTTTTCACCCGGGGCGGTTTCATAGCGGGTGCCCATGATTTTTTCAAAGGCCAGGGCGGCCCAGCCCTTGTTGTCAGAAGACACCAGCGGGTTGGTGTTGCCCGTGGTGGTGGGGTGCACACCAAACCAGTTGATTTGCCCGATCGGAGTGCCATCGCCACGGCGCAGTTTCAGCAGTGCCATTTCCTTGTTCACATTCTGGCTTTCACCGCGCTGGGTCAGTGTCCTGTTTCTTTCTTCCTGAGGGTTTTGATCGTAGGCACTGGCCGAGCGGTTCACGTTGGCATTCAACAGTTCCCCGTTGTTGACCCACAAACGCCCAGGTTCGGGATTGGCTTGCAGATTGGCATGAGCGCGGCGAATGGCCAACACGATGCCATCCACGATGAAGTTGTAAACCTCTTCGTCATGCCCCAGGCGAAACAGGTTGAATGCGGCAAAGTGTGCATAGCCACCGGGCCCTGCATGGGTGTGAGTGGCGTTCAACATGATGTTTTGTTCGTTGTAAAAGGCGGCCAGTTCTGCATCGGCGGCCACCTTGTTCAACACGCCTTGGCGCACAGCATGAAAAATCATGCCCAGGTCGTTGACCACGTAAACCACGCGCTTGCCATTGCAGGGTGAGCCGAGCACATAGGCCCTTGAAAACTGGCGGGTGTGCAAACCCAGGCTGGCGTGGGTCGGCGATTCGTACCCCATCATGACCGAGCCCGCGGCAGGCCCCGTGATGTCGGCGATGCCCGTGCCCATGGTGAAGTCGGTGTTGTTCTGGCAGGCGCCGCTGTTCAAGCCGGTGCTGGGTTGGGCTGAATTGTCAGGGGTTTGCGCTGGCGTGATGGCTTGGATTACCGAGGGACTGTCTAGCCCTTCGCCAATTAGCAGGTTGGGGTCGCTGAGTGCGCACTGCAAACCTGTGGAATCAACAAATTCACCGCCTGAAGGACCTTCGTTGGGATTCGTTCGGTCGCCCGCTTGTGGCGTGTCGTCGTTGTTGCCCAGGCAACCTGACAAGGCCAATACAGCAAGCAAAGTCCAGGGCGTGCGCCGTGTCCACTTGAATTTGGTGTGCATGTTTGTGTTTCTTTTTTGAATGTCTCCTTGGGTTCTTACTGCCCGATGTGTTGGGCAGATTCAGGTGAATTGCGGCAAGCGCGTGACTGTGTCGTGTAACCGACACTAGTCACTTTGAAGGTAGGTCAGAACGTGTTGTTGATCAACACTTCAGTCAGGCTGAGTTGTCCCGGCTTGGGCCAAGGTGCCTTGGTGCCCTTGCCAATGGCCACCATGGGGCCCATGACGTGGTCAGTTGGCAAATTGATCAGTTTGGCCACGGCCTCAATGTCGAAACCGATCATGGGGCAGGAATCAAGCTCCAGGCCTTTTGCAGCCAGCATCAGTGTTTGCATGGCCATACCGATTGAACGTTGGGCTTCATCGCGTTGCAGCCATTCACGGCCTTCGTGAAAAGGTCCCATCCAGCCCACCAGCAAATCCGCCACTTCCTTGGGCGCACCAGCCCAATAACGGGCAGGGCTTTTCTCCCAGGCTTTCATGTCGGCTGTCATGATGACCAACAGGGACGCATCCGTAATTTGTGCCTGCTCATTGCCCAGTTTGCGCATTTCCTGTCGCAGGGCCTTGTCACGCACCACCACGAAACGCCAATGCTGAATGTTGAAACTGGTGGGAGCCTGAATGGCAGCCTCGAACAGCTTCTGCTCGTCTTCAGCGGAAATTGTGTAGTCGGGGTCGAAGGCCTTGATGGCCCGGCGTTGATAAATTGCGTCAAATAATTCCATGCACTGCTCCGTGTTTAATGCGTAAAAAAGCCGGAACCCCGCGAAGGAGTTCCGGCTTACAGTTTACAGGCTAAAAGCGAATAGCCGGCTTACTGCCTTACTTGGCCAAACGACGGCCTTGTGACACGGCATAGCTGCCTGCGCGTGCGGCCAGCAACGGGTCTTCTGACCCTTCAATGCCGGTTGGCAGTACCAGTGGGTTGAAGTTGATGCCGTCACAGGCTTCTTTGTCGGTAACCGAAGTCACTTTCAAACGGCCTGCAACCACCTTCTTGCGGTCGTCAGGCCAGGCCACTGTGGCGTTGTCGGTCACGTCACCGGCTTGTGCCAGTTGCAATACAAAATCAAACTCGACTGGAATCTGGGATACACGGCCCTTCAACTCATCAGCCAGGAACACCTTGGAGTAGGTGGCCAGTTTGTCATCCGCAATAAATTCCTGACCGGTAACGGGTACAAACATCCACTTTGCAAACTGGGTTTTGCCGGCAGCATTCGTGAACTTGAATGCGTTTGCGCTCCAGTAATTCACTGCTGCATAGCTGGCCGGTACGCCAGTTTTTGCAACCCATTCCATTTGGGGCTTGAAGTCTGGGTACTTGGCTGCAGCCGCGGCAATTTTAGCGGGGTCAGGTTTTTTGGTGGCTGGGTCGGGTTTGCGGGCTTCCAGGAATGCCAGGAAACCATCGGGTGTGGCCGCTGTGAAGAATGGCGCAGAAATATTGGCCATCAGCCATTGTTCGCCATTTGGCAAGTCAAACTGGGCAGCCAGGCCGCGCACACCCTTGCCATTCTCAGGCGCATTGGGATTGCCGCCACCCACTGAAAAGCGCAGGGTCACTGGAATTTCTTTTCCGGAAAACGCGGAGGCCTTGGAAATTGCAGCGCCTGATTTGTTGCCAGTGAAAGTACCCGCAGCACACACACCGCGTGCACCGGATCGGCGCGCGCCCGCGTGCGTGCCAAACACGCCTTCCAGACCATCGACCAGGTTGACCGCATTCGCTGGCTCGCTGGGAATTGCAGTTTGTGCCACTGCGACTTGTGTACCGAAAGCCGCCAAAGCGGCCACTACTGACAAACCAATTGCTGTTTTCATTGATTGAATCCTTTTTGATATACGCCCAAGGTGTAACGCCATTCCAGTATGAGGGTGGAGTTACGCAATAGATCGTTAATGCGTGAATAAAGTTACACAGTCACAAAAATATAATTTTCTAGTAAGGGCGGATTTCAGGGTATTCAAATCTTTTTCAATCAAACAATACTTAATTCGTGGGCAGCAGGTTCTTGATCACTGCTTCAGCAACAGGCTGGCTCATGTAGCGGGGCACCGCATAGGTAAATCGAGCCTCGGCAATCGCAGACTTTGCCACTTCTGGAATATCAGCGGCTTTCAAGGCAGCCAGTTGGGTCGGAATGCCAAACTTTGCATTCATCTCACGGATGCGGGCAATGAAAGCGCGGGCCAGGTGAACGTCGTCAGCGCCTTTCTCACCGATGCCACAGGCACGGGCCAAAATGGCCAGGCGATCCGCACAGTTGGGCAAGGAAAAGTCCAATACATGGGGCATGACAATGGCATTCGCCAGGCCGTGGGGTGTGTGGTATAGGGCACCGAATTTGTGGGCGATGCCATGCACATAACCCACGCCAGCCTGTGTGAAAGCAATGCCAGCCAGGTGAGATGCACGCGCCATTTTCTGGCGGGCTTCCAGGTTGCCCCCGTCGGCTACGGCTGTTTCAAGGTACTTCATGACCAGTTGAGTGGCTTCCAGCGCCTTTTCATCGGTTTTTTTCATGGCGTTGCGCGACACGAAAGACTCCACCGCGTGGGTCAATGCATCCATTCCTGTTGCCGCGGTAATGTGCGCTGGCAAGCCGGTCATCAGGGCGCCGTCCAGTGCGGCAGCTTTGGGCAGCAGGCGCAGGTCCATGGCCGCTACCTTCCGCTTGTTGGCAGTGTCGCTGACCACTGCGGCAATGGTTACTTCCGAACCTGTACCAGCTGTTGTGGGCACCGCATACAGGGGCAGCATACCCTTGTGCACGCGCAGCAGGCCTGTCAATTTCACTACAGGTTTGTTGTTCTTGGCGCGGGCACCAATCATTTTTGCAGCGTCAATAGGGCTTCCTCCACCCACGGCCAGAATGGCCTGGCAGCCGTTTTCCTTCAGCATGCGGTAGCCTGCTTCAATCTGCTCCACCGTGGGGTTGGGTTCGACACCATCGTAAATCACGTATTTCACGCCCTGGGTTTCCAGTTCGGCTTTCATTTTTTCCAGCACGCCCAGCTTGACCAGCACGGCATCGGTCACCAGCAGCACATTTCGATGTCCTTCATCTGCCATGTGGCGAACCAAATCCAGGGATGAACCGGTGCCTTCGAACATTCGTGGCCACTTGAATGGCATCAATGCGGTGACTACCTTGAAAATGGCCATGTAGATGCGAAGAGCAAAAACTTCGAGTGCATGTAGCATGCGGGTGTCTCCTGACTTTTTATAATAGGGGGTTAACAGTTGTTACTCAGATTGTACAAAGAGTGCGCGGGTTTAGAGCAGAGGATTTATTCCACTTTCCGTGAACATCGGGAAATTTTCACGCGCCATTTCCTTCATGATTTGCCAACTTGAATCAAAACACGACAGAGACATTTTTCATGACGTATCGCTTGACCCCTCTTTTGGCCTCTCTTGCCGCACTGGGCCTGGTTTCCCCGGCTGTTGCCCAAACTGAAAACCTTGATGATTTTGTGGTGTCTGCTACGCGGCAGGCGAGGGATCCCCTCGATGTGCCCGCCTCGGTGGACAAGATTAACCAGGACACTTTGGAAAAAGCGGCCAGTTTTCAGGTCAACCTGTCTGAAACGCTGACCCGCGTGCCAGGCCTGGTAATCAACAATCGCAACAACTTCGCGCAAGACCTGCAAATATCCATTCGTGGTTTCGGTGCGCGCGCCACTTCCGGCGTGCGCGGGGTGCGTTTGTTCTCCGATGGCATTCCGGCCACCATGCCCGATGGTTCAGGGCAAATTTCGCATTTCAGCCTCAGTTCGACCGAATCCATTGAGGTATTGCGCGGCCCGTTTTCATCGCTGTACGGCAATTCCTCGGGTGGGGTGATTCTGTTGACCACTGAAAACCCGCGCGTGGGCACCGAGCTGGAAGTGAATCAGATATTTGGATCAGACAGCACGCGTCGCAGTGGCATCAAACTGAACAAGGGCAACGGCGAGGTGGGCATTGTGATTGACGCGTCCACCTTCCGAACCGACGGTTACCGCGACCATAGCAAGGCACGCCGCGACAACTTCAACAGCAAAATGGTCTGGAACCTGAGCAGCGACACGCGGCTGAGCTGGGTGGTGAATTACGTCGACATTCCCCTGGCCCAGGACCCGGCTGGCTTGACCGCTGCGCAACTGGCCCAGAACCGAAGGCAGGGCAGCCCTGCATCCGTGGCCAACAATTCCAACAAGACTGTTGAACAAAGCCAAACCGGCATTGTGCTTGAGCATCAATTCAACCCGTCTACCAGTGTCACCTTCAGCCCGTATTACGGAGACCGAAAAATCCGGCAGGTGTTGGCCAGTCAAACCGTGATCGATCTGAAAAATGAGTACAGCGGAGCCGACTTGAAGTTTGCCCACCAGGCAAATCTGCTGGAAAAGCCCTTGTTTTTGACCGCGGGTTTGACCGTGGGTGAACTGGAGCAGGCGCGTTTGGGTTTCGCGAATGTGAATGCCAACAGCAATCGGGACGAAGCCAACACGGCCAGCCAGTTCGACCAGTATCTGCAGGCGGAGTACTTTTTGACCGACAGGCTGAGCATGCTTGCGGGTGTGCGCAGTTCTTCAATTGAAATTGAATCCCGCGATCAGTTTTTGACGAATGGCGATGGCAGTGGCAACAAAAAATACGATGAAGTGACGAGCAACCTCGGCTTCACTTTCCGTTTGCAACCGAATATCAGCACCTATGTGTCCTACGGTGAGGGTTTTGAAACTCCCACATTGCTGGAGTCTGCGTATCTGTCTGCCGTAAACCCCATGACCAATGCGCCGCTTAGCCCAAATTTCAACAGCACACTGGATGCCGCGAAAAGTGAGCAGTTTGAAGTGGGCATGAAGGCCAAGTTTGGCAACACCAAGGTCAATGCGGCCTTGTATACGGTAGACACTGAAAACGAAATCGTCGTTTTGCAGGCCGCTGGTGGAGCCACCGCATTTCGAAATGCTGGCCCAACCAGCCGTGAAGGTATCGAGTTTGCGGTACAACATGCCCTCAGTAAAGAATGGCAAGCCAATGCTGCGGTCAACCTGATACGTGCAACATACGATTCGTCTTTTGACACCATCGGATCAACCAACGACATCGTGGCTGGCAACAGCCTGCCCAGCATTCCGGAAAAGACCTTCTTTGGTGAAGTGGTATTCAAGCCTTCAAGCCTTTATGAAGCAGCCACCGAGTTGCGTTACGTGGACAAGCTGTTCGCCAACGATGCCAACACGGCATTTGCACCGTCCTACTCAGTGGTCAACCTGCGTGCCAGCAAAGACTGGCCTCTGGATGGTGGCTGGAACGTGCGCACTTACGCCCGTGTCGACAACGTGTTCGACAAACAATATGTGGGCTCGGTGATTGTTAACCAAGGGGCAGGGCAGTTCTTCGAACCGGCCAGTGAGCGACAGCTGCTGCTGGGTGTGACTTTGGGCATGAAGTGGAAGTAAGCCCTTTGCGGAATTCCCGAAGTCATCGGGAATAAGTCCCGGTCAGTTGCGGGAATTCTGCTCTGGAAAACCACGGGGTCTCTCCTTAATCTGAAATGAGTCCGAAAGAAGAGTCGGATGACAACAAATCAGATTAAACAAAGAGGAGAGATCAGTGAGAAATTCAAGCTTGAAACTCAGTGCCTTGACGCTTGCCGTGGTTGCTGCCACCGCAGGTCTGGCATTGCAGAGCGGTGCAGCGTCGGCCAAATCGGGCGGTGTCACCTGGGAAGACATCGTCAACGATGAAAAAACACCCAAAGACATCCTGAGCTACGGTTTTGGGCCCAAGGCGCAACGCTACAGCCCCATGACTGCCATCAATGACAAGAATGTGGCCAATCTCGTGCCCGCGTGGTCCTTCAGCTTTGGTGACGAAAAGCAGCGTGGGCAGGAAACACAGGCTTTGGTTCACGACGGCATCATTTACGTGACTGGTTCCTATTCACGCATGTATGCGTTGGACGCAAAAACAGGTGCCAAGCTCTGGCAGTATTCGCATCGCCTGCCTGAGGACATTCGTCCCTGCTGCGACGTAGTCAACCGCGGTGCAGCCATTTTTGGCGACAAGGTCTTCTTTGGAACCTTGGATGCCGGCATTGTTGCGCTGGACAAGAAGACTGGCAAAGTTGCGTGGCGCGAAAAGTTTGAAGACCACACTGCCGGGTATACGATGACCGGCGCGCCGACCTTGGTCAAAGATCAGAAGACCGGCAAGGTTCTGCTGATTCATGGATCTTCCGGCGATGAATTCGGTGTGGTGGGCAAGCTGTATGCCCGTGACCCTGAAACCGGCAAAGAAATCTGGATGCGTCCTTTCGTGGAAGGACACATGGGTCGCCTCAATGGCAAGGAAAGCACACCGACGGGTGACCCACGTGCACCTTCCTGGCCGGATGACCCCTCCAGCCCAACCGGAAAGGTAGAGGCGTGGAGCCAGGGCGGCGGTGCCCCGTGGCAATCAGCCAGCTTCGACGTTGAAAACAATCTGATCATTGTTGGTGCTGGTAACCCGGCCCCGTGGAACACCTGGTACCGAACCCCCAAAGGTGGCAATCCGCTTGAATACGACAACCTGTACACCTCGGGCCAAGTGGCTGTAGACCCCAGCACTGGCGAGGTAAAGTGGTTCTACCAGCACACACCAAATGACGCATGGGATTTCTCCGGCAACAATGAACTGGTCTTGTTCGAGTACAAGGACGGTGGCAAAACCATCAAGGCCACTGCACACGCTGATCGAAACGGCTTCTTCTATGTGGTGAATCGTGCTGACGGCAAATTCATTCGTGGTGTGCCCTTTGTGGATGGAGTGACCTGGGCCAAGGGCATTGACCAGAAAACCGGTCGGCCGATTGAAGTGGCGGGACAGCGTCCACCTCCCCCTGAGCCAGGTCAGGACCGTGGCAAATCTGTTGAGGTTTCCCCTCCATTTTTGGGTGGCAAGAACTGGAACCCTATGGCCTACAGCCAGGATACAGGCCTGTTTTACATCGGTGCAAACCACTGGAAAGAGGACTACTGGACTGAAAACGTGACCTACAAGAAAGGGTCTGCCTACCTTGGTCAGGGCTTCCGTATCAAGCGCATGTTTGATGACCATGTGGGTGTTTTGCGTGCCATGAACCCGGTAACAGGAAAAGTTGCCTGGCAGCACAAGGAAAAGCTTCCACTGTGGGCCGGGGTCATGGCCACCAAAGGCAATCTGGTATTCACAGGGACGGGTGATGGTTATTTCAAGGCGTTTGATGCCAAAACCGGCAAGGAGCTCTGGAAATTCCAGACGGGTTCCGGAATTGTTTCTTCCCCGATTACCTGGGAAATGGATGGCGAACAGTACATTGGTGTGGCCAGTGGTTACGGTGGTGCAGTGCCTCTCTGGGGCGGTGACATGGCCGAGCTGACCAAGCCCGTGCCGCAAGGCGGCTCATTCTGGGTGTTCAAGCTGCCCAAGATGATTCAGCAAGCCTCGCGTTAATACGACGTCAACATTCCTCTCTTCATCCTGGAAGACGTTGTTGCTTGGGATGGGTTTGCTTTGCAGAGCAAACCCATCCGTTTTTCTTTTAAAGGATTGAATCAATGAAATCAATCAAGTATTCCGGATTGACGATACTGGCTGGGTTATTGCTCGCCATGAATGCCCAGGCTTGTGACCTGCAGCCTGGAAGCAACTGTAAAAATGCCAGCTTGGCGGGTCAGGACATGCGCAATATGGAATTGAGTGCGATAGACCTGTCCAATGCGGACTTGAGTGGCGCCGACCTGCGCCACGCTGACTTGCGTGGTGCCAACCTGGAAGGTGCAAACCTGACTGGAGCCAACTTGACTCGGGCTGACCTGAAACGTGCCAACCTGCGCCGAGCCAATTTTACCGATGCGACACTGGATGCCGTGCAGGCCTATGCTGCGTTTGGCCAGGCAGCCAACTTTAGCCGTACCAGCCTGGTTGCCGCTGATTTTTCCTTTGCAAGGGTCAACCGTGCCAACTTCGCGGGTGCCAATGCTCAGATGTCCAGTTTTGAGAAAGCCTGGATGGACAAATGCAGCCTGGTGGATTCCAACTTCAAGAACGCCAATTTGCAGGAAGCCAAAATGAACATGGTGGACTTTGACGGTACCACGATCACTGGTGCCCGAATTCACTATGCGACGTTTCAGGATGCCAATTTCGAGGGCTGCACAGGTTGTCCTGTGGGCTGGTAGACTTCAATCAATTGCAGGCTCACCGCAAGGTGGGCCATTGCGGCCGTGGTGTCGACATTCAACTTTTGTTTGATGATGGACAGGTTATTGGCGACTGTTTTCGCACTGAGATTCAACAGCTCGCCGACCTGTCGGGATGAATAACCCTTGGCAATCATCAGGAAAATTTCACTTTCACGGCCAGACAGCATGTCCAGCGCGGTGTTGTTTTTGCTGTCTCTCGAACATATCAAGTTGGTTGCAAGGCGATGTTCAATGTAATGTTTTCCTTCCGATATCGCTTGAATGGCCCGAGCAAATTCCTCCGGCTCGGCTGATTTGCTGACATAGGCACTGGCACCCAGTTTCATCGCGCGATTCACCAGTCCCAGCTCATCGTGCATGCTAAAGAACATCACGCGTGTATCGGCCTGCCTGCGTAAAATTTTTGTGGCCAGATCCAGGCCGGAAATGTCAGGCAGGTTGATGTCCAGTACAACCAGTTCGTGGCGTGTTTCAATCCACTTCATCCAGGCTGATGCGGCGTTGTCGGCATGGTCGATCCGCGCATGACCATTGCTGATCTGATTGATGATCTGTGAATAGCTTTGCCGGATCAGGGGGTGGTCATCAACAATCAAGTAATTCATTCGAATAGGCTCGCTGGTGTGTTTTGTGCAAATGCACGGTCACGCCCGTGCCGGGACTCTTCTGAATACGAAGACTTGCGCCCAGTTCCTTGGCGCGTTCACGCATGGAGCGAAGACCGTAGCCGGATTTCATCACCTTGGGGGCTACGCCATTGTTTTCAATTCTCAAATCGAAGAAATCAGGTGTATTCACCAAGCTCACCGTGGCCCTGTCTGCGTTGGAGTGCTTGTAAATGTTGTGGAGGGATTCCTGAACGATACGGATTATGTGCACCAGTTCCTGTGCGCTCAGTGCGCTGACCGGCGAGATATCACCCGTGGTTTCAAAGTCGCATTGAATACCGGTGGCTTGCATCCATTTGACGCAAATATGTGCCAAAGCCTCATTCAGGTTGACCGTTTGCAAATCCACCGGGTCCAGTTCGGTGATCAGGTGCCGGATCACGCGGTGGGCTTCTTCCAGTTCGCTGGACAGCGATTTCAGCGTATCCCGACTGGAGTGCGCCTGCTCTGACTGGGTTTGCATGTGAAGCAGATAGACTCTGGCACGAAGTCCCGCGATGATTTGTCCCAGGTTGTCATGCAGTTCGCAGCCCAGGCGCCTGCGTTCCTCCTCCTGCGAATTGATCAGGGAAATCGACAAAGCCTTGTTGTCTTCCCGGGCTTGTTCCAGTGTCAGGGTTGTGGCGTTGAATTGCCGGGCGATGTCCTGAAGTTCAACAATCGGGCTGGTCTCGGGCAATTTTGCTCTCAGATCACCTTCCCGCATGCTGGACATGGCGCGGCTGAACTGGCGCAAGCGTTTCAGAACGTCGTTGACGCCCAGTTGGATCAGTGCCATGCACAGCAGGGCAGAGGCCAAAAACACAAAAAACGTGACAGTCAGGCTGTTCCAGACTTCATTGAGCTCATCTTCAGGTGTGGCGTGCACAGTCCAGACCTGCACCGGGTCCAGATGAATTGCATAGGTCTGTCCAGTGCTTGCAACATCACCCAACGTCCAGTTCGCCAGCCAGGCCGGCATGGCCACATCCAGGTCCTGATCCAGTAAATGCGGTGGTTGTGCTGCAATCCGGATGTGCCGGAACTGCAGGGTTTTCGCCTCATGGGCACCAATTCGATCGGATTCAATCAGCAATGCGAGGCTTTTCGCCACCTGCGTGGCCGACTCCAGTTCCTCCTGAATATCGTCCCGTGCCTGCAGCACGATCAGACACGCCGACAGGGTGAAGCCAATCGAGAAAGTGAAGGGAACCCAGATCAATGAACGCAACGAGAATTTCATGCCTGCATATTGAAATGCTTGCGGCTCGTGCGCTAGGGAACAGTTCCCGTTTTAGTTGAATCCTGCACACTGTTCATCCACGACACCGGGTAGTCTTTTAGAGACGTCACACCAAACAATTCATTAACTGCACTGTTAGAATCTGGCACGTCCTGTAATAACAAAACAACCGGATTCATCGTCATGTCTTCAGCACTTAGTCTTCGCCGCATCAGCCACATGTCCAGCAATGGCTGGGATCGCCTGTTCAAGTCAGAATCCATGGTGCGGGCTGGCTTGCAACCGTTTGAGATCATTCACCAAAGCGGTATCCACAGCGTTCGCCATTACCTGCCCCTGACCGAAGACAGCATTCAGATGGGCGATGACACCCTGCCCGTGGCCAAGAAGCGCAACACCATTCCACTGGTTCTGATTGCTCCGCTGGCCGTGAACATGTTTGTGTATGACCTGTTGCCCGAACGCAGCTTTGTGCGTTACCTGATGGCGCAGGGTTTCGACGTTTACCTGATCGACTGGGGCAAGCCCACGCGCAAGCAAGCTGGCCTGACACTGGAAAACTACATCAAGGAATTTTTGCCCGCCTGCCTGAATGCGGTTCGCGAGCACAGTGGCTCGAAGAAGCTCAGCCTGCAAGGCTGGAGCATGGGTGGTGGCATGGCGCTGGCTTACACCGCCTTGTTCAAGGACGAGAATATTCACAAAATCGTGACCTACGGCACTCCGATTGACGGGCATGCCAATGGCCCGATTGGTCAGCAGTACAAGCGCCTGGCGCACCTGCTGAAATCAGCGCGAATCAATTTCCGCAAGGTACCCGCCAAGCTGCTGTACACACCGGGCTGGGCCAATGTGATCGGCTTCAAGTTGCTTGACCCGGTGGGAAGCCTCAAAGGGTACTGGAGCCTGGTGACCCAGCTGCACGATCGCGACTACGTTGCCCAACACGCCAACCAGGCCGCCTTCATTGACAGCCTGGAAGCCTACCCAGGCGGCGCCCTGCGCGACTGGTTTGCCAGCATCTGGCTTGAAAATGAAACAGCCCACGGTCACTTCAAGGTGGGCAAGGAAGTTGCCAATTTCAAGGACATCGCTTGCCCGGTATTGGGTATTGCAGGAAAATCGGACAGCTTGGCCAATGTGGCCTGCTGCAAGCCAATCACCAAAGTGGTGGGCTCCGACAAATCCGAATTCTTTATTGGCCCCGGTGGCCACATCGGTATCATGAGTGGCAAGGAATCGCCCAACACCATCTGGGCAAAAACCGCAGCGTGGCTGAACAGCTGATCCAAATCCAGCCAAGCTGCACGTTAGCCTGCCTGAACTGCTTCTTTTGGTTATAGTGGAATCCACTCAGCACCAAAAGTAGCAGGAGGCGGCATGCTGAAATCAAGACGAACAATTCTTCGCGCCAGTGCAGGCCTGCTCATCGCAGGCCCCATGTTCGGGAACCGCCAGGCCTTGGCGCAAACCCCGGCCTGTGATGACAGCCCCACACCCCGTCAAATCGAAGGTCCGTTTTATACACCTCAAACACCCCGGCGAAGCAAGCTGGTCGATGGTTTGCAAGGTGAAACGCTGGTGCTCGAAGGTCGGGTGTTGTCGACCACCTGTCAGCCGCTTGCCAATGCAATCGTCGATTTGTGGAGTTGTGACGCTGCTGGTGAATATGACAATTCCGGCTTCAAACTGCGTGGGCATCAACTCACCGATGCGAAGGGCAGGTTTCGGTTTGAAACGCTGATGCCTGGCTCCTATGGCAATTCAAGTTTCAGGCGCACCCCGCACCTGCATGTGAAAGTGCAGGGGCCATCAACGCCCTTGTTGACCACGCAGCTTTATTTTCCCAATGAACCACTGAATGCTCGAGACAGTTTTTACAGCCCCGCCTTGTTGGTGAAATTCAGTCAGACCAAGCCGCTGTTGAAGGTGGCCACATTCGATTTTGTCTTGCCCGTGCAGGCAAAGGGATAGTTTCAATGACATTGTTCCCACGCTGGTTATTCGTTCTTTGCTTCGCTTTGCTTGTATCGATGGAAGCAAGCGCGCAGCCATCCGTGCCAATAAGCGTCCCCACAGAAGTACCCACAGCGTCCATCTGGCTCCTGGGCGAGGTACACGACAACCCCGATGCACACCGTGCGCGTTTTCAGTTGATCGAGGCCCGGGTGAAAGCTGGTTGGCGGCCCGCCCTGGCCATGGAGCAGTTCGACCGGGAACATCAGGGCCTGCTGCGCACAGCCCAGGATCAATGCGGTACCGCCGAATGCATTACCTCCCAACCGTGGGTTGAAAGCTGGGAATGGCCACTTTACGCGCCCTTGATCCAGTTGGCGCTGGATTACAAACTGCCTTTGCTGGCCGTGAATGTGTCACGCAAAGATGCCAACCGAATTGTGCAAGGCGGTTACTCTGCAGCCTTGGACCCAGACACGGTTGCCCATTACAAACTTGACCAACCCCTACCCGAGCCTCTGGCCCGGCAGCATCGCCAAAACATTGTAGAAGGCCACTGCAACATGCTGCCTCCCAGCGTGGCGGACAAAATGGTGCCGGCTCAAGTGGCCCGCGATGTGTGGATGGCCCAGGTAATTGAGCAGCAATCCAGCCAAACCGATGTGGTGTTAATCGCTGGCAATGGGCACGTTCAAAAAGATGTCGGCGTGCTGCACTGGTTGCCCGTTACACTACAACAAAGAACAACAGTGCATGGATTTCTGGAACATGAACCGGGCAAGGCCACATCCAACTTTGATGTGGTGCACAGCGTGCCCCGGTTTGCGCGGGAAGACCCGTGCGAGGCATTCAAAGCCATGAAAAAATAGACCGGTTCAATAGGGAGACATGCGGGTGAGCAAGCTCAATCAATCTGTGTGCGCGCTGATGGTGTGCGCGGTTGCGTGGTGTCCATTATCTGCTCAAGCCAACGGGTTTGAGGATTTTGAAGATGCAGAATTGATCGACCAGATCGCCGGCAGCGTGGCACGAGGCTATGGTCGAATGCACGGCTACCAGGTGGAATTCAAGCTGATTGGTAAAGAAGTGGTCCACCAGTCGCCCTTGCTGGTGCAGTACAACGCGCCTTTGAAGCGATGTACCTTTTACATCAGCACCCAGGACCGAAATTGGCACAGTTTCGAACAGTACCTTCTGTTTTTTGAGGGTCTGCCCAAGCAGGTTGTGTATGAAGCGTTTTTCGCGCATGAATCGGGCCACTGCGTGCAAGTCAAGGAGCAAATAGATTTTGGGCCCAAGCAACGCCGCCACCGGGAAGAACTGTACGCCGATGTGTTTGCCCTTTCTCACGTACAGCGTTACTTTCCCAAGTACCGCAAGGCGTTTCAGGAAGGGCAACTGAAAATGCGGCGTGTGGCTTTGGGCGTGCAGCGTGACTATGATTTTTACAAAGAACTGGTCAAACTTCATTACAGTCCGAGCCTGCAAACGGCACTGGTGGTCAAAAATCCGCAGGACAGGGCCTTTTCGATTGCCAAAGCCGTTGATTTGCTTTGAAAAATCCAAGCGTGACTCGGAATGCCTGACCGTTTACACTAGTATTGTTGCTAGTGTATGCCGAGTTTTACAGCATGCATTTGAATTCGGGTTTTTCCAAAACAAAACAAACAACTAAAAAAACAATGCCATGAAATTTGAAAATCCTCTCGCCCTCGAGAATCAGCTTTGCTTTTCACTTTACGCCACGTCACTGGCCATTACCCAAGTGTACAAGCCCATGTTGGCCGCGCTGGGATTGACTTTCCCGCAATATCTGGTGATGTTGATCTTGTGGAAGGAAGACGGCGTCAGTCTGATCAGTATCGCCCGCCAACTGGGTCAGCAACCGGGTGCGCTCACTCCGGTCATCAAGCGAATGGCTGAGCAAGGTTTGCTGACACGCAACCGCAGCTCAGCTGATGAGCGCCAACTTCAAATCTACCTGACCGAAACTGGCAAGGCCATTCGGGAACAGGTTGTGCACGTTCAATCCTGTGTGTTTGAAAAGTGTGGCATGAGCCCTGAGGAACTTCTTCGTCTGAAAGGCGAGCTGGACGAACTTCGCGATCGTCTGCTGGAAGACACTCCTTGAGCTTAATCAGTTAGTGCGATAACATTTGCGGGTAGAACCCTTATTCGCAGTGGCAGTCCATCCAGATAGTTACTGCGATAATCAATGAAGCACTCAATTCAGGAGAACAATATGGACATCGTTTATTCCACCAAAGCCACATCAACAGGCGGTCGTGAAGGCGGATCCGCCACGGAAGACGGGCGTTTGAAAGTGCAACTCAGCACGCCGAAAGAACTCGGTGGAGCAGGCGGCGAGGGCACCAACCCCGAGCAACTGTTTGCCGCAGGTTATTCAGCCTGTTTTATCGGCGCTATCAAGTTTGTTGCCGGTCAAGACAAAATCAAGTTGCCTTCCGAGCCGGAAATCACTGCCACAGTGGGCATTGGTGGCAACCCCAAGGGTGTTGGCTTCGCCATCACCGTGGACATGTCCATCAAACTGGATGGCATGGACAAGGCAGAAGCCAATGCGCTGGTAGAAAAGGCCCACCAGGTTTGCCCTTACTCCAACGCAACCCGTAACAATGTCGATGTAAAGTTGACTGTGGTGTAAGTACCCACAGTGATCGGGCCGTCTGAAAGCGGTGGGCTTCCCGGCAAGCCTGCCGCTTTTTTTCTGGAACTGATGATGCACAACAAATATGCCAAACCTGCTTGTTTGAAAAATGCCAAAGGGCAGGTACGCCGTGTCGGGTTTGAACTTGAGTTTGCAGGGCTTGACCTGAAAACAGCAGCCACTGTGCTTGCGCAAGCGGTGCGGGGATCTGTCGAAGAGGACACGCAGGCCGAATGCAAGGTGAAACACCCGGACTGGGGCGATTTCAAGATTGAACTGGACTGGCAATTTGCCAAAACCCTGGCGCGTCGCCGACTTGAAGAAGAGCATGGTGCTGAAAGCGCCACTGAAGATGCCATCATCGGCCTGCTCACTGATGTGGCCCGTCAAATTGTGCCGCTTGAAGTGGTGTGTCCACCGGTGCCTGCGAATCAGCTTGCCACACTCGACCCCATGGTCAATGCCTTGCGCGATGCGGGTGCCCTGGGTACGTCCGATTCACTGATCTACGCATTTGGCCTTCACATCAACACTGAATTGCCAGATTTCGATTCCAAAACCCTGGTGCCTTACCTGAAGGCCTATTGTGTGGCCCAGAATTGGTTGGTCAAAGCCCACCGGGTAGATACATTGCGCCGCCTGACCCCTTACATTGATCCATACCCCAAGCGGTATATGCATACAGTGATGGGCTACACCCCCGACACCCCCGTGCAACAAATCATGGACGATTACCTGGCGCACAACCCCACCCGAAACCGGGGCCTTGACCTGTTGCCGCTGTTCAAGCACATGGACCCCGAGCGTGTGCTGGCTGCAGTTCGTGATGAACGCGTGAATGCGCGCCCCACCTTCCACTACCGCTTGCCCAACTGCGAAATTGAACAGCCAGACTGGGGGCTTGCCGAAAGCTGGAACATCTGGTGCGTGGTCGAGTACCTGGCGGCAGCCCCGGCTGTGCTTGAATCCATGTGCGCGCAATGGGCGAGCTATGAACAGAATCTGATCAATTTGCAGGAGGAACCTTGGCACACCGAACTGGCGCAAATTCACGCCGAATTGTTGTCGGTGTAACCGGCAACGCCAAGTGGTGGTCCCCCTCGTGGTTCTGTATTCGCCTGGCCGTGTGGCTGGCCGGTGGGCAGGCACGCCGCATCAGTGTCAAACACCTGTGGCCCATGGCACAAATTGACGCGTTGATTGTGAGCGGTGGCGATGACATTCACCCCTCGCTGTATGGCGAAGAAGAAGTGCCGAAAGCCCACTATGACCCTGCGCGCGATGCACTGGAGCAAGCCCACATAGCCTGGGCCTTGAAACACAACTTGCCCATGTTGGGTATTTGCAGGGGTACCCAGTTAATCAATGTCAGCCTGGGTGGCAGCTTGCACCAGGACATTCGCGCCCAGCGCAAGCTGACTTCCAACCGGGGCACTGTGCTGCCCCGAAAAATGGCTGCACTGCGTGCCAACAGCAGTTTGGCCTGTGTCTTGAAGGCCAGTCGACTGCGGATCAACAGCCTGCACCACCAGGCCGTGGATCAGTTGGGCACCGGTGTACGCATTGTGGCTCGTGACCTGGACGGGTTTGTGCAAGGCATCGAACCCGAGGAAGGTTCTCTCAAGTGGCTTGGTGTGCAGTGGCATCCGGAATATCTCTTGTATCGCCCGCAGCACCGACGCCTCTTCAAATGGCTTGTGCAACAATGCAGGCACCAATCCCCAACCGGATGATTCATGTCGTATACCCTGCTGTTCGCTTCTGCCTTTCTGGCAGCCACCATTTTGCCGCTCTACTCGGAAGTGGTGATGTTCGCCATGATCCGCGCTGGCGAGCCCGCCGGGCTTTTGCTGGCTGTGGCTGCAGTGGGCAATACCCTGGGCTCGGTTGTCAATTGGGTGCTTGGCCGCTACCTGCTGCATTTCCAGCATAAAAAATGGTTTTACTTCAAACCTGAACAAATTGAAAAAATGCAGGGCTGGTTTCAGCGCTACGGGGTGTGGAGCCTGCTGCTGGCCTGGATGCCGGTAATAGGAGATCCGCTTACCCTGGTGGCAGGTATCATGCGGGTTAATCTGTGGTTGTTTCTTCTGCTGGTGGGTATCGGCAAAACAATCCGTTATGTCATCGTGATTTATTTTTCTGAAATGTCGGTGGCCTGGTTTTAAATCTGCAAGGAATTGAGTGTCATGAATGCGAGCGATCTGCCCAACCTGGACCTGAACTGTTTCAAGCAACCTGACCGGGTTTTGCTGGGCGACACCTTGCCCCATGCACCCCGGATCCTGATTCTGTATGGCTCATTGCGGGCGCGTTCATTCAGCCGGTTGGCTGCCGAAGAAGCGGGCCGCCTGCTGACTTTCATGGGTGCCGAGGTGAAGTTTTTCAACCCGGAAGGTTTGCCCCTGGTGGATGAAGCCAACGAGCAACACCCCAAAGTGCTGGAACTGAGAGAACTGGCCGATTGGTCAGAAGGGCAGGTCTGGAGCTCACCTGAGCGGCACGGCGCCATGACTGGTGTCATGAAAACCCAGATCGACTGGCTGCCCTTGAGTGGCGGGGCCAAGCGGCCCACGCAAGGCAAAACACTGGCTGTGATGCAGGTGTGTGGAGGTTCGCAATCCTTCAACGTGGTGAACCAGTTGCGGGTGCTGGGCCGCTGGATGCGCATGATCACAATTCCCAATCAGTCATCCATTGCCAAAGCCTTCATGGAGTTTGATGACAACAACCGAATGAAGCCATCGGCGTATTACAACCGACTGGTGGATGTGATGGAGGAACTGATGCGCTTCACCTTCCTGACCCGAGGGCACGCACAGCACTTGGTGGACCGATATTCCGAACGGGTGGAGTCTGCCGAAGAATTGTCCAAACGCGTGAATCAACGCAGCATTTAACAGCCATGGATTGGTCCGCCTTTTTCCTGTCAATTCAACTGGCGCTTGGTACGCTTGCAGTGCTTTTGCCCTTGGGCCTGATCGTTGGCAGATGGTTGGCGCGTACGTCGTTCCGTGGGCGGGCCTGGCTGGAGGCCGTCATTCTCTTGCCGCTGGTGTTGCCCCCCACCGTCATGGGTTATTACCTGCTGGTGGCCTTGGGCGGAGGGTCACCGGTGGGGCAGTATTTGCAAAACACGTTTGGCGTGTCACTGACCTTCAATTTTGCAGGCCTGTTGCTGGCCTCGGTGCTGTTCAACGTGCCATTCATGTTTCAGCCCATACAGCGCGCTTTCGAATCCATTCCCCACAACCTGAATGAAGCCGCGCAGGTCAGTGGCTTGAGCACATGGGCAATTTTTCTGAAGGTGGAACTGCCCCTGGCCTGGCCCGGTATTCTGTCTGCAATGGTGCTGACTTTTGTGCACACCTTGGGCGAGTTTGGCGTGGTTTTGATGATCGGTGGCAGCATTCCCGGCGAAACCCGCACCCTGGCGATTTCAATTTACGACAGTGTTCAAAGTTTTGATTTGCAGGCGGCCAACACCATGTCGCTGGCCCTGTTGATTTTTTCACTGGTGGCGGTGGCTTTGTCGCTGCTTTTGTCCGGCAGAAATAACCGTGCTCGGCGATTCACATGGCGTTGATTTTCGAATTCGAACAACACAAGCCGATGGCCCTGCAAGGCAGGTTCGGTTGCGAAGCCGGGCAGTTGCTGGCCCTGGTGGGACCTTCCGGTGCAGGCAAGTCGTCCATCCTGCGGCTGTTGGCAGGTTTGATGAAACCTGCCTGGGGTCGAATTGAGGTGGGCGGGCAACTGTGGCTGGACACGGATCAGGGCATTTTTCAAACGCCGCAGCAACGGCGGGTGGGCCTTGTGTTTCAGAATTACGCCTTGATGCCGCACCTCAGTGCCGCAGCCAACGTGGCGCTGGCTTTGCAACATGTGCCCAAGGGGAGGCAACTTGCTGAAGCGGTACAGTGGCTGAAGCGCGTGCGACTGACCGCAGGCGAGGCCATGCGGCGGCCGGCTGAATTGTCGGGCGGGCAACAGCAGCGTGTTGCTTTGGCGCGTGCGTTGGCGCGTGAACCCCAGTTGTTGTTGCTCGATGAGCCTTTTTCAGCCATTGACCAGATGAACCGGGAAAGCCTGTATCGCCTGTTGGCGGAATTGCGCGCAGACCTGAATATTCCGATTGTGCTGGTGACCCATGACCTGAACGAAGCACGCATGCTGTGCGACAAACTTGTTGTGCTTGATCAAGGCTGCGTGTTGCAGGAAGGCCCTGCTTTTGAAGTGCACCGCAGGCCGCGCAATTCCCGTGTGGCCGACCTGGTGGGCATACAAAACCGGTTTCACGGGGTGTGGAAAGGCCCTTCAGGCACGGCAGGTTGCGGCGTGTTGCAATGGACCCGTTCGCTGGATGTACAGCATGCAAATTCAGGCAATAGCATGGCACTGCTGGTGAATGACAAAGGCAAAATTCCCGAAGATTACCCAGTCAACTGGGTGGTACATGCCGACGGCCTTGCCTTGAAGTCTGCTGATTATTCAGCGCCACGCCATGGTTTCATGGCGCTGCCTGTGACAGTGGAGAGTCATCGTGACCTCGGCGAGCTCAGCCTGATCGACCTGAGCATGACCATGCCTCCGTTTGAAATCCTGAAAATGGCAGTGTCTGGTCCGCAGCGCTTGGGCTTGAAGAAGGGTGAATCGTGCATGGTCGAAATGGATTTGGGCCTGATTCACATCATGCCCAAAAAACACTGATTCACCGTGTAATTGCCCTCGCGACTATCGCGCTTTCTGTGTCACGAATCAACAGTACAATGTAATTTAATTACTTCTGTTTTTGACTCGCTGACCACATGAATCTACTTGATCGAATCCGAATGGAACTGGCGCAGTTTTCTGGTGCAGAGCAGGCTGTTGCCCAACTGGTCCTGCAAGACCCCAGTGCCTTTCAAAAAATGCCGGTAACAGAACTGGCTGCGCGCGCAGGTGTCAGCAGCCCGTCTGTGGTTCGGTTTTGCAGAACTCTGGGCTACGAGGGTTTGAGCGATTTCAAGCTGAAACTGGCTGCCAGTTTGAGTGAGGGGGTACCGTTTGTACACCAGTCTGTTCACGCTGGCGACACCGGAGAGGTGTTGATTCAAAAGGTACTCGACAACGCCATTCACACCCTTCGAACCTTTCGCAACACGGCACCAGCCAAACCCATCGACAAAGCCGCACGGTTGATTTGCAACGCCATTGCGAAAAACGGACGCCTGATTTTTTATGGCGTCGGTAACTCTGGCTTTGTGGCGCAGGATGCAGAACACAAGTTTTTCCGCATGGGTTGTTCAGCGCACGCCTATTCGGATGGACATTTGCAGATCATGGCAGCGTCAATGATGGGTAAAGCCGATTGCCTGCTCATCATTTCCAACTCAGGTCGTAGCCAGGACTTGCTGGATGCCACCCGCATTGCGCGTGAAGCGGGTGCAGCCACCATTGCCATTACCGCATCGGGATCGCCACTGGCGGAACAGGTTCAGGTGCACATACCCGCTGACCACGGAGAGTTCTATGAACAGTACAGCCCCATGGTCTCGCGCCTTTTGCACTTGTGTATTGTGGATGTGCTGGCCACGCAGGTGGCTCTTGAACTGGGTGGTGCGGTGCAGAAAAAAATGGCGCGCTTGAAGAAGAACCTGATTGATACCCGTTACAGCAAGTAGTCTTGGTAGAAGCTGGTTTGATGTTTTTCAGCCCAGGTGTCTGGCATTCGCAAACGCCTCTGCATGGCCTTTGAATCGGGTTTCACAGGCGATGAGGCTCGCGTTTTCGAAACCAGGCTTGTTGGGTAGTTTGTCATCGGTTTGTGCTGAAGTGACCAGCAAGATATTGCCCTGTTCACCACCAAAGCAGGGCATGGTCGGTTTGGCCAGTGGCACCGAAATGCTCTCGATGAACTCGCCTCGCTCGGAGAACCTTTCAAGCCTGTAGCCTTCCAGAATAGCGACCCAGTAGCTTCCATCGTCCGCGAAGCAGGCACCATCTGGCCGCGCTGTGCC
Source organism: Limnobacter thiooxidans (assembly GCF_036323495.1). Lineage (NCBI taxonomy): Bacteria > Pseudomonadati > Pseudomonadota > Betaproteobacteria > Burkholderiales > Burkholderiaceae > Limnobacter > Limnobacter thiooxidans. The sequence continues at coordinate 2,577,932 of NZ_AP028947.1, read as the reverse complement.
TTCGGTGTAATGCTTGATTGTGCGTGCGTTGCTCAGGTTGCCTGTGCTGCAATCGAAGTCGAATCGCCAAATGCATTTGTGCCGTGTGTCGCACAGGAATGCCGAGGTACCTTGGGGTGAAAAGGCCAGGCCATTGCCCACAATCAGGTCAGGAATCTTGAGTTGGGCAAGACCCGATTCAATGCAGTAGAGGGCCGCAGTGGCAGGGGTTCTTGCATCGACCAAGGTGGAAATCCATATTCTCCCGGCCGGGTCGGCGCGGCCATCGTTGAATCGGTGTTTTGTGGCATCAAAAGGACTGGACAGTTTGTGAGTAAACACGCCCTGCTCAAGCAACCATGCGCCTTGTCGACCCAATGCGATCAGCGTGTCGCGATTGGCCGTGGGCAATACACAGCCAATTTCATCGGGCATGTGCAACACTTGAAGGTTCTCAGATTTTGCCTTGAATGGGTCTGCCTGATTCAGCCTGTACAGCTTACGCTGGTTGATGTCCACCCAAATCCAGCCGCCATGGGCGTACCGTGGGCTTTCTCCCAATGAACAAGCTGGCAGGGCAAGCGCCTGCCATTTCATGTCAAATTGGTGGGTGGTCATCCTGGGCTCATTCGCGTGTACCTGCCTGATAGAGAAAATGCTCTATCAAATGGGCAGTCACCGGATTTTCCGCCGGGGCATGCCCTGGCGGTACACTTTGCTCCAGTTGCTCGGCAATACCCTTGCCCAGTTCCACACCCCATTGATCGAAGGGGTTGATGTTTTGCAAGGCGGCCAGTGCAGCTGTGCGATGTTCCCACATGCACAGCAGCGCGCCGAGTGAGTAGGGCGTGAGTGAGTCCAGAAAAACCATTTGCACAGGCCGTTTGCCGGGGCAAGACCTGAAGTTGATCTCAGGGTTGTTCAGTTCTGTTTCTGCGTTGAGCCGACCGACGGAGAAAGCCTCGGATTGCGCAAGTGCATGCGACAACAGCACCTGGTGAGACTGTACTTCGTCGTGATTCGGGTGCACCACGACAATCAGTTCCACCGAACTGGCAATCCGACTTTGATGCAGCATCTGGAAAAATGCATGTTGCCCGTTGGTGCCAACGTCGCCCCATAAAATAGGACAGGCCGGCTTGTTCAAAACCTTGCCATTTTTATCAACCCCTTTGCCCAGCGATTCCATCCAAAGTTGTTGCAGGTAAGGTGACAGCAGGGACAAACGGGAATCGTAGGGGCTTAGCATCAGCGATGCTACCCCGTGTTCCAGGTTGTAAAGGTCTGACATGGCCAGCAGGGTTGGTATGCATTGCGAGGCCTCGCTCTCACGTACATGCTGGTCTATCAGTGCGGCGCCTTTGAGCAGTTCATTGAATGCGGCATTGCCGTGCACCATGCGAATACCGATGGACACCGGGCCCCACAGTGAATATCGTCCTCCCACACTTTCACTGAATTCAAAAACCCGTTGCGGGTCTACGCCAAATTCGACAGCCTTGGATGGTTTGCAGGTGGCTGCCACCAGTGCCTTTGCCCTGTATTGCGGCCCGGCTGCATCCAGCCATTTGAAAATGTGTTGGGCGTTGTGCAGTGTTTCGCGTGTAGAAAACGATTTGCTGGCAATCACCACCAAGGTGGTTTTCGGGTTCAAGGCGGCCAGCGCCGCTTTCATTTCATGAAAGTCCACGTTGGCAGCGAACTGTATATTCAGCGCAGGCGCTTCAGCGAGTTCAAGCTTCGCAAATACATCGTTGAGAAGGCGCGGCCCGAGGTCGGAACCGCCAATACCCAGGTGAAGCAGGTTTTCGTAGGGCACACCATCGGGCGTTGTGTATCGCCCGGAGCGTACTTCCTCTACAAAGGCTTCCATGTGGTTCTGTACTTGCCTGACCAATACCAATTCGTCTCGCCCGTTGATCATCAACTGGGCGGATTGGCCGGTTTGTTCAGTGTGTGCAGTTGACCGCAAGGCCCAATGGCTTGCCGGGCGGTTTTCGGTCGGGTTGACCACACCACCTTCAAACAGCTTTTGATTGAAAGCCGACAAACTCTGGTTGGCTTCGCTAAGCTGAAAGCTTTGAACATGGCCTTCGCCGTAGAGCTGCCTGTCAAGGTTGATGTGCAGTGGCCCGACACTGCGTGACAAAAATCCGGGTTTCAAGGCTGTTTCATTCATGAATGGCCGTTAAAAATGAATAGATATTGAATTAAAAGGATATTGAATTAACAGAATTTATAGATTATTCAGGCGGCTTTTTTAATTCTCGCACACCAACACGACGATTTTTTTACCGTGCCACCAAGTTAATCGTCTCGCTTGCCATCACTTTGGCAGATTGAACCAGCAGACTGAACATCCACCGATTGAGTGTTTGACCAACAGCACGCTAGCACTGGTAAGAGAAAGTTAAAAAAAGGTGTCAGGTGGAGTCACTTAAAGTAGTGATACAAAGGGACAAGATAGTCGTCATTTGCAATCACCAGTGCTTTTTTGCACAACAGTTGATTTCCTCGGCCCCAACAAAAAAGCCACCACGTTTTCAACGGATGGCTTGTGTTACCTCAGCTTCTGATCATTTCAAGGCGCGTTGGCCGGTTCAGTCACAAAGCCCAGTTTTTCAACGCCAGCGCGTTGCGCAGCGGCCATCACCTGAACGACCTTTTCATATTCAACCGCTTTGTCGCCTTGAATGCGCAGTTCGGGTTGCTTGTCTTGCTGCGCAACAGTTTGCAGTCGCAGTTCAAGATTATCGAAACTCAATTCTTCCTCATTCCACATCAATGCACCATCGCGTTGCACAGTCAGTGTGACGACATCAGGCTTCACTTCGGTGGGCTGCTGACTGGCCTGTGGCAGGTCCACTTTCACAGAGTGTGTGATTACGGGCACAGTAATGATGAAGATGATCAGCAACACCAACATGACATCCACCAGCGGTGTCATGTTGATTTCGCTGATTTCCTGCTGGTCATCGTAAGAGTTGAACGACATGGCTTACGCCTCCCGTTTCAAGGACATGGTGCGCACAGCAGAATCCTTCTGCATCGGGGAGCCGGTCAGGAAATAGGCATGCAGTTGCCGTGCGAAGCGGTTCAATTTGCTCAACAAACCCTTGTTGGCGCGGGTCAGCGCGTTGTAGCCCAGCACCGCGGGAATGGCCACGGCCAAACCAAATGCGGTCATGATCAGCGCTTCACCCACGGGGCCCGCCACCTTGTCGATGCTGGCCTGGCCTGAAACCCCAATGCCGACCAGGGCGTGATAAATGCCCCACACTGTGCCGAAGAGGCCAACAAACGGCGCAGTGGAACCCACTGATGCCAGAATGGAGAGGCCTGATTGCAGTTTCTCTGCAGCCTCTTCCATCGCGCTGCGCAAGGCCTCGCTAAGCCAGTCGGCCAGGCTGATTTGCCCGTGCAGGTCATCTTTGTTGGTGCTGTGGTGGTTCACCGCCGCCTGGCCTTCAATGGCCATGTGGTGAAAGGGGTTGCCGGTGTCTTTGCCCAATACTTGCAGGCCTTCAGCAAAGCTGTGGGTGTGCCAGAACTGATCAACTGTGCTGACGTTTTTGCGCAGGCGGTACAGGCGGATGCTGCGGGTAATGATGACGTACCACGATGCGATCGACATGATCAAAAGCAGCAGCGCAACGCTTTTGATGACCCAGTCGCCTTGGGCCCACATGGCGGCCATGCCGTAAGGATTGTTTTCCATTTCTCAGTAAACCTCGCTCAAATCAATAATGGTCAGTTGTTCAGTACGAATGAAACCGGTTGGACATACCAGTACGGAATGGGTTTGTCGCCCCGCTTGGCAGGCACGTATTTCCAGCTTTTGACTGCCTGCAGGGCTGCGTTGTCCAGCCGTGGGAAGCCGCTGGTGCGGTTCAGCTTGATTTCGCCCACGCTGCCGTCGGGCAATATGTAGACATCCAGCATCACGCGCCCCTGTTCACCCAAACGGCGTGACAGCGGTGGGTATTGCGGTGCCGGGTTGTTCAGGTGGGCTGCATCGGTGCGCGGAGGGGTTACAGGCGCTGGCGCTTCCGGAGCGGTGGCAGCCGGTTGTACGGGTGCGGCGGAGGGTGTCTGTGGTGAAGGTGTGCTAGGTGCTGCTTGTTGCACAGGCTCGGCCACTGTTTCGCGCACCGTGTCAGGTTTTGCAATGGGCGTTGGTTTGGGCTTTGGCGTCGGCGCGGGGGGCTGCTTGCTCACCGGTTTTGGTTCAGGCTTTTGTGGCGGTGGCAAGGGTTTGGACACCACGGGCGCAGGCTCCGGTGCTACCAGGACCCCCACAACGCTGGGCGGCGTGACAACAGGTTCAGTCAGGCTGAGGTGTTGTGCAGCCCACACAAGCCCCAGCACGTGCAGCAACACCACGCCCGTAAAGGTGAGTGCATTGGCCAGTGCATTTGAGTGGTTGGGTGAGGACAGGGTATTCATTACATTAGTTGCTGTTTTGTTGCTTGCCGACATGTAGGCAGAGAAGCAAGTTTCGTGCGCCCTGCATTTTGTGAATGAGAATCGATATCAAAAAGAGTGTAGCAGAACTTTCTCGCTCAGGGGGGAGTTTGCACTTTCTCCGTGCTCTGTGGGTTGCGACAAAAGGTCGCACCCTGGTGCGGCATGCGTTGTACACTTTGCCATTGATATTACATTGCACATGAAGGAGATTTCAGGATGAAGGGTTCAGGCAAAGTGATTGCAGCGTTGAATGCGCAGTTGAAAAACGAGTTAACGGCCATTAATCAGTATTTTTTGCATTCCCGTATTTTTGGGAACTGGGGCCTCGAAGTACTCAAGAAAAAAGAGTACGAGGAATCCATTGGCGAGATGAAGCATGCCGACAAGTTGATCGAGCGTGTGTTGATGCTTGATGGTTTGCCCAATTTGCAGGATTTGGGAAAACTCATGATTGGCGAAAATACCCGCGAGATTCTCGAAAGTGACCTGAAAATGGAAAGTGCCGCCCAAGTGACGATCAAAGATGGTATCGCCGTGGCGGAGGCTGAACGTGACTATGTATCCCGCGATCTTCTCAAGGAAATTCTGGAAGACACCGAAGAACACATTGACTGGCTTGAAACCCAGATCAGTTTGATCGACCGGGTTGGTTTGCAGAATTTCGAGCAGTCCATGATGGGTGTAAGTAACTAAGGGCAACCAAAGGTAACTAAGCCAGGCGTTCTATAAACCACAAGTTTCAAGGTGCGTTGAAAAAGTTCTTGATTATAGTAATGCGAATCATTATTATTTATTCAAGTTCAACGCATTTTGAGATTTCGTCATGATCATCTGCATTTGTGCCAATGTCAGCGACCGCACCATTTCTGAAGCAGTACGCACCGGTTGCGCCTCTGTTGAAGACATCACCATGAAAACAGGTGCCTGTTCAGGTTGTGGCCAGTGTCGCATGCATTGTCAAAGTGAAATCGAAGCACACAACACGCTGCTTCAGGTCAGTGAGATGAGCCAACAAACTGCTTGAAGGGCAGAACGCAGACCCACCTTTGGCTGTTCTGCATTTGAATTCATTTAATTCTGTAGTCCCCGCAACTTGTCAACTTCCACCGAGGCCACACCACTGGCCTTGTTTCCCCAGCTTCTTCGAATGTAGGTGACCACTGCTGCTACATCGGTGTTGTTCAATTCTGCCCGGTAGGGTGGCATGCCGTGTGGATAAGGTGTTTGTTGGGTACTGGGCGAAAACCCGCCGTTAAGGACCATCCGTATGGCATTGGTCGGGTTGGGGGCCACTACATTGGAATTGCCCGCCAGCCTTGGAAATTGGCTGGCTTTGCCATCGCCCTGTTTGCCGTGGCATTCAGCGCAAGTGTTGACGTAAATCTGTTCTCCCCGAACCATCAAAGGTTGCAGGGTTCGTTCTCCGAGACCCGTGGATTCTTTTTCAGACGGGGCTTGGGCGGGCAGGCTTTTCAGGTACACCGCCATGGCCTGAGCATCCTTTGTGCTTGCAAACTGCAGGCTGTGCGCAATCACTTCACTCATTGGGCCATACGTGGCGCTGTGCCGGTTAACGCCGCTTTGCAGGTAATTTGCGATGTCTTCTTCCGTCCATTGTCCCAAGCCTTGCGTAGGGTGATTGTTCAGCGCAGGTGCAAACCAGTTCAAAACTGGAATGGTTGCGCCACTGAGATTCAACCCGTCTTTCAGGCCGCCCAAGCTGTTGCGCGGGGTGTGGCAGGCGGCGCAGTGGCCAGGCCCGTTGACCAGGTAAGCGCCCCGGTTCCATTGCGCACTTTGTTTTGAGTCGGCCTGGAATTCGCCCGCTGTAAAGTAGAGCGAGCGCCAAATGGCAAGCAATGGTCTTTGATTGAAGGGAAATTGCAAATCCGGTTTTGACGTGGCCTGATCAATGGCGGGCAGGCGTTTCAAATAGGCAAACAGGTCGTCGACTTCACCCCGGCTCATCTTCGTGTAGTCGGTGTAGGGAAATGCGGGGTACAGAAAATCCCCGTTTTTGGAAACGCCATGGTGCATGGCTTTGTAGAAATCATCTGCGGTCCATTGACCCAGGCCGGTTTTTTTATCCGGTGTCAGGTTGGTGCTGAATATTTTTCCGAAAGGGGTTTCAATCGCACGCCCACCGGCATAGGGTTTGTTGGGTGCAACCGTGTGGCAGCCCGCACAATTGCCAAGGCGTGCGAGGTAAGCACCGCGCTTTTCCTGGGCCGAAAGCAGGTTGAGTGCAATCGGTTCTGGCGACACGTTGCGGTTGCCGGGAATGGCAGTGGCTGTGTGCGTGCCGCATTCCATCGGGAAATTCATCTGACCTGCCGGCAATGCCTTGGGATTGGCGGGTACAGCTTGTGCCGCCAGCCAGGCTGTTGCCGTGTTCAATTCCTCCGGAGTCAAAGCCTTGACCAAAGCATGCATGCAATCGGGGTCGGCTGCTTTGCGCTGCCCGTTTCGCCATTTGCCAAGTTGGGCATTCAGGTAATCGCGTGGCAAGCCTAGCAGGCCGGGGGTGTAAGGCTCCACACCAGTCAATGCTTGTCCATGGCAGGCAGCACAAGCAGGAATCTTTTTGGCGGGCAGGCCCTGAAGCACCAGTTGCTTGCCTTGCTCCAATTCCTGCCGGGTGGCGGTACTTTTGGCCGGGGCCGGGTAGGGTGGATTCTGGGCCGAAAAGTAGCGGGCCATTTGCAAAAGGTAGTCATTGGACAAGAGCTGCACCATGCCATTCATGGCCGGGTGCTGGCGACCGCCGTCTCGAAATGCCACAAGCTGGTTGTACAGATAGCCTTCCGGTTTGCCCGCAATCCGCGGGTAGTAGCCTTCGCTACTGGCGCGTCCTTGTGCCCCATGACAGGCTACACAGGCTTGGACCTTGTCAGCCAGGTCAGGGGCGGGCATTGGGTTTTGAGCCAGGCTTGGGCTCGACAGGCAGGAAAGCAGCAGCAAGGTGGCTGTGGCAAGGCGGGTGATCATGGGTACAACCTGAAAAATCGGAGCTGCCCAAGTATACGCCAGTGCAAAGCCGCAGCTACGGCCTTTACTTGGTCAGAATCAGTTTCCCTTGCGCTGTAATTCGAAGCCGGTATTCCATGTTGTCATGAATGATGGTCCTTTCCTTGCTGCCCTTGGGGAACAACTGTTGCGTGTTCAAGGCCGCGGGTGCCTCGGGCTGCGTGCTGTAAGAAATCGGGCTGATCGGGACATTGGATAAAGGATTTTTCATGTGGGGCAAACGGGCTTGAATTCGGTGTTTGAGTGTTAAAAAGTGTAATGCCTATTTTTGATAATTGCAAATAATTCTCATTATGATTAACATGTCGGTGTTGTTGTTCGACTTACAGGCCTTGTTCCCATGACATGTTCAATATTCAAGTTCAGACCAGCGTTGTTTGCGGTAGGTTTGCTGGTGTCCATTTATGCAGGTAGTGCCTTGGCAGCAGCTTCAAGCGACGAGGTGGTGAAGGGATATGCCCAACTGGTACATGCCAATTACACCGACACCGTGAATGCGGCGAAAACCATGCAGGACTCGATCAATGCCTTTCTGAACACACCAACGGCAAGCCGCCTGGATACAGCCAAAAAAGCCTGGTTGAATGCGCGTGAGTTGTATGGGCAGACCGAGGCTTTCCGTTTTTATGGAGGGCCGATTGACGATGAAAATGGCCCGGAGGGGCAGATCAACGCCTGGCCGATGGACGAATCGTACGTGGACTATGTTGAGGGCAAAAGCAATGCGGGCTTTGTGAACAACCGCAAGTTCAAGATTACGCGTACCGCGCTTGTGGAACAGAACGAACGGGGTGGCGAAGAAAACATAGCAACGGGTTGGCATGCCATCGAGTTTTTGTTGTGGGGGCAGGATCTGAATGAGAATGGCCCCGGGCAACGACCGTACACCGATTATGTTCAAGGCAGGGGAAAGAATGCGGACCGCCGCGCGGCCTATTTGCGCGAAGTGACCAACTTGTTGGTGAACGACCTGGAAACAGTGCAAAAGGCTTGGATACCCGGGCAGCCCAACAATTTCCGCGCTGAATTCGAGCAAGGCGGAATGGAATCCATTCGCAAAATGCTGGTGGGCCTGGGTTCGCTGTCGCGAGGTGAGTTGGCTGGTGAACGCCTGGAAGTGGCCTTGTTCAGCCAAGACCAGGAAGACGAGCATTCCTGTTTTTCCGACAACACACACCGGGACGCTGTCACCAATGCACAAGGCATTTTGAATGTGTGGACCGGTACCTACCCGCAGGCCAATCGTGAAACACTGAAGGTACCTTCACTGGCTGAGTTTGTGGCAGCCAAGGCGCCTGAAGTGGCACAGCGCACCACCGCACAAATCCAGAATTCCGTGAAAGCAGCGACAGCCATTCAAGCCCCCTTTGATCGGGAAATCATTGGTGGCGCAGATGCGCCTGGCCCCAAGCGAATCAAGGCCACAGTGGCTAGCCTGATTGAACAAAGCACACTGTTGGTGGAGTCAGCCAACGCGATTGGCATCACCCAACTGACCTTGACTTTGCCCTAAATTTCTCTCGAGGTTGTTGATCTTGAAAACAAGCAATGCAGTGTGTGTAATGCTGGTGTTCACTGTACTGGCGGCGGGCTCCCTGGTCAGTGCAGCAAGCACTGAGGCAAATGCTGAAGTGGATTCAGTGGAAGGAATGACACCGCGCACGGCTGGTGACGCCACAGTGTTTGCGGACGGCCGGAATTCATTTTCCTTTCCCGCAGCGAATTTGCTCGATGAGGAACGAACCCGCTTTGCCATAGGGAACTCCTTTTTCAAGCGAAATTGGGTGCAGGCACCTTCGTCCACCACAGCGCGAGATGGCTTGGGGCCGCACTTCATTGCACGTTCCTGTGGGGGCTGCCACGTGCAGGACGGTCGGGGAAAACCGCCTGAAATCCTGAATCGCCTGAATACAGAGCAGCCTGTGGATTTGCTGTTTCGACTGTCCATTCCCGGCGTGGATTCAAAGCATGGCGTGGTTGCAGAGCCAACCTACGGTGATCAGTTGAACAATGCGGCAGTGGATGGTGTGAAGCCGGAAGGAAAGATCAGGATCGACATGACGCCTGTTCAAGGCCAATACCCGGACGGCACGCCGTACGTGCTTCAAAAGCCGGCATATTCATTCACCGACCTGGCCTATGGCCCAATGCACAAGAAAATCATGGTCAGCCCTCGCATTGCGCCGCAGGTAATCGGCCTGGGTTTGCTGGAAGCGATTGAAGAGAAAGAGGTGTTGTTTAACGCCGAACTGCAGGCCCAGCGGCCTGACGCAATCAAGGGCATGCCCAACCGGGTTTGGGATGCCTATGCCCAACGCGAAATGCTGGGGCGTTTTGGCTGGAAGGCCAACGTGGCCACGCTGGCGCATCAAACCGCTGGGGCCTTTCTGGGCGACATTGGCATTACCAGCAGCCTGTTTCCGCACGAGAACTGCACCAAGGCCCAGAAGGACTGTTTGCGCGCACCCAATGGTTCAGAACATGGTGAACCTGAACTAAGCGACAAACTGTTCAACGAGATCGTGTTTTACCAGGCCACCCTTGCACCACCGGCGCGGCGAAATGTGAATGATGAAGTCGTCCTGAAAGGCCAGAAGCTTTTTGATCAGGCGCAGTGTGCTGTGTGTCACCGGCCTGCTTACACCACGGGGAAAGTGCCATTTCCAGCGCTTAGCAGCAAGGCACTGGAAGGCCAGAAAATTTGGCCTTATACCGATCTGCTTTTGCATGACATGGGTGAGGACCTGGCTGACAACCGCCCTGATTTCAAGGCCAACGGGCGTCAGTGGAAAACACCACCGCTGTGGGGCATCGGTTTGATTCCAGACGTGAACAACCACAAGCGCTTGCTGCACGATGGGCGTGCCGAGGGCGTTGAGGAGGCCATACTTTGGCATGGTGGCGAAGCCGAGCAAAGCCGCAACAGCTTCATGAGTTATTCCGCGCAGGACCGCGCTGCGCTGATCCGTTTTGTGGAGTCTTTGTGATGCATTTTGAACGCCGACAAGAATTGCGCAAGGGACTGTTGCAAGGTCTGGCCTGGGCGTTGGTCGCTTGTGTTTTTCTTTTGCTGGCCAATGTGGCCAAGCCTGCTGAAGCTGCCGAACCCATTGATCGAAGTGGCTTGCTGTTTCCGTACTATGAAGCATCTGAGGTACTGAACAGTGCCAGCAAGTACCACCACAACCGGTTGGCTTCGAACTTGTTGACCCAGTTGCAACTGCTCGATCAATTGAGCACGCAATACTGCGCAGGTGCTGAAAAGCTTGCGGGGCTGAACGAACAGTTTTCTCTGACTTACTTGACCTGGCTTGAGTTGTCGGCCGTGGTGACAGGCCCCATGTTGACCAACAACACGGTTCGACAAATTGACTTTCGCCCGCTACGCGTGAATTTGCTGGAACGTGCCGTTCAAAAACAGCCCGTGGGCGCAGAGCAAATGGCCTTGGTGGGCAGCCCTGCCAAAGGCTTCCCGGCGTATGAATATTTGCTCACCCAGCCATCATTCAAGCCAGCCACAGCACAGTGTGCGTATGCCCGCGAAGTGGTTCAAGACTTGGCGCGCGTGGTGGGTGAATTGAAATGGATGCCGGTGGCACCCCCCGCTGGTGATGAGGATGAGCAGGCTAGTGCCTTGCGAGCGGACATGCAGTTGTACTTCAACCAATTGGTGGGAGCCGTGCACAACCTGGCTTGGGAGCGGATGGAAAAGTCGATGCTCAGGGCTCGCGACGAAGTGGCCGCAGGCAAGGAGGCGCTTAACACGGCTTCAGCAATGAATTTACCGCAGCGTGCATGGGCCGCTCAATGGCAGGGAATTGAACCTTTGTTGGTCTTGCGTAGCCCGCAGGTGCCTGATGGTGTGCAGCAGGTCATACCGCTGGAAGCGTATTTGCGAGGGCTTGGGCAAATCGGCTTGGCGGATAACTTGGTGAAACACAGTGCAGCAGTTGCTGTCGCCTTGCAGGCCAACAGCCTTGAGAAACCTGAGCCTATTGCGCAATCGATCCAGGCTTTGAAGGTGTTGAAAACCTTTCTGGAGCAGGATGTTGCCAAAGGTTTGAAAGTGTCCATTCAGTTTTCATCGTCTGATGGAGACTGAGGTGTTACGCGAATTTCCATTGCATGTGACGCACAGGTTGGCAGCTTGGTCATGACTGCAATCAATCGCCGCCGCTTTCTGTCTACTGCGCTGTCTGCCGCATTGTCCACAGGTTTGTTGATGGCCATGCCCCTGGCCCGCGCAGCGAAGGTCAACGAAAGCCCCGCAAATTTATTGGCCGCCTGGAAGCTGCCCAGTGGCAATTATCAGGCTGGTGTAATTCGACTGCAGCCCGGTGAAAACGACCGATTGGAAGTGATCATGGCGGTGGACTTGCCCACCCGGCCTCATGGACTGATGCAGCTTTCGGGCGATGACTACCTGATTGTCGCTCGCAGGCCCGGTGACTGGATCATGCGACTGAATATCCTGACTGGCCAAACTTCGAGACTGTGGCAGGAAGCAGACCGACACCTGAACGGACACAGTGCTGTGCACGGCAATTTGCTCTACACCACGGAAACTGACTTGTTGACCGGGCAGGGCGTATTGGGTGTTCGCGATGCAAGCACCTTTGAATTGCTCGAGGTGTGGCAAACCGGTGGGCATGATCCTCATGAAATGTTGGTGATGCCCCAAGGGTCTTTGGGTTTGGATCACCCATTTTTGTTGGTGGCCAATGGTGGAATTCGAACCCATGCCGACATGGGTCGAACCCCCATGCCCGGTAAAACCATGGATTCGTCCCTTGTGGCGTTGCACCCTGAAACCGGGGCCATGCTGAAGCAATGGACTCTGGATGATCCCCAACTGAGCTTGAGGCACCTGGCCTTGCACTCAAGCGGTGTGGTTGGCATTGCCCTGCAGGCGCAACACCCAACTGAAGCTGCACGCAATGCAGCACCTGTGCTGGCAATCTTGAGTACAGAAAAGGGTCTGAATGCTTTGCCCACATCCACTGAATTGGCTGGCTATGCAGGCGACATTGTTGCAAACAGGGTAGGTTTTGTGATCAGTTGCACCAAAGCTGATTCAGCGTTGCACTTTGATTTGCAAGGCAACAGAATTGGCTTGATCAAGGCCCAAGCAGCTTGCGCGTTGGCTGTGCAGGGCGAACAGGTTTTGCTTGGTCAACAGTCGGCCGAAGTGGCCAATTTACTTGAACTGGACAACCACTGGCTTGCCGTGCAGGGGTGAGCCGCCACGTGCCACTTCAGCCAGTTAATCCAGCCCAACCAACCAAGTAAAGTGAATCGATTCCTGAAATGCTTTATTCATTGGCTTTTCAATGCCCAGGCCTTGATGGTTTGCCCCTGCTTGAAGCCAAACAGTTTGTTGCCACCCACGGCCACTGCGAAGTATTGTTTGCCCTTGATTTCATAACTGATCGGTGGCGCGTTCACCCCTGCCGAATTGTCTTGTTGCCAAACCCGCTGACCAGTTTGCGCGTCCAACGCAAAAAATTCTCCACTGCCCTCGCCTGAGAGAACCAGGCCTGTTGCCGTGCTGAGTACACCGCCAATGAGCGGGGCATTCACCTTGTGTTGCCAGATCAGTTTGCCTGTGTCCAGGTGAATGGCAGACAGCAAGCCGTACTTCTCACCGTCTTCGATGGGGGACATGGACGAGTATTTCAAGGCAGGCTTGTTGCCCTTGGCCTTGAGTTCATGAAGTTGGTACTTCACGGGCCAGTGAATTCCGGCAATAAAAACCATTCGACGCTTTTCATCCACCGACACCGGTGACCAGTTTGATCCACCAATTACACCGGGGTAGATCACATTGCCCGCTTCAGTCGGCAAGGTGAACATGTTGTTTTGGGGAACAAAGGCTTCGCTCTTGAACAACAGTTCGCCCGTGATCCGGTTGTGTACATAAAACCAGCCTGTTTTCCCCGCCTGTCCTACTGCGGGCGTTTGTTGGCCCTTGTGGCGCGTGGTGAACAACACCGGCGGACTGGCCACGTCGTAGCCCCATTGGTCATGTGGAACCTGCTGGTAGTGCCACTTCAGCGCACCTGTGCGAACGTCCAAGGCCACCAGCGAGGCGGTATACAGGTTGTCCCCTGGCCGCGACGAGCCTTCCATCTGTGGCGACGGGTTACCCGTTCCAAAATACAGAATGCCATTTTCACGATCGATTGCGGGTGTGCTCCAGGCCGAGCCCCCACCGTATTGCCAGGCATCAGGGTATTTTGCTGCGGCTGCCTTTTCCTGTTCTATATTTCGGGGCAGTACCACGCCATCCTGGGTCACCTTGGTGAAGCTTCCTTCCCAGCCTTTTTCCGGAACGGTGTCAAATTTCCAGGCGAGGTTGCCAGTGTCGACATCAAAAGCCGCCATGAAGCCGCGACGTCCGTAGTTGCCGGCGATGCCGACCACAGCGCCAAGTGGCGCATCGGGATCTGGTGAATCGAGGTGAAGGCCATAACCTACCCCAGTGATGCCAACCATTACTTTGCCATCGAATACCATCGGGGCCATGTTGATGCCCGCACCCGACGCACCGGACACTTCAAGCTTGCCGCCCTGTTTGTCGGTTTGTCCTGACAACTGGCTACCCAGGCTGGCTGCGTCTTCCTGTATGCCTTGTTCGCCCAAGGTTACATCCACATCCCACAGCTTCTGGCCCGTTTTCGTATCAAGTGCCAGCAGCCGTGAATCAACGGTGCCCATGAACACCTTGCCGTCACTCACGGCCACACCGCGGTTGGCGGGGCCACAGCACATGGCACGGTTTTTAAGGCGCTCGTGGTTGTAACGCCAGATCAGTTTTCCAGTGTCGGCCTGCAAGGCCACCACATGATTGAAAGGCAGTGAAACATACATTACGCCATCGACAACAATTGGTGTTGCTTGAAAGCTTGATGAAACGCCGGTGTCAAATTCCCAGGAGGTGGTCAGTTGCTCGATATTGCCGCGCGTGATTTGTGTCGACTCAGTGTGCCGCTGGTGATCCCAGTTGCCACCAAAAACAGGCCAGTCAACAGCCATAGCCATTGAGCAAGTCAAGCTGAGTCCGATTGCGAGGGTCGATGGAATCAGATGGGATTTGAGGTGACGAAAGTTCATGAGCAACCTTGCTGGATGGGTTATTCAACTTACCAAGCAAGTATCAATCCAATTCAGTTGTTGCAAATTGACGCAATATTTCAGTCACAAAACTGTCATCCAACACTGAGCCGCTTGCGTGTATATTTCCGTGACTTGAATTCACCGTTGAAGCGCCATGAAACATCAAATCGATTTGCTCAAGGAAATAGAGCACAAGCTGGAAGACCTTTGCAAAGACAAGGAATTGAAAGACAAGCGTCCGCTGGAGGTCAAAGAGCTAAAGGGCCTTCGCCTCGTGGTCTCGTCGATCATTCGCAGAATGGCCAGCTAAGTTAGCTGGACTCTACTTGTACATTCGAATTTGCCGTGCGATCAGCAAGGCGACAATGTTGAAGACAATGGCAATGACACTGCACAGCCAGTAGTTTTCAATCAACCCTTCCGGAGTGCGGGTAATCAGATGCCCGCCGATCAAGGCGGCCAATCCCATTGCAGCAGACTGCATTGAAGAATTCAGGGTCATGAATGTGCCCCGGTTTTTAGGATTGCCCGCTGCGCTGACCATCGCCATGCCAGGGATCATTCTTCCGCTGACGAATACAAAGAAGCAGGTCGTGATGATCAATATGCTGACAATTCCCATGTTCTCCGTCAGGGTGATCAAAGCCATGGGCACCATCGCAATACCCGCGATGATCTGAAGCATTTTAAGTTTGCCCAACCTGTCGCTCAGCTTGCCTATGATTTGTGCACTGAGTAGCGTGGCTGTTCCACCCGCAAGGTAAATCAGCGGGATATCGGAAGGCCCCAGTACTGAATTGCTTTGCAGGTAGATCGTGATGTAGGGGATGATGGAAAACCCTGCGAAGATCAGGCAGAACGAGAAGCAAAAGGCCAGCAAGTGATTGGGATCACGCAGTACCTCCTGAATGCCTTGTAGCGGCCCTGTTTCACCGCGCGCGTGAAGATGGCCCTTCAGGCTGGGAATGACTTTCCATGCAGCGACAATCAGCAGGAAACTGATGGCAGCAATACCGAAAAACGGCATGTGCCAGTCGGACTTCGTGGCCACAAACAAGCCCAATGGAACACCCATGACCGTGGACACGGAAAACGAAGTCATGATGACGCCCATGGCTTTGCCACGCCGCTCGAAGGGAATGATGTCGGCGACGATGGTCTGGATCATGGCCGACAGAATGCCCCCGAACAGCCCGGCAGCGATTCGAGCCACCATCAGGCTTTCATAGGTGGGAGCAAGGCCGCACGCCAGCGTTGCAACTGCAAACAGAAAGTAGAGAACCAGCAGGAGGCGGCGCCGTTCAAATCGGTCAATGTACAGGGAAGCCAGCAGACCTGACGCGCCAGCCGCGAAGGTGTAGGCAGACACCAGCAGGCCAAACTTCGAATCAGGAATAGCGAAGGCCTGTGTAAGCTGAGGGCCCAGCGGCATCATGATCATGAAGTCGAGGATGTGGGTGAACTGGATACCGGCTAGAATCAGCAACAAGGCCCATTCGCGTCGGGGTGTCAGTGTTGGGTGGGGTGCTGCGTTTACTTGCATGGACTGGTGCCGGCTGGTTGAGGTGCCAGTGCAGTTTAACCCGGATGCGTGTAGCGCAGACCTCTGGGCCGGTGTTCGTTGCAGCTCATCTTGGCTTGGTCAAGGCTTTCGTTGCGCGGGCCTTTGGGTCGGTATTCGTTGCTGCTCATCTCGCCTCGTCTTGAGCAAGGTGATGCAGCAAGCGAACACCTCACAGGCCGCGAACTTGCGCCGGTGAGTCAGTTTGAATTCAAAAAGGAAATTACAGGCTTTCTGGCGGAAGGGGTTATGCACCTTTGCAAACGGGAAAGAGGCGCTCGCCTTTACAAACGAGAAAGGAACATGCGCATGAGCAAACGCGAGGCAAAGATCAGCGGTCTGAAAGCCCAGGCATCAAGCTGGTTTCGATCATTTTCTGCATGTCCCGAATCGGAATTTCCGGGTGTTGAATCCACCACCTGGCACCCGCTTCAACGGCTCCTACCATGATGTTGGCCAGGGCAACGGCTTGAATGCCGGCTTTTTCCTGGGTTCGCTCCTGATCGGCGGGCTGGTTCAATTCTTCAATGGTTTTGGCGGCTGCTTCAATAAAACTGGTACGAAAAAATGCCACTTTTTCCCCGACTGGACCCACGCTGGTCAAAGCTTCGTTGTACAGCACTGACCAGCCTTCGCGGTGTCGTTCCACGAATGTCAGGAAGCTGAGCATGATCAGCTTCAGACGGTCTTTCGGATTCGGGTTGGCCATCAATATGGAAAGGCCAGACATCAAGTGATTGCCGACTTGGGTAATAGTCGCTAGGTAGAGCGCGTCTTTAGAGCCAAAATAACGGTACAGCAGCGGTTTGGTAACCCCCGCGCCTTCAGCAATTTCTTCCATGCTGGTGGAGTGAAAACCTTGCCGGGAAAACACAGACCCAGCTACTTCAAGAATTTGGCCCATGCGTTGCTCTTTGGGGACCTTGCGGGTTCCCAAGCGTTTAACTTCGGCTTTGATCTCGGGTTTGAGTACAGCGTTTTTGTTGTTGTGATTCGCTTTTTTCACCAATTTACTTGCTGGTTACATTGATGATTTGGAGTGTATCAAGCTTCTTTTCTGTTTTGTGAATAAAAAAACCTCACAGGGTATGTGAGGTTCTTTTCTGCACTCAAAGTTGAACGAGTGGGCGACTTACTTGAAACCGACCCGGTCCATGATTTGCTGTGACAACGCCGTGTTGGCAGCCAGTGTTTTCGCTGGAGTCACGTCTTGTTTGAATGGGCCAAGTGCATCAAGTGCTGGGTTGTCAACTTTCACACCCGGTACGGTGGGCCATTCGTTGTTGCCATTGGCAAAATACTTTTGGGCGGAATCACTGGCGAGGTATTCTAGGAACTTGATCGCATTGTTCTTGTTGGGAGCAAATTTGGCCACTGCTGCGCCTGATACGTTCATGTGCGCACCGTAGTTGCTCTGGTTGGGCCAGATGAACCCAACCTTCGAAACCACTTCCTTGTCTTCTGGTTTGTCCGAGTTCACCACCCGCACCCAGTAGTAACTGTTGGTCAGTGCCACGCCACATTCGCCAGAGGCCACTGCGCGAATTTGATCCGTATCACCACCTTTGGGGCTGCGTGCCATGTTGTCGACCAAGCCTTTTGCCCAGTTTTCAGCACCTTTTTCGCCCAGGTGGCTGATCATGCTGCTCATCAAGGAAAGCATGTAGGGGTGTGAACCGCTGCGTGTGCAGACTTTGCCCTTCAGGGCGGGCTTGGCCAGGTCTTCATAGTTCTGGGCCTGTTTGGGATCAATGTTGTCCTTGTTGTAGACGATGACGCGACTGCGTGAGGAAAACGCGTACCAAAGACCGTTTTCTCCGGTGAACTGCGCGGGCACCTTGCTGGCCAGCACCTTGGATTTCACGGGCTGGAACAGGCCCTGCTGCTGTGCTGTGGCCAGGCGGGCTGCATCAACCAGCAAAACCACATCGGCCGGGCTGCGCGCGCCTTCGCTGCGCATGCGTTCAAGCAAGGCCTCGTCTTTCAGTTCCAGGCGCTTGATGGTGATGCCTGTCTGCTTGGTGAAGTCCTGGTACATCATTTCATCCGTTGCGTAGTGACGGGCGGAATAAACGTTGATGACCTTTTCTTCAGCCTGAGCCATCGCGCTGGCGCCTATCAAGCTGGCAAGGGAAACGGAAACGATTTTCTTGAAAGTGTTGTTCATGGTGATACTGACTTTCCTGAAGTGGATTGAATTCACCTTAGTTTAGCAAATAGTAATCATTTGTGTAACAAGAAGTGTTCTCGTTCAAGACTATTTTTTTGAATAGTCAGAGTGTCGTAAGCGCGACTTCCTACATTGGGGGCAATAAAGACGAGGAGACAGCAAGTGGTCAAGCCAGTGAATTACCAGTCCGACGGAACCTATCAAAATCTGTACGAGGAATCGATTCGAAACCCCAAGGGTTTTTGGGCGCGTCAGGCCAATCTGATTGATTGGCACAAGCCTTTTGACAAGGTGCTGGACGATAGCAAACCCCCATTCGCGGCGTGGTATGTGGGAGGAGAAACCAACCTGTGCCACAACGCGGTTGACCGGCACCTGGCAGAACAAGGTGACAAGCCTGCCCTGATTTTTGTGTCTACCGAGGTAGACCAGGAGCGGGTCTACACCTTCAAGCAATTGCACGAGGAAGTGCAGATTGCCGCTGCGATGTTGCAAAAAATGGGTGTGCAGAAGGGCGATCGGGTTTTGATTTACATGCCCATGATCCCGGAAGCTACCTTTGCCATGTTGGCTTGTGCGCGAATTGGCGCGATCCACTCGGTGGTGTTTGGTGGTTTTGCATCACACAGCTTGGCCTCTCGAATTGAGGATGCCCAGCCCAAGGTCATTGTGTCGGCTGATGCTGGTTCGCGCGGTGGAAAGGCCGTTCCTTACAAGCCATTGCTTGATGAAGCAATTGAACGTTCCAGTTACAAACCAGCCAGTGTATTGATGGTGAATCGGGGCCTGGTGCCGTTTGAAGCCGTGACCGGGCGCGATCAGGATTATGCAAAGCTGCATGCAGAATTGGCGAATGCCAAGGTACCAGTGACCTGGCTGAAGGCCACGGACAGCAGTTACATTTTGTACACCAGCGGTACGACTGGAAAGCCAAAGGGTGTACAGCGCGATGTGGGTGGTTATGCCGTTGCACTGGCTGCGTCCATGAAACATATTTTCATGGGCGAGAAGGGCAAGACATTTTTTGCCACCAGTGACATTGGCTGGGTGGTGGGCCACAGCTACATTGTGTACGGCCCATTGATTGCGGGCATGGCCACTGTAATGTACGAGGGCTTGCCCATTCGACCCGACGCCGGTATTTGGTGGAAGATCGTTCAGGATTACCAAGTGTCCGTGTTGTTCTCCGCACCCACGGCTGTTCGCGTGTTGAAAAAACAAGACCCTGCTTATTTGAGCAAGTACGATTTGAGTTCGCTCAAGGCCCTGTTTCTTGCAGGTGAACCCCTGGATGAAACCACGTCGGACTGGATTTCGGGCGCAATTGGCAAGCCAATCGTGGACAACTATTGGCAGACTGAAACAGGTTGGCCGATCCTGGCTGTTCAACGTGGCATCGAAGCCATGCCCGGCAAGCTGGGCAGCCCGGGTGTGCCGGTGTTTGGTTTCAACGTGAATGTTCTGGACGAAGACACTGCGCAGCCCTGCAAGCCGAATGAAAAGGGTGTGGTGGCCATTGAAGGCCCCTTGCCACCGGGTTGCATGCAAACCGTGTGGGGTGATGACGAACGTTTCGTGAAAACCTATTGGTCCAGCTTCAAAACACGCCAGGTCTATTCAACATTCGATTGGGGCATTCGCGATGAAGATGGTTATTTCTTTATTCTGGGCCGCACGGATGATGTGATCAACGTAGCCGGTCACCGATTGGGCACACGCGAAATTGAAGAAAGTATTTCTTCCCACCCAGCGGTGGCAGAGGTGGCAGTGGTCGGTGTTGCTGATTCCGTGAAAGGGCAAGTTGCTGTGGGGTTTGCAATTTTGAAATCTTCAAACGTACTGGATGCAGCGCAAGCCAAAACACTGGAAGCGGAAATCATGAAAGTGGTGGACGGCCAGTTGGGTGCAGTGGCGCGGCCAGCGCGGGTTTACTTCGTCAACGTGTTGCCGAAAACCCGTTCAGGCAAGTTGCTGCGCAGATCGATTCAGGCAGTGTGTGAGGGACGTGACCCGGGTGACATGACCACCATTGATGATCCGACGGCGCTGGATCAAATCAAGGGGGCAATGACGCCGGCTTGATCTGCGTTTTGCGCCTCGAAGCCTCTGCATGTCACTTTCGCTTGCGCATCGAAGCCTCGCCATGTCACTTGTCCCGACAGCCCCGCCCAACGTGCAAGTTGTGGCGGTGGCCGTTCTTCTCCCACCTTGCAATGGATACCGCAAACGCTAACGCGTCTTGCGGAGCCGCTTCGCGTCTAATCCATTGCGAGGTGGAGAACGGCGGGCGGGTCTTGAATGTCGGGACCAAGTGACATTGGCAAGGCTTCTCGCGCGAAGACAACAGTGACGTGCCGATGAGGGTGCTGTTGGCTGCCTACTGCTGCGAGCTGGCATGCTGAGCTGGCTTTGATCAAGCTGCTGCGGAATTGGCGGATTTGGAGTATCGCCAGCGGTTTTGGCTCACTGTGTGGTGTTGCGATCATTCTGCCGATTCAGGTGGGCTTCCCGCTTGATGCGCAGCGAGGGGCGATTCCGAAGGAAGCGATGCGAACATGCCTTTGGCATTTCGCATACCCCGAGCCAGCAATCAAGAAGGGATGAAAGCCCGCCAAGGCGGAATCACGCGACACGGGCAATGAGCATCAACAAGCTGTTGTGATGCGACACGCACAAGGAGCATTAACAAGCCGCTGTAATGCAACCCACGCAGCGTGCAACAAGCAGCCGCGCAGGTGTCCGCAAAGTCAGCCTACTTAAGCAACGTTGACCGGAATCTTCCCGATCTTCGCCTGCCATTCTTTCGGCCCGGTGTTGTGCACTGAAACACCCGTGCTGTCCACTGCAACCGTCACTGGCATGTCTTTGATCTCGAACTCATAAATCGCTTCCATGCCCAAGTCCTCAAACCCGACTACTGTGGCTTTGGTGATCGCCTTGGACACCAGGTAGGCCGCGCCACCCACAGCCATCAGGTAGGCTGATTTGTTGTCGCGAATGGCTTCAATGGCCACTGGGCCACGTTCGGCTTTACCAACCATGGCGATCAGGCCGGTTTTCTCCAGCATCATGCGGGTGAATTTGTCCATGCGTGTGCCCGTAGTGGGGCCTGCCGGGCCAACTGCTTCGTCACGCACAGGGTCAACTGGGCCCACGTAGTAAATTACGCGGTTTGTAAAGTCTACAGGCAGTTTTTCGCCCTTGGCCAGCATGTCGGCAATGCGCTTGTGGGCTGCGTCGCGGCCGGTCAGCATTTTGCCGTTCAGCAGCAGGGTTTGGCCTGGGGTCCAGCTGGCCACTTCTTCAGGGGTCAGTGTGTCCAGGTTCACGCGCTTGCTTTTCTCGGTGTCGGGTGTCCAGCTGACCTGTGGCCAGTCGGTCAGGTTGGGCACTGGCAGGTGCGCAGGGCCATCACCGTGCAGGTGGAAATGCACATGGCGTGTTGCCGCACAATTCGGGATCATGGCGATTGGCAGGGATGCTGCGTGCGTGGGGTAGTCCAGAATTTTCACATCCAGCACCGTGGTCAAACCACCCAGGCCCTGGGCGCCAATGCCGAGTGAATTCACTTTGTCGTAGAGTTCAAGACGCAGTTCTTCGATCCGGTTGCTTGGGCCACGCTCCAGCAGTTCATGAATATCGCAAGGGGCCATCAGGCTTTCCTTGGCCAGCAGCATGGCTTTTTCTGGTGTGCCGCCAATACCGATTCCCAGGATACCTGGGGGACACCAGCCGGCACCCATGGTGGGTACTGTTTTCAGAACCCAATCCACGATGGAATCGGAAGGGTTCAGCATGACCATCTTGGATTTGTTTTCCGAGCCGCCGCCTTTGGCAGCACAAATTACCTCGACATCGTCACCGGGTACGATTTCGTAATGAATCACGGCGGGGGTGTTGTCTTTGGTGTTTTTGCGGGCACCTGCCGGGTCGAGCAGCACAGACGCGCGTAGCTTGTTGTCCGGGTGCAGGTAAGCGCGACGCACGCCTTCGTTGACCATGTCGCTCACGCTCATGGTCGATTCCCAGCGCACATTCATGCCCACTTTCAGGAAAACCACGGAAATACCGGTGTCCTGACAAATTGGGCGCTTGCCTTCAGCGCACATGCGGCTGTTGGTCAGGATTTGCGCAATCGCATCTTTGGCCGCGGGGCTTTGCTCTCGCTCGTAAGCCTTGCCCAAAGCCTGAATATAATCAAGCGGGTGGTAGTAAGAAATGTATTGGAAGGCATCGGCGATTGAGCTGATGAAATCTTCTTGCTTGATGGTGCTCATGAACTGCTCCTGATCAGAATGGGTGCTTTCTCTGTATTTTAATGTGCTTTGCCATTGGCAGGTTGGGAGATGAGTCGGTCACACCACGCGATTGCCACGGCAGAAAACAGGAAAATGACGTGGATTGATGCCTGGGCGACAATGGTTTTCGTCTCGTATTGCTCAGCGTTGATGAAGGTTTTAAGCAGGTGAATGGAGGAAATGCCAATGATGGCCATAGCCAGTTTGACTTTCAGCACCGAGGCATTCACATGGTCCAGCCATTCAGGTTGATCGGGGTGGGTTTCAAGCCGCATGCGGCTGACAAAGGTTTCATAACCGCCCACCGTGACCATGATCAGCAGGTTGGAAATCATCACCACGTCGATCAGCGCCAGAACGATCAGCATGATGCCGGTTTCATCCAGCTGGTGACTGGCTGTGCCACCCACCAGGTGCCATAGTTCGATCAGAAAGTGATAGACGTAAACGATCTGGGCAACGATCAAACCCAGGTAAAGCGGAAGCTGTAGCCAACGACTTGAGAAGATGAGTCGGGCCAGCAGTGGGATCTGTTGTTTGTTGTGTTGTTCCATTTTGTGACAAGTGTGCGGTGCAGCAATGGTGGTTGGGAGCGTCTGACCAAACGACATGTTTGATCAAACATTGGCGGAAATCATAGCAGAAGCAGGTTACAACAAGTCCATTTCTGCGTGGCTGGAACGCGAATTGCTGTGGTGCGCCATGGTGTAAGGTGAGAGTAAGAGCTTTTGCCTATTGTTTACGCAAACCAAATTAATAGAAAACTAAGTAACCCTTGGAGGACAGGATGTCATCAATCGAATCAGTGTCACACGAAACGCGTGTGTTTGAGCCCAGTGCAGACTGGCAGCGCAGTGCCGCAATCGGCGGTATGGACGCCTACAACGCCTTGTGCAAGGAAGCTGAAACGGACTTCGAAGGCTTCTGGGCCCGACTGGCCAAAGAGAACCTGCAGTTTGCCAAGGACTATGACAAGGTACTCGACGAATCGAATCCCCCGTTTTACAAGTGGTTCACTGGCGGTGAGCTGAATGTGTCCGCAAATTGTCTGGACAAAAATATCGCTGCTGGACTGGGTGACAAGGTTGCACTGATTTTTGAAGCCGATGGTGGCGAAGTCACCAAGGTGACTTACAGCGAATTGTTGAGCAAGGTCAGCAAGATTGCCAATGGCTTGAAAGGCCTGGGCGTGAAGAAAGGCGACCGTGTGGTGATTTACATGCCCATGAGCGTGGAAGGTGTTGCAGCCATGCAAGCCTGCGCCCGAATTGGCGCAACTCACTCGGTGGTGTTTGGTGGATTCTCGGCCAAGGCCCTGCAAGACCGTATTCAGGACACTGGGGCTGTAGCTGTGTTCACCGCAGACCAGCAAGTGCGCGGTGGCAAGCAGTTGCCATTGAAGAGTATTGTTGACGAGGCCCTGAGCCTGGGTGGCTGTGAGGCCGTGAAGAATGTGATCGTGTACAAGCGCACCGGTGCAGACGTGGCCATGCAAGCTGGCCGTGATGTGTACATGCACGCACTGGCCGATAAGCAAAGCGATGTGTGCGCGCCTGAAATGGTGGATTCCGAGCACCCGCTGTTCATTCTTTACACATCGGGTTCAACCGGCAAACCCAAGGGCGTACAGCACAGTTCCGCAGGTTACTTGCTGTGGGCGATGTTGACCATGAAGTGGACATTCGACATCAAGCCCAATGATGTGTTCTGGTGTACGGCCGACATCGGCTGGATCACCGGCCACACTTACATTACCTATGGCCCATTGGCCGTGGGCGCGACACAAATCGTGTTTGAAGGCGTGCCCACCTACCCGAACGCAGGCCGTTTCTGGGAAATGATTCAGCGCCACAGCGCGACGATTTTCTACACCGCGCCGACTGCGATCCGTTCGCTGATCAAGGCTTGCGAGTCCGATCAAAAAGTACACCCCACCAGCTACGATCTTTCAAGCCTGCGCCTGATGGGTTCGGTTGGCGAGCCAATCAACCCGGAAGCCTGGATGTGGTATCACAAGAATGTGGGCGGCGAAAAGTGCCCGATTGTGGACACCTTCTGGCAAACCGAAACCGGTGGTCACATGATCACGCCGCTGCCCGGTGCAACACCGTTGGTGCCCGGTTCATGCACCTTGCCGCTGCCCGGCATCATGGCTGCGGTAGTCGACGAAGTGGGTGGCGATTTGCCCAATGGTCAAGGTGGCATTCTGGTGGTGAAGCGCCCATGGCCTTCGATGATTCGTACCATTTGGGGCGATGCCGACCGTTTCAAGAAAAGCTATTTCCCCGAAGAGTTGGGTGGCAATTTGTACCTGGCCGGCGATGGCGCAGTGCGCGACAAGGTCAGTGGCAACTTCACCATCATGGGCCGTATTGATGATGTGTTGAACGTGTCGGGTCACCGCATGGGCACCATGGAAATTGAAAGCTCGCTGGTGGCCAATGAACTGGTTGCAGAAGCGGCTGTTGTAGGTCGTCCAGACGACCTGACCGGTGAAGCCATTGTGGCCTTCGTGGTATTGAAAGGCGACCGCCCCACGGGTGAAGCCGGCCAGAAGCTGGCCATGGATCTGCGCAACTGGGTGGGCAAAGACATTGGTCCGATTGCCAAGCCGAAAGAAATCCGCTTTGGTGACAACCTGCCCAAAACACGTTCCGGCAAGATCATGCGCCGCCTGCTGCGCAGTCTGGCCAAGGGTGAAACCATTACGCAAGACACCTCCACCTTGGAGAACCCGGCGATTCTGGACCAGTTGGGTAAACCCATCTGAATGGCCTGACCTTCTCCGTGAAAGGGGATGTGCCCGGTTACTTGAAAACCAGTTCCACCTCGGTGGACTGGTTTTTTTCGTTTGAAGGATTCTGTATGTCCGGGGTTTGTCGATGAGTTTCACCACGACCTTGACACGGTTTTTTTCGGTACTGACCTTGGGTTTTCTGGTTTGCATCGGCGTGGCCGCTGCCATGGAAAGCTATGGCATTGGCAGACAGTGGATTGGCTACTTTTTCATATTCATTACTTTTGGTGCCTACGCGGTGATTGGCTTGCTCAGCCGCACGTCTGACATGTATGAATATTTCGTGGCTTCCCGCACTGTGCCTGCCGCCTACAATGGCATGGCAACTGCTGCGGATTGGATGAGTGCAGCGTCCTTTTTGGGTGTTGCCGGCACTCTGTTTTACAGTGGTTTCGAAGCCTTGGCCTTGCTTGTGGGATGGACAGGCGGATTTGTACTGATTGCGTTGTTAATTGCACCTTACCTGCGCAAATTTGCATTTTTCTCCGTGGGGGATTTTCTCGCGGCCCGCTACGCAGGGGACGACAAAGGCCGTGTTGTTCGGCTGATCTGCATTTTGGTGACTGTCAGTATTTCCTTTGTTTATGTGATTGCGCAAATTTACGCCGTCGGTTTGATTACATCCCGGTTTGCGGGCGTTGAGTTCGGGATTGGTGTGTTTTTTGGTTTGGCCGGTATTCTGGTATGTTCATTTTTGGGTGGCATGCGGGCCGTGACCTGGACTGCGGTGGCGCAGTACATTGTCATGATTCTGACCATGCTCATCACGGTGGTTGCATTGGTCGGTTTTACAGGCAAAGGCGCGAGTGAGCGTTACGCTGAAGCCGGACCTGTCAGTTTTCCGGAATACGTGCGCGCACAGGAACGCAAGTTTTTTGCTGACCCGGCGGAATCTGAAGTGCGCAGTTTGTACCTTCGCGAGGCGGATCGTTACCAGTTGTTGATTGATACCTTGCCGTCCTCCTGGGCGGAAGGGTACGAAGCACGTCGCAAGAATCTGGAACTGGCCCGTTACGATGGATCAACCTTTCAGGAAATCAAGGCAGCCGAGCGCGTGCTGACCAGTTTCCCTAAAGACTCGCAGGAAGCAAAAAAGCGCTGGAGCCAGGAAAAGCAGCGTTACCTGGACAAGGTCAAGGCCAGTGTGCCGCATTTTGGTTCTACGCGAGACGATTCGGGTTTATCGGATTGGGGTGAGTCCCTGAATTTTCTGGCGGTGGCTTTTACCCTGATGTGCGGTACGGTGGCCTTGCCACATTTGATTGTTCGTTTCTTCACGACGCCCAATGCCTCGCAAACACGGTGGTCAGTGGCTGTTGCACTAGCCTGTATTCTGGGAGTTTATCTTGCGTCGCCTTGGCTGAGTTTGATGGCCAAAGTGGTGGTGTATGAAAACCTCGTGGGCTTGAGTTACAGCGACGTGCCCAACTGGGTGGCGGCTTGGTCGCGGGTTATACCTGGTCTGGCAACTTTGCAGGATGTGAACCAGGATGGTGTGGTGCAGTTTGCAGAAATTGGTTTGAGCCCCGATATTTTGGTGCTGATTACCCCTGAAATTGCAGGCATGCCGTTTTTTCTGTCGGGTTTGATCGCGGCAGGCGGGCTGGCAGCCGCATTGTCCACTGCCGATGGCCTGTTGCTGGCCATTGCCAGCAGCCTGTCGCACGACTTGTATTACCGAATTCTCAACCCGGACGCCACGGCCCAGCGGCGAGTGACCATGTCGAAAATCGCGCTGCTAAGTGCCGCCTTGCTGGCAGCGTGGATCACGAGCCTTCAACCCGGCAATATCGTGGTGCTGGTGGGCTCTGCCTTTGCGCTGGCCGCTTCCAGTCTGTTTGTGCCTTTGGTGGCGGGCATCTTCTGGAGCGGGGCAACACGGCGGGGCGCTTTGTGGGCAATGGGCACAGGTTTTGTGAGTTCAAGTCTGTTTCTGGCATTGACCAATTCCTCGTTCATGGCCCTGTTTAACCTGGACGCTCTGCAGGCGGGCGCATTCAGCGGTGTTGCGTCGGGTATTCTGACTATTCCCTTGAGTGCGGTGGCCATGGTGATTGCCTCGCTGAAGGGTGGGCGCAAGGACGAAGCCCCGGCAGTGATGCGTGTGCTGCGTTTGCCTGAATGTGAATGAAAGTAGCCTCGTGCTGGATTAGCGGATGGTTCTTTGCTATACTCTCGCGCTTACCGCGGAGAGATGGATGAGTGGTTTAAGTCGCACGCCTGGAAAGCGTGTATAGGTTAATAGCCTATCGGGGGTTCGAATCCCCCTCTCTCCGCCACCAATTTGAGAAGCCCTGAACTTAGTTCAGGGCTTTTTTCATTTCAAGGCGGGGATATAAGCAAAGCCCCCTTATATGGCTCACCTTGCGCGACAGGGGCATTCATACACCCTTTCCAGAGATACCAAGCAAGACACTGCACGCCTTCCCTATGAAAACAAGTTCCCGTCAGAAACATCTGACCTTTCAAGTCAAAATAGTCCTACATCTTCTGATTTCCTTTCTCTGTAAATTGGCGTGACAACATTCGGTCTTTCTGTCTAAACGTCGGCTTGATCTTTGGGCCAAGCACGATGAACCACCCAACCAATTACGGATTCCAAAAGATGAAGAAAAAGTCGCTTAAACAAGCCTATTCAAGATGGGCAAAGTTTACGGCCGAAATTGCCGGTAATTCTTATGTATTCATGGGGGCTGTTTCAATCGTGGTGATCTGGGCTATTAGTGGTCCGTTTTTCGACTTCAGTGAAACCTGGCAACTGGTGATCAATACCAGCACCACCATCATCACTTTCCTGATGATTTTCCTGATTCAAAACACGCAGAATCGGGACACTGAAGCCATTCAGGTGAAGCTTGAAGAACTGATACGTGTATCGAGCAAGGCCCGAAACCAGCTGATTGACATGGAAGAGAAAGATGAAGAAGAAATCAGGAAAATTCGGGAAGACATCTGGATGAGCGCGAGAAAAGGGTGTGAGCCGGAAAAGCAGTCTTCAACCCAGTAATACACGCAGCCTAGGGATTATTCGGGTGTTGCAGATTTGGCCATGCAGGTTATTCTCTGCGACAACCTTTTCGACTCCACGGGCCCACCATGAACCTATTTTCAAAACTTCAGCAACGTGCTGCTGAAGGCAAGCCATTGCGCGTTGGCCTGATCGGTGCCGGCAAATTTGGTTCGATGTATCTTTCCCAGGTGCCACGCACGCCCGGCATTCACATGGTGGGCATTGCCGATTTGTCGCCCACCCGTGCCAAGGCGGCGTTGAGCAATGTGGGCTGGAAAGAAGACGCCTACAGTGCTGCGTCGCTGGAACAGGCAGCCCGACTTGGCAATACAGCTATCATCGAAGACGGCATGAAGCTGATCGAATCGCCGTTTGTGGACATCATCATCGATTCCACTGGCAACCCCGCAGTGGGCATTGCCCACGTGCTGGCCTGCTGCGAATTCAAGAAACACATTGTGATGGTGAACGTGGAAGCCGACGCACTGGCTGGCCCGCTGTTGAAACGCAAGGCCGATGAAGCGGGCATTGTGTATTCACTGGCCTATGGCGACCAACCAGCACTGATTTTTGAAATGGTGGATTGGGCGCGCGCCGCTGGCTTTTCCGTGGTGGCTGCAGGAAAGGGCACCAAGTACCTGCCCACCTATCATGAAAGCACACCTGACACGGTGTGGAACCACTATGGGCTGACAGCCGAAGACGCGGCCAAGGGCGGCATGAATGCACAAATGTTCAACAGTTTTCTGGACGGTACCAAAAGTGCGATTGAAATGGCGGCAGTGGCCAATGCAACTGGCCTGGCTGCACCCAGCGGTTTGAAGTTTCCGGCGGTGGGTGTTGATGACCTTGCGCGAATTCTGAAGCCCAAAGAACATGGTGGCATTCTGGATCAACGGGGGCAGGTGGAGGTGATTTCCAGTGTGGAACGTGACACCCGCCCGGTGTTTCGGGACTTGCGTTGGGGCGTGTACGTGACCTTCGCCGCAGACAGCGATTACGTGGCCCGTTGCTTCAAGGAATATGGATTGATTACTGACCCCAGCGGCCAGTATTCAAGCATGTACAAGCCCTTTCATTTGATTGGTCTGGAACTTGGAATTTCAGTGGCTTCGATTGGCCTGCGCCATGAAGCCACGGGTGCACCGATTTGTTGGCATGGTGACGTGGTGGCCACCGCGAAGCGTGATTTGCAGGCCGGTGAAATGCTGGACGGGGAAGGCGGCTACACTGTATACGGCAAGTTGATGCCTGCGCAGGAATCCATCGCGCTGGGTGGTTTGCCCTTGGGCTTGGCGCATGGTGTGAAGCTGCTAAAACCCGTGAAGGCAGGCCAGCCCGTTGGCTGGGCAGACGTGGCTTTTGACGCCACTTCCACGGCGGTGAAGTTCCGCCGCGAAATGGAGGGCACGTTCAATGTTTGAAATCAAACACTGAAAACTTACTTGGCAAAAATCTGATCCATGTTGGCAAATGCCTTGAATTCCAGGGCATTGCCGCAGGGGTCCATGAAAAACATGGTCGCCTGTTCGCCTACTTGGCCCTTGAACCGGATGTAAGGTTCAATCACGAATGTTGTGCCCGCCGCCTTCAGGCGGTCGGCCAATTCGTTCCACTGGTCCATGTTCAAAATCACACCAAAATGTTTGGCAGGCACGGCGTGGCCGTCCACGCTACTGTTGGCCTTGCAGCCCACTTCGTCCGGGGCCAGATGGGCCACAAGCTGATGGCCATAAAAGTTGAAGTCCACCCAGTGGGGCGCACTTCGGCCTTCTTCGCAACCAATGACCTCGCCATAGAATTTTCGCGCCACGGCAATGTCAGTGACAGGAAACGCCA
Organism: Limnobacter thiooxidans; assembly: GCF_036323495.1. Taxonomy (NCBI): domain Bacteria; kingdom Pseudomonadati; phylum Pseudomonadota; class Betaproteobacteria; order Burkholderiales; family Burkholderiaceae; genus Limnobacter; species Limnobacter thiooxidans. Next base: position 2,547,668 of record NZ_AP028947.1, on the reverse strand, counting down.
GGTGAAAAGGTTGAAGTGTGGAATGCGTGGCTGCCATCAGAATGACCCATTGAAACGATTGATTATTCAACCACTATAAGGTTGTTCGGGTTTCCCAGCCAATCGTGGAAACCCGAATAATGCGGGTGGACATGCCAGCCCATCAAGGCGTCACAATGTTGAAGTTGCCTGTGGGCTTGTCCAGCATGCCGAAGAACTGTCCAAGTTTCAAAGTGCTTCCATCTATCTTTGTTTGGTCGGAAAACAGCAGTTCAGCCGCTCCCGCTTCGCCGGTCATCATGTTCAGGAAAAACGGTTTACTCAAGGTCAATGTGACAGCAGAGTTAGGGTCAGGCTTGCTGGCTTTGTGATGCAAAACGCTGTTGTGAATGTGAAGCACGTAACTTTCATTGGTGTCTGAAAACACCAGGTTGATTTGAATGTCGACGTTTTCAGCTTTTTCGCTGTTCAGTGCCGCCGCCATGCCTTCCAGAAAACGTGGGGTGGGCGTGTGTTTCAGCATGTCGAGAAACATGTTGCGCTTGAAGCCTTCGCTGTAACCACCTTCCCGCAATTCCAGTGCCCCCGTCAGGTAAAAGTTGCGCCATGGCGCTGATTCGGCCATGTAGCCCATCTGGTCGAAACTTTGTGCAAGAAGTGTTTTGGCTTTTGAGTTGTCGGGGTCTGCATACACGGCATGTTTCAGCAGTTCAGCTGCCCAACGGTACTCGCCTTTTTTCACGGCCACTTCCGCTTTGCTCAGCAGGGAATCCATGCCACCCGCCAGATCCACGTAGCGTTTGGCTGATTCAACAGGGGGCAGTGGATTCAGGTTGGCCGGGTTTGCATCGAACCAGCCCATGTAGAACTGGTACACCGCTTTAACATTGTGGGACAGCGTGCCGTAGTAACCACGCCCGCTCAGGAAACTGTGCAGGGAATGGGGCATCACCACCTTTTCAGCAATCTCTGCAGACGTCAAACCCGCATTCATGTGGCGCACGGTTTGGTCGTGAATGAAGCGGTAAGTGTCGCGCTGTTTTTCCATGAAATTGCGCACATTCTCGCTGCCCCACACCGGCCAGTTGTGCTGGTGAAACATCACCTCGGCATTGCCGGCGTAGGCAATCGCCTCGTCCATGTATGTCGCCCACTTCAATGCATCGCGTACTTTGGCACCACGCGGTGTGTAAATGTTGTGCAGCGTGTGGCCAAACAATTCAGCGCTGCCAAAAGCTTTCAGTTCAGGCACATAGAACACGAACTCGGAAGGTGCTTCACTACCGGGCACGTTGTGGAACATGAATTCCAGCCCGTCCAGGGTGTGGGTTTCCTTTGATTCCGTTACCACCACCGTGGGCGGTAAAATGCCCACCTTGCCATAGGCCACGGCTTTGCCCAAGCCATTGTCGACCAAGCCTTCAGGGCTGCGGGGCAGGCGTTTGCCATACATGTACACCGAGCGCCGGGCCATGGCCATGCCCACCAGCAGGTTCTCGCTGGTGGCCTCTTCCATGAAGCCCACCGGGGCCACCACCGGGATGTTCTGCGCTTGCACCTGCTCGGCACTGAGCACGCCCAATGCCCCACCAAAGTGGTCCACGTGGCTGTGGGTGAACACAATGGCTGTGACAGGTTTGTCGCCCAGGTGTTTGCGGGCAAAGGCCATGGCTGCACGCGCGGTTTCTTCGCTGGTCAATACATCCACCACGATCCAGCCGGTCTTGCCTTCAATCAGTGTCATGTTCGACAAGTCGAAACCACGTAACTGGTAAATTCGGTCGGCCACCTTGAATAGGCCGATCTGGTTGTTCAGGCTGGCTTGTCGCCACAAGCTGGGGTTGACTGTGCCAGGCGACTTGCCTTCAATGAAATTGAATTCGTCGTAGTCCCAAATGACTTCACCCGCGTCATTGGTGACTTTGCCTGTGGGTTTTGCGATCAAGCCTTTGCGGGCATCGGCGTTGTTGGCTGCATCCACCAGGTCGGTGTTCTGGGCAACCTCTGCGTGAAATGCCTGGGTGAATTCCGAGGCGGCGCTGTTTGTATCCAGGGCCGTAGGGGCTTTTGAACAGGCGGTACTGATCAGGCCAATCAGACCAATAAGGGCAAGCGATGCCCAGGCTCGTGGTGATTCCATGCTGTCTCCGAATTTGTTTTTTTGGCGAATGGCTTGGCATTCGCTTTGTCTTGTTTTGGGTATTACAGCACAAAAGTGACACGGTGCATGCCATCATGTGTTTTGCCTGAATTCAAACAAAACTACCTGCAGGGGACAAAAAATTGGGACTGTTTGCTGAACTGTATGATCGACATGTATTGCCGACTTTGCTCGACTTCGCCTGTGGCATGAAAGCCATTAACCGGCAACGCCAGAAGGTGGTGCCCAAGGCCACCGGCCAGGTGCTTGAAATTGGTATTGGTACCGGCTTGAACATGCGGCACTACAACGCCGACAAGGTTGAGAAAATCATCGGGCTGGACCCAGCCATGCAAATGCACCGGCTTGCTAAAAAGCGTATTCAATCCACTGGTCTGAGTGTTGAGTTGATGGGCTTGCCCGCGGAAAAAATTCCACTTGATGATGCCAGCATTGACACCATCGTGATGACCTACACCCTGTGCACCATCCCTGAACCTGTGCAGGCCTTGAAGGAAATGCGCCGCGTATTAAAGCCTGGTGGCAAGTTGCTGTTTTGTGAGCATGGCGTGGCACCTGATGAAGACGTGCGCAACACCCAGAACCGATTGCAACCCGTGTGGGGCAAATTGGCGGGGGGTTGCCATTTGAACCGCGATATTCCGGTCTTGCTGAAGGCAGGTGGTTTTCAGGTTAACGAGATCGAAACTATGTACGTGCCGGGCCCAAAGGCATTTACCTACAATTACTGGGGCGAGGCGTATTCAGAACATTGAATTTTTCAGGCAGCAATCAATGTTCAACATACCGCCCCATGTTTTGGTTTCACAAGCTTTCAAGTTTTCAAGCAATCACGTGCGCAGGAAAGCCTGCGTCGCTGATGGCCTTCACCATGCGCTCCGCTGGCACCTCGCTTTCAATGCGCACCCGTTTTTCCGCCAGGTCAACTTCCACCTGCGCGTAAGGGTCCTGAGCCTTCACCGCACGTTCAACATTGGCTGAACAACCACCGCATTTCATTTTTTCAACAGCCAGTTTCACAATCATGTTGTTCTCCAAAGGTTGATTGACGCCTGTAGTTTAAGGCTTCCAATCGTGGTAAGGTCAAGCCATTGACTTTGACATCATGGGAAGGTTCAAGCTGTGGTCATTGTTCAACGGAGAATGCCGTGTCCCAATACAACACCCTGAATTTGTCGGTGGGCTCTATGAGCTGCGCCTCGTGTTCATCTGCCGTTGAAAAGGCGTTGCTTAAAGTGCAAGGCGTTCAAAGCGCCACTGTGAATTTGGCCACTGAAAAGGCACAGGTGGAATTCAGCTCACCCGCCACGCCCCAAGCCATTGCCCAGGCTGTCATCAATGCTGGTTACGAGGCTGAAATTCTCAACCTGGCTGGTGACAAAACCGGTGAATACCCAGCGGCCACACACGCGCAACCGCAGGGCCTTGGCGAAGGCATCTCGGTTCTACTGGCCGCCCTGTTGACCTTACCCCTGGTGTTGCCCATGGTGGCCATGCCGTTTGACCAACATTGGATGTTGCCCGGCTGGCTGCAATTGCTGCTGGCCATTCCTGTTCAATTCTGTTTGGGGGGGCGCTTTTACCGTGCAGGTTTGAATGCAATCAGGAACCGAACAGGCAACATGGATTTGCTGGTGGCCATGGGCACATCCGCAGCGTTTGGCTTGTCGGTTTACCTGATTGGGCAGGGCAGCGAACACCTGTATTTTGAAGCGTCCAGCGCAGTGATTACCTTGGTGATGTTGGGCAAGTGGCTTGAGGCCCGCGCCAAGCGGCAAACCACGGCAGCCATCTCGGCCTTGCAAGCCTTGCGGCCCGACACTGCGCGTGTGCTGAGAAACGGAGTTGAATACACCTTGGCCATGGCCGACTTGCAATTGAATGATGAAGTGGTGGTGCGCCCCGGTGAACGAATTCCGGTGGATGGCCAGGTGAAGAAAGGCAGCAGCCATGTTGATGAAGCCTTGATCACCGGTGAAAGCGAACCGGTCATGAAATCGATGGGTGCGAAAGTGACGGGTGGTGCGGTGAACCTGGATGGTGTGCTGCACATTCAAACCACGGCGCTGGGTGCGGAAACCACCCTGGCCCGCATTATTCGCTTGGTGGAAGACGCGCAGGCTGCCAAGCCCGACATTCAAAAGCTGGTTGACAAGGTCAGTGCCGTTTTTGTGCCTGTTGTGCTGGTGGTGGCCTTGTGCACCTTGTTGGCCTGGGGCTTGCTGGGCGGTGGCGAAAACCCTTGGGAAGTCGCTATTCTGAACGCGGTTGCGGTGCTAGTGATTGCTTGCCCCTGTGCCTTGGGTTTGGCCACACCCACCGCGATCATGGCGGGCACTGGCGTGGCTGCGCGCCACGGCATCTTGATCAAAGACGCACAGGCGCTTGAACTGGCACACCGCATTCAAACCGTGGTGTTCGACAAAACCGGTACGTTGACAGTTGGCAAACCCACCCTGATTCAGTACGAGGCTGTGCATGGCGAACATGCCGAACTGTTGGCCAAGGCCGCAGCTGTGGAAGTAGGCAGCATGCACCCCTTGGCCAGTGCGGTAAAAACCCGAGCCGAGCAAGAGGGGGTAGCGGTGCTTGAAGCTTCCGATTTGCAAGACCTGCCGGGCAAAGGTTTGTCGGCGCAGGTCAATGCACTAGGTGGCCCGGTGCGCGTGTACGTGGGTACGCTGCGCTGGATGGACGAGCTGGGTGCCACAGGTGAGGATGGGGCCAGCCTGCAAAAGCGGACAGCCGCTTTGCAGCCCAGTGCATCCACTCGGTCCTGGGTGGCTGAGCAGGCTGAGGGCGGCGTTCGCTTGCTGGGCGTATTGGCTTTTGGGGATGAACTGAAAGCCAGTGCCCAAAGCGCAGTCAGTTCACTTCATGCTTTGAAGGTGCACACCGTGCTGTTGACCGGCGACACGCAAGCCAGCGCAGACCGTGTGGCGTCCAGCTTGGGTATTCAACACACCCTGGCGGAACAACTGCCTGGCGACAAATCCCAAGCTGTGGCGGCCTTGAAAAGTTCGGGCCAGGTGGTGGCCATGGTGGGCGACGGCATCAACGATGCACCCGCTTTGGCAGCGGCTGATGTCAGCTTTGCCATGTCCACTGGAACAGACGTGGCCATGCACACTGCGGACATCACGCTGATGCGTGCCGACCCCGGTTTGGTGGCCCACACCATCGACATTTCACGGCGCACCTACAACAAGATCAAACAGAATCTGTTTTGGGCTTTTGTGTACAACGCGGTTGGCATTCCGCTGGCGGCGTTGGGCTATTTGAACCCTGTGCTGGCTGGCACGGCCATGGCCTTGAGTTCAGTCAGCGTGGTCACCAATGCCTTGATGTTGCGCAACTGGAAACCCCAGTAAGGAGTGTGAAATGAGCATCAAAAGTACAATAGAAAAAAACAAGACCAACAACGACACACGTCATTTCACGATTGGCGAGGCCGCAAGCGAATCGGGTATTTCCGCAAAAATGATTCGCCACTACGAGCAGGTGGGTTTGCTCAATGAAGCAGCCCGTACCTTGGCGGGTTATCGCTTGTACACCCAGCGCGATGTGCATGTGCTGCGCTTTATCCGCCATTCACGTGATCTGGGTTTTTCAATCAAGCAGATTGAAGAACTGCTCGCGCTTTGGCAGGACAGGGAACGCCCAAGCCGTGAAGTCAAGAAGCTTGCTCAATCCCATTTGAGTGCATTGAATGACAAAATTCGCGAGTTGAATGCCATGAAAGCCGAGCTTGAGCGCTTGGTGGGCTGCTGCAAGGGCGATTCCCGCCCCGACTGCCCAATACTTGAGGGCCTTGCTTCTTGAGCTACAGGGCCCGAACTTCAGCCCCCGAATTACAGTCCCCGAACTACAACCCATGTGGTACCACAGCCAGGTGGCCTAACGCCGTGTTGCTGACTGTGATTGGCAGGCCGTAAAGCCGCGTCAAATGGTCGGAAGTCACAACCTGCCGTGCAGGCCCCAAGGCCAACACGGTGCGGTCTTTGAGCATGCACACTGTGGCATTGATGCCCAGGGCGTCTTGCGGGTTGTGCGTGCTGAGCACCACGCTTTTGCCCTTTGCGGCCAGTTGTGCCAGCGTGTGCATTACCTTCGCCGCATTGGCAAAGTCCAGGTTGGCGGTGGGTTCATCCAGCACCAGCGTTTGTGCGCCTTGGCACAGGGCCCGCGCAATCAACACCAGTTGTTGTTGCCCACCTGAAAGCAGGCTGAAATTGCGTGGTTTCAAACTGGCTATGCCCAGTTGTTCAAGCACTTCATCCACCGCTTGGTAGTCGACCTGGCTTGGCCCACCAAACAGCCCCCACTGGTGGGTGCGGCCCATCAGCACCGTGTCGCCCACGGTGAAACCCAGGCTGTTGGCATGGCTTTGCGGCACATAGGCCAAGTGGCGGGCCAGTTGATTTGCTTGCCACTGTTTGACATCCGTGTTGTTCACCAGCACGCGCCCTGCACAGGGTGCAAGCAGGTTCAGCAGGGTTTTGATCAGGGTACTTTTGCCACTGCCATTGGGCCCTAGCAAACAAAGTATTTCACCCGCGGCCAACTCAAAATCAATGTGCTCAACCACCGCACAGCCGCCATGGCCCACTGACAGGTTTTCAGCGCGAAGACTCATTGTGCGGCCCCCGCACGTTTCAGCAAAAGGCCCAGAAAAAACGGTGCGCCCACCAGCGCGGTGAGAATACCCAGTGGCACTTCAACATCGCCAAAACTGCGCGAAGCCGTGTCGACCAGCAACAGAAACAGGGCACCCAGCACAATGGACACGGGCAGCAGGCGAGCCAGGCTGGGGCCCACCATCAAACGTGCTGCATGGGGTATCAGCAGGCCTATCCAGCCAATCACCCCGGTGACCGACACCACTGCACTGGTCATCACTGTGGCCAGCGCAATCACGGCGATGCGAAGTGGCTTCACAGGCACACCCAGGGCCTGCGCTTCGGCTTCCGGCAGGCTGAGTACATTCATTCGCCAGCGCAGCAGGTACAGTGCGGCGCAAGCGAACACCACCACAGGGGCAATGGCCCAAACCTCGTCCATCTGCAGGCCACTCAAACTGCCCAGCAGCCAGAAAGTGATTGCGGGCAGTTGGTCGTAAGGGTCGGCCAGAATTTTCAACAGCGAGGTCAGTGCCCCGGCCAGTGCACCCAGCACCACGCCGGTCAGCACCAACACCAGTGTTTTATCGGTGTGCTGAAGGGCTTTGCCCAAGGCGATCACCAGCAGTACCGCAAGCACGCCACCCGCAAAGGCCAGGCCCTGCACGCCCAACATGGGCAAGCCCAGAAACAGGCCCAGTACCGCACCCAGGCCAGCACCGGATGACACCCCGAGAATGTCTGGCGACACCAGCGGGTTGCGAAACAGCATTTGATACGCGGTGCCCGCTGCAGCCAGCGCTGCACCACCCAAGATGGCGCCCAGTGTGCGGGGCAGGCGAATGTCCTGAATCACCTGAACTGACATGGAGTCGCCGTGGCCCAGCAAGGCACGCAGACTGTCGGCAAGATTGACCGGGTAGGCACCCAGGGTCAGAGACAAGGCGGCCAGGCCGACAAGAGCCAGCAGGCACATAGGAAACAAAGCAGGCAAAAGCGCATGCAAAAACCCTGGCAAGGGCGTTTGCCGATGTGGCTTTAATTCGGGAGGCAACGTGGAACGTGGCATGGGGCGCTTGTCGCAAAGCGGTGGGAACGAAGCCGAGTATACCGCACCCGACTCGCCTCGCGCTTTGCGGGCGCAATCAGCTTTGAAGCATCTGCTGAATGACGGTTTTCAAGACACGGCCCACGTCGTCGGCTTTCATGTTGGGGTCTCGAATGGCGCGGATTTGTAACCCGTCAAACAGTGCCATCAACAGGGTGGACTTGGCCGCCAGGCTGAGTTCACATGGCGGCGTTTTTTGATCGGGCTGAATGCCCCGGATCAGGTGGGTAACCTTGTCGCGGATCACCGCATCGGTACACTGCACAGTAGCTGCAATTTTCGGATTTCTGGCAGCTTCCGCCAGAATTTCCGTGTCCAATTCACTGCGGTCAATGCGGCGTTGTACCCCTTCATCCACGGTGCCCAGCATGGCTTTCAGGATATCTTTCTCACCCTGAATTTTCGCAATGCGTTCAAGCGAATGATCCATGTCGCGTTTGACCATGGCCTCAATGATGGCTTCCTTGCTGTCGAAGTAGTTGTAAATGTGCCCGGCGCTCATGCCGAACGACTTCGCAATCTCCGACATGCTGGCGCCATGAAAACCACTTTTTCGAAAGCATTCTGCCGCGGCATCCAGAATTTGCTGGCGCCGAAGCTCGGCTTTGTTCACCAGGTTTTTCGCCTCCTGGTTTTTAGTCTCCTGGTTCATCTCATTCCCCCACGGTGGCAGCTTTCTTTTCCGCCCGCTTTTTGCTGAACATCTGGGTCACCACCACGAAGAACAGGGGCACAAAGAAAATACCCAGAACTGTGGCAGAAATGGTGCCACCCAACACGCCGGTACCAATCGCGTTCTGGCTGCCTGAACCTGCGCCCGTTGAAATGGCCAAGGGCACTACACCCAAACCAAACGCCAGCGAAGTCATCAGGATCGGGCGCAAACGCATGCGCACAGCCACCAGTGTGGCGTCCAGCAAATCTAGGCCTTTCTCGTATTCTTCCTTGGCAAATTCCACAATCAGAATGGCGTTTTTCGCAGACAGACCGACGGTGGTCAGCAGTGCCACCTGGAAGTACACGTCGTTGGCCAAACCGCGGCTGCTGGCTGCCACCAGTGCACCCACCACACCCAGCGGCACAATCAGCATGACCGCAAACGGAATGGACCAGCTTTCATACAAGGCAGCCAGGCACAGGAACACAATCAACAGCGACAGCGCGTACAGCAAGGGGGCCTGCGAGCCGGATTGCCTTTCTTCATACGACAGGCCAGTCCATTCAATGCCCAAGCCTTCAGGCAAGTTGGCTGCAATGTCTTCCATCGCATTCATGGCGTCGCCCGAACTCATGCCTGGTGCGGCCTGTCCTTGAATTTCCACGGCAGGCAGACCGTTGTAGCGTTCCAGTCGGGGCGAGCCCATGGTCCATTGCGCCGATGCAAAGTTACCAAAGGGCACCATTTCACCCTGACCATTGCGCACATACCAGCGGTTCAGGTCTTCAGGCAGCATGCGGTAAGGCGCGTCGGCTTGCATGTAAACACGTTTCACACGGCCCCTGTCCAGGAAGTCATTGATGAAGCTGCCGCCCCAGGCTGATGTCAGGGTGTCGCTGATTTCAGCCACGGAAACACCCAGCGCACCGGCCTTGGCGTTGTCGATGTCCAGTTGGTATTGCGGTGTGTTTTCCTGTGCGTTGGGTCGAACGCCAGTGAGAACCGGGTTTTTCGCCGCTTCGGCAATCATGGTGTTTCTGGCTTGCAGCAAGGCGTCGCGACCCAGCCCGGTACGGTCCTGAATGAACAGGTTAAAGCCCAGCGCATTGCCCAGTTCCCGAATTGGGGGTGGAGCAAAGGCAAAGGCCTGCGCTTCTGGCCAGCTTGCAAACTCTTTTGATGCACGCTGAACAATACCAGCGGCCGAGTTTTCCTTGCCAGGCCGTTCGCCCCAGTCGCGCAAGCGAACAAAGCCAATGCCTGAATTCTGGCCAGTGCCCGAGAAGCTGAAACCGGCCACGGTGAACAGGGACTTCACGTTTGCACCTTCCTTGTTCAAGAAGTAGTCTTCCATCTTGGCGAGCACGGCCAGCGTTTGTTCCTGGGTTGCGCCAGCAGGCAGTTGAACCTGGGTGAAAAACACGCCTTGGTCTTCATCAGGCAAGAAGGACGTGGGCAGGCGTGTAAACATGAAGGCAGTCACCGCCAGCAAGCCACCATAGATGATCAGGTAGCGGCCTGACTTGTGCAGCATTTTGCCAACCACACCTTGATAACGCGCGCTGCTGGCATCGAACTTTCGGTTGAACCAGCCAAAGAATCCTTTCTTTTCGTGGCTGTGGCCTTTTTCAATGGGCTTCAACATGGTGGCACACAGGGCGGGCGTGAGCACCAAAGCCACAATCACCGACAGCGCCATGGCTGACACAATGGTGATGGAAAACTGCTTGTAAATGACACCAGCCGAGCCCGGGAAAAATGCCATGGGTACAAACACGGCAGAAAGTACCAATCCAATACCGATCAACGCGCCGGTGATCTGGTCCATGGATTTGCGGGTGGCTTCCAGTGGTGAGAGGCCTTCTTCTGCCATCACGCGTTCCACGTTTTCAACCACCACAATGGCGTCGTCCACCAGCAGGCCAATGGCCAGCACCATGGCAAACATGGTCAATGTGTTGATTGAAAATCCGAATGCGGACAGCACGGCAAAGGTACCCAGCAACACCACGGGTACCGCAATCGTTGGGATCAGCGTGGCGCGGAAATTCTGCAAGAACAGGTACATCACCAGGAACACCAGGATGATGGCCTCGATCAGCGTTTTCACGACGCCTTCAATTGAAATTTTTACAAACGGGGTGGTGTCGTAGGCGATGTCCCATTCCATGCCTTCCGGAATCAGCGGCGTGATGCGCTCCATTTCCTTGATCACCGATTCAGCCGTGTCCAGCGCATTGGCACCGGAAGCCAGGCGGATACCAATACCCGAGGCATTTCGGCCATTCCAGCGGGGCAGGGTGGTGTAGTTTTCACTGCCGTAGTCAATGCGGGCCACATCTTTCAGGCGCACGCTTGCCCCATCGGCGGTGGTTCTCAATACAATTTGTTGAAAATCTTCCGGGGTTTCCAGCAGACTTTGCGCGGTGATGGTGGCTGTCAGTGATTGCCCTTTCACGGCTGGTGCCGCACCCAGTTCACCGGCTGAAACCTGCGCATTCTGGGCTTGAACTGCACTGCGAATATCACCCGGGGTGATCTTGAACTGGCTCATTTTCTCCGGGTTCATCCAGATGCGCATGGCATACGGGCTACCGAACACCTGCACCTCGCCCACACCGTTGACACGGCTCATGGTGTCTTGAACATTGGAGGTAATGAAGTCGGCCAGTTCGGTGGATGTAAAGGCCCCATCCACTGCGGTAAATGCAATGACCAGCAGGTAACCCGCCGAACTTTTTGTCACCTGAATACCCTGGCGTTGCACGGCACTGGGCAACAGGGCGGTGGCCAGGCTCAGTTTGTTCTGAACCTGCACCTGTGCAATGTCGGGGTTGGTGCCGGGTTCAAACGTCAGTTCAAGGCGAAGCCTGCCCGTGGAGTCGCTGGTGGACTTCATGTAACGCAGGCCATCCAGGCCCGTCATGCGCTGTTCAATCACCTGAGTAACTGAGTCCTGAAGTGTTTCAGCAGACGCACCGGGGTAGGTGGCGGAAATGGTCACTGCCGGTGGAGCAATCGCGGGGTACTGTGCCACCGGCAAGCTGGTAATGGCCAGCACACCGGCCAGCATGATGACAATGGCGATGACCCAGGCAAAAATCGGGCGATCAATAAAAAATCGGGACATGGTACTACTCCTGCCAGGCGGTGATTATTTGGTGTCTGTGTCGGAAAGTATTTCCACTTGCTGTCCGGGGCGAATTTTCTGAATACCCTCGACAATCATCCGGTCCCCAGCTTGAAGACCCTCCGCGATCAGCCATTGGTCGCCCATGGCCCTGGCAGTTTTCACACTGCGTTTTTCAACCTTGTTCTCGGCGTTCAAAACGAACGCTGAAGGCTCACCGGTTGCGTCACGCACAATCCCTTTTTGGGGCACAAGGATGCCATTTTCCCGAATGCCTTCTTCAAGCGATGCACGCACATACATGCCAGGCAATAACTGCTGTTTGGGGTTGGGGAATACAGCGCGCAAGGTGACTGTGCCGGTGTTCTGGTCCACGGTGACATCGCTGAACTGCAGTTTGCCTTCCTGTGCATAGTCGGAGCCGTCTTCCAGTTTCAGCGTGATTTTTGCAGCATCCTTGCCAGCACTTTTCAGAACGCCACTTTCAAGGTCGCGTTTCAGTTGTAGCAACTCGGTGGTGGACTGTGTCAAGTCCACATAAATTGGGTCAAGTTGCTGAATGGTGGCCATGGCGCCGGGTTGCCCCTGTTGCACCAATGCACCTGCGGTGACGCTGGATCGCCCAATTTGCCCGCTAATGGGGGCAGTGACCTTGGTGTAGTTCAGGTTGATCTGCGCAGTTTGAACGGCAGCCTTGCCCGCAGCCACGTCTGCTTCTGCCTGCTTGAGTGCGGCAAAAGCATCGTCACGTTCCTGTTGGCTGACTGCATTCTGTTTGGCCAGTTCCTGAAAACGATCATTGCGAATCTGTGCGCTGGTCAGGTTGGCCTGTGCTTTTTCAAGCATGGCTTTTGCGCTGGCGAACTCGGCTTGATAGGTTGACGCATCAATCTGGTAAAGCGACATCCCCGCTTTGACATCGCTGCCTTCCTTGAACTGCCGGGCCTTCACAATACCGTTGACCTGCGGCCGCACTTCCGCGATCAGGTAAGGGCTGGTGCGCCCGGGCAGTTCGGTGTAAAGCGACACGGGTTTGGCGGCTACTTCCAGTACACGCACTTTGGGCAAGCTAGGTGTGGCTGCTGCATTTGCACCGCCTTCTTGACTGCCGCAGCCGGTCAGAACCAGCGTGCCAGCAGTCAGCAAGACGCCAATGCCGAATGTACTTTTTTTGTTGTAAATCATGGTACTACCCCAAATATTGAACGATGCAGACTTGCGCGGGTTTGGACTTTATCCACCCCGGAACAACACATAGACACGGATTCTGAATGAACGTTCATTTTTCATTGAAAAGCTTGGAGTGTCAAATCAGGTTAAACACCAAGTCAATGTCTTGGAGGAAGGACTTTGTGAAAACCGGCCCTCGGAATGAATATTGCACTATTTCACGTTTACCCTTAACAGGGTCATGCACTGTTTATTTCCGGGAGGAATGTTTTGGATCTTTCATCAATTTTGATCGTGGGTGGTGGTGCAGGTGGGCTGGAATTGGCCTGCAAGTTGGGCCGAAAGCTGGGCCCTGAACGCGTCACTTTGGTGGATTCGAAGATGTACCACATCTGGAAACCGTCCTTGCATGAAGTGGCTGCCGGCACGCTGGACATTCACCAGGAAGGATTGTCCTACCCCATGCTGGCGCACAACAGTGATTTCAATTTCGTACTGGGTGCCATGCAGGGTTTGGACTCCGCCAAAAAGGAAGTCACCATTTCAGCGGTGCTGGACGATGCAGGCGAAGAAGTATTGCCCAAGCGCGTGTTGCAGTTTGGAACGCTGGTGATCTCTGTGGGTAGCCAGTCGAATTACTTTGGCGTCAAGGGTGCACAAGATTTCACCATTTCGCTGGACGGTCCCCAGCAGGCCGAAGGCTTCCGCCTGAAGATGCTCAAGCAACTGGCAACACTGGACATGCGCAAGAAAGACAACCCTTCTGCAAGCCTGGACATTGTGATTATTGGTGCGGGTGCAACAGGTGTCGAACTGGCTGCCGAGTTGCGTGAGGCCAGCCATGTTCACAGCCGCTACGGTTTTAGCCGCATCAATGCCACGCGGGATGTCAACATCACGATTCTCGAAGGCGCACCCACCATTTTGCCCGTATTGCCCGATACCGTTTCTACCGCAGCATTGCGCCTTTTGGAGCAGCGGTTCATCAAGGTGGTGAACAACTGCAAGGTCGTGGAAATTACGGCGCGGCAGGTTGAAGACGCCAATGGCAACCTGTACAAGGCAGATTTGTGTGTCTGGGCCGCCGGTATCAAAGCACCGGCCTGGCTGGCTGAACTGGGCTTGCCGGTGAACCGGAACAACCAGCTGGAAGTGCAGGGCGACTTGCGGGTGAAAGGGCAAACCGCTATTTTTGCACTGGGCGATTGCGCAGCCTGCGAACAGCCGGATGGCAGGATGGTGCCCCCAAGGGCGCAGTCTGCGCACCAGCAGGCGGATTACATTTATGACGCGGTCATGCGGCAGGAGCAGGGCAAATCACCCCTTACCAAGCCTTATTTGTACAAAGACCACGGGTCTTTGGTTTCACTGGGCTCTCGAAGTTCGGTAGGCAGTTTGATGGGCGGGCTGTTCAAGGCCAGCAGCATGTTTGTGGATGGGTTTTTTGCGCGGGCCATGTATGCCAGCCTGCATTTGATGCACCACTACGCAGTGTTGGGCGGAATGAAAACCTTCCTGCTGGCCATGGCGCGTTTCTTGGTGAAGCGCGCCACCCCCCTGGTCAAGCTGCACTAACTTATTGAGCTAACTTAGTGCGAGCGCAGGTCGTCCACAGCCAGGCTGCCAAATTTCGGGCTCAGCAGGTAGTCGACCAAGCGTTCGCCAGTTTGCTTGGGGCTGCTCAGTTGCTGTGTGCTTTTCAATTCTTCAAAGCGCTTTTTGTTGGGGAACAGGGCTTCATCAGTGTCTCGTATCTGGGCCTGCATGTCGGTGTCGATCACACCCGGTGCCAGGCTGAAAATCCTGACCTGCTCCAGCTTGTCCAGTTGCGTGGCCTGCGCATGCATGTCCAGCGCAGCCTTGCTGGCGCAATACACGCTCCAGCCCGGGTAGGCACTGCGCCCGGCACCGCTTGAAACATGCAGAACCCGCAACTGTTGGTCTACTTTCAGAAGTTGTGTGATGTGCGCACTCAGCACCAAAGGCGTGGTCACATTCAATTGCATGCTGCGGGAAATGTCGCTGGCAGGCTGCACACTCAACGGCCCGATGGGCGACACCAGGCCCGCATTGTTGATCAATAGCAGCTGCGTTGCATTTGCCATGAATTCTGGCAGCGCTTCGCCAGCGAGTAATTCCTGCAAGGCCGCGTGTTCCGCCAAATCCACAGGCAGTTGCTGTAACAGCGTTGGAAATTGCTTTTGAAGTTCGGCATGGATTGACCGGGAAAGCCCGAGCACCGGGTAGCCCCTGGCCAACAGGCTTTGGGCAATGCCCAAACCCAAACCTTTGCTATGCCCGGTTAAAACAGCCTTGATCATGATTGATGCTTTGGGGGTTACTTATTGGGTTATTGATCGGGTTGTTTGATTTTCAAATAAAGGATGGAGGATGCCAGCACCAGGGTGATTGCATTGGCAAACACCACCGGCCATTGTTCAACCAACAGGCCGTAAATCAACCAAAGCAATACACCCAAAGAAAAGCACGCATACATGCCCAAGGAAATACTTTGGGTGTCGCGTGTTTTCCAGCAATAGATCACTTGGGGTACGAAAGACACGGTGGTCAATACCGCCGCCAGGAAGCCCAAGGCCTGTGCCCAATCAGCCTGCATTATTCCGCCGGGATCTTCTGGGCAGTTTCCTTGTATACGGCAACCCGGTTTCCACCCAGTGCAATGGCCTTGTTGATGGCCGCTCTTGCTTCACTTTTCTTGTCGAGCTTGATCAGGGCTTCAGCCAGGTTATTCCACGCATCGGCCATGTCGGGATAAACGCCCACGGCCTTGCGATAGTTTTGTTCGGCTTCAGCATAATTTTGGGCATTGAAGGCCAAGTTGCCCAACCCAAAATGAAACCATGGTTCCTGCGGCCAGGTTTTTGCACCCTGCTGATAGGCTTTACCAGCGTTTTCAGGGCTGGACCGCTCCAGCGCGACAGCAGAATTCAGATAATTCTGGGCGTTGACATACGCGGGCGGTGAATCGATCGGCTTGATGACTGTGAAACCCCAGTTCTCGGATCGTTCCCAAAGTTTCAGAAAAGTGGCCATGGGAATGAGGTCACGTTCTTTGGGGCCAGATCTCAAAATCAGGTTTTTGCTCTCAGGCTCATAGCCCACCACCACGGCGTAATGCCACATGGGTGCGATCTGCAGTGAGAGATTGAGCAACACCACAACCGGCGTGCCTGCATTCAGGGCATCAAACAGTGCTGGCAGTTTGGGGTCAATCTGATAGCTGAGGTAGCCCAGGCGACGGGGCGCCGCCAGCATTTCAAGCTGCAGCGTGCCTTGCCTGCCGGGCAGGTAAACCAGTTCGGCCAATTCGTCTGGCGATGTTTTTTCACCGGCATGGGTCAACACCATGGCCAATGTGGATGGTCCGCAATAGAACTCTTCCTGTGCATAAAAAGGCACGTCTTTGAGTTCAATGGGCGCTTGTGTCTGGACTGTGCTTTGCAATTCCTGCGGGACAGTTGGCAGCAGTGAACACCCTGACAAAGCCCCTGCAAGAATTGCTGAACCCGCCAGGCGGGTCCAGTTTTTACTGGAAAAACTCAATTTCATCGAACGGATCGGGTAAACGGAAACACCTTGGTCAAGCCAAGAATGTCGGTTACCAACAGAATAATGAAGACAGTAAATAGTACACCAACAATACCGGCACCTGCAGGTGCGTTCTCAATGTGTGCAGCCAGCTTCTGGGCTTCTTCTTCGGTCATGGCGTCGACACGGGCTTTGGCAGCTTCAGCGCTTACGCCGTGTGCTTGAAGGGCAGTGGCGATTTCTTCACGATCAAAAAACTGTTTGAGTTCAGAACGATCTTGCTGGTGCATTGCAACAGCCTGTTCTGTGCTCACAATGGCAGCATGAGCGGGGGCAACAATAAAGCTGCTTGAAAAGCTCAGCAAAACAGCCATTGAAGTGGCGCGCATGGTTTTGGTCATTTTATTCTCCATCATTCTTGTGTGTGGGAAAGGTCATCATAGGCCTAAACAAGCATTGGTGCTTGTTTGATGCGAGTCAACCAAACGAGGAACGCCGCGTTTTAGTTGACATCACACCAAGGAGGATTCGTGATGAGAAACGGATTGTTCAAGATTTTTTCAACCAGCTGCGCCTTGTTAATGGGCTTGGCCTTGGCACCAGGACAGGCCAATGCGGTAAATGTGTCCATCGGCGTGGGCGGTGAAGTGCTGCCCGGTGTCTATGGTTCAGTGAATATCGACAATGGCCGCTACCCGGCCCTTGTTTATGCTGAACCCTTGATCGTTTCCCGCCCATCCCGAATTCTTTCGCCCGTGTACCTGCATGTTCCACCCGGACACCTTCGGAAGTGGGGGCGCTATTGCGGAGAATATGGCGCTTGTTCAAGACCGGTCTATTTCGTGAAGTCGCGCGATTATTACGACTTCAGCCCGCGCTACATTGAGCAGCGTTATGTTTATCGTGATCGCATTACTTACGTGAACCGGGGTGGATACGATCGCCGGGACTACGATAGACGGGATTATGATCGTCGTGCTTATGAGCGTCGTGCTTATGAGCGTCGTGATTATGCTCGAAAAGACTATGAACGCCGCGATTATCGACGTGATGATCGTCGAGACAATAATCACCACTGGAAACACGGGGGTGACCATGATCATGGATATGGCAGACACGGCCGGGGTCGGGATGACTGATATTGGTTTTCTGGCGCGCTAACTTTCATTGAATGATGTCGGAAAGGTTGGGCAATTCGCTCGACCTTTCCTTTTTGCATTGCAATTCCACCAAGCTTTTATTCGCCCCTTGATTGTGAAAAAATAGTGGAAAAGGTTAGTCATTTGTAGGTAAAACACTGGCACAATCTAAGTTGGTCGCTAGCCAGGTCTTTCATGCAAGTTAAAGCCTTACTAAGGGTAAATCAGCTTGTATGTCATTGAAATAAAGATAAAAACGACATTTACCCAATTAGGGGGGTAAATCCTGTCGTGTTTTCAGTTTGAGTTGAATGGTTTTGCTGGCACAGTGAATTACTGTCTACAAAATTAACCCAAATTGATTAATCAAATGATCACCAACAATCCCGGCACCCCAAAAGACAAATCCAGATTTCGCCAAAAAGGCGCTTTGTTGGTGGAACTGGTGCTCACGCTACCCATACTGCTCGCAGTAGTATTTGCCATCGTGGAATACTCGGTGTTGTTGGGGGCCCTGTTGATTATGAACAACACCACCAGTGAAGCGGCCCGCCAGGTGACCGTGTTCCGAACCGGTTTTTCGCAGGCCGATTACGAGGAATTCGCCCGTGATTCCCTTGACAGCCTTTTGCCCCAATACGTTGGCAGTTTTCGGGAAAACATTGTTCAGTCCGTAAATACGACACCCTGTGGTGATTCTGTGTGCTTGCGCCTGAGCCTTGTGTATCCCAACTATCAAAACAACCCGCTGGTTGGAAACTCTTTTTTCATTCCCCTTCCTGCCAATTTGTCGGCCGAGTCCACCACCCGTGTGGAGCCGAACAATGACTAAGCCACGCAATATCGCACAGCAACAGGGGGCATATACGCTGCTGACCGTGTTCGTGCTGCTAATGAGTATTGGTGCCTTGGGGGTATTGGCGGTGGGGCACACTGCTTGGGAGAAGTCCCGCATTCAGGGTGTTGCTGATCTGGTTGCATTAACCGCCGCGCGGCAAATGGCGGATGGCCCTGCTTTTCCCGAGGCCTTGGCAATTGCACAGGAAAATGGAATTCAGGTTGAAGATGAATTGACGATTGTCTGTGTCATCAACGATGCGGTAAGCGCCGATTGCCCCAATGCAATTACGGCGCGAGTCACGATCAATCGCTCTTTGAACAGCCTGCTGGCCTTTTTGCCCAATCAGCAAATCAATGCAGTCGCTGAAGCAACTGTGACCCCAACTGTGGTGGGGACTGTGTCCTCGTCTCTCGCCACTGTTGACACCAACCAGTCGGCTTTGCTCAATGGATTGTTGACTGCCCTGGGTGGCGGTGCTGTCAACCTGACTGTGGCGCAATGGGGGGCTTTGCTCGGCAGCGACATTGCTGTGGATTTGCTGGCTTTGAGTACCGAGTTGGGTGTGGCCAGCCTGAACGAACTGTTGGCCTTGAATGTGTCAGCCCTGGGTTTATTGCAGGATGCGCTGCTGGTGGGTGATGCCGATCAGGCTGACAAAATGCAGATTCAGGGTTTGCTCAGTGCGCTCAGTGGTCCTTTAAACAGTGTGAACCTGACCGTCGGAGACTTGTTGGCTGCGGATTTGTCAGGTCGAACCGACACTCCTTTGAATGTCAATCTTGGTCAATTGGCGCAAGTCACGCTTTTGAACGCAGTGAAAGGCGTCGGTTATACATTGCCAGTCATGTCCGGTTTGCTGAGGCTGGACGTGGGCGTGAACATTCTTGAGGCTCCGCAGGTGTTTGTGGGTCGTAAAACACCCTACAAAGACCCCATCACCAGTGCTCGTACTGCGCAGGTTGCCTTGAATGTGCGCGTGCGCCAGCCCTTGAACATCAATATTGCGCTGGTCAGTCTGAGTGCACTAGATCTGGCCCTGCAGCTGCGTGTGGCTGGTGGGTTGGCTGAAGTCAATGACTTGACGTGTCGCTTTCCACGTGCCAACAACAACATGGAGATGACGGTGGTACCTGCAGTGGCCGAGGTGTGTATTTCACAGAGTGCTGGCAATCTGAATACCACAGTTGGCGGTTTGACCTGTGGTGCACCTGCCAGAATCCTGAATGTGACCTTGCTGGGTTTGGTCAATGCGGGTGTGACTTTGGGTGCGGGCGCCAGCTTGCGCTCAGACCCCGTACAACTAAGTTTTGATGGGGTTGCGCCCTTTCAGGAAAGTGTTGATTTGAACCTTGGTCAAACACTGGGCGGTTTGCTGTCCAACACCGACCTCGACTTGAACGTGGATTTGCCATTCGTAGGGCCTTTGATCCGAGCCACAGTCAATGGTTTGGTCAGTACCCTATTGGTTGTTCTGGAGCCAGTGCTGCGCCCAATTCTTGGCCTTGTGGGCAATATTCTGGATGGTTTGTTGCAAGTGTTGGGTGTGGACCTGAATACAGTGACCGTGGATGTGAATTCCATGGACTGTCAAAGTGTCGTGCTGACGCGTTAAGCTGCTTTTTCTGAAAGCCCGTACACCGCAGCCAGCCCGGTGCCTGCCAGCACCACCAGCCCGCCAACCAAGGTATGCCAACCCAATGTTTCATCCAGGAACAGGTGGCCCCAAAGCACGCCAAACACCGGTGTCAGAAAAGTCACTGTAAGGGCCGATGTGGGGCCGATGTCCATCACCAGTCTGAAATACAGCAGGTAAGCCACCCCGCTGCACAACACCCCCACACCCAAAATCGCCAGCCAGCTGCTGATTGCCGGCATTTGCTCGGGCAGGTTGAACGGCACAAACGGCATCAGGATGAACGAACCCATCAGCAGGCAGCCAAATGCATTGGTCAAGGGGTCAATGTCACTGCCCAGGTACTTGGCCATGTTGGTGGCCAGTCCGTAACAGGCCGCAGCGCCCAAGGCTGCAGCGATTCCCAAACCCGTGCCTTCGGTGTTCAAGGTGGCAGTGTCCAGACCCACAATAATACCCACACCCAGCAGACCCAACACCAAGCCCAGTAAAGCCATTGGCGAAGGCACAGCCCTGGTCCACAGCAATGCCACAATGGCTGCCCAAATTGGCGCGGTTGCATTGATGATCACCAATACTGATGCCGAAACGGTGAGCGAAGCATAGGCCACCAGCGTGAAGGGCAGGGCCGAGGCAAATACAGCGATGGCCGTGATCAGCTTCCAGCGTTTGGCCACCTGGGTTTGTTTGTTGGTGATTGCGAAAAGACCACCCAGGAAGAGTGCCCCGCAGGCCACGCGCAGAGCGGCCATGAAGGCAGGTGGCATGTCGGCCGCCGCAATTTTGTAGAACACAAAAGAAGAGCCCCAGATCATGGACAGCAGCAATAGGCGCAGTGCACTGGCTTGGCTCATGGTTTTCATCAGGTAGTGAGCGAATGCGCAAGTATGCTTAAATTGAAGTAACAAGAGGAAGCTTTATAGACGTTTTTTACAATTTTTGAACATTTTTGGGCAATGGCGCTCAAAGCAGGCTGATTCAGCAGGCAGTAGGCAAAGGATTAACAATGTGGTTGGTGAAGTACGCCTTGAGCAAGCCTTATTCAATGGGCGCTCTGGCCATTCTGGTGTTGATATTGGGTTTGTCTGCACTTCGGCAATTGCCTGTCGATATTCTCCCCGAAGTCAAAACGCCGGTCGTGAATGTGGTGTGGACCTACCAAGGTTTGAATGCCCGTGAAATGGCCAGCAAAATCACATCCTTTTCAGAGTTGGCTTTGTTGAACAACGTCGACAACGTGAAGGAAATCTCCTCCGAAACATTCAATGGCGTCGGGTTGGTTCGCGTGGTGTTCCAGAACAATGTGGAAATCGACGTGGCCTTGTCTCAGGTGGCGGCCATTTCACAGACAATTCTGCGGCGCATGCCGCCTGGTACCAGTCCGCCGATCGTGGTGCGCAATTCCCTGTCCAGTCGCCCGATTCTCAGCCTGGTGGTGTCTTCCGACACCCTGAGTCAAAGCCAGTTGGCTGATTACGCGCGCATTCAACTGCGCGGTCAGATTCAAAGCATTGGCGGTATGCGCCTGACACTGCCTTACGGTGGGGCCACGCGGCAAATCATGATTGATTTGAAACCTGATGCCCTGCCGGCTTTTGGTTTGTCCGCAGCCGATGTAGCCCGTGCGGTGAACCAGCAAAACCAGACGCTGCCTTCGGGCAATGTGCGGGAAGGTCTTCGCGACCTGCAAATATCTGTCGATGCCAGCCCAGAAAGTGCCGAGGTGTTTGCCAACCTGCCGATCAGTGCCAAAGATGGGCGAATCATCAAGCTGCGCGATGTGGCGGATGTGCGCGATGGCGGTGCAATCCAGACCAACTTGACCCGGGTGGATGGAAGCAGCGCGGTGCTGGTTTCCCTGATCAAGATAGGAGGGGCTTCCACCACCGACATCATTGAGAAGGTCAAAGCTCTGTTGCCCGACATTCAGGCCGCTGCACCGGAGGGCGCGAAGATCATTCCGATTTTTGACCAGTCTGTGTTTGTTCAGAGTGCAGTGGACATCATCACCAAGGAAATTCTGATTGTGGGCTTTTTGGTGGGCCTGGTGGTGTTTGTGTTTTTGGGTTCAATCAAGTCAAGCTTGATCGTGTTGGTGTCGATTCCACTTTCTCTGCTGGTGGCCGTGATGGCGGTGAAACTGACCGGGCACACCCTGAACCTGATGAGCCTGGCTGGTTTGGCGCTGGCGGTGGGTATTCTGGTCGACAACGCCATGGTTGAAATTGAAAACATCAACCGCAACATCGCCCTTGGCCTGAGTGCACCCCAGGCCGCACTGGCCGGTGCAAAACAGGTGGCCTTTCCCGAGTTTGTGTCCACCCTGTCCACCTGCATTGTATTCACCCCGATTTTTCTGCTGGACGGCATTGCAGGCTATGTGTTTGAACCGCTGGCCATCACCGTGATTGCTGCATTGGCTGCCTCGTATTTCTTTTCCCGAACCGTGGTGCCCACACTGGCTGCCTTGAAGCTTGACAAGAACGACCGCCACTACAAGGGCTTTGACAAGCTGGAAGCGGGCATTGACCGCTTGGGTAACGGCATTGCGAACCGCCTGCCCACCTTGCGTGCCAAATGGCCTGTGGTGGCCTTGTTGGTGGTGTTGATTGTGGGTACTGCAGCTGCCTTGTTGGTCATCAGCCCCCAGCAGTATTTTCCGCGCACCGACGCGGGCTTGTTGAAACTCTATGTTCGCGGGCCGGCGGGCACAAGGGTTGAAGAAACCGCCAACAATTTTGCGAAGGTGCAAACCACCATTCGCGAACTGATTCCCGCCGACGAGGTGAAGCAAATTGTGGAGTTGATTGGGCAACCAGACCCGGTGAACATGTCATGGGTGGACACCATGACCATTGGCGGGTTCGATGGTGAAATGCTGATTGAGCTGAACCCAAAGCAACAGGGTACTTTCGAGTATCAGACCCTGTTGCGCCGTGAACTGAGCGAGCGTTATCCCGACTTCAAGTTCCTGTTCCTACCGGCTGACATCACGAACCAGACCTTGTCGGGTTTGACCCCCACGTCCGCTGAAATCAGGGTGATCGGCCGCGATGTGCCGGGCAATCTGGGCATTGCGCAAGACCTGATCAAGAACTTGAAAGGTTCCGAGGAGATCAGCGACCTGATGCTGCGCCAGGTGGGCAATTTGCCGGAATTTGTGGTGTCGATTGACCGCGACCGGGCCTTGGCGCTGGGCATTACATCAGCTGACGCCTTGCAAACCCTGTTGGGTGTACTGGGTACGGGTGGTACCGTAGCGCCCAGTTATTGGTCTGACCCGCGTGCCGGCATTTCCTATGTGGTCCAGGTTCAGGCCCCCTTGCAAAGCCTGGGGTCTGTGGAAGACCTGCTGCGCTTGCCCATCACTACACCTTCCGGGCAAAACATTCAATTGGGCGCGATCGCCAGCATCACACCGCGCAACGTGCCAGCCACAGTGGTTCGTTCCACCTTCCAACCGGTGATCAGCGTGCTGGCCAACGCACCGGGCGCCAACCTGCGGGTGTTGTCTGAGCAAGCGCAGGCAGCAGTGGAGCAGGTCCAGGGGCGCTTGAAACCCGGCAACAAAATCGAGATCAACGGACAGGCCACCGCAATGACCGCGGCATTCAAGGAACTGGCACTCGGCTTGCTCAGCGCACTGGTGTTGATCGTGCTGGTGATGGTGTTCAACTTCCAATCGTGGACCTTGCCTTTTGTGGCCTTGAGCAGTTTGCCAGTGGCGTTGTCGGGCGCTGTGGCTGGGCTTTACATCACAAACACACCCATCAGCGTGCCAGCCCTGATGGGCTTGATCATGACCATGGGAATTACCACGGCCAACAGCGTGTTGCTGACTTCGTTTGCGAGGGATGCCTGGGCCCAGGGCATGGGAGCCTGGGATGCTGCCCTGCAGACGGTTCGCCAGCGAATTCGCCCCATTTTGATGACAGCACTGACCATGATCGTGGGTTTGATCCCGATGGCCACGGCACTGGGCCAAGGCGCTGAACAAAATGCGCCTTTGGCCCGTGCGGTGATTGGTGGCTTGATGACGGGTTCTGTCGCCACCCTTGTGCTGGTGCCCCTGATTTTTGCATTTGCGATGAAAAACGCAGTACCCGGCAAACCGCTGGTGGAGGAATAAACATGAATAAACCAACCGTGATCGGATTGGCTCTGAGTGTGTCGCTGGCCTTGGGAGCTGGTTTTGTTTACTGGGGGCAGGATGCCAAAGCCAATTTGAAACCGCAGTCTGAACAGGCCGGTGTACCCGTGGTGAATGTGGTGCAACCCAAATTGTCTGAATCAAGCAGCGACATTCAATTTGCTGCGCGGCTGGCCCCTTCCCAGGAAGCCAGTTTGTATGCCCGCAGTTCCGGGTTTGTGCAGGCCCGATTTGCAGACATTGGCAGCCGCGTGAAAGCAGGCCAGGTGCTGGCAACAATTTCTGCCCCCGAGCTGGAAGCCTCGCTGAATTCTGCACGCGCAGCCTTGACCCAGCGCGAGGCCGAGTTGCAACTGGCCACCCGCAACCGGGCACGTGTGGAGCCCTTAGGTGCTGGGGGCGCGGTGTCGGCCCAAGAGGTGGATACCTTGAGTGGTATTGAGGAAGTTGCCAAAGCGAATTTGACAGCCGCCCGTGCTGAAGTGTTGCGGCTACAAAGCGAAGTGGCTTACCTGACCTTGAAAGCCCCCTTCGATGGCGTGATCACTGAACGAAACATCGACCGCGGTGACCGCGTCAGCCCCAATGACACGCGCATGCTGTACCGAATCATCAACAGCGATGTTCTGCGCGTGCAGGTGGATGTGCCCCAGCCACAACTGTTTCGTGTCCAGGAGGCAGGCAAGGCGGTGCTTGAAGTTACCGAACGCCCTGGGCTTGGCATTCCTGTCGAGTTCAAGCGCTCCTCAAAGGAGTTGCGCGCTGACACGGGCACGGTGCGCATCGAATATGAATTCAACAATCGGGAATTGGCTTTGCCTGCGGGTTTGAATGCCTCGTTGAAAGTACCCACCACCGGCCAGGGCAACAGCGTGACAGTACCTGCCAACACCATTGTGTACCGCGATGGCGGCGCCAACGTGGTGGTGCTGAGTGCCGAGAACAAGGTGGCGTACCGGAAAGTGACCCTGGGTAAAAACTACCCTACCGCAGTGGAAGTGTTGCAGGGCGTCGGTAAAGACGACCGCGTGGTGGTGAATCCCAATGCCCTGTTGAAAGAGGGGCAGTTGGTGGACGTGGCGAAGTCTTGAAACACGTCCTTGGCGAGCGGGGCTAGTGCGCCTCGTCTTCCATGCGTTTTCGGAATTCGATGCTGTCACCATCGGCCAGCAATTGCTGGATTAAAACCGGTGCCCCTTGCGAATTCAGTGTCAGCAAGCCGACACCACTGCCGTTGACCAGGCGTTCACCACGGCTGCCATGGTCTGGCTTCCTGGGCACAATGCGCATTTTTCGTCGCTTTGTGAACCAGTTCAGTGGTGACCAGGGGGCGTACATCCAGCGGTTCAGGCGGTCCAGTGTGTCCAGCAGCTTGCGTGGAAATTCGTTTCTGAAACCACTGCTGGTGATTTGCCAGATATTCGGGCTGTTTTTTCGGCTGCGCAGTTCCACTTCATAGGCAAATGAGTAGTGCACATCGCCTGACAGAATTACGAAGTTTTTTGGGGTTTTGCCGTGCCTGAACAGGTTCAGCAGGGTGTTGGCTGCACCCCGGTGAGCCATCCAGTTTTCAGCATCGACCATCAAGGGTTTGCCAAACCAGGTGAATATTTTCTGGATGGTTTCAATCAGCTTTACCCCGAACACAGGCGCTGGCGACACAAGCAGTACCGATTCATGCCCCAGCAGGCGTTGCTGCAATTCTGAAAGCGATTCCCAATCCATCAGCCCCGATGGGTGGGCTGCATTGCGTTCCGAGCGCCAGCGGTTGGTGCGGGTATCAATCACCATCAGCACGGGTGTGGTGTTCCATTGGTATTGCCAGCCACGAAAGGCGATCAATTGCGAGATCAGCTCTTCATGCACCTGTTGGCCGGGGGTTTGAAGTGTGCTTTCGCAGCGCTGCATCATGGCGTTGCTGAAGTTTTCGGGGGCATTGCCCCAACCCTGACAAATCAGGTAGGCGACCAATGCATTGCCAATGATCCGGCGTGAGAAGGGTTCGCCATACGCGGTTTCCTCCCATTCCGCACTCAGATTCCAATCGTCGGTCACATCGTGATCGTCGAACATCATGGCCACTGGCAAGTGAGCCATCAGGCGGTGAACGCTGCCCAGCTCAGCCACAAATTCTTGAACGGCTTGCCTTTGCAATTCATAGCGCTCTACAAATTCCTCGGGGATACCGGCCGGTATGGCCATGTCCGTGTAGCGCCACGCAATGGGTGACCACACCAGCAGGTACATCGCCATGACTTCGGCCAGGCTGATGAGGTGGTTGCGCGCGCTGTCGGTGGTGAACACCGGTTTTTTCACCCCCGTGAACAGCACCGTACGCAGGTCTTTGTTGGCCTTGGTTTTGGGCAGCAATTCATGCCGGGTGTAGTAGTGGGGTTGCTGATGATGCAGCTCAGCGCTGTCTTCAAGCTGGGTGCAGCAAAGTGGTTCAGCGGGTGGGTTCAGTTGCTCAAGCAGGCGGTGTATGGCCACCAGCATGGGGCCTGCCACATCGTCGGTGTAAATCTGGTCGCCGCTCATGACCAGCATGCTGGGCCACTCGGTGGGGTTTCCTGCATGTTTTTCAAGATGCTGGTCTGCGCGTGCCAAACCGTCCCCAGCGGCTTTACCTTCTTTTCGAAGGTAATGCGGCTTGCGGCACGAGCCATGCAGCACGTGATTTACTTTTGGCTTGATCACAAAGCCAAGCGTGTTTTTGCCTGGGTAAAGCAGGTGTGGGGCTTCCTCGGTAATGTTAATCCAAGACCCATGATCGCCTTGCCTGTAACTTAAGGCATATCCAATCCAGCAGTTTTCCGGCAAGGCCTGTTGCAAGGGAAGGTCGATCAGGTAGATGTAATACCGTTCAGCCACTTTCAATTCGCGGCATTGCACTGCAAGGTCATGCGTTTGAGATTCGCCGTTTTCAGGGTGCAGTGTAAGTTGCCACTGAACAGGGGCAGATGTAGCCAGCCACAGGGTAATTCTGTCGGGCTGCATGCGACGCAGCACCGGCCCCGCCAACAGCTCACGACCCATTGCACATTTCCTGGGCTTTTGTCTTGTTACCCGCCTTTTGGACACAGGTCTTTAACTTGTCCACTTCGGGTAGGGTTTTGCAGTGGGGAAGCTGGGCAAACTCACCTTGCTTGTCAAAACCACAGGCAAAAAATGTGGTCATGTTGCTGACTGGCCGGGTGGTGAGCTTGTTGCAGGCAGGCTTGAGCGTGTTGTTCATCCAGTCTTGATAGTTTGTGGAGTCCACTTCGAATTTGCTGACTTCAGCATTCAACTGATCTGTTTGCTGATTGAATCCGTTGATGGATTCGTTGAATTGGGCAATGGCTTTTGTATCGGGCTTTGCTGCATCCAGCCTTTTTTTCTGGCTTTGCAACGCGACGCGTTTGTCGCTGAGTTGCTTTTCAGTGGCGCGCAGTGAATTGGCGCGTTGTTCAAGTGCGTTAAAGCGGCTCAAGCCCTGTTGTTCAAGTTCAAGGCAAGTGCGCAATTCTGCTTCCTGGACGGGCTCGGTTGAGGGGGCCTGTGCGTGTACAGTGCTGCAGAAGACTGCCGCAATAAAAGCGACTGAAAAAGTACTGGGGTAATGCATGTTGGGTGCTGACAAGAATCAATCAAGGATTGACTGTAGCAGATGAGCATGGCTAATCAAGCCCGGCACAGGCGATCAGGTGACCCTGACCCCTGCCAGGCCCGTATTGCGTGGTGAATAAAACCGGATTGTCTAAGCCCGCGTCGATAACAAATCGGCTTTGCGTGCTGCCATGCGATCTCCCAGTTCAACCAGATCCAGCGATGGTGCTTTTTTCGCCTTGGGGAACATGTCGCTTTGCTCTTCCTCGACATGGTGTTCCACGTATTCGGAGAGCACTTTCACTTTGGCATCGTAAACATCGCCGCCAGGCTCGATACCCTCTAGCTGGTCAATCAGGTTCTTGATGCCAAGGTGCTCCACGGCACCTTCAACGACGATGAAGTCGTCCTTCAATACCGCCTTGACGGCAGGATAGAAAATTTCTTCTTCAATCTGGGCATGCACGGTCAATTCCGTGCAAATTTCATCAACCAGTGATTTCTTTTTTGTCTTGGAGTCCGTTTTTTCGTACTCGGAAAACAGTTCACTGACCTTTTCATGATCGGCTTTCAGCAATGCAATTGCGTCCAGTTTGTTGTCGATATTGCTGTTTTTGGAAGTCATGGCAAATCCTTGTTGGTGGATGGTTGTGGCACGTGTGCAGTCACATGAACAGTGCGATCAGGATAATGATCGGGATGGGTATCCCCAGAAAAAACAAGATGATTGAACGCACAGGGTCCTCCTGATTGGTGTGGTTGAGTTGGATTAGGCTTGGGGTGATCAAGCGTCACGCTGACGCCCGCCCAGAGTTGCGGCAAGGCTGGCGACAAAAGCACCGATCAGCAGCGCAAGGAAAACCCACAGGGCACCGTAAGCAGAGGCTTCGCGGGCTTCATCGGCCGTGTCTTTGGCCGCTGTTTCAATTTCATTGAGCTTGGCCTGCGCACGCGCATACACCTCTGTGACCCGCTTTTCAGCCTCCTGTTGAGTCAAGCCTGTGCGTTGTGCAACCAGCTGACCAACATACTGAATGTCTTCTTGCGGAAGAGGTTCAGTGCGGCTCAGGTTCATGAATATCCGGGTAACTTCTTCAATGTCCCTGCTGGTAATGCGTTCTTCTTGAACCGCAGGCATGGACAGGTCTGTAGATGGCGTGGTCTCGGTGCGGTTGGCTTTGCGAAACAGCGAATCCACGAAGTAAGCCACTGCACTGTTTTCTGATTCCGCGAGCGGGTTGGAACTGCCCAAGGTGTTTGCGGCCATTGTGGCTGAGTTGGCCATGCCACCAGCAACCGAAGCACTGGCTTGTATCCCGCCGCCCACGATTGATCCGATCACCGAGGCCAGCAATGTTGCAGTGGCCAGTGAGGCGATTGCCCACGACAGGAATCCATGGGCTGTGTCCCGAAAATAGATTTCGTCGGTGTGTGTGTCCATCCATTTAGTTCGCAGTCGGCCAGCCAGGTAGCCACCCAAACCCGATGAAAGCAGTTGGGTCACTGTCAGCCAGATGATGGTTGAAATGCCAAAGCTGGCTGCGCTGATGCCTTCGTAGGCAAACGGGGATACCGAGGACAGGCCAAGGCCTACGCCCAGGATCAGCAGAATCAATGACAGTGCGGCAGCAGCAGCAGCGCCGGCAATGATGGCGCCCCAGGAAACAGCGCTGGCTGAAGGGCCTGTGGGGTCCAGTCGATAACCAGGGTCTCGAGGGGCGTTTGGCGTGGTGGTGGTGTTGATCATGTCGTTCCTTGTAATCAATCGCAGGTGAGTAAGTTCTGCCCAATAGTTTTGGCAGGATGAGGCACCGTAGCTTGATAGGGGGGCATGGTCTGTGCGGTAGCGCACATAAGGAAATTGCCTCTATTCAGCGAAATTCCCTCGAGAGGAAGTTGATTGTGTATTTATGTGAAATTTATTGTTAAGATGTGTTAATAGAAACCAGAATCATTCTCATTATAATTTATTTCATGTAGGGAGCATCATGAAGTACCCGAACCCAGTTTTCTTTCCTGTACAAAAAAGAACCCCATTGGCCACTGCATTAACGATGGCGTTCGTGGGTTTGTCACCTATTGCTGCACAGGCCCAGGAAAAACCACAAACCCTGCCCGAAGTTGATGTCATCGAGTTTCGTGGCGAGCAAATGGACAGCGTGAAGTACTCGCGCCCCTTGCAGGACATTCCGCGCATCATCACCGTGTTGCCCCAAGACCTGCTGGAAGAACAGAACGTCACGTCCTTGAAAGAAGCGCTGCGAAATATTCCTGGCATCAGCCTGCAAGCCGGCGAAGGCAACCCACCCGGTGGCGACCAGTTGAAAATTCGTGGCTTCAATGCGCGTGACGACATCAACGTCAACGGCATGCGCGACATCGGCAACTATTTCCGAGACCCTTTCTACATCGAACAACTGGAAGTGGTGAAAGGCCCCAACTCGGCATTTTCTGGCCGTGGTTCGGCCGGTGGCACCATCAACTTCGTGACCAAGAAGCCCCTGGGTGTGGACTTCAACCGCGCGGAAGTCAGCTTGGGCACCGACAGCTACCTGCGCACCACGCTCGACATGAACCGGGTACTGAGTGAAGACAGCGCCGTGCGCGTGAACCTGCTTCAGCACAGCGCTGACCTGCCTGGCCGCAACGTGGCTGAAGAAGAGCGCTTCGGTGTGTATGGTGCCTACACCTGGGGTTTGAACAAGCCCACCTCATTCACGGTGGATGTACTGCACATTCAGGCCAACGACATTCCTGATGGCGGCTTGCCGTTTGATCGTGCGTTTCGCGGCGGTGCAGGCACAGGGCAATTGGTCAATGGCGGCAGTTTTGACAACTTTTATGGCCACACCAACGATTACAAGGACGTAGACGTAACCCAGGTTGGCCTGGCGGTGCAACATGCGCTGGCCAATGGCAAGGTGATTCGCAATCAGACCCGTTACGCGATTGTGGGCAACGATTCGCTGACATCTTCTCCAAGATTTGTGGATGGTGGTACGGGTTTGGGCAACAACAACCCTGATTCGGGATTTGTGGTGGGCAACTTGAAGCCACGCGACCAGGTGGACACCAGTTTCAAAAACCAGACCGATTTGTTGTTCAGCCTGAACACGGGCCCCATTCAGCACGACTTGGTGGCAGGTTTTGATTTCGGTTTCTACGAATACGAAAACCGTCGTCGACTTGATACGAATGGCCCTGTCACCAGTTTGTTCAACCCCGCTGCACGGGAGTTCACTGGCAACCTGGCCTATGGCGGCATTCACCGCCTGGAAACCGAGGAAATGGGCCTGTACCTGCTCGACACCATGAAGCTCAACGAGAAATGGGAGCTGAATGCGGGTGTGCGTTATGACAAGGTCAAGGCTTTTGCAATCGAGGAAGACCGCCAGAATTCCAATGCTGTAGGTTTGACTCCGGTGCAGGCCGAGAACCGCAGCTTTGTTCGCGAAGACAGCGAATACAGTTACAGCCTGGGCCTGGTGCACAAGCTGACGCCTGCGCATTCGCTGTATGCATCGTATGGCAACGCGTTTTTGATTTCGGGAAACTTTGACCGCAATCAGATTCAATTGGCCGGTGGCAGCATGAACGACCGCGTGGCCAACGCTGCAACCTTTGATTCACCCACAGAAAAAGTGCAGGCTTTTGAATTGGGCAGCAAGATGACCATTGGTGCCGGGCTGGATATCAATGCAGCCGTATTCCGCACCGAAACTGACCGCGGGCGTTTGCCTGCCACATCTGCAGGTGGAGCAACCACGCCGAATGTGGAGTACCACATCAACGGTTTTGAAGTGCTGCTAGCCGGCAAGGTGACTGAAAAATGGCGCCTGTATTCCGGTTATACCTACCTGGAGTCGGAAGTGACACGTGCGCCCACTGCGCCTTTTGCCGAGGGGCAGGAATTGGGGGGCACGCCCAAAAACTCCTTCAATGTTTTTACGACCTATGACTTCACGCCGAAATTTGGTTTTGGGGGTGGAATTCAGTATGTTTCAAACCAGACCAGTGGTGTTCAGCCTTTCCGCAATGGCGATGCCGGGGCAGGTCTTCCTGGGGACCCAACCACCAGCACTCAAGCGGGAAACATCAAGGTCAGCATTCCCAGCTACACCGTGGTGGATCTGTATTCCACCTACAAATTCAGCAAGGACGTGCAGGTTCGTTTGAACTTGTACAACGTGTTTGATGAGCGCTATATTTCGCAACTTGCGGAAGGCGGTGGGCAGGGCATTCCGGGAGAAGGGCGCCAGTTGATTGCCACTTTGCGTTATGACTTTTAAACCTTGATGTGAACTAGAATCATGCTGGTTACGATAGAAAACGTTCTGAACGCCGACGAACTTGAGAACGTGCGAGCGCTGTTGGCCCGGGCCGATTGGGCTACCGGTCAAAGCGCCGGTTCCCAGGCTAGGCTGGCCAAAAACAACCTTCAGATTCCCGAAGGCAGTGACGTTCTTCGTGACCTGCGTGTGCTGGTGATGCGCGCACTGAACAAAAGCAGCCGATTGATTTCGGCTGCCTTGCCTTACAAAATTTTGCCGCCCAATTTCAATTGCTACATGGGCAGCACCAACAGCTATGGTTTGCACACCGACAGCACCTTGCGTTACCTGCCCGATGGCAGCGCATTGCGAACCGACATTTCTGCCACGCTTTTTTTGTCCAGCCCCGCCGATTATGACGGCGGTGAACTGGTGGTTGAAGACACCTACGGTGAACACCGGGTCAAGTTGAATGCAGGCAGTCTGGTGGTTTATCCATCAGGTTCCATGCATGCGGTGGCGCCCGTGACGCGCGGCGAGCGACTGGCCTGCTACATGTTCATGCAAAGCATGGTGAAAGACGCTGAATGCCGCAGGATGCTGTTCCAGATGGACGAGTCACTGATCAAGCTGCGGCAGGAATACGGTGAAACCAACCCGGAACTGATTCGACTCACAGGCCTGTACAACAACCTGTTGCGTCGCTGGACTGATTGTTAAAAACATAAATGACAACAAAAAGCCCCACCATTTTTAAATGGCAGGGCTTTTTTTAAATCGCAACTTCCAGTATTTGAAAGCAGGATTTATTGACCCGCTTACTGACGAATCAAGTGGTCAAATGCAGCCAATGACGCATTGGCACCTTCGCCCATCGCGATGATGATCTGCTTGTAAGGTGCGGTGGTACAGTCGCCTGCAGCAAACACGCCTTCCATGCTGGTGTGACCTTTGTGGTCCACCACGATTTCACCATGCTTGCTCAATTCGAGTGTGCCTTTCA
Source organism: Limnobacter thiooxidans (assembly GCF_036323495.1). Taxonomy (NCBI): domain Bacteria; kingdom Pseudomonadati; phylum Pseudomonadota; class Betaproteobacteria; order Burkholderiales; family Burkholderiaceae; genus Limnobacter; species Limnobacter thiooxidans. Next base: position 2,514,669 of record NZ_AP028947.1, on the reverse strand, counting down.
GCCAGTCGGTGTTGGGCAGCAAACCGATCTGTACAAAAATGCCTTCCAGTTCAACCTGCTTCACTTCGTCTGTTGCGCGGTCTTTGTAGCTCAGGCCATAGACCTTGCTGCCGTCGCCATTCACTTCGGTGGTCAAGGCATTCATGATCACTTTCACGTTGGGCAGGCTGTACAGCTTTTTCTGCAACACGGCGTCGGCTTTCAACTTGGTGTCAAATTCAAACAAGGTGACTTCCTTCACAATGCCGGCCAGGTCAATGGCTGCTTCAACACCGCTGTTGCCGCCACCGATCACCGCTACGCGCTTGCCTTTGTACAAGGGGCCATCACAGTGTGGGCAATAGGCCACGCCTTTGTTGCGGTACTCGGTTTCACCGGGCACATTCATTTCGCGCCAGCGTGCGCCGGTGCTCAGAATCACTGTTTTGCTGACCAGCTTGGCGCCGTTTTCCAGCACCACTTCAACCTTGCCGTCGTCCAGTTTGTTCAGTGCCTTGGCGCGCTGCAGAGCCATGACGTCAATGTCATATTCCTTCACGTGCTGCTCAAGCGCGGCCACCAGTTTCGGGCCTTCGGTTTCTTTCACGGAAATGAAGTTTTCAATACCCAGTGTGTCGAGCACCTGGCCGCCGAATTTCTCGGTGACAATTCCTGTAGCAACACCTTTGCGGGCTGCATAGATTGCTGCTGAGGCACCGGCTGGGCCGCCACCTACAATCAGCACATCGAACTCGCCCTTGGCGTTCATCTTGGCGGCGTCTTTTTCGGCAGCGCCACTGTCCAGTTTGGCAACAATTTCTTCCAGCGTCATGCGGCCGGAACCAAAGGTTTCGGTGCTGTTTCCCTGGGTACCCTGAAACACTGTAGGCACCGCCATGACCTTGCGCTGCTCGACCAAAGGCTGGAACATGCCGCCATCAATCATCGTGTGGCTGAAGGCTGGGTTCAGCGCGGAAATGGTGTTGAACGCTTGAACTACGTCGGGGCAGTTGTGGCAGCTCAGCGAAATCACTGTTTCAAAATGCGCGCCGCCTGCAGGGGCCTGCAAGCCCTTGATCTGTTCAATGACATCGGCTTCCACTTTGGGTGGGTGACCACCCACGTGCAACAAGCCAAGCAGAAGGGATGTAAATTCGTGACCCATTGGCAAACCGGCAAAACGAACGCGGCCTTCTTCGCCTTGCTTGGCGATCGAGAAGGATGGGCGCAGGTCGTAGTTGCCGTCAAGGCGAACAGACACTTTGTCTGAACACTCGCCGATCTCTTGGACAAGCTGTTCCACATCGCGTGCTTTGTCGCTGTTGTCCAGCGAGGCCACCAGTTCAATCGGGTGGCGCAGCATCTGCAGATAGGTCTTCAGTTGTTGTTTGATGTTTGCGTCGAGCATGGGGTACTCCTGAGTTGTTCTTCTTTCGTGAAACCGCCCCTTTGTGGGGGGCGGCTTTTTACAACAAATTCAAAGGTGATTTGAATTTAGATCTTGCCAACCAGGTCCAGTGATGGAGTCAAGGCGGCTTCGCCTTCCTTCCACTTGGCTGGGCAGGCCTGGCCTGGGTTCTTGGCGATGTACTGTGCAGCCTGAATCTTGCGCTTCAGTTCAGATGCGTCACGGCCGATACCCAAGTCGTGCACTTCCATGACCTTGATCACGCCGTTGGGGTCCATTACGAATGTACCGCGCAGTGCCAGGCCTTCTTCTTCGATCATCACGCCAAAGTTGCGTGTGATTTGACCTGTGGGGTCACCAATCATTGGGTACTTGATCTTGCCGATTGTTTCGGTGGCGTCAGCCCATGCCTTGTGTACAAAGTGTGTGTCTGTGGACACGGAAAACACTTCCACGCCCATTGCTTTCAGTTCTTCGTACTGGTCAGCCAGGTCGCCCAATTCTGTGGGGCACACGAATGTGAAGTCGGCTGGGTAGAAGAAGAACACGGACCACTTGCCCAATACATCGGCTTCGGTCAGTGCGATTTCCTTGCCATTCCAATATGCAGTGGCTTTGAACGGCTTGATTGTTGTATTGATCAGAGACATTTGAAGTCCTCCAGAAAGTTAATGAACAGTTAGTAAGTTACACACCCCGGATTCTACCGAAAAAATTGTGCGATTGCAAAATTTAATCGATCTATCGAATCAATGCATTTTTACTATAATTATCGAGTCCACTTTAAAATTGCTTCTAAGTGCCTAATTGGCAATGGAAAAGGGTTTCAAGGGGACTTTTCCGAAGGGAAAGAATCAAAGTGTTTAGAGAATAAGCTCTAATTTCACGCTGATTTTCAGTGAAGTGTGAGCTTTTGAAGGGGGTTGTATTGCCTTGCAGCACGATCCCCCTTGCGGTGAACCAGGCTGCAGGGTGGTTGAATCAATCAGAATTTGGACTTGGCTTTGTCGAAAGCGTCCTTGATGCTGTCCCAGGCGCTGTTGGCCCCGTCTTTCAAGCTTTCGAAGGCTTCCGCGCCGGCATCTTTCAGCTCTTCAAGTTTTGAACGACCTTGCGCTAATTTTACTTCCAGCGCGTCAATGGAATCGTTCAGCTCTTTTTTGGCATCAGCCGATTTTCCATCCGCTTGGGCTTTCAGTTTGTCAAGGTCTGCCTTCCACTCATCGAGCTGGGCATTCAACTTGGCCTTGTAATGTTCGAGGTCTGCCATGGTGTGTACTCCTTCATTTAGTAAACCAGAGAAGTCAGGTTAGCAACACTTTGTGACATTCCTTGCCTGATTTCGGAGAGGGTCTACTCTAATGTGCGGCAACGGTCGCCTGAAAATGCTTATGATGTTGGCAAACAAGGCAGGCTTTGACGCCTTGTAATTTTCAGCGTAAACGCAATGTCTTTGTTCGAAACTACAGAAGTGTTGGTGTTCTTCAACGTGCTCTTGCAGCAGTTGGGTGCACCCGTGCCTGCGGTGCCCACCCTGATTCTGTCCGCCAGTTTGTCGGGTGAATGGACAGGCATTTTTCTTCTGGCCATCGTGGCCACCTCGGCTTCCCTTATTGCTGATTGGGCCTGGTACTTTGCAGGGCGGTTTTACGGGTACCGCGTATTGGCTGTGTTGTGCAAGTTGTCCATCAATCCTGAATCCTGTGTCAGCCAAACCGAATCGCGGTTTCGTGTCTGGGGCCCCTGGTCATTGGTGGTTGCCAAATTCATTCCGGGGTTTTCCACTGTGGCGCCGCCAATTGCCGGTGCTGTGAAAATGTCGCTTTTTGCATTCACGGTGGCATCTGCGGCAGGTGCTTTTCTGTGGGCCATGGCGGCTTTGATGGCGGGTTGGCTTTTCAAGAATGAGGTCAACGCAGTGTACGCGTTGTTGAAAGACAATCTGTTTGTGTTGGCGGTGGTAGCCGCATTGATCTGCAGCTTGTGGCTGATGTGGAAGTTGATGCAACGTGATGCTTTTCGGGCGAAGGCGAATGGCGCGAAAATTGAGGTTCACGACGTGTTTCAACGGGTACAGGCCGGAGATTCCAGCTTGCGTCTGATTGATCTTCGACCCGCTGTGGTGCAGCAGGCTGAACCCTTGGCAGGCTGGCTGCCAGCCAATGCGGACACCGCCCTTTCTGCAGCCCGAGCCTGGAACAAGAACGACCTGATTGTCACCATGTGTGCCTGCCCCAATGATGTCAGCGCCAGCCAGGTGGCTGACCTTTTGCGCAAGCAAGGCTACAGCAAAGCCAAAGCCATGCAGGGTGGTTATGACGCCTGGCTTGCCCGCAATGCGTCGAATTGAATGATTGGATTGTGAGCCGTGGTTTTTGCTGCCGAAATCCCGTTAATTTCATGTAACCTTTGACGCAACGTTAGCGAACTAAATATTAGTACCGACCTCTTATATCCAATTCATTCAAATTCACCACGGAACTTGACCATGCGACTGTCCACGAAAGCCTTCATTGGCGCTTTCAGCCTTGCACTTTTTGCTGCGCCTGCCGCAGCCACTGAAGTAATCCAGTTTGGCGTTGGCCTTTACCAGCCCGACAAAGACAAGAACGACGCCACCTACACCCCCTTGGCACAGTACCTGGAAAAGAAGCTAGGCAAGCCTGTGAAGTTGCGCACGGTCAGCAGTTGGGAGGGTTTGGCCAAATCACTGGCCAATGGCGAAACCGATGTGGCCTTGATGGGCCCCTGGGGCTATGTATTGGCCAACAACGAAGCGAAAGCGCAGGCAGTTGCCACGATTGAGTACGAAGGCAAGCCCGAGTATTACGGCATTATGGTGACCAACCCGAAAAGTGGCATCAAGAGCATGGCTGACCTGAAAGGCAAAACTTTCGCATTTGGCGACAAGGGTTCTACCTCGGGCTACCTGATTCCGTTCCATTATTTTCAGAAGCAGGGCATCAACCCCGACACTTATTTTTCCAAGGTGATCAACACCAGCCATCAGGCCATTCAAACCCAAGTGACCCAAGGTGCGATTGACGCCGGTGCAGACTACAACCGCAACCGCGATGCGATGATTGCGGACGGCCTGATCAAGGCGGAAGATTCAAAAATCATCTGGACTTCCGACCCCTTGCCCAATGACGCCTTCGCCGTGAGTGCCAAGCTGTTTGAAGACAAAGTCTTTGTGGCCAAACTGCAAGAGGCCTTGCTGGGCATTGGTGCCGAGCTGAAAAACCAGCCCAACCTGCTGCCCCCGCGCTACACTGGTTTTGCCAAAAAAGACAACAGCTACTACAAGCCAATTCGTGATGCAGGCCTGGCCACTGGCCGCCTGCAGCCCAAGTAAGGTGCCTGGAACGCCTTTATGAATTGGATGCAGTTCAAGGCCAGAATGAAAGGCCGGCTCGGATTTTTCGGGCTGGTTTTTTTGTATGCGCTGATCGTTTTCTCCTGTGTTTACAGCCTGGCCACCGCGGGTGATTTGTCCATGGGGCGCAACCCGGTGGCCAACTTCATCAAGACAGCCACCGAGTTTGCACGACCCAGTTTTCTGGATGTGTGGCTGGGTGACCCGGCTTACAAATACACCAGCGACGACGGCACCGTGTTGCGCGTGGAAGACCGACAGGCCGTTGAAAAGCAGTGGTTGATCCAGTTGGCTTTTGCCACCTGGACTACCTTCAAGATTGCCACGTTGGGATCGCTGTTGGGTGCAATCCTGGCCCTGCCTTTTGGTGTGCTGAGTGCAAAAAACATCAAGGCACCGCGCATTGTGACGGCCTTGTCGCGCCTGGTACTGGACACCTCCAGATCCATTCACACGCTGGTATTCGGCCTGGTGCTGGTGGGTATTGTCGGCCTTGGACCAACCGCCGGCATTCTGGCGATTGCCTTTCACAGCCTGGGCACTTACGGCAAGTTGTTTGCAGAATCCATTGAGACGTTGGACATGGCTTCCATTGAGGCGGTGAAAGGGGTGGGCGCAAGTCCGTCGCAAACATTCTTCTGGTCGGTGTGGCCCAGCGTGTTGCCCCAGTGGGTCAGTAGCCACTTGTACCTTTGGGAATACAACATTCGCGATTCAACCATACTCGGCATCATTGGTGCGGGTGGTTTGGGCTTGCTGATTTCGGAAGCGGTGTCCCTGTTTCAGTGGGGCCGTTTGTCCAGCATCCTGATCGTGGTGGTGTTGATGGTGACTGCGTTTGACGCAATCAGCCGACGCATACGGACGGCTTTGCTATGAGCAGCAACATCATTCAGATCGATGGCCTGGAAATGGTCATTGCAGGGCGTCGAATCCTGAAAGTGGATTCCCTTGCGGTGGGCCAGGGCGAGAAGGTGGCTATTTTGGGTCGCAACGGTGCGGGCAAGTCCACCTTGTTGCGCTGCCTCAACGGTTTTGTAAAGCCCACGGCGGGGCGTATTGTGGTGAACGAGCGGGTGGTGTTTCCCCTTCGCCGTGAACGCGATTTGCGCCCGGTGCGAGCTGAAGTGGGGCAGGTGTTGCAGGGCCTGCATCTCGTGGCCCGCTTGAGTGCCATGGAAAATGTATTGGTGGGTGGTTTGGCCAGCATGCCGCGCCTGCGCAGTTGGGCGCGAATTTTCACGAATGAGGAAACACAACGTGCACAGGCTGCCTTGAAAGCGGTGGGCATGGCGCATTTGGCTGACAAGCGGGCCGACAAACTGTCGGGCGGTGAACGCCAGAAAGTGGCCATTGCCCGCATGCTGATGCAGCAACCGAAACTGGTGCTGGCGGACGAGCCCACGGCTGCACTCGACCCCACGGCTGCAGATGAAGTGTGTGAATTGCTGGTCAAGGCCAGCGAGAATGCGACCCTCATCACCGTGGTTCACAATGTGAATTTGGTCCCCTTGCTCAGCCACCGCGTGATTGGATTGAAAGCGGGTGAAGTGGTGCTGGATTGCGCAAGCGACCAACTGACACCCGCGCAACTGAACAGCCTGTACGAGTAAGTCATGATTGAAAAAGCTGGCCGCAGTTGTCCCATTCGATATCAATATGGTGCCGCAAAAATTGCCAAGGCACCCGCTACACCTTGCGACGTCTTGTACGTGGTGGGTGGCTTGTATGGCAACCCGTATGCGCTGGATGCCATTGAAGCGCTGGCTGCACAGGAAACGGGTGTTGTGCGTATTTGCTTCAATGGTGACTTTAACTGGTTCAACAAATCGGCAGACGGTTTTCTGGCCATCAACCAACGCGTGCTGAAACACGACTGCATTCTTGGCAATGTCGAAGCCGAATTGGGCGAGGCGCTGGATGTGGCCGATTGCGGCTGCGCCTACCCCGAGGATGTGGATCAGGGTGTTGTGGACCGTTCCAATTTCATTCACACCGAATTGAAACGCACGGCGCAACAACAGCCTGAATTGCTCGCCCGACTGCTTGAAAAACCGTTTTTTGCACGTTACAGCGTGAGTGGTTTGAACGTGGCCGTGGTGCATGGCGATGGCGATTCACTGGCTGGCTGGCGGTTCGACCCGGTGCATTTGTCGCGCAGTGATGAAGCGCCTTGGCGCGTTTCCTTGTTCGACAAAGCGCAGGTCAATGTGTTTGCCAGCAGCCACACTTGTTCCGCAGCCTTTCACCCTGAACCTTTGCCGGGTGGGCGAACCGGCTTGATCAGCAACAATGGCGCAGCGGGCATGCCCAGCGCACCCGGCAGCCTGGATGGTTTGTTCACGCGAATTTCTGCGAGTGCACTCAGTGAACAAATACCTGAACAAGTGCGTGAACAAAGCAGAGTGCTTCAGGCCACGCAAATTGACGGACTGTGGATTGAGCAGGTGCGCGTGCAGTTCGATCAGGCCAAGTGGCAGCAGCACTTTCTCAGCGAATGGCCAGAAGGCAGTGCTGCACACACTTCTTATTTCAAGCGTATTAGCCAGGGTATTTGAAAAAGCGGCCTTCACACCATTGTGGGCGTAAGATAAGTACTCAATGAAGCACTCGATTTGTAACACCAGCTCAACCCGAAATGACTGTGCTGCCGCCCTTGAGACCTCGCATGCTCTTCAACTATTCCACACGCTTGACCGGCAAGTCGCGTTCAGATGAATCAAATCTTGCGCTGGGCGCATGGCTTGCGTTAGTGGCGGGTATGGTTAATTCTGGCGGCTATCTGGCCTTCAAGACCTACACGTCGCACATGACAGGACTTGTTTCGTCCATGGCCGACAACCTGGTGCTGGGCGAATTTAACCTTGTGTCGGGCGTTGCCATCGCGGTATTCAGTTTTCTGTTGGGGGCCATGAGCACAGCCATCCTGGTGTCGTTCGCGCGGCGCCGGGCACTCGAAAGTCTCTACGCATTTCCTCTGTTGCTGGAGGCAATGTTGCTTCTTGTCTTCGGTGCAATGTCATCCAGTGTTGCAGTGGGCTCCCCATTTTTCTGGGTGAGTGGGGTTGCCGTGCTGGCCTACATGATGGGTTTGCAGAATGCGGTCATCACCAAGGTTTCCGGGGCGGTGGTTCGCACCACCCATGTCACCGGCATGATCACCGACTTGGGCATTGAGTTGGGCAAGCTTGTTTATCGAAATGCCGGCGCACGTGAAGGTCAGTTGCCGGTTTTTGCTGATCGCCGAAAACTCATGGCCCTGACTCGCCTGATCGGCAGTTTTTTTGTAGGTGGTGTAGTGGGCGCAATCGGATTTCTCCAGTTGAGTGTGTGGTTCGTGTTGCCGATTTCGGCACTTCTGTTTCTGTTGGCAATTGGGCCGGTGTGCCGCGACATCAGCGCTTGGCATTCGCAAAAGTAAACCCGAGCCAATGCCCGTTGGCTTGACCCTGCAGCGGTGTTTTGGCAATCTTGAACAAATCAGTGAACCGTCTGAAAACAGGTAAAAAGCCAGTGAAAAGTGTGATCCGGAATGTGTGTGCAATGGGTCTGTGCGCTGTACTGTCAGTGATTGGCTCGATACCAGCACACGCGCAACAAGCCCACTCAACCTTGCCAACATTGGCTGCCGCCTCCGATTTGAAATTTGCCATTGAAGAAGTGGCTGCAAAGTTCGAGAAAGAAACCGGGCAGAAGATTCGACTCGTTTTTGGTTCTTCCGGCAATTTTTATTCGCAGATTGCTCAGGGTGCGCCTTTTCACCTGTTCATGTCGGCGGATGAAAACTTTGTGTTCAAACTGGCCGATGCGGGAAAGACCGAAGACAGGGGTCGGCTGTATGCCAAAGGCCGCATTGGCATCCTGGTGCCCAAGGGCTCCGCCTTGAAAGCCGATGGTGAGTTAAATGATTTGGCCGCTGCCCTGAAGGATGGGCGCTTGAAAAAATTTGCCATTGCTTCACCTGAGCATGCGCCCTATGGCATGCGTGCGATGGAAGCCCTTGAGCACGCGGGCTTGTGGCAAGCCATTGAACCCAGGCTGGTGATTGGTGAAAACATTTCGCAGGCCGCTCAGTTTGCAACATCGGGTTCAACACAGGGTGGGATCATTGCCTATTCGCTTGCACTGGCGCCGCAAATTGGCAGCAAGGGTGATTTCGCACTGATTCCCGAAACCTGGCACAAACCTTTGGCCCAACGCATGGTGCTGATGAAAAACGCACCTGAACCAGCGAAGGCTTTTTACCAGTATTTGGGTACACCGGGTGCGCTGGCCATCTTGCGCAAATACGGTTTTGAGGTGCCTGCCAGATAGAATTTTTTTCTTCTTGATTGATTTCCTGACCTGAGTCACTTGTTGTAAAACATGCCGAAAAAAGAAGGTCAAGCTCCTCATTTTTAATGATGTGTTCTAATGGGAACATTCATTTAATGAACTAATGGGGGTAAACCGGATGGCTTCAGAAACCGATTCACTCGAGCATGAAAAAGATCACGAACACACAGGGCACAAGCTGCTGTTGCGCAATTTGACTGTTTCAGACTATTCCGACATCAAGCGCATCATGGAACTGGTGTATCACAGCGCAGGCGGCGCACTGCCTGAGTCCAAATTCCGTTCAATCCTGAAAACATTTCCGGAAGGCCAGATTTGCATCGAAGACGACGGCAAAGTGATCGCTGCGGCTTTTGCCGTGGTGGTGGATTATGACAAGTTTGGCGACAAGCACACCTACATGGAAATCACCGGCAACATTTACGCTACCACCCACGATCCGAGGGGCGATGTGCTTTACGGCATTGATGTATTCGCAGATCCGGAATACCGAAGTATGCGCGTGGGTCGACGTCTTTACGAGGCCCGCAGGGAGCTTTGCAAAAGCCTGAATTTGCGCGCCATCATGGCGGGGGGCAGAATTCCCGGTTACAAGGCACACATGAACGAGATGTCGCCACAGCAATACATTGCTGCCGTGAAGCGCAAGGATCTGTACGACCCGATTTTGACATTTCAGTTGAGCAACGACTTTGAAGTGAAGCAAGTACTGAAAGGCTACCTGCCTGAAGACAAGGAATCGCAAGGCTATGCCACCTTGCTGGAGTGGTTCAACATTTACTACGAACCCGAGAAACCGATGTTGTTTGGCGCGCCCAAAACCACTGCGAGAATAGGTTGCGTGCAATGGCAAATGCGCGAGTTTCACAACGTGGACGATGTGGTGAAACAGGCCGAATACTTCATCAACGCCTTGTCAGATTACCGTTGCGACGTGGCCTTGTTTCCCGAGTTCTTCAACGCACCCTTGATGGGCCTGGCGGGCAATGGCAATTCGCTGGAAGCCATTCGCCACCTGGCCACCTACACGGATCAAATCCGCGATGAAATACGGCGAATGGCGGTGAGCTACAACATCAACGTGGTGGCAGGCTCCATGCCGGTGATGGAAAATGGCGCGCTGTACAATGTGGCCTACCTGTGCCGCCGCGATGGCACGGTGGAAGCCCAGTACAAAATTCACCCCACACCCCATGAGAAGCGTGAGTGGATGATGGAAGGCGGCAACAGGCTGAATGTGTTTGACACCGACTTCGGCAAAATCGGCATTCTGATTTGTTACGACTCCGAATTTCCGGAATTGTCTCGTTTGCTGGCCGACAAGGACATGCAGATTTTGCTCGTTCCTTTCTGGACCGACACCAAGAACGGCTACCTGCGTGTGCGCCGCTGTGCCCAGGCACGGGCCATCGAGAACGAATGTTATGTGGCCATTTCAGGCAGCTTTGGCAATTTGCCCAAAGTGGACAATGTGGACATTCAATACGGGCAAACCGCGGTGTTTTCTCCGTCTGACTTTGCCTTTCCGCACGACGCCATCATGGCTGAAACCACGCCCAACACCGAGATGACCCTGATTGTGGATGTGGATCTGGACAAACTTCAAAATCTGAAAAATGAAGGATCGGTTCGCAATTTTCTGGATCGTCGGCGTGATCTATACCAAGTGGTTTGGTTGGGTGAGGAATAATTGGCCCAGCTTCGCAATCGCCACTGCGGTGTCGTCTGTCACAGGGTGGCCGCAGTTCAGGCGAATACAGTTTTTGTACAAACCACTGGCGGAGAATACGCTGCCCGGCATGTAAGCCACCTTGCGCGCAATCGCCCTGTTGAACAGTGCGGCAGTGTCGATGTCGCCAGGCAGTTCAACCCACAACACGAACCCACCCTTGGGTTCTGAAATTCGGGTGCCGGGTGGAAAGTGTTTCAGCACCAGGCTGCTCATTGCGCGCACCTGGGTTTCAAATTGCTGGCGCAGGGTGCGCAAGTGCCGCTCGAACGAGCCTTTTTCCAGGTAATGCGCCACAGCCACCTGGGTAATCGGATTTGTTGAACCGCTTAAAATCCGTTTCTTCGACAACACCTGGGCCGCATATTTTCCACCCGCCACATAGCCAATTCGCAGTGCCGGGCTGAGCGATTTGGAAAATGAGCCGCACATCAACACCCGGTCGCCTTGTTTGCCCGCTTTCAACGGGCGAGGGCGGAAGCGTTCAAAGTACAGGTCGGCGTACACATTGTCTTCCACAATCGGGAAGTCGTATTTCTCGGCCAGGTCCAGCAGTTTTTTGCGGTGTGTGTCCGGCATCACCGAACCCATCGGGTTGCTGGCCGTTGGGCAAACAATGCAGGCTGCAATGCGGGTCTGCTTCACCGCAATTTCAAGTGCTTCCAGTGACATGCCATGTTCCGGGCTGCTGGGTATTTCCAGTGCGCGCAGGCCCAGCGATTCGATCATCTGCAAGAGCAGGTAATAGCCGGGCGATTCCACCGCAACCACATCATTGTGGCGTGCAACAGTTTGCAAGGCCAGGCCCAGTGCTTCGGTGCAGCCATCGGTGATCACCAGTTCATCCCGCTTCAATTTCATGCCCATGAGTTCAAAGCGTTGTTGCAGTTGTTGCACCAGTTCAGGCTGATTGGGCTCCACGTGGCTTCCCAACGTGAGTAGGTCCGGGCGCGTGCGGTTGACCGTGGCGTAACTGCGGCGCAGGGTGGCAATCGGCAACAACTCATGGGCGGGAAACGCCACACCCAGCGGTGCAACGCCTTCGCGTGTCGAGCTTTTCAGAAAGTTTGCGATCTGGTTGGCCACTTCCAGGTTGACAGGCGGTTCCAGCGCAATGGAATCTGGCGCTTGCGTGCAGGTGTTTGCAAGCGGGGTGCTGCGCGCTTGAACGTAATAACCGGATTTGGCCACCGGCTGAACATAGCCTCTGTCCTCCAGAAGATTCAATGCTTTCTGCACGGTGTCGATGGAGTAATGCCACTGCTCGGACAATTTCCGAATGGAAGGCAGTTTGTACCCGGCTGCAAAATGATTGTGCTCAATCAAGGCCTGAAGATTCAACGCCAGTGTTTCGTATTTGCGCGAGGTGGCATTCATTGGCTTACCCTGCGCTTTGCGACAGTGCAGCCTGGTCTGTCTGTTTTTTCAGGGCCCACACCATGAATACGCCAGCCACCATCAACAGGGCTGCAAGGTAAAGCGAACCGCGGTAGGTGCCTGTGCGTTCAGCGATCAATCCGGCCAATGCGGGTGCTGCAATTTGGGAGACGCCATAGCTCAGGGTCATTCGCGCCATGGCCTTGCTGGGGTTGGCCGGGAACTGTCGGCCCGCAATGCTGAGGGTCAGGTTCACAATGCCTGCAAAGGTGCCGCCGAACAACACGGCACTGACCATGTTGGCCCAGTATCCGTCCACAAAACCCGCCATCAGGATCGACAGAATTTGCAGGCCATAAGCCAGCACCAAGGCTTCGAACACGCCAGTTATTCTCGCCACCCGATCCCAGATGAAAGTGGACGGCATGGCCGCAAGCCCCACCACCACCCACACCCAAGGGCCTTTGCCTTGCAGTTCAGGCAGTGTTTCTGCAATGGCCACAATGAATGTGGCGCTGATCACATAACCAAAGCCGGCGCAGAAATAGGCACCCAGCATCAAGCGCATCCACTTTGCGGTTGGTGGCGGCACGTCAGCCACCTGTGCTTCGGCGCTGCCAGCCTTGGCGGGTTTGGGCATCCACTTCCAGGCCGGAATAAAAAACACAATGCCCACCACGCCAAGCACCCACCATTGCTGGTCCCAACTAAGGTGATCGACCATGGCCATGACAGCCAGGCCAGACATGACCAGCCCCAGGCCAGCCCCGGTGAAATGCAGGCCCAGTTCGGTTTTCAGGTTCTGGCGGGCAAGCCAGTTCATGATCAAGCCCGATGCGATCAACATGCCGGCGGTGCTGGACACGCCCGAGACAAAGCGCAGGAATACCCAAAGGTTCACATCGGTGGTCAGGCCCATGCCGATGGTGCTGAGCACGGCGACAACAAGGCCCAAACGGTACTGCAGGTACTTGTAATCCAGGTTGCTCAGCGTTGAAGCCAGCAACGCACCGGTGATGTAGCCCATGTAGTTCACCGTGGCCAGCCAGCCACCATCAAATGCGCTCAGGCTTGCCTGTTCACGCATGATGGGCAACAGGGGGGTATAGGAAAAACGGGCCAGGCCCACGGTCAGGATCAGGGAACAAATGCCTGCGGCAATGACTTGCCAACGTTCCAGCTTCATGGGAATACCCGCACAGAATTCGAAGTTTGAAAGCAGTACAGATTTTGATTGATTTAATCTGTACTGCACATTATTTCATTATCCTGAATCTGTGCTGAATTTGCAAAACTTCTTACAGTGGATGTTCGATTCGTTACACCATGAAAGGAGTTCACCATGCAGCATTTACAGGCCGTTGCCTTGTTTGCATTCCTGAGCATCATCACACCGGGGCCCAATAACTTGATGATCATGACTTCCGGCATGAATTTCGGTGTGCGAAAAAGTCTTCCCCATTTCTTTGGCATTGTGGTGGGATTTCCCTTGATGCTTCTGGCCATGGGCCTGGGGTTGAATGCGGTGTTTGACACCGTGCCCTGGTTTCAAACGGTGTTGCTGGTATTCAGTTTGTTGATGATGGTGGTCCTGGCCTGGCGCATTGCCAGTTTTTCACCTTCGGCAGATGCATTGAAGCCGGGGTCCAGGCCGCTGACCTTTCTGAATGCCGTGTTGTTTCAGTGGGTGAATCCCAAGGCCTGGTTCATGGCCACGGCTGCAGTGGCCTTGTTCCCGGCAAGTGCCAGCACACCGGTGCTGGACGTGCTGGCGGTGGCTGTGGTCATGGCGAGCGTGGGGGTGTTGTGTGTGGGCGTGTGGCTGGTGTTAGGGTCACGTTTGCGGGCATTCATCAACAGCCCGCTGCGCTTGAAGTGCTTCAATGCCGGCATGGCCGCCAGCCTGGTGCTGTTTTTTGCATACAGCACCGTGTCGGCCATGTAACAGGTAGTGCGCTCGATCAGGGCAGTGAAAGCCGCCAGATATTCCACGTGGTGGTGCCAAACTGGCGCGTGAAGCTGCCCTTGTTGTAGGGCAGGCCGTAGCGCGCTGCCATGGCTTGCACACGGGGCGACATTTCAGCATAGCGGTTGGCCGGAATATCGGGGAAGAGGTGATGCTCAATCTGGTGGCTCAGATTGCCCGACAAAATGTGGAACAGCTTGCCCCCCGTGATGTTGCAGCTGCCCAGCAACTGCCGCACATACCAGGCTGCGCGGGTTTCTCCTTCCACTTCTTCCTTGGTGAAATGGTGAACACCCGCCGGAAAGTGACCGCAGAAAATAATCACATTCGACCAGATGTTGCGAATGCCGTTGCCGATCAAGTTGGCGATGATTGTGAAGCCCATGGCAGCCAGTGCGATATTGATTACATCAAAACCGAAATACAGTGTAAACGGCAGGGTGACAGCCGCACCCAACAGGGGCCAGCACACATAGTCTTTCAGTAACTGGTGGCGTACCTTCCAGCCAATGCGTTTGAGCATCGGGATCACTTCTTTCCAGCTTTTCTGGCCAGCCAGCAATTTGTCTGCTTCCAGGTCGTGCAGGGCCACACCCCATTGGAACATCATCATCAGCACGAAGTTGATTACCGGGTTGAACAGGTACTTGGCATGCCAGCGCTGATCATCGGTAACACGCAGTACGCCGTAGCCAATGTCGGGGTCTTTGCCGTGCACATTGGTCCAGGTGTGGTGCACCACGTTGTGGCTGTGCTTCCATTGGTCGGAAGGGCACACATTGTCCCATTCCCAGGTGTTGGATTGAATGTTGGGGTCGCGCATCCAGTCGAACTGCGCATGCATGATGTTGTGGCCCAGCTCCATGTTCTCGATGCTTTTTGACACACCCAGCATGCCTGCACCCAACAACAGCACAACCCAGAATTGCGGCCAGCCGGTGAAGGTCCAGTCGCTCATGGGCAAGAGGAAAAAGCTCAGGAAAATGACAATCCGCCCGGCCAGCATCAGCGTGCGCTGCCACTTGATAACAGAAAGAATGTAAGCGCGGTCTTTGCTGCCCAGCGAGTCTGCAATTTCATTGCGTATTGCGTCCATTTCGCGACCGAATTCCTCGATGTCGCTGGCGCTCAAATGTGTTGGCATGCCCATGTGTGTCTCCTGCTTCTCTTGTTGCTTATGCTTCGATTTCTGCGTCGCCCACTGCGGCGCACACGCAAATCTGGATCACTTGCCCGGTTTCATTGATCAACGCGTTGGTGCGCAAGTCGCGCACGCAGCCACTGGCCAGTTTGACGTCGCAGCCATGGCAAATGCCCATCCTGCAACCATGTTCCGGGTTCAGGCCCGCGTCTTCAGCCAGGCGTAGCAGGTTGGTTTCACCGTCTGAATTGGCAGTGATGTTGCTTCTTGCAAATTTCACCACGCCGGTTTTCACTTCAGTGGGAACACCAGCCAGTTGGGCACGGAAGCGCTCGGTGTGCACCTGCCGGCTCAAGCCCTCGGCTTCATACAGTTGTTCGATGGCGTCCAGCATACTTTGCGGGCCACAGGCGTACACATCGCGCTTGCGCCAGTCGGGGCACAGTTGTTCCAGTTGCTCTTTGGAAAAGTGAGGGCGCTTGCCGCTGATTTCTTCCGGCTTCTGGCCGGGTTCACGGGTGTGCACCAGGTTCAGTGAATACAGTTTTTGTTTGGCTGCAATCTCTTTCAGTTCCCGCCCGAAAATCACATCGTAGGTGTGTGGGGCGTAGTGAATGTGTACGGTGTTGGGCATGCGCTCTTGCAGCACCAGGCTGCGCAGCATGCTCATGATGGGCGTAATGCCACTGCCTGCGGTAATGAACAGGGGCAGCACAGGCTGTGCATCAGGCAAATAAAAGTCGCCTTGCGGCACACCAATTGGCACATGGTCGCCCACCTTTAGTTTACGAACCAGGTGGTGCGACATGCGGCCGTTGTCGATGGCTTTCACCGTAATGGTGAAACAGCCGTCGTTGCGTTCGGGGGCAGAGCTGATGGAATACGTGCGCGTGAAGTGCTGGCCACCGATGGGTACGCCAATGCGCAGGTGCTGGCCGGGTCTGTGTGAACGCCAGTTCAGGCCGGGGCGAAAGGTGATGGTGCGTGAATCGGAGGTTTCGTCCCACACAGCTTCAACCCGGGCTTGCAGGGCATGTGTGCTCCACAGCGGGTTGACCAGTTCAATGTAGTGGGAGGTTCGAAGGGGGAATGCGAAGGCGTCGGATACTTTCGTGACCAAGCCTGTTACACGTTGAAACAATGAGCCGTTCGACTTCGGCGGTCCTACTTGAGCCTGCATTCTGTCTCCTCGTTTTTTATGTTGTAAAACGAGTGTGCTCCCAAATACAGGCCAAGTCATTCCGCAGTGCACCAGCGGTCAGTGTTCTTCCTACAACCCCGAGGGCAAGTCACTCACGGCATGGTTCAATCAGCGGTTTCTGCCGTATGCGTCGTGGGATGAAACCCACTCATCCGCCAGTATGGCCGACAACAGCGACAAGTCCCCGGCCAGCACGGTGGCCCCCACAATTTCAGCCAGCTTGCGGGCTTTGCCTGTGCCTTCGCAGCCCAGCATCTTGAGGCATTCTGCTTGTGTGGCCAGCCCGGTTCCACCACCCTTTGTGGCGCAAATCACGGATGGCAAGGTGACTGAAAAGTACAAATCCCCATCAGCGGTAATGTCCATGAACACCATGCCTGCATGGCTTTCAACCACGTTGGCTTCATCTTGCCCGGTTGCAATGAACAGGGCTGCAATGCCGTTGGCTGAATGGGGCCCACTGTAGGCACTGCCCGCCAGCTGGGCGCCAATGGCGCTTCGTTGGCGTTGCTTGAAAATTGTTTCTGGTGTGGTGCGCGCCAAGCGCTGAAGCACCTCACGCTTGATGGTCGCTTCTGCAATCACCCGCTTGCCCCGGCTGTGCAGCAGGTTCATGTGGGAATGCTTTTTGTCGGTTTCGATGGCACCACTGAGCGCAAAGTAGCTGATCGCTTCCGGGCTGTTTTTCAGAATCCACTGGCAGGCCGCGTGTGTTGCCTTGCCGCACATGTTCTGCCCGGCCGCGTCGCCCGTGGTGTAGTTGAACCGCGTGTACACCATGCGCGCCACTTGCCAGGTTTGGATGTGCACCAGTTTTCCAAAGCCCGTGGTTTTTTCCGCTTCAGCCTTGATGTTGCTCAGATTTTCTTCTGCCCATTTCAAAAACCGCAGGGCAGCGCGTGCATCGTCGAATTCAAACAGCGGGGCGCGCTGCATGAATTCTTCGGCAACTGTCACCTTCACCCCACCGGATTCGCTGACCATGCGCATGCCCCGGCTGTAACTGGCCACCAAGGTGCCTTCTGTCGTGGCCAGCGGCACATAAAACCAGCCCTGTGCGTGTTCGCCATGAATCAGCACCGGGCCCGCCACCCCCACCGGCATTTGCACCACACCAATGAAGTTCTCGGTGTTGCTTTTCAGGCTTTCCGGGGGCAGGGAATAGGTGCCTGTGTGCTCAAAACTGGCGCCTGTCTGCTCAGCCAAAAAATCACGGCGTGATTGAGCTGCCTGTTCGGTGTAGTTGTCTTCGAAGCGGGGAATGGGGGTGCGGGTCATGGTGCTTACTTCCGCTTTGACTTGCCAGGGCGCATTGCCGCAGCAATTGAATCTTCATAGCCACTGACCAATTTGCCGATGTTGTCCAGTTTGGCCTGGAGTACTTCAAGTTCCATCTGGGTTCGGTCCAGGGACATGGTCAGTTGCGCATTTTCTTTTTCAAGTGACACCAGGCTTTTTTGCAAACCCCGGTTCTCAAGTTCAAGCTCCTTGTTGGCCTGGTACATCTTCAAGAGATTGGCTTGCAGGCTTTTTACCTTGTCTTGCACGCCATCCACGGTGTGTCGAATGCCGTTTTCAAACTGGCTGACCTGTTCAACCACTGCATTGATCAAGTGACCAGCCGGCAGGTTCGCGGCCTGCTTTTGAGCCACTGATTTCAACTTGCGCAATGCGCTGCTTCCTTTTTCTGCCACACCCATGTCTGTCTCCTTGTTGTTGTATGTACATCGGATTATGCAGTGAAGCGGGTTCAATTGACAAAAAACGCTGGCAAAACGTCTTCTTCAACTGTTGGTTGTCAGTTTGCAACGTTTGTTGTGATTTTCATCACTTGAATCAATAAAAAAATCGAAGATGACATATCAGTTTATGTCGCTGAGCTGACACAGATAATATGATTTGTGAATTAGTATGGGTTGTCTTTTTTAACAATAAAACTTGTAAGAAAATGCGATGAGCTTAATTGTTAATATTAAAAAAGTTAATTATTTTGCAAATATTTATTTTGCATTTTTTATGTGACTGAAAGGTAACTTTTTCTTTACAATCCTGTCCCTATAAGGGTTAATGAGGGCATGCGCATGTATTGATTGTGAAAATTTCATGTTTGATTTCATTACATGTAGAGGATTTTCTCCAATCAAACGTGAGCCTTGTGTTTATTGCATCCATTATTACTGCGCTTGGGTATGAATATATTATTGAATTGAGTAGTGAATATGAATCAAGCATTGAACGTTCTGATAAATCAGCTGCACCCGAAGGGTTGGGTAACCCTGTTTTCGGGACTTGTTCAATCAGGTGTGGCATTGCACGGTGAGCAAGCAGCACAAAAGTGGTTGTTCAGTACTGGTGTTGCCCTCGGTGAAGGTCTGCCCTTGTCCGATGATTTGTCGCTAGAAGAATTGCAGCTTGAAATCAACAAAGTGCTGGATCGGATGCAGTGGGGTTACGCGGAACTGGTTCAGAAAGGCAATGAGGTCTATGTAAGGCACATGGGGTGCCCGTTTTTAACCTCGTCGCCTCCTGACCAGATTGAACTGGCGGGGTTGTTGTTGGGTGGTTTGTATTACCAGTGGTTTACCAGCCTGGGTATGGATCCATCGACTGAAGTCAGCGTAGTTGCGGAAGATGACACAGGCCTTTTGGCTGAGATCACCTTTATTTAGTATTGGCTTGTTACAGAGAGTTGTTATGAAAGATGTAGAGAACCTGTTTCAAAGGCTCGGAACCCGTTCTGATTACAAGGATTTCGGATCGAAGATGCTGGATGATGTACGAAGCAAATGGCCTTTGCTCAACGACGTGAGCGAGTCTGAAAAGCTGCGTCATCAGGCTTCCGGCGCGATGCTTGTACCTGTTGTGGCGCATCTGGCTGACGCACAGGTTTTGGATGCAAATACTTCAGGGCAATCTCCTCAAGCAGTGATTGCGAAAGTGGACTCCATGGAATTCAAGGCACAAGCCCCGGAGCAAAAGCTTCCTGTGCGCGCCTTTGTTTCCAGGAAGCCCCAGCCCGCCAGTTCAGTCAGGGATATTTTCAAGTCAATCGGAAAGTCCGGTCGGTTGAGTTCGCCAGAAACAGCCCAAGAGGTCAATCAGGCCGCAGTGTCCGCTACGGTACCGAAAGGTCGCTCACTGTTTGCCAGCAACAAGCCGAAAGACGGGAACAAGGTTTGAGAACATTTGTAGTTTCGTCCATCAAGGGTGGTGTCGGAAAGACAACCTTGACCGCAAACCTTGCCGCATCGTTTGCGGCACAAGGCATGCACGTGTTGGTGCTGGATCTTGATCCGCAAAACGCAACCCGTTTTCATTTGGGCCTTTCTGCCTCCGAGCGTGGCGGCCTGGCGTCCTATCTGACAGGACAAGAACTTTCTTTGCCCAAATACGACACGGCCTGTGGCGCTGTGCTTTGCCCTTATGGGGATGTGAACGAAGACGTGCGTTTGCAGTTCGAGGTGGCGCTTTCTGAAAATCCGCTTTTGCTTGAAAATTTCATTCAAAGGCTGGGTATGCCTCCTGAGACCATCGTGTTGATCGACACGCCGCCAGGTCCTTCACTTTACTTGCGTCAAGCCACTGTATTTGCTGACCGTGTTTTGGCTGTTGTGCAGGCAGATGCCGCATCGTTTGCAACATTCCCCCGAATGATCGGCCTGTTTAACCGATACGCGCAAAGTGCCAGATATTCACCCGATTTGCGATTGGTCGTAAATCAGACCAATCCTTTGAAAGAATTGTCCGAGGATGTGCTGTTGTTGCTCCGCTCCGACTACCCCCGGGAATTTTTTGCAGTCATACATCAAGACCAGTCAGTCAGCGAGGCCTTGGCTTTTCGCAAAACCGTGTTTGAATACGACCCCAAGTGCCAGGCCAGTGTGGATTTTCAGTCACTGACCCAGAAGTTGCTGGAGAAGTAGCATGAGCAATCTTGCCGGTCGACTGTTCGCCAGGTTTCAATCCAGGGCAACTACTCTGTTCGATGCCCTGATGGCCTCCAGTGATCGCTATCCCTGGGTTGCCGATCCGCGTTTTCGCCTGACTGCACTTTTGCTGGTGTCAGGCGTCTTCCTGTTTTACACCGGTTTGCGAATGGATTTGCAAAGCCAGATCATTTTTTCTCTGGTGGTCGTGACTTACGCCCTGGCTATTCGCAGGATCAATTCGCCTGTGACCCGGATGACTCTTGTTTTCCTGTCCATCGTATTGTCCTCACGTTACCTGTTTTGGCGTTTGACCGAGACTTTCGATGAAGGCAACTGGCTGGACTATTCCTTCGGCTTTGGCCTGCTGATCGCCGAGCTTTACGCCTTCATTGTGTTGATGCTCGGTTATGTTCAAACCATTTGGCCGCTGCACCGCCGCCCGGTGCCCTTGCCGGAAGACACGTCCAGCTGGCCTTCGGTTGATATTTTCATTCCGTCCTACAACGAGCCTTTGGATGTGGTCAAGCCGACGGTTCTGGCCGCAATGGCGATCGACTGGCCCGCTGACAAAATCAAGGTCTACGTGCTCGATGACGGGCGCCGTCAAGACTTCCGCGAGTTTTGCGAGTCGGTGGGTGTGACCCATGTGACCCGAACCAACAACTTTCACGCCAAAGCGGGCAACATCAACGCCGCGCTGCAAAATACCACTGGCGACTACGTTGCAATTTTCGATTGCGATCACATTCCCACCCGCAGTTTTTTGCAGGTGGTGATGGGCTGGTTCACCGGCTACCCGAAGCTGGCCATGATCCAGACGCCACACCATTTTTTCTCGCCAGATCCATTTGAGAAAAACCTGAAAACCTTCAAGAAAGTGCCCAACGAAGGCGAGCTGTTTTACGGTTTGCTTCAAGACGGGAACGACTTCTGGAATGCCACGTTTTTTTGCGGATCCTGCGCTGTCATTCGCCGTACCCAATTGCTCGAGGTGGGCGGCATTGCTGTTGAAACCGTTACCGAAGATGCGCACACCGCTTTGAAGTTGCATCGCAAGGGCTATGACACGGCTTACCTCGCAGTCGCCCAGGCTGCGGGTTTGGCCACAGAAAGTTTATCTGGGCACGTGGGGCAGCGAATTCGTTGGGCGCGTGGCATGGCGCAGATTTTCAGGATGGACAACCCGTTGATGGGCAAAGGTTTGTCTCTGGGGCAGCGTCTTTGTTATGCCAACGCGATGATGCATTTTTTCTATGGTTTGCCGCGCCTGATTTTTCTGACCGCACCAATCGCCTATCTTGTTTTTGGTGCAAACGTCATCCAGGCATCAGCGATTGAAATTGCGACCTTTGCAATCCCGTTTCTCATTCTGGCCAACACAGCCAACTCGCACATTCAGGGCAATTACCGACATTCCTTCTGGAACGAGGTGTATGAAACTGTGCTGGCCTGGTACATCTTGCGTCCCACCATGTACGCCTTGATCAATCCCAAGGCTGGCAAGTTCAACGTGACGGCCAAAGGCGGTTTGATCGAGAAATCCTATTTTGACATGAAGATTTCCGGCCCCTATATTGTGGTGCTGTTGCTAAACCTGCTGGCTTTGGCATTCGGTGTGTGGCGTTTGTTTACCGAAGTGGGTGACGAGTTTCAAACAACCATCATCAACATGGCTTGGACCGGGTACAACGTGCTGTTGTTGGGTGCAAGCGTGCTTGTCGCGCGGGAATCGATTCAAAGACGAGAACACCCGAGAGGACAGTTGAATATTGAGGTCAGTGTTCAAACACCCGATGAACGAATTTTCAGGGCCAAGGTACTGGATTTTTCCATGGGTGGTTTGGGTCTGGAAGTGGAACATCAAAACCGCCTGTACAAAGACCAGAAGTTGTTTGTAGTCATGCCGCTGAGTACCAGGAAATTTGTACTTCCCGTGCGGGTAGCCAGTGTCAATGGCAATCGTCTGGGCCTGCAGTTTGACCAGCTAACCCAGGCGCAGGAAAGGGATTTGGTCAATGCCACGTTTGCACGTGCCGACGTGTGGGTGGACTCTTGGGCAGTATCCAGCCGAAAGCTCTCGATGTCTTCGCTCTGGAGCATTGTTCGGATCGGTGCTTTCGGAAACATTTACCTGCTTCGCAAGTTGCCCGCCTGGGTGTGGCTTGGTTTGAAAAGCCGCCTGTCACTTTTATTTAAAGCCAAAGAAAAAAATGCTTAAACAACTACTGACAATTGTCCTGATCGGCTTGGCCAGTCTTCTGGGGACAACCTCCGCCAACGCTGCGGAATATGAAGCCACGTTTAAACAGTTGGGGTTTCAGGAACCGCTGAATATCCGTGGGATCAACGGACAAATTTCAGTACCCTTCAGCGTTCGTGCGGATGAAGTGGTGCTCAGTGCCAGCGTCAACCTGCTGTTCAACTACTCCCCGTCGATGCTGGATGACCTGTCACACTTCAATATCATTGTGAATGGCGAGGCCATCGAGTCAGTGCCCTTGAAAAAGGAAAACGCGGGAAAAATCAGCCAGCGTACAGTCAATATTCCAGTCCGTCTGCTTGCACAGTTCAACCGCCTGACCCTGGAATTGATCGGTCACTACACCTTGGGCTGTGAAGACCCGGTGCACAGCACCCTGTGGCTTAATGTCAGCAACTTCAGCAAGCTGACGATGACCACCGCGGCTTTGCCATTGGGCAATGACCTTGGTTTGTTGCCAGCGCCATTTTTTGATCCCCGCGACCGCTTGCCCATGGTCGCCCCCATTGCGTTTGCAGGCACACCCAACAACCCGACATTGGAAGCCGCTGGTGTTGTTGCATCCTGGTTGGGTGGGCTCGCCAGCTACCGTGGTTATTCTTTCCCGGTTTCAGTGGGCAGTTTGCCCGCAGATTCAAACGTGATTGTATTCCTGCTGCCAGGGCAGACCTTGCCCGGGTTGACGGTGCCTCAAAGCAACGGCCCACGATTGAGCATGGTTGTGCACCCGGGTAACGACACCAAAAAGGTACTGGTCATCTCCGGTCGGGATGAAAACGACTTGAAGACCGCGGTGAAAGCATTGGTGTTGGGTACACAATCAATGAACGGCAGCACTGTGATGGTCGATGGCGAAGTCGCAGCACCGCCTCGTGTGCCTTATGACGCGCCGCGCTGGATCAGCAGTAGCCGGAAAACCAGGTTGGGAGACCTGGTTGATCAAACTGCCTTGCAGGTTGCTGGCCAATACCCCGACCTGATCCGGGTGCCCATGACCATGCCGCCCGACCTGTTTTTCTGGCGGTCAGAAGGAATTCCCCTTGAGTTGAAACACCGATATACCTTGCGAACTGAAAACGACAAATCCACATTGAATGTCAGCTTCAGCGACAAGTTTATTCAGGCCATTCCGCTGCGTTCCGAACAAGACATGTGGCCCTTCGAAAAATGGATTCGAGGCGTGTTGAAGAAGCCTGCTTCAGTCAATGAGGAATCGGTTTCTATTCCGCGAGAGGCTTTTTCACCGAATGGCCAGTTGCAGCTCTATTTCCATTTTGATGTGATCAAGAGCGGCGAATGTAAGGATGCGCCCATCAACAACATCCAGGCTGCGGTTGACAAGGAATCCACCATTGATATTTCAGGTTTTCCGAAATTCATGCACATGCCGGATCTGTCAACGTTTGCCAACGCAGGCTTCCCATTTACCCGGATGGCTGATCTGTCAGAAACCGCGGTAGTGATCCCAGCCCAAGCGAGCACTGCGACTTTGTCCAATGTATTCACTTTGCTGGGCCGGGTTGGTGACTTGACCGGGCTTCCCGCCTATGGATTCACATTGATTCGTCCCAACGACCTTGCGGGTGTCGACGACAAGGATTTGCTGCTTGTCGGTAATTTCCAGGGCGATGAGCTTTTCAAGAAGTGGGCCGACTCAATGCCGCTGGAGCAGAACAACCAGTTGTGGCAACTGAAAACAGGTGGTGGATTTACCTCATTTGTTCAGCAGTGGGCGCCTTGGGTCGGGCAAAAGGCGCAGCTTCCAGTCACGTCACTTTCCCTGCAGGGTTTTGATCCGTCCGGTTTCATGGTCGGTTTTGAGTCTCCTGAGGACTCAGGTCGTTCGGTGGTGGCCATTGTCGGTTCAGAGACTGGCGTGTCCAAGGTACTCGAGGCGATTCTTTCCCCGGATGATGTTCAGTTGATTCGCGGCAGTGTGGTGTTTGTCAAGGGAAGCACTGTGGCTTCCGTGCTGGATGAGAAAACCTATTCGGTTGGTTCTTTGCCAATTTGGGTCTGGATCCAGTATTACCTCGCAGAATTGGTGTTGCTCAATGTCCTGTTCCTCTTGGGTGCAGCGCTTTTGTTTGCCTTTGTTCTGAACCGCATATTGAAAGACATGGCGAAAAAGCGACTGGAAAAGCGCGAATGAGAGAAAGCAGTATGACTGTGCGCGTGTTTTTGGGATTGTTTCTGGCTCTGGCGGCTTTGCCTGTGTTTGCGAAAGAGTGTCGCAAGCCCTGGCCTGAATTGCAGACCTTTGAATCACGGCATGTGCAGCCCGATGGGCGCGTGGTGGATTTTTCCACCCCTGAGCAAATCACGACCTCGGAGGGGCAGTCGTATGCCCTGTTTTTCGCGCTGGTGAACAACGACAAGGCCAGGTTCAAGCAGGTGCTGGACTGGACCGAGCGACACCTCGCAATGGGTGGGCTCGCCGTCAGCCTTCCCTCGTGGAAGTGGGGGCGGATCAATGGCAAACAGTTCGGCTTGCTGGACTCCAACTCGGCATCGGATTCAGACCTGTGGATCGCCTACAACCTGCTTGAGGCGGGGCGTTTGTGGAACATCAAGGAGTACGAAGACAAAGGCCGTGCCTTGATGAAGCTGATCCAGCAGCAGGAAGTAGCCTCATTGCCCGGATACGGGGACATGGTTTTACCAGGGCCTATGGGATTTAATCCTTCGCCCGATGTCTATCGAATGAATCCCAGTTATTTGCCCCTGTTTATGCTGCGCCGACTTGCAGCGGCGGACCCCAGCGACTTCTGGCAAAGGCAGCCCGAAGCTTCAGTCAGATTGATCGTGGATTCCTCCCCGAAGGGTTTTGTACCGGACTGGATTACTGTCACAAAGGCTGGTCTGATTCCTGACATCGAGAAGGGCAAAGTCGGCAGTTATGACGCCATTCGTGTGTATCTCTGGTACGCGATGACCTCGCCCCAGGATCCATTGCGCAACAGGATGAAGCAGGCGGTGTTTGGCTACATGCAATTGGCAGAGCGTTTGGGCGAACCACTGGAGCGCGTGGATGTACAAACCGGAATTTGGGAAGGGCATCCTGCTCCCGGATTTTTTTATGCCCTTGAGCCTCTCGCTGTCGAGCTTAAATCCAGCCAGTTGCTCAAGGCCTTGAAGGCACGTCAGGGTGTGTTGAAGCAAGAAAAGCTGGCCTCGCTCACTTATTATGACTGGGTACTTTATTTGTACGCAAAAGGCTGGATGGACAAACGTTACCGATTTGACAAGCAAGGCGCCTTGCAAGTTACCTGGACTAAACCATGTTGAGAACAACAAGAAAATTATTGTCTGCATTCGTGATTGCAGCGGTGGTTCCCGCTACCGCAGTGGCGCAGGACGCCGTGACCAAGGCCTTGACTGAGCAAGGCAAATTCTGGCAATCCCGAGGTGACTACGACAAGTCATCGGAAGCATGGGGCAAGTTGTTGCGACTTGAGTCCAAAAATCCGGACGCCCTTTTGGGCATGGGCCTGGCCGAACTGAGCAAAGGCCGAGTGGATGCGGCCCGTAGTTATCTCAGTCAACTCAAGGCCAATGGTGCACCGCGTGCCCAGATTGCTCAACTTGAACGTGCGCTTGACGCTGGAAAGCCGGAAGGTGGTACTTCACTGGAATCAGCGCGGGCACTTGCGCGCAGCAAGCAGTACGACGAAGCTGCAAAAATGTACAAAGAATATTTTGGTAACCAGCGCCCCACAGGGTTGCTGGCACTTGAATATTATCAAACGCTGGGTGCCACACGGAATGGATGGGATGAGGCCCGCCGAGAACTTGAGTCGCTGAGCAAAGCTTCCCCCAACGATGACCGTTATGCCCTGGCGTACGCCCAGCACCTGTCTTACCGAGAGGCCAGTCGACGGCAGTCAATCCAGATCCTGTCATCCATGTCAGGTTCGGGTGCGGTCGGCCAGCAAGCCCAACAGTCCTGGCGACAGGCGCTGCTGTGGCTGGAAAGCAGACCAAGTGACAACGCCCTGTTTCGCGCCTACCTTGAACGCAACCCAAATGACACAGCGATTCGTGAGCGACTGGAGGGCAATCAGCCCGCGGCAGCTCCGCCTGTAGTGAGGGAAGTACGAGATCCTGTTCTTGAGCGGGAAGCGATCGCAGGACGTTTGATCAGCAGTGGCTTTCAGGCACTCGAAGGCAACAACCTGGCAGGGGCTGAGCGAGACTTTCAACAGGTTCTTTCCCAGAATGCAAACAATCGGGATGCTTTGGGCGGACTTGGAATTGTCCGTTTGCGCCAGGAGCGGTTCAAGGATGCAGAGGGTTTGTTGGGTCGTGCCAGCAGGGGTGAGCGCGGTGAGCGCTGGAATGAAGCCCTGAATGCGGCGCGTATGGGCAATTTGACCGTACAGGCAACAACCCAGTTGAATCAGGGCAGAATGGCCGAGGCCAAGAAGACCTACACTGAATTGAGAAAAGTACCCGGCGGCGCGGAAAGGGCTGATGTGGGCCTGGCAAAACTGGCCTACGAAGAAAAAGACTTCCAGACTGCGGAAAGCCTTTACCGCGCCCAGCTAAAAAAGAACCCACAAAATGCTGACGCACGCGTTGGGCTGGTGCTGACTCTATCGGCCATGGGACGTGCCGCAGAGGCACAGAGCCTGATTGATGGCATGCCTGCATCGACCCTGGAAGGCGAGGGCGGTCTCGACACCCTTCGTGCTGCGATTGCCTATGAAAATGCCAAGCGAGAGTTGAAGCTGGGCAATGAAGCCGCAGCACGTCAATATTTTGAAGACACTGTCGCATTCAATCCGCGTTACCCGTGGGCGCGTGTTGAGTTGGCCCGGTTGTATGGAGCCCAGGGCCGCAAGGAAGAAGCCCGTGCCTTGATCGAACCCTTGACCGCCTCCAACGATGCGCCCGAGGAGTCGCTGTATGCAGCGGCTTTGTATTACTCGGAGATCGGAGACAATGCCACTGCATCGTCAATCCTGTCACGAATCTCCAAAGATGAATTGACTACAGAACAGAGGGCGCTTACACAGCGTACCGAGTTCATGGCCGTGCTTGATCAGGCCTCCACCCTGAACCGCTTGGGAAGAAAAGACGATGCACGCAGACTGCTGGGTTCTCTGGAGCGCGAGGCTGCTGAGCAACCTGACCTGCTGCTGTCGCTGGCTTCGGAGTATGCGGAAGCGGGAGACACTTCCAATTCCTTGCGTCTGACTCAAACCTATCGCAACAGTCGCAGTTTGAGTAACCAGACACCCGGCGAAAGCATTCAGTACGGCTATGTCCTGTTGAAGAATAACCAAACGGCTGAATTGCAGGCGATGATACGTCGCTTGCAGAACTCGCCACTCAGCGCGGATCAAACCAATTCCCTCGCGGAACTGACCCGTGCGATCGCACTGAGAGAATCGGATGCACTGAGAAACAATGGTGACCTTGCCGGGGCTTACGACGCCATCGCGCCTTCATTGGCGCAGACGCCCAATGATCCGCAACTGCTTTCTGCGCTGGCTCGCTTGTACACCTCGGACAACAAGCACGGTGAAGCCCTTCGCTTGTATCAGTCGGCCATGTCGGGAAGAACGCCGAGTCCTGAATTATTGAGCAGCGCACTGGGCGCTGCAGCCGCAGCCCAGGAATTCCGGACTGGCCGCGATCTCGCGAACTCTCTTGAGCGCGCCCGTCCCAAAGATCCTTTGGCGTTGGCCGAAATCGGACGTTTTTATCGCGCAGCCGGTGACACCAGCAAGGCACAGAGTTACTTTGAAGCAGCGTTGGCTGCCGAACTTCGTTTGACTGGGACCAGCAACGCGATCAATCCCGATCGAAGTCAGGTGGTTCCTGCATTGACTGGCGGAGGCTTCGCATCCGATCAAATCAGGCAGGGTCGAATTCCGAGTAATCCGTTCCGTTCAGTTGGCGAACCGTCGTCTGCTTCTTTTGCGCGTCCCGCAGCACCTGCGGCGCCCTCGATTCAAGCGCCTGCCCAATGGGCTCCTGCTCAACCGCCTGCTCAATGGGCTCCAGCTCAAGCACCCGCTCAATCACCTGTGCAGCCGCCGCGTGCCAGCCCGGTCAATGCTCCAAGACCGCCCTCAAGCAGCTATGTGCCACCCGCCTCCTATGTGCCCCCGGTTTCGTCCGGCCCACAAAGTGATCGTGTGTCGGTGCTGCAGGAAGAGTTGAAGTCTTTGGTGAGGCCACAGACCTCCTTGGGGACTGGTGGCATCTTCGTTCGTTCCCGCCAAGGTGAATCAGGCCTTAGCGAATTGACTGAGGTGGCAGTTCCCGTTGAATATCAACGCAGTATTTTTGGTGGAACCGGGAAAGTATCCGTGACACCGATTGTGCTTTCTGCAGGCGATGTGCCCAATGATTTTTCAGCCACCAGTCGTTTTGGTGCAGGGCCTGCCGCCAGCTTGAACAACCTGGGGCAGGGGCGAACGGGTATTGGCTCTCAGGAATTTGCGGGTGCTGTGTTGTCCGCAGGCTATGCCTCGGATGTACTGCGCTTCGATGTGGCCACACGGCCTACCAACATAGACAGGGCCGATGCTTCTGCGGGTTTGTCTTTTTCGGTGCCGCTCAGCCCCGAGTTTACCGCCACTTTTCAGGCCTCTCGTCGCCCTGTGACAGACAGTCTGTTGTCCTATGTCGGAGCGAAGGATGAACGTGCAGGTTTGTCGTGGGGGGCGGTCAGCGCCACGGGTGGACGCGTTGGTTTGACGCGTGAAGTGGATGGGTTTGGTTTGTACGGTTATCTCGGTTTGTATCAGTACGATGGCCAGAATGTTGCAGACAACGAGAAAACAGAATTCGGCTTTGGTGCTTACTACAAGGCAATCAACGAAGAGGATGAAAGGTTCACTGTCGGCCTGGGCCTTAACACCTTTGGCTTTTCAGAAAACCTGAGTTACTACACCTTTGGTCATGGTGGTTACTTCAGCCCGCAACGCTACGTCAGCATCACAGTGCCGATGGAGTACTGGGTCAAGAAGTCCAAACTGAGTTATGGCGCAAGCGGCTCCTTTGGCTTTCAGTCATTCAAGGAAGACGGCAATGTGTACTTCCCGACCAGCGCCCGTTTGCAGGGTGAAGCACAGCAGGCGTTCGATCAAATCGGCTTACTGGGCATTTCTGCGGGTGTTTTGGGCCCCAACTACGGCAGTCGATCATCCAACGGCTTCGCCTACAACCTGGCCGGCACGGTGGAGTATGCCTTGTCCCCCAGAGTTGTTTTGGGTGGCTTGATCGGACTCGACAATGCCTCTGATTTCCAGCAGTTCAAGGTGGGTATGTACCTGCGGGTTTACATGGATCAGGAAGATGCAGGCGTTGTAGCACCTCCACAAGTACCCAATCCATTCCAGTATTGATCGCGGTGTACCCCATGTTCGCGGTTGCCGTGTTGTCTGTGCTGATTGTGGGAATGGGCGCCTGGATTGTTTGGTTGATGACTGAAAAAGCAGCTTTGCTGAAGTTGTTGCATACAGACGAATTGACAGGTGTGAAGACCCGCAGAAGTTTCTTCGAGGCAGTGCGCAAGCGACACAATAAGAGTTCAAATGAAACAAAGAGGCGCCTGGTCTTTATCGACATGGACAGTTTGAAGATGTTGAATTCAGCGGGCGGGCATTACGCGGGTGACCAGGCTCTTCGAGAGATTGGCGCAGCCCTGAACAGCTTTTGTTTCAAAGGCGAGTACGTGGGGCGTTACGGTGGAGATGAGTTTCTTCTCATGCTGACGGATGATCCCTTGTCAGTAGAGCATCGCCTCACTGTCTTGAATCAAAGCCTCGAACCAAGCCATCGCTTTACATGGGCACATGCAAGTTTTCAACCTGATCAGGACATGGAAACCCAGGTCAATGCATTGTCACTTTCGGTGCTGACGCAGAAGAATGAGCAGACACGATTTTTTTCGGATTCGTTTTAATAGGGTATTACACGTTCATGAAATCCTTGCTGGCAAGCTTGTGCATTGTTTCAATCAGTCTGTTGGGTGTATCGGCCTGCGGTGGCGGTGGTGGATCGGGTGACGGAGTTTCAGATACCCCGGTCACGGTGAACAGTGTCACCGGATTCGTGGCCAAAGGCTCGCCCGTTCGCAATGCAACCATCCGAGCCACAAACGGTGCTGTCGAGACCACAACAACAAGCGACGCAAGTGGCCGATACACGCTGAACAATATCGCGCAGTTCAATTTTCCTTTGACGATTGTTGCGACCGATCCTGCACAGCCTGACCTGGAGCTGCAAACAATTGTATTGCAAGGCCAGCGCGTGGCAAACATCACACCCGCCACCACGGCCTTGTCCAAAGCCCTGGCACTTGGACAAACTACAGCGCCTGAAATTGTGCGCATTTCCCGCGTGCTGCAGAATGCGCTGGCCAATTATATTTTGGGCCCGGCGTCTGTGAACTTCTTTTCCGATGCAGGGTTTCGCCCCAACTCCACCGGCATTGATGAAATGTTTGACCTGGTCGACATTGATTTTGATGGCAATTCACTGGTGTTGACCAGCAAGCCCAACCCGGCCTTGCAGGTTATTGTTGACCCCGGGCAGACCAATGCGCCAGTGCTGGCAAGGCCCGCCGCCAATGCATTGGCAACACCCAGTGTGATTGCAACTTTGGTGAGCACTTTTGACAATGCCTTTCGCACGGGTAATTTGTCGGTGAATAACCTGCGCAATGTGTTGCATGACGATTTCCAGGACGATCTGGGTTTTCGAATCGACCACTTCGCACAGGTTTACAACAATCCCAGTCTTGTGAACGTGTCGGGCTTCGAAATTCTCCGTTGCTTCCCGGACACGTCCACCGTGTTTGACAGGTGCCAGATTCGACTCAGCTTTTCCAGGCCGCTTACCAGGTTCGCTGAAGACTTTGGAAACTCGAATTTCACGCAAGTGATTCGCCGCGAGTTTTATGATCTGGAGATTGAACGCCGGGGTGCACAAGTTAACCCTTTGAAATTTTCCGGTGGTTACCTGAATCCCTTTGCCGGCAAAGTGAAGCTGATTCAGCGCAATACCCAAACTGTAGGCGTCAATGGTTTTCCATTGCCCAACAGCGTGATTGAAAACGGTGTCTTCATTCAAGTGCCCGCCAGCCCACCCGGCCTGCCACCTGCAAGTTTTGGCGAATTGGCCAATTCAAACGTCAGGGCAGTGGATTTGGTTCGCAGCCCCCAGCCACTGGTGTCGAGTGTGTTGTTCAGTGTAAGTCGTGTTCAGGAAGGCCAATGTTCTGAAGGCACTTCCATTCTGGTTGTTCAGCCAGACCCACTTGGCGCAGGTGGGGAAGATTGCGGCAATGTCAGATTCGGTTCATTGTTCAATGGACTTGCCGCCAACTCCAAGGCGGGGGAAATTTTCATGGATGTGACCCAGGGGCTGGGACAAGCAAGTGTGGTCAACCGTTCCCGGCCCGTGAGAATTGATGCGCCGGTGGATGTGCCAGTTTCGGATTTTCCTGTGTTGCCTGCAGAGTCATTAGCCAATTTGAATACTTATGCGGCCACGCCCAATTTGCGCACGGTTGTAATTACCCTGGTCACTCCGCCTGGACGGCAATCGGCGTGTATTTCCTCCGGTCTGGAACCAGAACCCGTCTGTGTGTATGGTCAGCGTCGCCTTTCGCTTGCACCTGAGCAATTGGGGAAGGCCAATTCCTACCTGGTCAGTTCTGAAGACACATTCGGCAATGTGATTCAGCGGCGCTACACCTTTAGCAACCCCTGATTGAAAACAGGTTGAGAATAATTCAATCGTTTGATACATTTAAATCAATCGATTGAATTAATTTGGATTCCCCATGCTTCCAGACAAGCAACAGTCTGCCCGGCAAAAGCTGGTGCAGGCCGCCTTGGTAACCTTCGCCGAGAAGGGTTACGAAGGCGCATCAACACGCGAGATTGCCGAAAAGGCAGGCGCCAACATTTCCTCCATACGCTATTACTTTGGTGACAAGGCTGGCCTGTACCGTGCAGCCTATACCGAGCCCCTGTGCGGCACGCCCTTTGAGCAAGGCATACCGAACTTCAACTGCACGGATGTGGATACGGCATTGAAGCAACTGTTTCGGGATTTTCTGGAGCCGCTGAAGCACGGTGAAACATTTCGCCTGGTGATGAAATTGCACTTTCGCGAAATGATTGAGCCTACCGGCGCCTGGGAGCATGAAATTGATGCGGAGATCAAACCGCAACACATGGCACTGGTCAACATGCTGACCGCCTATTTCGGCCTGGCCAAACCAGACCTGGACATTCAGCGCCTGGCCTTCGCCATGATGGGCATGGCCGTGAATTTTTACGTGGCGCAGGATGTGGTGGAAGTGATCTGCCCCAAGCTGATGGGAAGTGCCAAAGCCATTGATACCTTGTCTGAACGGCTGGCCGGGTATGCCCGTGCCATGCTCGACAGTGAAAGCAAACGACGCAGTCAGGAAAACAAACAATGAAGTTCGAACCCCGTTCCGTGAAGTATTCCGCAGCCTTGGTAATGGCCGCGCTGTTTTTAAATGCCTGTTCCCCAAGCCCGGAGGAAGAAGCCACCAAGGCTACTGAGAGCACCACTGCAGCAGAGCCCGCAGCACCCGGCAAGGCCAGCCTGTCTGTTGAACTGGCCGTGGTTGAAGAAAAGGCAGTGCCCTTGCAAATGTCTGTGAATGGCAGCCTTGCCGCCTGGCAGGAAGCAGTGATTGGTTCGCAACTGAACGGTGTGCGGATTGATTCCCTGCGTGCAGAAGTAGGCGATGTGGTCAAGAAAGGTCAAACCCTGGCGCTGTTCGATCAGGAAACGGTGAAAGCAGACCTGGCACAGGCCCGTGCCGGTGTGGCCGAAGCGCAAGCCCTGTACGAGCAGGCCAAGTTGAACGCAGACATGATTCGCGGCATTACCGAACAAGGTGCGGTCAGTGCCCAGGAACGCAACCAGGTCATTGCAGCTGAAAAGTCTGCACAGGCCCGCCTGATGTCGGCCAAGGCCCTGCAAACCCAGCAGGAAATCCGCTTGCGTAACACCACCGTATCGGCACCTGACAACGGCGTGATCAGCGCACGCACTGCCACCTTGGGCGCTGTACCCAACCCAGGGCAGGAACTGTTCAGGCTGGTTCGCCAGCAGCGCCTGGAATGGCAGGCGGAGGTGACCGCAGCGGAAATGGCCCGAATTCGCGAGGGCATGACGGTCAACGTATTCAGTGACAGCGCAGCCTTGAAAGGCACCGTGCGCACCATCAGCCCGGTGATCAATGCGCAGTCCAGGGTAGGCATGGTGTACGTCGATGTGAAGGATGCCTACTCACAGGGCTTGAAGCCCGGCATGTACCTGCGTGGCGAGTTTGACCTGGGTGAGCAGTCCGCTGTTGTGATTCCCCAAACTTCCATTGTTGAGCGTGATGGATTTACCTACGCATTCACGCTGGATGAAAAAACCAGCCAGGTGCAGCGCATCAAGCTGAAGGTGAACAAAGCCCAGGGAGAGTTCATCGAGGTGCTGGATGGCTTGAAGCCAGGCCAGAAAGTGGTGAAAAGCGGTGTGGCGTTCTTGGCGCACGGTGACTTTGTGAAGGTGGTTCAGTGAACGTTTCAACCTGGTCCATTAAAAACCCGATACCGGCGGTCATGCTGTTTTTCCTGCTGACCGTGGCAGGGCTGTTCAGTTTTTCCAGCATGAAGATTCAGCAGTTTCCGGACATCGAGCTGCCCACTGTGCTGGTCACAGCAAGCTTGCCCGGGGCTTCGCCTTCGCAGCTGGAAAACGATGTGGCGCGCAAAATCGAAAACTCGCTGGCCACCTTGCAGCAGTTGAAACACATCTACACCAAGATTCAGGACGGTGTGGTCAGCATCACGGTTGAATTCAACCTGGAAAAAGACACGCAGGAAGCGGTGGACGATGTGCGTTCTGCCGTGTCCCGCGTGCGTGCCGATTTGCCCACCGATCTTCGCGACCCGGTCATCAACAAGCTGGAATTGAGTGGTGCGCCAGTGCTGGCTTATACCATTGCATCCACCGCTTTTGATGAAGAAGGGCTGTCCTGGTACGTGGATGACACCATCACCAAAACTCTGTTGAACGTCAAAGGTGTGGGCGCGGTTAGCCGTGTCGGTGGTGTAACCCGCCAAGTGGTGGTTGAACTGGATCCGTTGAAAATGCAGGCCTTGGGCGTCAGCGCGCTGGATGTGTCACGCCAGTTGCGCAACACTCAGCTGGAAGCCGCCGGCGGGCGGGCAGACCTGGGTTTGGGTGAGCAGCCTTTGCGCACAATTGCCACCGTAGAAAACGCCAGCCAGCTGAACGACATTTCCATCACCCTGAGCAATGGTCGAAGGGTACAACTGCCTGAAATCGCCACCATTTCCGACACGGTGGCAGATCGCCGATCGGCAGCGCTGTTGAATGGCCAAGAGGTTGTAGGGTTCGAGATCACCCGCAGCAAAGGCGCCAGTGAAGTGGATGTGGGCAAGGGCGTGGCCGAGGCATTGGCCAATCTGAAAACCCAGCGGCCTGACCTCACCATTGTTGAAGCCTTCAACTTCGTGGAGCCAGTCGAAGACGATTTCGACAGCTCCATGAAAATGCTCTATGAAGGCGCTTTTCTGGCGGTGGTGGTGGTGTGGTTCTTTCTTCGCGACTGGCGGGCCACATTTGTATCGGCCGTGGCCTTGCCCCTGTCGGTGATTCCCGCTTTTGCCGGCATGTATTTTTTGGGGTTCAGCCTGAACGTGGTGTCGCTGCTGGCCATGTCGCTGGTGGTGGGTATTCTGGTGGACGACGCCATTGTAGAAGTGGAAAATATTGTTCGCCACTTGCGCATGGGCAAAAGCCCCTTGGATGCTGCGCGTGAAGCAGCAGATGAAATTGGCCTGGCCGTGATCGCCACCACATTCACCCTGATCGCCGTGTTTTTGCCGACCGCATTCATGAGTGGAATTGCAGGTAAATTTTTCAAGCAGTTTGGCTGGACAGCGGCTTTGGCCGTGTTCGCATCACTGGTGGTTGCGCGTATGCTGACCCCGATGATGGCTGCGTACATGTTGAAATCTGCCGGCCATGAAAGCGAGAAAAACGAGCCTGGAAAAATGATGGCCCGTTATCTGAATTGGGTGCGCTGGGCACTGGCCCACAGGTTGATTACCTGCATTGCTGCCGGCGCGTTTTTCGTGGGGTCGGTGATGTTGATTCCCCTGTTGCCCACGGGTTTCATTCCTCCGGATGATTTGTCACAAACCCAGGTTTACATCGAATTGCAACCGGGTAGCACCTTTGAGCAAACCCGAAAAGCTGCCGAGCGCGCGCGTGAACTGATCAGTGAAGTGAAGTACGTGCGCAGCGTGTACACCACCATTGGCGGTGGCGCTGCGGGCACTGATCCATTCGTGATGAGTGGGCAGGGCGAGGTGCGCAAAGCCACCTTGACCGTGTTGCTGGACCCGCGTGGTGAACGGGCCGTGCGCAAGCAGGTCACGGAAACCGAAATGCGCGAGGCCCTGAGCAACCTGCCCGGTGTGCGTTACAAAGTGGGTCTGGGTGCATCAGGTGAAAAATATGTGCTGGTGCTGTCGGGTGAAGACGGGGAGGCCTTGTCCAAGGCGGCATCCGAGGTAGAGCGCGATTTGCGCACCATACCTGGCCTGGGTTCGATTGCATCCAGCGCAGCCCTGGTTCGGCCGGAAGTGTGGATCAAACCCGACTTCGCCAAAGCGGCGGACCTGGGCGTGAGCACCGCAGCCATGGGTGAAACACTGCGCGTGGCCACCGTGGGCGATTACGATGCAGCATTGCCCAAACTGAACCTGTCACAACGGCAAGTGCCCATCGTGGTTCGCCTTGAAGACGAGGCCCGCAAAGACCTGTCCATTCTTGAAAGACTTGCAGTTCCTTCCAGCAAGCCGGAAGTGCCCAGCGTGCCCTTGAATCAGGTGGCTACTTTGGGCATCAACGCAGGCCCATCTGTGATTGACCGCTACGACCGCGCCCGCAACGTCAACTTTGAAATTGAATTGCAGGGCCAGCCTTTGGGTGATGTGGCGGCAGCGGTTCAGCAATTGCCCAGCATCAGGAACCTGCCACCTGGAGTTGCCCAGCGCAACATCGGCGACGCCGAAGTGATGGGTGAACTGTTCGCCAGCTTTGGCCTGGCCATGCTCACCGGCGTGCTGTGCATTTTCGTGGTGCTGGTGTTGCTGTTCAAGGATTTTCTGCAACCTGTCACCATTCTTGCCGCATTGCCTTTGAGTCTGGGTGGTGCATTTGTGGGCCTGTTGATTGCCGGAAAAAGTTTTTCAATGCCCTCGCTGATCGGCCTGATCATGCTCATGGGCATTGCCACCAAAAACTCGATCTTGCTGGTTGAATATGCCATTGTGGCGCGCAATGAAAAAGGGATGAGCCGGCTGGATGCAGTCATTGATGCCTGCCACAAGCGGGCACAGCCCATCATCATGACCACCATTGCCATGGCGGCCGGCATGTTGCCAATTGCCATCGGCACGGGCGACGCCGACACCAGTTTCCGCAGCCCCATGGCGATTGCGGTAATCGGTGGCTTGATGACATCCACATTCCTGAGCCTGTTGGTGATCCCCGTGGTGTACACCCTGATGGATGACTTTGAACATGGCTTGAAACGTCTTTTCCTGAACATGAAGAAATTGGGAGTTCGCAAAGCATGAAATCAACAGAACAGAAATTCAAGACCATTGAAGTGGATGGCAAGCAGCGTTATTACGAACCTGCGCCAAAGGGCATCAGCGCAGCCAATTTCCGCAAAGTGGTGGAAAGCAGAAGGTCGGTGCGCAAGTTCACCGACAAACCCATTCCGAAGGAAGTACTGGACGATTGCCTGGACATGGCACTGTTGGCCCCTTGCTCATCTGGCTTGCAGCCCTGGGACTTTTACGTGGTGAAAACACCCGCCAAGAAAGCAAAACTGGTGACAGCCTGTTTGGGGCAACTGGCCGCAAAAACCGCGCAGGAATTGATTGTGTGCGTGGCGCGAGTTGACCGCGTCAGCGAGTTTTCAAAGAAAATGATCAAGGAATGGCCCATGCCGGAAGTGCCCACGCTGGTGCGCCGGTATTACCAGCTGATTCCCTACAACTACGCGCCCGGCCCATTGAACAGTTTTGCAATGATGAAAAAAGCCGCCTCGAATGTGGGTGGTTTGATTGCACCCTTGCCGCGTGGTCCCTACACCCGCAGCGAAGTGGAATTGTGGGCTGCGAAAAGTGCGGCACTGGCCTGTGAAAACCTGGTGCTGGCATTTCGTGCGCACGGCTTTGACACCTGCATGATGGAAGGCTATGACGAGGCGCGGGTGCGCAAATTATTGAAGCTGAGTGATGATGCCTTCCCGATCATGGTGATCGGGGCAGGCGAGCGTGCAGACGATGGTGTGTTCTGGCCTCAAATCCGGTTTGAACGTGAACTGTTTGTTCACGAGATTTAAAGCCAGAACCTTACATGCGGTGGAGATTATTCCACCAGGTATTGCACCTTGGTGACCACACGGATTTTTTTCATGACCGTGTTTTCACCGCCGTATTCACCCAGTGGTGCGGAAATTGAAAACAGCCCTTGAGTGGCTGTTTTCAGCGCACCCACGGTAACACCGGAATCGCTTGCAAAAGTTTGTGCTGCTTCCTTGGCATTGTCGGTGGCAGCCTTCAGCATGCGTGGCTTGATGCTGTTCAGGTCGGTGAAGTAAAACTGCACAAAGCTGGATTCAAGCACAATGTTTTCGTTCAGGAACACGTCGGTTTTCAGCGTGGCTTGTTCAACGGCATCCACCTTGGGTGTTTCCACCACGATACCCCCTTGGGCACGCCAGCGTTTCGCCGGTTCAACCTGACCACCATTCGGGTTGATGTTCTCGTAAATGTTCATCGGCTGACGGCGAATGTCGGCCGCTTCAAAACCCATGGCCAACACAGTGGTCTCCAGTTTTTCCTGTTGCTTCACCCAGGCCTGGCTTGCAGCCTGGGGCGTTTCGCCATAAGCAGAAAATGCAAGGTTCCAGCTGGCCTTGTCAGACTTCACCACTTCTTCGGCCAGGCCTCGTACTTCAATGAACTGATCGTACTTGCGAAAATCTTTCACTGCGGTGGCCAGCAAAAAGCCGGCCACAACGACACCTGCTGACAGTATCACTGCGCCCAACAGGCCTATGCCACTTTGTTGTCGGGGTGAATACAGTGCACTTCTTGACATGAGTTTCTCCTGAAAATTGTTCTTAGCGAGATGAACGTTTCACTTTAAACGCGGTTGTCCATTCGTTGAACAAATATTTGAGGAAAGATCCGATCAGGCTCATGGATGGCTTGGCCTCAAGACCATCCGCCAGGCGGAAAATCTGTTGGTAGTACCAGGCCTGTGCACCCAGGACATTGATCAGTTTCAGCGGCAGTATCGGGCTGACGGGTGAGAAAATTCCCTTGTCGGCCAGCTTCAGCGTGTGCTCAAAACTTGCTGCCTTGTCAATCTTTCCGTTCATCAGTTGCTTCGGGGTATCAGGGTGTGTACACAAAGGGCGACCCAAGCCAATCACGTCGCACACGCCTTCGTTCAAGGCTTCCTGCATGGCGTCCCTGCTGCGGAACCCGCCTGTGACCATCAAGGGCATGGTGGCCACCTCGCGTATGGCGCGGGCGTAATTCAGGAAATAGGCTTCGCGTTTTTTCGTGCTTTCGCGTTGCACGGGTTGTTCGTCTTTCACGGAATCGGCTGCACCGGTGTGGCCCAGCAGGCGGGGTTGCTCATAGGTGCCACCGGAAATTTCAAGCAGGTCAACCTGCTCATCATTCAGCCACTTCACCACTTGCAGGCAGTCCTCGTGGGAAAAGCCACCTTTGCGGAAATCGTCCGAATTCAGCTTCACCGCCACTGGGAAATTTGCCCCCACCGCTTTGCGCACAGCACGCACTGCTTCCAGCAGGAAACGCGCGCGGTTTTCCAGGCTGCCACCCCATTTGTCGGTTCGCTGATTGGTAATGGGCGACAGGAAAGACGACAGCAGGTAGCCGTGCGCACCGTGTACCTGTACGCCAGTAAAACCTGCTTCCTTGGCAATACGCGCGACGCGTGCGAAGCGTTGAATCAGGTCCAGAATTTCATTCTCGAGCAGTGCGCGTGGTGCGGCATAGTTACCCAGCAACTCCAGTTGTACGGCGGAAGGACCTACCG
Source organism: Limnobacter thiooxidans (assembly GCF_036323495.1). Taxonomy (NCBI): domain Bacteria; kingdom Pseudomonadati; phylum Pseudomonadota; class Betaproteobacteria; order Burkholderiales; family Burkholderiaceae; genus Limnobacter; species Limnobacter thiooxidans. The sequence goes on along the minus strand of NZ_AP028947.1, from coordinate 2,474,787 downwards.
GCTTGCTGGTGACGTAGCGGGGCGATTGTCGCCCGGCATGGGAAATCTGCATCCACAATTGGTTGCCGTTGCTGGTACCCGCCTTGGCCCAGGCGCGCAAGGCGTCCATGCCTTCCGGTTCGCCGTGCTCAGGGGCGGGATCAATTGACACATTGCCGGGCCGTTCCAGGCAGTAGCGGTCAATCAGCACATTGCCGGTGATCAGAATACCTGCACCGCCTTCCGCCCAGCGTTTGTAAAGTGTGGCATGGCGCTCTGTGGCTTGCAGCTTGGGGTTGGCCACGCCTTCGGTCATTGCAGCCTTGCAAAGGCGGTTGGGAATGGTCACGCCGCAGGGCAGTGTGAAAGGCTGGTTCAATTCAATGGTGTTCATTGTTGTTTATCCGATCCAAAGCAGGGAAAGTGACAGTGCGCCCGCGTAAAATACGGCAATGGCGAGTGCGCCCAGCACTTGTTGAAAATAAGGTTTGTTGCCCAGTGTGTTCCACATCCACAGCGCAGCCAGTGCAAGCAGCATCTCAGGGATCAGTGGGTAAATTGCAAAGCCTTGTACCTGCAGTACATGCTGCGCATGCCACAAGTCCATGGGGCGCGCTGCCCATTCCCAAATCAGGAAACCGCTAAGTGACAGCGCAGCCACCACCGGGTAGGGCTTGCGCGTGGCCATGGCCAGCCAGCACACTTGCCACAGCAGCATGATCCACAGGCCCATGAAATACAGGGGCACTGCACCGCCCAGGCGGGCAATGCCGTGGTCCGGAAAGTGAAGCGTGCCCATGCGTTCAACCAGCATCCAGTCTGCGCAGGGCAGGGCGATTGACAAGGGCAGCAGGAATTTCCACAGCTTCACCCATTCAGTGTGGCCGCGCCAATGGCCCACCAGCGGCAAGGCCATGTTGTAAGCCAGTGCAAAAACCACCAGCGCAATGCCCAGTGTATTGCCTTGCACATTCAGCGCCACGGGAATGGCAATCGAAAAAAATACGGCGTGAAACAACAGGGCGTCGCGAACGCCAGCCATTGCGGTTCGTGTGTTCATTGCGCAGCCCCTCGTATCAAGGCGTTCAGAATGTGGATGATTTCTTCACTCAGGGTGGGAATGTCGGGCGGGTTTTCAAGCGTTAGCCATTCGGCCAGCAGTTCATTGATTCCACCCACCAGGGCCACACTGACCAGGTGGTAATTGCGTTTGGGCAAATCGCCTTGCGCCACCAGGCTGCCCAAATAGGCTTCTATCAAACCGGCCATGTCGTGCACGGCTTCACGGCGGCGTATTTCCATTTGTGGGCTCACGCCAACCACTTCCAGTACGCCCACGCGTGCAAGGCGGCTGTCGGCCAGGTAATGATTCACCATCGCGCTGACCCCCAAGGGGATTTGCTGCGACAGGCTCAGCTTGGGCGCTGACATGGCCTGCAGCACGCCGGCACGCAGGTCTGCAATGATGTTGTCGTACAGCGCCCGCAGAAGGGCTTCCCGGCTGTCGAACAGCTGATAGAAATGCCGCGCGGTCACTTTGGCTTCACCGCACAAGGCCTCGATGGTGGTGCGTGCATAGCCCTGGCGGGAAAACAGTTCCAGCGCCGCTTCCAGAAGCCGTGCTTTGCGTTCAGCGGCACGCTGGTCAGCAGTGACGCCGCCATAGGCTCTTGTAGGGGTTTTAATCATTCTGTGTTCACTTTTGACAAGATTTCTTGTCCAAATTATAGTGAGCTTGTTTCCGAAAGCGCAACCACAGTTTCAGGGCTTCCACCATGTTCACACCTATCAGCCATTTCGACGACACCCGCAATACCTTGCGACCCATGCAACGTGTGGACAATGTGCGCGAAGCGGCCCGTGATTTTCGGCGCGATATGTTGGCCAAACCCAAAGTGCTTTTTTATAAAACATTCGAGTTGGTGCGTGTGCCGTACCCCAGCAAGTTTGCCTACCTGAATGCCTTTGGTTTGCCCACGCCCTTTGTGCATTTGTGCAACCGCCTGTTCGTAATCCAGTTCAGCAGCAGCGAAGGGGTCAAAACTTTGCTGGTGAGTCCCTCTGATTGGGAACACCAGCGGGCCACACCTTTTTTCGCGGAACTGGATGCCAAGGCGGGCCCCATGATTGGTGTTCTGGAAGCCCTGGTATTGAAAAAAACATCCACAGTGTTGCAGTGCCTGACCAGCATCGGTTTGCGCCCGGAAGACATTGATTACATCACCTACGACCACTTGCACACGCAAAATGTCAGCCGCTGGTTGGGGGCAAACGGGCGGTCCGCCGTGTTTCCGAATGCGAAGCTCTTGGTGATGCGTGAAGAATGGGAAAGTGCCCAGTCCCTGATTCCCTGGCAGAACCAGTGGTACTGCCCGCAGGGCACTCAAGGTATTGCACCGGAAAAACTGGAGTTGCTGGACAACAGCGTGTGGCTGGGTGATGGTGCGGTGGCTTTGGTGCGAACCAAGGGCCACACCGAAGGCAACCATTCCATTGTGGCGCACACCGATTCAGGTTTGCAGGTGACCAGTGAAAACGGGGTCAGCCTGGATGCCTATGAACCGAAGCATTCAGCCATACGTGGGCTGGCGGATTTTGCAAAACGCACGGGGGCCGAAGTGATCATCAACGGCAACACGCAGGAATACGTGGTGGATCAATACATTTCCATGATTCAGGAAAAGTCCATTGCCGGGCCCAACCCTTTAGATGAACGTTTTCCGAACATGGTGCCCTCTTCCGAGGCTCAGCCTTACTGGCTGTTTCCCGGTACTGCCCCTACATTGCGTACGGGCAACCTGGAGTTCGGGCAGCTTTCACTGCCCGTTCACTGACTACTTAGTCAGGCAATGTAGCTGCAGCAGTAGTCCACTGGCGTTTTCACTTTCAACTGGAATTTGGCATTGGCTGGCACTTCAAATGCCTGACCACCCTTGATGGCTTTCCAGCTTTCGCCGGGCAAACACACATCCATTTCACCTGCCAGAATTTCCATGATTTCTTTTTCGGCGGTGCCGAACTCATAGTCGCCGGGCAGCATCACGCCCAGTGTTTTCTTGGTGCCGTCGGCAAACAACACTGTGCGGCTGGTGACCTTGCCGTCGAAGTAGATGTTGGCTGCTTTCACTACGGAAACATTGTCGAATTGAGTCATTTGAAATCCCCTTGGATGTAAAAAATCGAGATGCTGAATGATGCCTTAAATACAGCCTGAATTGCAGGCTGGCCTGCATGCGGGTGACAGTACACAGCACCGATATGACCCCCCCTAAAAGAGGTGTTTTTGCTGTTTTATTGCAATTGTTTGCAAAAGTCTCAAGAAAATGTAAGTAAAAGCCTTACATATTCGGTATATTCGCTACCAACAAATGATTAATCTTTTTAGGTTAACCCAAAGCATCGCCTCGACTTCAATCAAGGAATACCCATGTCGGTCGGATCAAATCCACAAGTTGCATTGAATACAGTGCCACCAGTCCAGATTCCAGAGGTGATGGACAGTCTTCCGGGCATGGCCAGCACAGACCTGACGCTGGCCGCCACCTTCATTCCCGCAGACCTGCTGCAAAGCATCGCGGAACTGATTACTCGCATTGATTTGTCTCTGTATGGCATGAATAGTCAGTTTGATCCAGACAGTGCCTCGATTTTCAGGTCTGATTTTGCCGATATTTTCCAGCCTTCCACACCCATTCACTCCACCGCAGCCGTTGCTGAATCCTTTGTGTTTTTCAACGCTGAATTTGCTTGATCAAGGAAATCCACCATGAACTATGACCGCCCGGTAGTTGCCACCACAGCCAGTATTGAAGGCGAAGTGTTTGTCAAACGAGATGGTGTTGAGTTGCCCCTGAAAGAAGACACGGTGTTGCAAGCAGGCGATGTCATTCGAACCACGGGCAATTCAATGGCCTTGGTCAGCATTCCCGGCACTCAAAAGCAAACGCCTGCTTTTCTGGAAATTTCAAATGGTGGGGTTGCCACACTTGAGTTCGATCCGGCAGCAGGTGTCGCCGGCCAGGTGAATGTTGCTTCCAACAATGGAGAAGGCGCAGGCCTGGTGGCATTGGTCACCGAAGAGGGCGGCGAGAACCCTGCAGCCACACTGGACGGTGAAGAGCCAGCCGGCGAAATGAGTGGCTTGGTGGGCGTCGGGTTTCTGGGCGCCGCGGGTGGTATCGGCGCAGCACCGCTTGCGGGTGCCGTGGGTGCGGCTGCCATATTTGGTGGTCTGTCAGATGATGATTCTGAAACGGGTACGCCTGGCACCGGGTCAGGCGGTATTCCAGCGCAGGATGCGGGTGGGCTGTCGGAAACTGTGGCTGACCTGACAGACAACCTCAGCGATCTGACTGAACCTGTTCCCGTGGTCAGTGATGCAGTGGACGCCGTGGGCGAAGTGCTTGATTCCGTGCTGGTGGGTGACAACAACGGCGGGCTGGGTGGCATTTTGACTGGCGCGGGCGAAGGGCTTGCAAATGGTTTGGATGGCACACCGCTTGAGCCAGTGGGAAATGTACTGGACATGGTGCTGGGCACAGTGGGTGACGGATTGGGCATGGTGGCCGATCAGATCAGCAGCCTGGCCGACAACACACCATTGGACCCACTTGCGAACCTGCTGGGGGATGTGTTGGGTCAATCGGGCCCTAACACAGACGGTGGTGTGGGTGGTGTTGTGGGTACCCTGACCAATGTGACCGAAGGCCTTGCGCAATTGCTTCAACCAGTGCCCCTGTTGGGCGAGCTGACCGGTGCACTGGACAGTGTGGTGAATTCAATCTCCCTGGGCGACAACGACGGTGGTTTGGCAGGTGTGGTGACTGGTTTGGGTCAGGGGCTTGATTCCGGTTTGGCCGATACACCGTTGGCCTTGCTTGGAGACGGGGCTGATGCACTGCTGGGCACCTTGGGTGGCGCACTCGGTGGTTTGGGCGATGTTATTCAATCGGTGGGCACCGACACGCCACTGGCTGGAGTTACAGACCTGGCGGGCGAGCTGGTCGGCTCACTGGGTGGCGATGTGGATTTCTCACTGGCTGAAGTGCCCTTGCTGGGTGACCTCGTCGGTGGACTGACTGGCGGCTTGGGCGCATTGAATGATGGACTCGAATTGATCGAAGGCATTCCGCTTGTGGGCGATGTCGTCAGCGGTCTGACTTCTGCAATCGGTTCGGCGGCGGTGGGCGAAGGTGGTTTGCTGGGCGCGTTGACCAATTTCGGTGGTTTGAATAACGGTCAAGGATAATTGCAGGCCGGCATTGTCGGCGTGTGTACAGGCGGGGTTGTTGTCGTGGTTCGAAAAAAAAGATCACATCAGGAAGGTGTGATCATGATCCTCATGGTGTTTGCACTGCTAATGTCAGTGGGAGCCATGGGGGTTTTTTCAGTCGGCTTTGTGGCCTGGAAAAAAGGTCAGTTGCAAAATATCGCGGACATTGTGGCGCTGACTGCGGCCAAACAGATGGCCGATGGTCCTGAGTTTACAGAAGCGCTTGCGGTTGGGCGTTTGAATGGTTTGGAGCCTTCTGATGGCTTCAAGCTGGAGTGCCTTGTCGACGGTCAGCCCTCTGCGCAGTGCACGGAATCCATCTCGGTGCGCGTGACGGTGAGCCGGCGTGTTTCCGCCATTTTGCCTTTTCTGAAAGACGTCACCATTTCCGTGCTCGCCGAAGCAACCACCACACCCCGTGTGGTCGGTACAGTGGGATCCAATCTTCTCAATCTTGATACCCGTCAGTCTGCATTGTTGAATGGCTTGTTGTCGGCTTTAGGTGGCGGGCAGATCAACCTCAGTGCCCTCCAATACGGCACATTGCTGGGTAGCGACATCAACCTCGATTTGCTGGCCCTGAAAACATCGCTGGATGTGGCCAATCTGGATGAGCTGCTTGATCTGCGCATCAGCGCCCTGAATCTTCTGAACGAAGCGCTGATTGTGGGCAATGCCGATGAGGCCGAAAAAGCCATGGTGGGTGGCGTTCTGAAACTGTTAAAGCCACTGAACAAAGTCGATTTGAAACTTGGCGACCTGTTGGCTGTGAACCTGACCGGCCAGGGGCCAGGGCCTGTCATGGTGAACCTGGGCAGCCTGGCCCAGGTGGCGTTGCTGAAATCAGTGGAGGGGCAGAGCTATTCCCTGCCAATCAATGTCGGGCTGCTGAACCTGAGTGTGGACACCCAGATCTTGCAGGCGCCGCAAATTTTTGTAGGCGTCAAAAAACCTTTTCTGGATCCGATTGTGGAAGCCAACACTGCGCAAATCGGTTTGGCTGTTCGCATTCGTCAGGGCTTGAATTTGAATATTCTGCTGGTACAGCTGTCAGCACTCGACATGAGTTTGCAGTTGAAAGTAGCCGGTGGGTTGGTTGAGGTCAATGACATTCAGTGCCACATGCCCCGACAAGCCAACGAAGTCACCTTGACCGTGGTCCCGGCCGTGGCCGAGGTCTGCATTTCGAAAAGTGCGGCCAACCTGAAAACCAGCGTGGGTGGCTTGTCCTGCGGCGCACCCGCCACTGTGCTGGATGTGACCTTGTTGGGCTTGATTAAAGCAGGCGTTACGGCAAGTGCATCGGCCTCGTTACGAAATTATCCCGAAGAAATCGTGATGGGCGGACAGGCGCCCTACAGCGAGACTGTGCCCCTGAGCCTGAATCAAACCCTGGAGTCCTTGCTGGGCAATATCAAGCTGAAACTGGGGATTGATTTGCCCGTGGTTGGACCCTTGTTGACCGCAACGGTCAATGGTCTGGTGTCCACATTGCTTGCAGCCTTGGGGCCGGTGCTCAGCCCAATTCTGGGGGCAGTGGGTGCAATCCTCGATGGTTTGCTGCAAGTGCTGGGCGTGAACCTGAACGAAGTGACCGTGAATGTAGACCAGCTTGATTGCATGAATGCGACATTGACCCGATAGCTCTGCTGATCAGCCTCCCCCCCAAATGAGTTGGTTGGTTTTTTTATACTACAAAAGTTAGTAAAAACGCTGACAAATTGTAGGTAAAAACCTGACATATTGTGTATATTCCTAATCACAAAAGGTTAGCCCTTTGGTGCTAGCCGTCCCCAATTTCATTTCAGTCAGGAAAACCAATGTCGCAAGAACTTACCTCCGTGGGCATTCTCAAGACCCCATCTGTCGGCGTGACCGTTGAACGCATGGGCCAAACGTTGACGCTGGAACCCGATGCACCCGTGTTCTGGAACGACAAGATTGTCAACAACAGTACACAAACCGTGCAGATCGAGATGCCCGCTTTGCACCCTACGCATGGCGACACCTTGCTTGAGTTGGCTCCCGGTGCCTCGGCGCGGCTTGATTCTGCAATGTCGGACGTGGCTGATGCACCAGCCCGTACCGAGGTGGTTGCCTTGTCGGATGGTGTTGAGTTGTACGAAGTCAGCGATGACATCAACACAGCGTTTCTCACGCCACATGAGGGAGGCTTATCCGGCTTGGTTGGCGCTGGCTTGCTGGCAGCAGGAAGCGGTGCTGCCACAGGCGCTGCAATTGGTGGCGCATTGCTTGGTGCGGTTGCATTGAGCGACGATGGCGATGACACCGTAACAACCCTTCCAGTTGATCCCAATGACGGCGATGCTGATGCTGATGCCGATGCTGATGCTGATGCTGATGCTGATGCCGATGCCGATGCTGATGCCGATGCCGATGCCGATGCTGATGCTGATGCCGATGCCGATGCCGATGCCGATGCCGATGCCGATGCCGATGCCGATGCCGATGCTGATGCGGATGCGGATGCGGATGCCGATGCCGATGCTGATGCCGATGCTGATGCTGATGCTGATGCTGATGCTGATGCTGATGCTGATGCTGATGCCGATGCCGATGCCGATGCTGATGCCGATGCTGATGCCGACGCTGATGCCGACGCGGATGTGCCCGATCTGACTGGTTTGGCTGGTTTGCTTGACGATGTCAGCGATGCACTTGATTCATCCCTGGGTTCACTTCCCGTCTTGGGACCTGTTGTCAACGGATTGACTGATCTCTTGGGCAGTGGTCAGGGAGACTTGATTCCAGTACCTGGTGGATTGGCAGACGGACTGGGCTTCCTGGGCGACGCGATCAAGGATGGCTTGGCCGACATCCCTGTGCTTGGAAATGTCGGTGCACTGCTGGGTGGAGTTCTGGGTGGCTTGAGTAACCTGGCCAATGGTGATTCTGCAGGGACAGGCGTTAGCGCACTTTTGACCGATGTTGGAAACTCCCTTGAGTCAGCTACTGCGGGTGTACCCCTGCTGGAGCAGGTCGGCGATCTGGTCTCTGATCTGGTTGGAAGTGGCCAAGGCGAATTGCTCCCAACCCCGCTGGGGTTGGCGGATGTCACCGACAAACTGGGAGACCTGATTGGTGACAATGTACCTTCAGGCATTCCATTGATTTCAGAACTGGCTGACCTGCTGTCTGGTGCTTTGGGTGATGTGGCTGTGGTAGATGAAGTCGATCCTGCAGACCCTGTTGACCCAATGCCGCCGACAGGAGAATCCTCAGAATTGAATGGTCTGGCTGGTTTGGTGGCCGATGCGGCTGATGGATTGGATTCGGGATTAGGCTCCATTCCCGTTCTAGGTTCTGTGGTGACGGGCTTGACAGATTTACTGGGTAGCGGTGAAGGCAGTCTGATTCCCGTTCCCGGTGGTCTGGCAGACGGTTTGGGCTTGCTCGGCGACGGCATCAGCGATGCGGCGGCAGGTATTCCTGTGTTGAGTAATGTGGGCGAACTTTTGGGCGGCGTATTGGGCGGGCAGGAAATCGAGGTTCCAGGCAGTGAATCCGGTTCCGGCGTCAGCGGCTTGTTGGCAGATGTGTCCTCAACATTGAATTCAGCGACTGATGGGGTCCCCCTAATTGAGCAAGTGGGCGCAGTCGTGTCCGACATTGTCGGGACAGGCCAAGGCGAATTGCTCCCAACCCCGCTTGGGTTGGCGGACGTCACAGATCAACTTGGCAGCTTGATTGCGGACAATGTTCCTCAGGATATTCCAGTCGTTTCGGATGTGGCGGGCCTGCTTTCAGGTTTGTTGGGTCAAGTGCCCGGGCAGGCGGCGAACTCCGCTGTCGCATTCAGTGGTAGCGATCTCTCGATGGCTGCATCCCTGATATCAGGCGAGGAGTTCAGCAGCATTCTGGGACAAATCAACCAGATCGACGCGGCCTTGTTCGGCGTTACCGAACAGTTGCCAATCGATACCAATTCTGCCCAGATTTCAGACCTGTTTGACGTGGTTGGTGCTGCTCTGCCAATCAGTTCAACATCTGCGGTTTCTGATCCTGTGGTGGTTCAAAACGCAGACTTCTCTTGAATGAAAGGAGAGCATTCATGAATTTTGACAATGGCTCAGTCGGTACGGTATTCAGTATTGATGGCACTTCTTTCGTCAAGCGCAACGGCGTTGAAGTGCCCTTGCGTGAAGAAATGCAGCTTCAACTCGGGGATGTGATCAAGTCGACTGAAAATGCCTTGGTGGTCATCAGCATTCCCGGAACACAACAGCAAATTCCGGCTTTTGTGGAAGTCTCCAATGGGGCCATGGCCAGTCTTGGCTTCAATCCCGATGCCGGAAGTGACGGACAGGTTGTGGTGTCCAATGTCGGAAATGGTCTGGGCAATATTGTTTTTATGTCCGAGTTCGATGGTGAAAACCAGGCCGCCGTCATGGAAGGGCAGGAAGGCAGTGAAGGCGCCATGGCCGGTTTGTTTGGAGCTGGTTTGCTGGGTGGTAGCGCGCTGGCGCCCGTTGCGGGCGCCGTGGGCGCAGCAGCCTTGTTTGCCGGGCTGGCTTCAGGCGACGACGAAAGTGCTCAAGGCGCGTCCTCTGGCACGCCTCCAGTAGATGACAACGGCAACCCCGGTGGTGGTTCAGGTGGTGGCTCGGGTGGCTCTGGTGGTGGTTCGGGCGGCGATTCCGGCAACGGTGCAGTCGAAAACGCGGGCGGCTTGTCTCAAACAGTGGGTGATCTGACCAACAATCTGCGTGATGTTACTGCGCCTGTTCCCGTGGTCAGTGATGTGGTCGACGCCGTGGGCGATGTGCTGGATGACGTGTTGACTGGCGACAACAACGGTGGTCTGGGCGGTATTTTGACTGGCTTGGGCGATGGCGTAAGCAACGGTTTGAATGGCACACCACTGGAGCCTGTTGGCAACGTACTGGACATGGTGTTGGGCACTGTGGGCGGTGGCCTTGGCATGGTGGCTGACCAGATCAGCAGTCTGGCCGATAACACACCGCTGGACCCACTGGCGAATCTGTTGGGTGATGTGCTGGGTCGTTCAGGCCCGAATGATGATGGCGGCATCGGTGGTGTTTTGGGCACCCTGACCAACGTCACTGACGGGCTTGCACAGTTGCTGGCTCCCGTACCTTTGCTGGGCGAACTGACCGGTACGCTTGGCAATACCGTGGATTCCGTGGTGTCCGGTGAAAACGGCGGTGGCCTCGGTGGTGTATTGGCCGGTTTGGGTGAAGGCCTTGAAACAGGCTTGGCGGGCACACCGCTGTCACTGTTGGGCGAGGGCGCAGATGCACTGTTGGGAACTTTGGGTGGTGCATTGGGCGGTGCCGGGGAACAGCTTTCGTCATTCGGTGAGGGCACACCTGCTGCAGGCCTGACCAGCCTGCTCGGTGACCTGCTGGGTACTGCCTCGGGTTCATTGGCCACGGCTGATTTGCTCGGTGGATTGGGCTCATCAATCTCAAGCAACCAGTCGGAGGGAAGTGGCCCATTCGCTGGAATTCCCTTGCTTGGAGATCTCACCAGAAATCTGGGGTAATTCCAGCCGCAATCTGGGTGGCAATTGCAGGCAATCGCGTGCAATTGCCTGATCCGGCAGTTTTTCAAGAATACTTACATGGCTTATTAGATTCCATCAGTTCATGTAATATTTAGTGGATCGCCACGTTCGGCCAACTCGATCCACGGACCTGTCATGAAAACCCGAATCACCGAAATGTTCAACATCCAATACCCCTTGGTGTGCCCCGGCATGACCTACGTGGCCAACGCAGACCTGGTGGCCGCTACCAGCAATGCGGGTGGTTTGGGCATCCTGGCGATCGGGCATTTGAATCCCGAAGAAACACTGGCTGAAATCCGCAAAGTCAAAAGCCTGACCAACAAGCCATTCGGCATTGGTTGCGCGCTTATCATGCCCGGTGCCCGGGAAAATCTTGAAGTGGCATTGAATGAAAAAGTGCCGGTGATCAACTTCAGCCTGGGCAGTGGTGCGGACGTTTGCAAGCGCGTGCATGAATATGGCGGCAAAGTGATCGCCACCGTGGTCAATGCCAAGCATGCCCTGAAGGCCGAGCAGGCCGGTGTGGATGCCTTGCTGGTAACCGGTCATGAAGCGGCAGCGCACGGCGGTGCAGTCACCTCGCTGGTGTTGGTGCCTGCCATTCGCCAGGTCACCAAGTTACCGATCATTGCAGCGGGTGGTTTTGGAACTGGCGGTGGGGTAGTGGCCGCACTGGCACTGGGTGCAGACGGCGTGGCCATGGGAACCCGCTGGGCGGCTACGAAAGAAAGCCCGGTGCACGCCAATACCAAGGAATTGATTGTCAAAAAGGAAGTGGAGGACACCATTTACAGCAAGAATTTCGACAGCATTCCTTGTCGGGTCATGACCACGCCCACATCCAAAAAAATCATGTCCAAGAAATTCAACCCGGTTCGTGCCATGTGGCGTGCCTACCTCGCGGCACGGGAAATGAACAAGCCCTTGCTGGGCATCGTCAAAGACGTGTTCAAGATGGGCCTTGAGCAAACCCTCACCGTGACCTTCTATGGCGCGGCTGTACTTCAAATCCGGAAAGCAACCATCGATGGAAACCACGCGCAGGGCGTCCAGCTGATTGGCCAGGTTCAGGGCTTGGTGCAAGACGTCCCCTCAAGCGAAGAGTTGACCCAGCGCGTCATGCGCGAGGTGCAGCAGGCCTTGGCCCATGTCAATTCACTGGCTGGCGAGGCCCCCTCAGCAGCCCACACAGGCGTTGACAGGATCAGTCGCATCGCTTGACCGGAATTGTCAATTTTTTGACCTTCGAAGTCGGGTTTTTTCTGCCCGGCTTCCTCTATGATCAAAGACTAAACAGAACAAAAAGCTTGACCCAAGCAAGTTTGGACATTCAGGAGGAGCACATGAAGACAGAACACGACTACATCGTGGTTGGCGGTGGATCCGGCGGTTGCGCCATGGCGGGCCGATTAAGCGAAGACTCAAGCCACGATGTGTGCCTGCTTGAAGCCGGTGGTGACGGCACTGGCAACCTGATCAACATCCCCAGTGGTGCCGTGGCAATGTTGCCCACCAAAATCAACAACTGGGCCTTTGAAACCACCCCACAGCCCGGCTTGAATGGCCGAAAAGGTTACCAGCCGCGCGGCAAGTGTCTGGGTGGATCATCGGCCATCAATGCCATGGTGTATGTGCGGGGCACTGCATCAGACTACGACCGTTGGGCCAATGAAGAAGGTTGCAGCGGTTGGTCTTACAAGGAGGTACTGCCTTACTTCAAGCTCAGCGAATGCAATGAACGAATTCGCGACGCTTACCACGGCAATGCAGGTCCCTTGAATGTAGCCGACCTGCGTTCGGACAACCCGTTTCAGCAAATCTATCTTGAAGCGGGCAAGCAGGCCGGTTTTAAAATCACGGACGACTTCAATGGCGCAGACCAGGAAGGTGTAGGCATCTACCAGGTCACCCAGAAAAACGGTGAACGCTGGAGCGCAGCGCGCGCTTACCTGTTTCCCCATCTGCACCGCAAGAACTTGACCGTGCACACCAAGGCCATGGTGCAGCGCGTGCTGTTTGAAGGCAAACGCGCTGTGGCTGTGGAAGTGGATTTGAATGGTCAACGCATCATCTTGCGCGCCCGCAAGGAAATCATTTTGACGGCCGGCGCCATTCAAACCCCGCAGCTGTTGATGGTGTCCGGTGTGGGTGACATGGATGAATTGGCCAGGAATGGCATTCAGGCTGTTCACCACCTGCCGGGTGTGGGCAAAAACCTGCAGGATCACCCTGACTTCATTTTTGGTTATTCCACAAAGAGCCTCGACACGCTTGGCCTGTCCATTCGCGGTGGCTTCCGTTTGTTGCGGGAAATTTTCCGCTACCGCAAAAACCGCCGCGGTGCACTGAGCAGCAATTTCGCAGAGGGCGGTGCCTTCCTGAAAACAAAACCGGAATTGAAAGACCCCGATGTACAGCTGCATTTTGTGGTGGCCATGGTGGATGACCATGCGCGCAAAATGCACATGGGCCACGGCTTTTCTTGCCATGTCTGTCTGTTGCGCCCACACAGCCGCGGCAGCCTGACCTTGCAGGGCAACAGCATGGACAAGCCACCGTTGATCGACATTGGCTTTCTGAAAGACCCACGCGATCTGGATGCCTTGGTGGACGGTTTCAAACTGACCCGCAAAATCATGCATGCACCAGCCATGGCCAAGTGGATTTTGAAAGACAAGTTCACGGAAGGTGTTCAAACCGACGCTGAAATTCGCGAAGTGCTGCGCAACCGTGTTGACACCGTTTACCACCCCACGGGCACCTGCAAAATGGGCACCGACGAGATGTCTGTAGTCGACCCGCAACTTCGCGTGCATGGCCTGACCGGCTTGCGAATTGTGGATGCATCGGTGATGCCAAGCCTGATTGGTGGCAACACCAATGCGCCCGTCATGATGATGGCCGAAAAGGCTGTTGACATGATCCGTGGTGTGTCGCGTGTCAAGGCAATTGAGCAGGCCGGGCAACTCGAATCAGGGCGGCGCGATCAGGTTGCGCAAGCCTTGACCCCTTTGCCGGTTTAAGAGGCCTATTCGTTGGATCAAGCTTTTGAATTGCTCTTTCGGGTGCGGTATGGTGAATGCGACGCCCAAGGCGTCGTGTTCAACGCGCGGTATGGAGACTACGTGGACCTCGCTGTCACCGAGTACCAGCGCGCGGCGGTGGGGGGGTATCAGGAACTGGTTCGCATGGGCTATGAAACCCAGGTGGTCCGAATGCTCACCGAATGGAAAAGCCCGGCACGTTATGACGATGTGCTGAAAGCCACTGTGGCACCAAGTCACTTTGGCAACACCAGTTTCAGCTTGACGATCGTGTTTGTGAATGCAGCCACCGGGGCTTTGATCGCCACTTCGCAGGGCACCTATGTGCTACTGAATGCCGAAACCTTCACCAAGCTTTCTATCCCTGCAGAATTGAAACGCGCCCTTCAAGAGGGCGCGCAAGGCAAGAAATTCAATCAGGCTGGCTAATGCGCTGACCCGCAGTGGCCAGGCTTCTGTTCTTGACGTAAATTGCCATATATGGCAATTTATAGGTCAAGGAGCTCCCCATGCGCAAAATTTCCAAAAACGCTCAAAAAATATTCAACCACGCCAAGGCCAATCCACGCCTTAGTGTTTATGAATTGGCTGCCGCGGTGGGTATCAACTACAAAAATGCACACGTTGCAGTGGCTTTTTGTGAAAAGTTGGGTTTCGTGAAAAGTGAACTCAGCGTCATGAACAACAAGTCTCGTCGTGAGGTTTTTGTAATTCCCGAGCTGCAAGACCTGGACATTTCAGAAGTGGTATTGGAGTCGGGTGACAAGTTGATTGACGCCAAGGCTGCAAACAGAAAGTGGTTTTTCCAACGACACGGAAGCATGGCTGTCATGCCCATGTTGAATGTTGAACTCGCCATTGAAAATGAGTCCTTTGACAAATGGTGAAACGTACACGCAGGTCTGTTCCCGAAACCCTCACACTTGAGCAAGTTATTTACATACTGGAGAAAGTAGATTTTGAAGAAGCTGTGCTTGTGGGCGGCCAGGCGGTCCTTCTGTATGCGCAAACCTACAAGCTTGGAAATAACATTGAGCTTGGTGTATCCGGCGATATTGACTTGATCGCCAAAGCCACAGTGGCCAGCAAGCTGGCTGCTTTGATCAAGAACAGTCAATTGACCATTGCAACGTTAGATAGCAACACTTTCAATACCGCTGTACTGGCTGTGGATTTGAATGATCAACTGTTTCTTCAAGTCGATTTTTTGAGCGCCATTGCAGGCTTGGATACTCACAAGGTGGAAAGTCGCACTGAAAAAATCCGCATTGGCGACGATTTCAAGTGCCGGGTTATCAATCCCTTGGACCTGTTAACAAGCAAGCTGCACAACCTGGCCAACATTCCTTCCAAACGGGATGAGCAAGGAAGAAATCAGGCAAAACTATCAATTGATATTGCCCATCACTACTTGAAATCGATTGTTGCCCACTCTGAAGTGTTGGGTTTAAAGGCTGTGGAAGCCCATTTTTCCAACTGCTGTACGGAAGCTTATGTGGTGGCGGATGTTGAGTACGGTCTTGATGCTTTTGCACTGATTGAAAAATTGGGGATCGTTCATGAAAGCTTCAATTCAGAACGATTTCCCCAAATGCATGCCTTTTATCTGAAACAAAAATCCAAACGGATTGCCTTGTTAAAGCGCCGAGAAGCGCTTGCAAACAGACCACAGAAACCCGCCTAAAGCTTCATTGCCCCAAATCATCAAGCTTGCAACGCATAACGCCGAATCATGCGTTCGCGCTTGCATGGCTGAATGTTGATCTTCTGGGCATTCTTTCCAGCCACGGCCAGCAACCTTGGGTTCATCACGGCAAACCACAGCGGTGGAACATACGCGATCAGGAACATGCCGAAATAACCGGAAGGCAGGCTGGGCAGTTCCGGAAAATCACGCAGGGATTGATAGCTGCGCGCCGGGTTGGCGTGGTGGTCGGAATGCCGCTGCAATTGAAACACCACCAGGTTGGACACCAGATGATTGCTGTTCCATGAATGGTGTGGCGCGCAGCGCTCGTACTGGCCATTGGGCAGTTTCTGACGCATCAGCCCGTAGTGTTCAATGTAATTGGCGCTGGTCAATTGGAATGCACCCCAGAATGCCACCACGGCCAGCACCGGCACCATCGGCCAGCTAAACAGGGCAAGCAAGGTGGTGTACAGCACAACTGTCATGGCACCCGCCTGAAGGATTTCATTGCCGACATTCCAGCGGCTTTTTCCTGCGCGTTCCAGGCGCTCACCTTCCAGGTGCCATGCGCGTTTGAATGCACCGGGAATTTCACGCAGCATGAATTCATAAATGTGCTCGCCCATGCGTGAAGTGGCCGGGTCTTCCGGTGTGGCCACATCGCGGTGGTGGCCCCGGTTGTGCTCAACCGAAAAGTGTCCATACCCACCCAGCGACAGGGTGAACAGGGCCAATGCCTTGTCCAGTTTGCGTTTCTTGTGGCCCATTTCATGGCCAAGGTTCAAACCGAAACCCAGCAGTGAACCGGTGGTAATCGCTACAGCCAACCAGTGCAGCCAGTGCAGGTCGTGCGTGGCGAGAAAAATCACATTGAACAGAAAACCGAAAGTGATGATGGGCACCAGCAGGTAAGTGATCACCTTGTAATACGCGGTGTTCTCCAGTTCAGGTACGGCCTGTTCAGGCGGGTTCTGTTTGTCTTCGCCAAACATGTAATCCAGTATTGGCAAACCCAGATAAAAGAAAGCCAGAAAAGCCCAAAGCCACTGCGTGTGGCCGGTGTACATGTACATGATCGGGCCCAGTGGGGCACCAAACGGCGCGATGACTGAAAGCAGCCACATGTATTTCTTCGGGTCTTTGTATTGAATTGCAGGCAGTGTGTGTTGTGTCATTCTTGTGCACCGGTTGTTCATGGTGAATTCATCTTAGGCCTGCAATGGAATGGACAACACCGCACAGGGTGGCATAACATCGTCATTAACTGACAAAAACAACAAGCAACACCCCACAGCGCGAGACACACGTTGACCCCACAAAGCCGTGCCCACACCAACACGCCACGCCAGGCTGCTTTGCACCCGGCGGCATTGCACCCGGTGTATGCGCGCCTGTTGTGTGCCGAATTGCAGCGCCGTGGTTTTGCACCCGCCGATATTCTGTCGGGTACTTCGCTTGACTGGGAACAGCTGCATGGCAGCAACCAGTTCATGGGTTTCGAGCCCATGCGCAAGTTGATTGAGCGCGGTATTGAACTGACAGGGTGCCCCTGGCTTGGTCTGGACGTGGGCTTGCGCACTCCGGCTTCAGCCCACGGCACGCTGGGTGCGGCCATGATCGCCAGCCGCAATTTGTCCAGCGGCATGTTGCTGCTGCAACGCTACGCCGCCTTGCGCCAGAACCTGGCCACCCTGCAATTTCAATATGAACCCGAGTTTGCAGCCGTGCTGGATGAATGGATGGACCTGGGCAGCGCGCGCGAATACCTGCACTGCCAGTTGCTGGGTGGTTTGGTGCAATTGCTCACCGCGCTGACTGGTCAGGAGTTGCCACCCATGCTTCGCATTGAATGGCCTTTTGCAAAACCCGAATGGGCCGCCGAATACCAGCGCATCGCGCACCACAATGAATTCGGCTTTCCGCAATTGCGTGTCGTGATGAACAAGTCACTGGTGAACAGCCCAAGCCTGGCTGCCGATGACGATGCCCTTCAACGTTTGCTTCGCGAATGCGATTTGCAACTGCAGCGTTTGCAGGCCGGTGGCACCTTGCGCCAGCGTGTATTCAGCCACCTGCAACAGGTGGAAGGGCACATGCCCACCTTGCAGGACATGGCTGAAAAAGAAAACCTGACCGAACGCACCTTCATGCGCCACCTTCAGGCCGAAGGCACCAGTTACCAGCAACTGCTGGATGATGTTCGGCAAGAGCGCGCCTGCTGGTTGCTGGAACACACCGACACCACGGTGGAGGCAATTGCCCATGCCCTGGGCTATGAAGACGCATCCAATTTCAGCCGCACCTTCAAACGGTGGTGTGGCCAAACACCGCGAGAATTCAAACTGTCCCGGCAACTGTCCGGATCCAAAACCAATTGATGGAGTGATGTGCAATGTCTGACCTGGTGCTGTGTACCATTGAACCCAACGGCGTGGCCCGCGTGTCGCTGAATCGCCCCGACCGCATGAACGCGCTGACAGCCGAGCTGTTTGATGACCTGATCCGTGTCGCGCTTGAATTGAAGGCCAACCCCGCATTGCGCGTGGTGGTGTTGCATGGCGAAGGCCGTGCATTTTCTGCGGGGCTTGACCTTGAAAACTTCAAGCAGATGGACAACCCTGACAGCCGCATTGCGCCCGGCAAGTTGGGTGCGCGCACCCACGGCGACTGCAACTTTTTCCAGTACGCCGCGCTGGTCTGGAATGACCTGCATGTGCCAGTGATCGCCGCCATTCACGGTGTGGCCTTCGGTGGTGGCCTGCAACTGGCTTTGGGTGCCGACATGCGCTTGATTGCACCCGATGCCAAAATGTCGGTGATGGAAGTGCGTTGGGGACTGGTGCCCGACATGGGTGGCATGTGGGTCTTGAAAAACCTGTTGCGTACTGATCAAATTGCCGACCTGGTGTTTTCTGGCCGGGTTGTGACTGCACCTGAGGCGGTTCACCTGGGGCTGGCCACGCGCATTGCCGAAGACCCGCTGGACGACGCCATGAACATGGCCAACAGCTTGGCCAACCTCAGCCCGAATGCATTGCGTGAAGCCAAGAACCTGATCAACTTCACCGCGCGCAATGACCGCTCGGCAATCTTGCAACGTGAATCGGATGTGCAGGACGAATTGATCGGCGGACCCGACCAGCGCGAAGCAGTGAATGCCTATCTCGAAAAACGCGCCCCTCAGTTCTGAGCAGGCGGTTTCCCGTTGATTTCAAAGGCGCCCACAATGGTGGGCGCTTTGGACAGGTGAAAGTCCAGTTTCCCGTTCCAGGCCTTGATGTAGCGGTAAAAGGGAATGGTGGGGTAAAGGTGGTGCACCAGGTGATAGTTCTGGTACATCAACAGCGGCGTCAACAGCCATTCCCAGCCTTTGCGAATCAGTGTGGCCTTGTAGATGTCTTCATCGGCACGCACCAGGGCCGGGTAGTGGGGCAATACCATGAACACCACGCACATCAGGAAGAATCCGCAATAAATCGGAATCAGCCACAGAACCAGCATGGCCATTGGTTCCATCACGAACAGGGCAATGATCACACCAAAGCCAATCGTGAATTCCCGAACGGTACTTCGCACAGAAATGCTGGGGCACTTGGCCGGGTTTCGCGCATATTGAAACAGGTACAGAAAAGGCCAAAAGCCCCACAAGGGCATCAGGTAAAAATGGCTCGACAGAAAATGGTCGGGGTCATTTTCTTCATTCGTGAAGCGGTGGTGCTGCATGTGCATCACACGCATCAATTGGCCTGAACCAAAGGGGATGACCACGAAGGTGGCAATGTACATCACCCATTCATTCACCGTGGAATTGGCCGAGGCATTGCGGTGCATGGATTCATGGGCTGGCGTGAACAGCATGTAAAGGCAAATGGAATTGACCACCGCACCCACCCATAAGGGAAGGTGTCCGGTGAAACAGGCCCAGCTTGTTGTGCCCATGATGCCATAGGCCACAACAAGCAGGATGACGGTAGGCCAGGCCACGGCAGGCGTTTTTCGCAGGGTCTGAATGATATTTTCGGACGTTTTTGTGGCGCAATCTTGCATGGCTTCATCCCCGGTGTTCAATCTGAATTAAGATTGGCACAGGCCCGGCAGGGCGGTAAGTGGCCTTGATTGCCAAAGCAGGGTCAAAAAGTGACGAATTATGTATTTATTGTCTGTGCCTTGTAATGTTAATCTTGACGACAAGAGACATAACACGCGGTAACAACCGCAATACCTAGAACAATGAGCTTGCAGCAAACCCCCGCTTTGCCATTCAATGCGGTGCGTCTGATTGTGCAAACAATGGGCGTGGCCGACAGTGAACTGATTCCGATGCTGGAAGGCACGGGCATTGACGCTGCGCAGCTTCTGGCCGACGAAGGCCATTTCAACTGGGCGCAATTGCAGGGCATTGTTCAGGCCGTTCTCTCCAGAAATCCACCTGACAGTTTGCCGCTGCAGGCCGGGCTACGGGGTGGCCCCGCCATTCACGGGGCCATGGGCATTGCGGCCATGACCAGCGACAACCTGGGCAATGCGCTGGACCTGTTCAAAACCTACATGGCCTTGCGTTCGCAGATTTTCGTGGTGAACCACGAACCCGATCATGGCGACTACAACGCACTGACTTTCAATTTTCTTCCGCCGGAAAGTCCGGTGCTGAATTTTTTGATCCAGGCCATTCTGGCCTCTGCGTTTTCAAGCACCCAGGCCTTGCTGGGTCAAACCTTGCGCGGTGCCGAAATTCATTTCACCTTTGCGGCACCGCCCGGCACAGAACATTTCAAGCTGGCTTTTCCCGGCAATCGCGTGTTGTTTGGCATGTCCGGCAATGCCATCCTGATTCCCAAATCGGTGGTTCGCCAGAAGTTGATTTCAAGTGATCGCCAAATGCATGCGCTGGCCTTGCAACAATGCCAGGCCATGTATGAAGCTCAACTGCGCAAAGGCACGGTGAGCGGTTTCGTGCTGGGCAAGTTGCATGAGGCGCAAATCAATGCGCAAAGCAATGCACCGGGCAAGCCGCACAATAAGGCAATTAGCCTGGAAGACATGGCACAGCACCTGAATTTAAGCCCCCGCACCTTGCTGCGTCGCCTGAAAGATGAAGGCACCACTTACCAGCAGTTGCTGGATCATGAAACCAGCCAGCGTGCTGTCACCTTGATGAACCGCCCGGGCTCTACCGTGGCGCAGGTGGCGGAACAGCTGGGCTATGCCGAACCGGTCACATTTCGCCGGGCCTTTCGCCGATGGTTCGGCGTATCGCCCTCTGAATACAAACAACTTCACCACTAAGGAATTCAAATGCCTGCAGCGCAACACGCCAAATTACTTGAGCCATTGAACCTGGGTTTCACCACCTTGAAGAACCGGGTCATCATGGGTTCCATGCACACTGGTCTTGAAGAAGAAGACCCCGCCAAGCTGGCCGCATTTTTTGCACGCCGCGCGCAGGGCGATGTGGGCCTGATGATCACCGGTGGCTTTGCAACTTCTGAAACAGCTGTGTTGTGGCCGGGTGCTGGCCGAATGACCAGCGAAGCCGATGCCTTGCGCCACCGCACAGTAACCGATGCAGTGCATGCCGCAGGCGGCAAAATTGCAATCCAGCTGTTGCACGCAGGCCGCCAGGCTTACAACGTCAACATGGTTTCAGCTTCTGCCAAGCAATCGCCAATTTTTCCGTTCACACCGCGTGCCTTGACAGCCGAAGAAATTGAACAGGAAATTGACGGCTTTGCCAGCGCTGCAGGTTACGCAAAAATGGCCGGTTACGACGGCGTGGAAGTCATGGGTTCCGAAGGCTATTTGCTGAACCAGTTCCTGACTGAACGCGGCAACGAGCGCACCGACGAATGGGGTGGCACTTTCGAAAAACGCATGCGCTTCCCGCTGGAAGTGGTGCGCCGCATTCGCGCCAAGGTCGGGGCAGAATTCATCATCGTGTACAGAATGTCCATGCTGGACCTGGTACCCGATGGCCAAAGCCTTGAAGAAACACTCATCTTGGCGCGTGAACTGGAAAAGGCCGGCGTCACCATTTTGAACACCGGCATTGGCTGGCACGAAGCAAAAATCCCGACCATCGCCACGCAGGTTCCTCGCGGTGCATTCACCTGGGCCACCCGCAAGATCAAGGAAGTGGTGTCCATTCCGGTGGCTGCATCCAACCGTTTGAACATGCCCGATGACGCCGAACGTGTTTTGCAAAATGGCGATGCCGACATGATCGCCATGGCACGCCCGTTCCTGGCCGACCCCGACTGGGTTCTGAAAACCAAGGAAGCCCGCGTCAATGAAATCAACACCTGCATTGGTTGCAACCAGGCTTGCCTGGACCACACTTTTGGTGGCAAGCGTTGCAGTTGCCTGGTGAACCCACAGGCCTGCCATGAAACCGAACTGGTGTTCGTCAAAACACCCGCCCGCAAGAAAATTGCCGTGGTGGGAGCAGGGCCTGCGGGCATGTCGTTTTCTCTCACTGCCGCGCAGCGCGGCCATGCGGTGACTTTGTTTGATGCATCCCCTGAAATTGGCGGGCAGTTCAACATTGCCAAGCAGGTGCCAGGCAAAGAGGAATTCCACGAAACCATTCGCTACTTCAACACCATGTTGAACAAGGAAGGTGTGCAGCTGAAATTGGGCCAACGCATCTCCGCTGATGATCTGAAAGATTTTGATGAAGTGGTGCTGGCCACTGGCATCATTCCGAATGTGCCAAGTTTGCCCGGCGTGGATCACCCCAAAGTCATGGGCTATCTCGATGTGCTGAAGCACGGCAAACCTGTTGGTCAACGCGTGGCCATTGTGGGTGGCGGTGGTATTGGTGTGGATACGGCAGAATTCCTAACCCACCACGGTTCCGAACAATCCCCTTCCACCAGCATTGAAGATTTCTGCGAATTCTGGGGCATTGATCGGGAGCAAAAAGCACGCGGCGGCATTGCCGGTGTGAAGGCGCAGCCCGAAGCGGCTACGCGTCAAATCACCATTCTGCAACGCAAGCCCAAGAAAATTGCAGGCCCCGGAAAAACCACGGGCTGGATCCACCGCGCTGCGCTGGAAGCCAAGGGCGTGCGCTTGATGTCCGGTGTGGAATACATTGGCGTGGAAGACGCAGGCCTGCGTATTCGCACCCCCGATGGTGCAGAACACCTGCTGGAAGTCGACAACGTGATTGTGTGTGCAGGCCAGCACCCCAACCGCGAACTGGAAGAATCGGTTCTCGCCATGGGTAAGCCGCTGCACATCATTGGTGGTGCATTCAAAGCGGCTGAACTGGATGCCAAGGAAGCCATCAACCAGGGTGCGCGACTTGCTGCCACGGTGTAACAAACGCCGTAAATGGCGTTACACACAGCGTTGCACACAGCGTTGTAAGCAGACAGCGTGACCGGGCAAGCTCAAGAAGGCCGTGTGGTATTTCCCACGGCCTACACCCGCATGCTTGCGCGCGAGCAGGGGCTGGATCACAAAGGCCAGCAACTGCTGCTGCGCGGCACGCGCCTGGGCCCGGCCGACCTGCTTGAACTGAACACCTTCATTGATGCTGAAACCCAGTCCGTGATTGTGCGCAATGCACTTCAAATCAGCCACAACCCGGCACTGGGTTTGCGCTGGGGTGCCAACCTGCACCTGGCTGCACACGGCCCTTTGGGTACACTCATCGCGTCTTCACCCACCCTGGGGCATGCGTGGAAAGCCACTGAAAAATTTCATGACATACGCGGTGGCTTTGCCCGAATGGAAGGGCACATTGCCAGTGACCACTTTGCGGTGATCATCAACATGGGCATTGAACTGGACGAAGTAGGGCGCTTTTTTTGTGAAGCGGTACTGGCCACCATGGTCAACCACCTAGGCATGATCATCGGGAAATCCGACCCCGCACTGCGGGTCGAGTTGGCGTATTCTGCCCCCGTGCATGCCCAACAATATCCAGCATACCTGCATGCCCCCTGCGTTTTCGGAAAGTCACGCACAAAAATCGTGATTCCCCATGGCCTGGCCTTGATGCCCAACCCACTGGCCTGTGCAGAAACCTATGCCATGGCGCTGGCCCGTTGCGAGCAGATTTTGCTGGAACAAAAACGCCCCAGCACCTGGTCTGCCCGAGTCACCGAACTACTGCGCACCAACCCCGGCCAAATCTGGACCTGTGAGCAGGTGGCAAGCCACTTCCACCTGTCGTCCCGCACGCTGATGCGCTACCTGCGCGATGAAAACACCAGCTACCAAACCCTGCGGGATTCCGAACTGGGAAGGCAGGCCAAACTCAGCCTTATGGTCAGCACCAACACAGTGGAATCAGTTGCCTTGAGCCTGGGCTATCAAGAGGCCTCCAATTTCCGCCGCGCATTCAAGCGCTGGTTTGGCATCACACCCCAAGACTTCCACGCGGAGAATCAGAAAGGCAGGTAAAATTCGCCAGCTTGTCGCTATTTACCCCCATTGTGTCCAGCATTGCCCTTGGCTCGGTTGTCCCGGCGCGCCATGATGGGTTCATGAGTTCAATGTCCAAATCCATCCGCCTGTTTTTACGCCTCTGCCAAGGCCGTTTGCTGGCCGCCCGCAATCCTGAAAAGGTATGGCGCGTGGGCGCACAGCTAACCAATATGTTGCAGGGCTTGTCCCGCATGCCCAGTGGCTGCACTGTTAACCACAGGGTGGTCAATGGCATTGCCATCGAGGTGATTGAAAACACCAACGCGGGTGCGAATCCCGATCAAACCCTGTTGTTTCTTCATGGTGGCGGTTTTGCATTTGGAAGTGCCGCAAACTACCGCGCCTTCGTGGCCCGGCTTTGCAAAAAGGCCGGTGTGGCCCGGGCTTGGGTGCCTGACTACACCCTCATGGGCCAGGCTCCATTTCCGGCTGGCCTGAATGATGTCATTGCCGTGTGGAAAGGCCTCTTGCAGGAAAGAGGGCAGGATGAACTGCTGCTGGGTGGTGATTCCGCGGGCGGCAACCTGAGCCTGGCTTTGTGCCACGTGCTTAACCGGGAAGGTTTGAAACTGCCTGCACGCGTGTACCTCAGTTCGCCCTGGCTTGACCCGTCCATGGGCATGGACGATTGTCGCCCCTCTGTAAATGACGCCTTTCTTGGCCCCGACCTTGCGCGCGCCCAAGACTGGTTGAAGCGAATTTTTGCAGCACCTTACACCACCGGGCACAACCCGCAAGACCCGTTGATTTCGCCCTTGCTGGGGGACCTGTCGCGCCTGCCCCCTGTGTATGTGCAATGCGCAGCCAACGAGGTGTTCATGATCGACAGCCTGCGCCTGGTTCGCGAGGCGCAAAAACTTGGCACCGTGTGCCATGTCGACGTGTGGCTTGGGCTGTTTCACGATTTCATTTTGTGTTCGCCGCGCATGCCTGAAGGGCGCGCCGCATTCACTTCCGCTGCCGCTTGGATCGGGCAGGGTAAGTTGTATCGGCCACCGGAATTTCAATCGCGCATCCGGCAATTGTCCGCCCCTGTCCAACAACCTGTTGTCTGATTTTTCAACCACGAGTCCACATGTACACCACCTACTTCAACGAGACACACGACGAAGCACGCCGCAACATTCGCAGGTTTGTGGAGCGTCACATTCAACCCCACATCAATGAATGGGAAGAGGCGGGCACATTTCCGCGTGAAGTGTACAAACTGGCCGGGGAGGCTGGAATTCTGGGTATTGGTTACCCGGAGGCCTACGGTGGCAATTCCGAGGGCGACTATTTCATGAGCCTGGTGGCCACAGAAGAATTGTTACGCGCCGGTTCTGGCGGCTTTTTTTCCAGCCTGATGTCGCATGGCATTGCCTTGCCACCCATTGCGAAGTGGGCCAGCCCCGAGATGAAAGAACGCATTGTGCCACCCGTGTTGCAAGGTGAAAAAATCATCGCACTTGCTGTGACCGAGCCAGGTGGTGGGTCAGACGTTGCGAATTTGAAAACCCGCGCCGTGGATTGTGGCGACCACTACAAGGTGTCGGGTTCCAAAACCTACATCACGTCCGGCATTCGGGCCGACTATTACACCGTGGCCGTGCGCACAGGTGGCGAAGGTTATGGCGGCATCAGCATGCTGTTGATGGAAAAAGGCATGCCCGGTTTCACAACTGGCCAACCCTTGAAGAAAATGGGCTGGTGGTGCAGCGACACGGCCGAACTGTTTTTTGACAACGTGGTGGTGCCCAAGCAAAACCTGATCGGGATCGAGAACGGTGGCTTCATGATGATCATGACCAACTTCGAAGCCGAACGCCTGGGCTTGGCCTGCTATGCCAACACCCTGTCTGAACTGGCCTTGAATGAAGCACTGGCTTATGCAAAAAACCGCAGCACCTTTGGCAAGCCCTTGAGCAAGCACCAGGTAATTCGCCACAAGCTGGCCGACATGGCCACCCAACTGGAAGCCAGCCGTGAATTCACCTACCGCGTGGCCGCGCGCATGCAGGCTGGCAAGCCTGCCTTGAAGGAAGTGTCGATGGCCAAGAACTTTGCCACCAAGACATCCGACTTCATCACTTACGAAGCGGTGCAGATTTTCGGCGGCATGGGCTTCATGCGCGAAAGCCTGGTGGAGCGTTTGTACCGCGACAACCGCATCGCCTCCATTGGTGGCGGAACCTATGAAATCATGAATGAAATCATTGGCAAGCAATTGGGCCTGTAAAAATTCCACCTGTAGAAATTCGACTTATAGATATTGGACCTATAGATTTTGGACTATTGAGCAGACTCAATAGCCAACTCAATAGCCAACGGAGAACACACATGCTTGCAGACTATCCATTGAAGTACCTGGCCTTGCATTGGCCCAACATCCGTTCCATGGGTTGGGCGGCCATTCGCAATGCAACACCGTTGACCCGCCCCGGCCATTTGCCGGAACTGCCGGTTCACCTGGATGCCCGCATTGGCGCCCTGAATAATGAACTGGTGGACCAATACGCCGCTTGGGCGGGTGCCCCTGCGCAACGCTATGCCAAGGCCTTGCCACCCCATTTTTGCAGCCACTGGGCCATGCCGATGTTGGCGAAGCTGGGTAGCCTGGCACCCTACAATTTGTTGTCGCTGCTGAACCAGGGTTTGCGCATGCAGATTCACCAACCCTTGCAGCGTGATGATGCCATCGCCCTGCACGGCAGCTTGATGGAAGTCAGCGACGATGGCGACAAGGTGCGCATTCACACCCGTGTGCAGGCCAGCAACCCGAAAGGCGAACTGGCGGTGGTCATCGACAGCTATTCCACAGTACCCCGTGGAAAGCCGGCTTCAAAAAGCAAACCCGTCAAGCGCGATGAATTTGAATTCAATACCGTGGGCCAGTGGCATGCGGAAGAAGAAGACGGCCTTGCCTTCGCCATGCTGACGGGCGACTTCAACCCCATTCACACCCTGAAAGCCGTGGGCAAACGCACCCGCTTCAAAAGCTGCATTTTGCATGGCTTTGGGCAGTTGGCCCGCACCTGGGAAGTACTTCACAATGCGTCGTTCAGCATTGCAGACATTGATGTGCGCTGGATCAAGCCGTTGCCCTTGCCCAACTCGGGCATGCAGGTACAGGTTAGTGCCAAAAAAGATTCGGAAGGCTACACCCAGTTGCGGGTGGCCGCTGCCGATGGCACCTTGCACATGGTGGGCCGCTTCAAATGAAATCAGAAATGAAGTCCAGCATGCAGTCTATTAATAAAGCAGTGATTGTGGATGGTGTGCGCACCCCATTTCTGGATTCCGGCGGTGCCTATTCGCAGTTGATGACCTACGAACTGGGCGGCAAGGCCATCGCAGGGTTGGTGGAAAAAACCGGAATCGACAAAGGCAGCATCGACCTGGTCACCATGGGCACCGTGCTGCATGAAATTGAAACATCCAATGTGGCCCGCGAAAGCATGCTCAGTGCAGGCCTGCCTTCACACATTCCGGCTTACACCACCTCCATGGCGGGTTTGTCAGCCAGCGTGGGTTTTGCCAACCTGTGCGACATGATTGCACTGGGTCGAATTGAAGTGGGCATTGCCGCCGGTGTGGAAAGTTTTTCCGACATTCCCATCCGCTATTCGCAAAAAATTCGGCGTGCAGCCATGAAGGTTCGGCAAGACAGTTCGGCCAAAAACATTCTGAAAAATCTGGCCAGCCTTCGACCAGCTGACCTGAAACCGGAAATGCCCACCGGCACCGATTTCACCACCCGCAAAACAATGGGCGTGTGCGCCGAGCAAATGGTGGAAAAATTCAATGTCAGCCGCGAGGCTTGTGATGCCTTCACAGTGCGCAGTCACCAACTGGCCATTCAAGCCATTGAACAGGGTTTGTTTGCAGATACCATCGTGCCTGTGCAGGTGCCAGGTTCTTCCACAACCGTCAAACACGACAACACACCGCGCAAAAACAGCAACATGGAGCAACTGGCTGGCATGCGCTCCATTTTCAGCAAAAGCGGCGTGATCACGGCTGCCGGTTCATCCCGTTTTACCGATGGGT
This sequence comes from Limnobacter thiooxidans, assembly GCF_036323495.1. Classification (NCBI taxonomy): domain Bacteria; kingdom Pseudomonadati; phylum Pseudomonadota; class Betaproteobacteria; order Burkholderiales; family Burkholderiaceae; genus Limnobacter; species Limnobacter thiooxidans. Next base: position 2,446,786 of record NZ_AP028947.1, on the reverse strand, counting down.
CTGCCGCCTTGATGGTCACCAGCCTGCAAGCGGCCACGCGCCTGGGCTTGACGCCTCTGGCCGAGGTGGTGGATTACCAACTGTCTGGGGTGAACAGCCTGGAGCAGGAAATGCTGCTGGGCCCTGCGGTGTCGATACCGAAACTGCTGGCCCGCAATGGCTTGACCATGAACGACATCGATGTGTGGGAACTTCACGAAGCTTTTGCAGCCCAAGTGCTGGTAAACATCGCGTGCATGGAACGCCCTGAATTTGCCGCCGAATACCATGGTGGCAAAACGCCGGGTGAGTTGCCAATCGACAAGTTGAATTCCTGGGGTGGCTCGCTGTCCCTGGGAAATCCGTTTGCAGCTACAGGCATTCGCCTGTTGACTACGGCCGCGCGAAGATTACAGCATGAAAAGAAACGGTATGCTGTTGTATCAAGTTGTGCCGGTGGTGGTTTGGGTGCTGCCATACTGCTTGAAAACACGCAGCATTAAAAAAACAAAACAATAGACGGGAGACAAGAACATGAGTGCAGCGCAGTACGAGAAATTTGAAACCCTGCTGGATTGCCTGGACCACTGGGCCAGCGTGCAACCCAACAAGGTGTATTTCACACAGCCATTTTCAGCGGAAAAAACCGTGGACTACACCTGGGCCCAGGTGGCTGACCAGGTCAACCGCATGGCTGCCTACCTGCAATCACTCAACCTGCCTGAAAAAACCCACATCGGCATCCTGGGTAAGAACAGTGCGCACTGGATCATGGCCGACCTGGCCATTTGGCGCGCAGGGCATGTGTCCATCCCCCTGTATCCCACACTGAACGCAGAAACTGCGGAATATGTACTGGACAACAGCGACGCCAAAATGATTTTCATCGGCAAGATGGACGAGCTGTGGCGCGTCGTGGAAAAAGGTATTCCACTGGACATGCCCACCATCACCTTGCCATTGGCCCCGCAGTTGAAACACGCCAAACAATGGGATGCCATTGTTGCAGCCACTGCGCCAACCACCAAGCCTGTCAAGCGCAACAAAGATGAAATGGCCACCATGCTGTACACATCGGGTAGCACCGGCAAACCCAAAGGTGTGATGATTTCTTTCAACGCCATGATCAGCGCCTTGCGCGGTACCTCGCAGGTGATGTCGTTCAACAGCACCGATCGAATGATTTCCTACCTGCCATTGGCCCACGCGGCCGAGCGCGCCATTCTGGAAACCGGTTCGCTGTTTTATGGCTTCCACGTGTATTTCTCGTTCGGGCTCGACAGTTTTATTCAAGACTTGCAACGCGCGCGCCCAACCCTGTTTTTCTCTGTGCCGCGCTTGTGGACCAAGTTCTACAACGGCATTTGCGGAAAAATTCCGCTCGGTGTTCAACACATCATTTTCCGCATTCCGGTGTTGTCGGGCTTGTTCAAGAAATTCCTGCTAAAAAAGCTGGGCTTGGCCGAAGTGCGCATGGCCTTGAGTGGTTCAGCGCCGCTGGCACCTGCCTTGATGTCCTGGTATCGCAACCTGGGGCTGGACTTGCTTGAAGGCTATGCCATGAGCGAGAACTTCGCCTATTCTCACTGCAGCCTGCCCGGCAAGGTGCGCGTGGGTTACGTGGGCAATACTTATCCCGGTGTTGAATGCAAGATTTCCGAAGTGGGTGAAGTGCTGGTGAAAAGCCCGTGCAACATGATGGGCTATTACAAAAACCCCGAGCTGACCGCAGAAAGCTACACCGAAGACGGATTTCTCAAGACCGGTGACATGGGCGAAATTGACGCACAAGGGCGCTTGAAAATCACTGGCCGCGTCAAGGAACTGTTCAAGACCAGCAAGGGCAAATACATAGCACCTGTGCCCATTGAAAACCGTTTGAACGGCCATGAACTGATCGAAGCCGTGTGTGTCACTGGCCCCTCGTTTTCCCAGCCTTTTGCATTGGTAATGCTGCCACTTGAAGAGCACAAAAAGCTTGAACAAAACCCGGGCGAGGCAAGCCATGTTGAAAGCGAAATGACTGAATTGCTGGCCCATGTGAACGGCCAGCTGGAAGCGCATGAAAGGCTCAGTTGCATTGTCGTGGTGAAAGACATCTGGAGCATGGAAAACGGCTTCCTGACCCCCACCATGAAAATCAAGCGCAACGTGATTGAAGCGAATTACCTGCCCAAGGCCGAAGGCTGGGTGGCCCTCAAAAAGCCTGTGGTAATCGAGTCCTGATTTCAAGTGAACTCATTTTAAGTTTCAAGCACCACAAAAAAACACCCCGCGCAGTTTTCACCGTGCGGGGCCATGTGGGGCAAAAAATGAAAAATGATCAACTCGACTTGGTGCACAAGCGGGTGCACCACTTACTTCACAACTTAATGCTTAAATCACTGCATTAATTCATCATGGACTGCACCTTCGCCTGCAATTGAGGGTCGCTTTGCACAGCCATCGCAATCTGGTTGTAAGTTTCCACTTCCAGGCCAGAACCTTTCACCACTTCCATCATTTTCTCGGAAGCTTCCTGTTGCAGCTGGGCAGCCTTTTCAGGTTCCTGTGTGGACTGCACGCGCTGGGAATATTCCGAGCGAATATCGTCCAGCGGCTTTTGGACACCGGCGAATTTTTCCAGGTCCGAATTTCTGAAGTTTTGAGCAGAGGATTCTGCTGGCGCGGTGCTGGCCGCCGGTGAATTTTGTCCTGGTACAGCAGAGCCTGCCTGTTGAGCAAACGCAGTGGCACCAAAACCCATGGATGCAGCAATCAAAACGGTGGTGATTTGTTTTCTCATATCAAATACTCCTTTTGAAAAATAGCCTCCTTACCTATGCCAGTACCGTGCCAGAGCATCGAAAAAATTTTCAAGTTGTTGATAGTAATGAAAATAAACCAATTTACGCAGGCGCCGGGCAGAGCGGAGTGGGGCCGCAAAACTCCCGATTGATGTGCCACAATGGCACATGTATCCAAAATGCAGCCTGTCTGCTTCCAAGATGATCCACAAACTGTTTGGCAATTTGCGCATGGTGTTGTTGATTCAGGTCGGCCTCCCCGTGCTTGTTTTATTGGGCACGGTCTTGATGCTGGGCTTGGGTTTTATCAACACCTTGGCAGAAGAACGCTTGCAGAATGATTTGAAACAGGTGGCGCGCGCCATTCGCCTGCCGGTCAGCACGGCACTTGAAACCAAGAACTTTGACCAGTTGAACACCAGCGTGGAATCGGTGTTCTACATCAACGAGGTGTATGGCGCTTACCTGTTCGATGCGAACGGCAATTTTCTCGTGTCGCTGGGTGCTGTTGAACCCTCGCAGGCCCAGGCCAACCGCGCCATTGAAAAAACCCTGCACGGTGAATTTGAGCAATATGAAAACATCAGTGGGCGCAGTGTGTACTCATTTTTTCTGCCCCTGTTTGATTTGTCGGGCAGGCCCAGCGGCCTGTTGCAGGTTACCCGCCTGAAAAGCGGCATCGAAGATGAACTGTCCAAGATCAGGCTTGTTGCATGGTCTGGTTTCGCGGGCGTGGCGGTGTTGATTATCCTGGTGCTGACGTGGACCCACCGGCGTGCCATTGGGGCCCCGGTCAACCGATTGCTCAACGGCATGCAGGAAATTGAAGCGGGCAACATCAGCCACCGTTTGCAGGCCACAGGGCCGCATGAAATCAAAAGTCTGGTTGCAGGCTTGAACGGCATGCTCGATTCCATTCAGGCGGCTGAACAACTGGCCGCGCGACAACGCCTTGCCCAAGCGGCCATGGCAGAAAAACTGCGGCAGTCGGAAACACTGGCGGCCTTGGGGCAATTGTCGGCGGGTGTCGCGCATGAACTGGGCGCACCCCTCACCGTGATCGACGGGCGGGCCCAGCGTTTGATGCGTGAACTTGATGGCCCCGATCAGGCAAGGCAACTGACAGACATTCGAAACCAGGTGCAGCGCATGACACGCATTGTTCGCCAATTGCTGGACTACGGGCGAAGTTCAATGAACTATCGCCAGCCCATTGCACTGGATTCACTGGTTCGCACTGCAGTAAAACAGCAGGACCAGGACGAAGCTCGAACCTTAATCCAGCAAGGCCCAACCCTGTTCATCAACACCGACCATTCCAGCATGGATCAGTTACTGTCCAACCTGCTGCGCAATGCCTGGCAAGCAAACCCTGAAGGCACAGTAACGATTGGCTGGGAAGAAGCGTCGCGGCAGGAAGTATTGATCTATGTGCAAGACGATGGGCCGGGTATTCCGGTGGATCAGCGTGAACGGGTGTTGCAGCCTTTCGTAACCAGCAAAACACCGGGCGAGGGCAGTGGGCTGGGTTTGGCCATCGTGCAACGCATTGTGCGTGAACACGGCGGGCGTATTCAAATCACCGACAACCCGGCCGGGCAGGGCGCCCGTATTGAACTGGTATTTCCTTTGACAGCAAAACAGGAAGGTTGAACATGCGTGGTGGCGTTGAGGTGTTATTGCTGGAAGATGACCCGGCACTGAATGAATTGATTGTTGAAGAAATGGAGGCGCAGGGACACCGTGTCACCGCCATGCATGCCTTGGCAGATGCTGCGCAATGGCTGGCCACACACCGCACCGACCTCATTGTCACTGACCTTCGCCTGCCCGATGGCGACGGCATGGAGCTGCTGAAAATTGCGCAGGCATCGCCCGAGCCACCGGCTGTCATTGTTGTCACCGCGTTTGGCAGTGTGCGGCAAGCGGTCAAGGCCTTGCAGGCGGGGGCCGATGATTTTCTGACCAAGCCACTCGACCTTGAACATCTCTTGCTCAGCACCCGGCGTGTGCTGTCAAACCGCGCCATTCGCAGCGAGCTGCAACAGTTTCGCCAGTTGAACACCGACCACGGTTTTCATGGGCTGTATGGCAAAAGCCCTGCGGTCAAAAAGCTGTTCATGCAAATTCAAATGCTGGCCAAGGCGCAAGGCCCAGTGCTCATTCTCGGTGAAAGCGGCACCGGCAAGGAACTGGTCGCACGCGCCGTGCACGCGGAAAGCCCGCGCGCTGGCAAACCCTTTCTGGCGGTCAACTGCGCAGGCATTCCTGCTGAGCTTTTGGAAAGCGAATTTTTCGGCCACGCCAGTGGCTCATTCACTGGCGCAAAAACCGGTCGCAAAGGGCTGTTGCAGCAAGCCGATGGCGGCACCTTGCTGCTGGATGAAATTGGCGAAATGCCGCTGATGCTGCAGGCCAAACTGTTGCGCGCCCTGCAAGACGGCTGGATACGCCCCGTGGGCGAAGACCAGGAAATACAGGTGAACGTGCGCATACTGGCCGCAACCCACCAGGATCTGCGCAAGGCCGTGGAAGAAGGGCGCTTTCGCGAAGACCTGTACTACCGGCTTGAAACCTTTGCCCTTCATGTTCCCCCTGTGCGTGACCGCGAAGACGACATTGATCTGCTCGCCTTGCGATTTCTCAAGGTGTCATCCACTGCACAACAAAAGCAAGTGAAAGGCTTCACTGCCGATGCCTTGAAAGCACTGCGCCGTTACAGTTTCCCCGGCAATGTGCGCGAACTGCAAAACGTGGTGGAACGCGCCGTGGTGTTTTGCGCTGGCGAACAGATCGCCTTGAAAGACTTGCCTGAGCGGGTGCAGCTGAATGCAGGGCAGGCGGTGGTGCCCAGTACAGGGCAAAACCCGGCCGTTCACGAAACCGCACTGCTGGAAGGCGCTGTTTGGCCCACGCTGGATGAAATGCAAAAGCGCTACGTGCAGTTGATCCTGAAGGAAGTGGATGGCAACAAGCGCCGTGCTGCCGCATTGCTGGGAATTGGCCGGCGCACCCTGTACCGTTGGCTGGGTGAAGAACAGGAGTAGGGCCCTTGTGCGGGGTCAAACCGAGGTTTCGCCGCATGCCACAATTCAAAATTACCCAATCGGAACAGGGACTTCCGTTTCGCTGGTATTAAATATTATTGCATCGCAAAAAATTAAACGCAGTGGAATCAAGGGTTTGCCCTGTTTCAAAAAACAAACGATCGTTTGATCGTTAGAGTGTTTTTCTAATGTTTACAGTTGTTAATGTCGAGAATGATTGATACATTGTGTGATGTAACGGTTAATTTCAACGAACAAAAAAACAGCTGTAAATAAAGGAGTAACACCATGAAAGTCATTCCAGTGCGCCGCGACGTCAAAATCAACCTCGACGAGTCCCGCATCAACAATTGGCATGAACAGGGTGAGCACGTCACCCACTTCTTCAACGCCTTGTCCGTGCTGTTCCCAGCCGGCGAGCGCTTGTTCATGGACTCCGTTCGCGCCTACAAAGACCAGGTGACTGACCCCGAACTGAAGCAGGCCATCACTGCATTCATCGGCCAGGAAGCACTGCATAGCCGCGAACACGAGGAATACAACGAAATGATGGACCGCAGTGGTCTGCCCGCTTTGAAGCTGGACAAAATGCTGTGGAGCCTGCTGGGTGGTTTGCAAAAAGGCCTGGGCAAGAAATTGTCTTTGGCTGGCACCATTGCGCTGGAACATTACACAGCCATCATGGCTGATGCCGTTCTGAAAGATCCAAAAGTGACTGGTGAAAAATCAGACCAGGGCTTCAAGCAAATGTGGCAGTGGCACGCTTACGAAGAAACAGAGCACAAGGCTGTTGCCTATGACGTGTGGAACACAGTTGTGCCCGACAACGTGTACAACCGCTTCCTGCGCCGCTTCGGCATGGTACTGGCCACCGCAATTTTCTGGCCCGTAATTGCTTACTTCCACGCACGCCTGGTATTTGCAGACCCCAACACCAAGGGCAAGCACCTGCAAGGTTACAAGGCCGTTGGTAAAATGTTGCTGGGCAAAGGCGGTATTTTCCGCAACGCCGCCAGCGACTTCTTTGATTACTTCAAAGCCGACTTCCACCCATGGATGCACGACAACAGCCACGTGCTGAAAGAAATCGACGCATTCGTTGAGCAAGTCAACAACGCCATGCGCAACCCGAACCCAGAAGTGAAAAAAGCAGTGCGTGCTCGCATGAGCAAGGCTGTTTCAAAGGCCGCAGTAGCCGCCTGATTTTTCACTGACCTGCGTGGGTAGCGCGGGTTGAGGTGACTAAAAAAACCGGACAAATCCGAAAGGGTTTGTCCGGTTTTTGCATTTTTACGCGCATAAAAGTGTGGGGCCGGCTGTGCTTCGGAATGTGCCTCAATCACCCGTGGGTATCTGTTGCGTACTTGTGTTTCGTGATCCCCCTCAAATGAGGGGTAGTACATGTCAGTTTGTGAAATTCAGCCGTGTAAGATCAGGTGTTTAGCTCTTGTATGTTGATTATGCGACCCAGTGCGCGTCGCAAATGGCTTGCTGTTAAATACCAATTAATTTACATTTTTACATTAATTTTTAAATTCACAGTGCGAACAAGACAGGGCTTCATCAGTATGGCCTTGCGGTAGCTATGGTAGATCGCGAAAGCGAGTCTAAAGGGCTTGCCACACCGCCCACGCAATTCGCAACGTGTGTGTAAATCATGGTTGTGTTCAGGTCGTTGTGACCCAGCAATGTTTGAACCGTTCGAACATCAGCGCCCGATTGAAGCAAGTGCGTTGCGAAGCTATGCCGCAGAGTGTGCGGTGAGGCAGGTTTGTGAATGGCAGCACTTTCAAGTGCGCGCTTGAAGTCTCGCCTGAAAGTTTGTGGATACAAATGGTGCCTGCGATGAATGCCGGTAACAGGACAAATAGAAGTTTTTTCTTGGGGGAATACCCAGAACCACGCCCAACTTTCGGGCGCACGCGGATACTTGACTTGCAGTGCATCAGGAAGCTCCACACCCCGTAGTAAATTGGCTCGATCCCCCTTCCATACCTGGTTTGCCTGTTGCAACTGATGTTTCAAAGCGCCAGCAAGTGAAGCCGGAAGCATAACAACTCTGTCTTTGTTGCCTTTTCCGCATCGAATGATGATGCAGTTGTGGTCAAAATCAATGTCTTTGGTACGCAGGCGAAGTGCTTCCATAATTCGCATGCCTGTGCCGTATAGCAATTTGGCGACCAGCAGGTGAACGCCTTCAAGGTGATTAAAGGCACAGCTCACTTCCTGGCGGGTAAGTACCACGGGTAATCGCTTGGAAGTTGTCGGACGACTTACTTCATCAAGCCAAGGCAGGTTTTGCTTCAGAACTTCGCGATAGAGAAAGAGCAAAGCGGACAGCGCCTGCTTGTGTGTCGATGCCGAAACTTTTCGCTTGACGCTTAGATACTGCAAGAATGCTTCGACCTGCGCAGCAGACATTTCAGCCGGGTGCTGCAGGTTGTGAAAACGAATGTAAAACCGAACCCAGTACACATAGGCTTTTTCGGTTGCGTAGGAATAGTGTTTGTAACGAATCGCAGTGCGCAATTGGTCAAGCAAACGTGGCGAGTTTTGGGTTTTGGTTATACTGTTCATAAGTACAGTATATTTCTCAAGAGCCAAGCTTTACAAAGGGCTCACTCAGGTGGGTAGTCCTAAGGGTGATGTTCGGATAAATGTATATCGCCGTTATTGTTCTATAAATCTAGTTAGAGCTATTCATGCAAATACCCGCAGCGATTCAAAATAGAAACCTTATTTCCTTCTTTTACGATGGCTATGGTCGCACCGTGGAGCCACACACACTTGGTGTTGACGGTAAGGGACATCAAGCTCTCCGAGCCTATCAAGTCGCTGGCGGTAGTGGATCTGGTGAATTTGTTGGCTGGAAGATTTTTCACGTCAGCGAGATGCGATCATTAACAGTCTTGCCGCAACACTTCACTGGACCTCGCCAAGGTTATAAGCGGGGAGATAAAGCGTTTTTTGTAATTCATGCAGAGCTCTAACCTTTCGGTCAACGTGACAGCCCAAAGCTGCGCTTTGGGTTCCCGCAGCTGCGCAGCTCTGGCTGCACGTTACCTCCAACGTTAGGCGTCACAAAGAGCGCCCGCTGACGGCCCGGGGAGGAGATTCGGTTCAGCGCCCCAAACAACAGGAGGATCAATGCCCCAAATCAAATGGAACAGCTTTATCCCCGCCAACGCGGCGGCAACCTTCTTTACGGCAGCCGTATCGGCCACACTGCCGGGAGGCCCCCACTTTGATAAAATGAAGAAGAAACTGCCAACCCCATACGGATTGTTTCAGGAGTGGGCAAATAACAATCTGCAGGGTGATTGGGCGAGCACCAAGATGAAGGGCTATTTCGCCATTGGCGTTGCTGATGCCACTGACGTGGCACTTCTTGTAAACCAGTTTGGAGTTGTCGGCACGACGAAGTTGAACTTTGGCAACTCCATGGCAAGGCAGTTAAACTATACCGACTCGGGGTTTGGAAACCTAGCTTCTCAATTGGGCTACACCGTTAAGTGATGCCTAACCCCTCGCTCCGCTTAGCTCGAACGTTAGGAACCATCCCATGGCACAGATAAGCGCTTTGAATGCTGAGCGCACAAAAACGATTGAGGAGTGGTTTGGCCTTTTCGGCGCTTTAGGTTTTTTCGGATCAATCTGTCTTTTGGGGTACCAGGCATTGCTCTGGTTGAGGGAAGGGCAATGGACCCCAATCCCCATTTCATCTGTCCTGGGCAAATTGAATATTGACTACTACTCGCTTGTTGATATTTCGTGGGCCGGCGCGCAGAAAATTGTTGTTTGGTTGCTCGACCTTCCTCTAAGCCTCGGAATTGTTGTTTTTGGCGGGCTCTTTGGCGCTTTAGTTGGTTACCTAATTAGCGAAATCTCATTGTTTAGAAAATGATTCCTAACATTTCGGTCAAGCGGGACTGCGGAACCGGCGTGGTTTCTTCGGTCAGTCGCTTTCGCGCCGCAGCCCCTTACCTCCAACGTTAGGCATTCCTAGACCATGAGCGCTTTGAACAACTTCAGTCGGTGGGTTTACCTGATGCAGCAAGTTCACGAAGCTCGCTATTACATTGCGAGAGCCGAGGAACTTGGTCACCCACATCTGTGGAGTTCGTATGAAGCGATTCTCGAGTTCCTTGCTCATTTCCGAGGCGCAATCAATGCCTATTCCAGGTGCTTCGTAAGTTCCGGAGCCGGGCGTCGGCGCCTAGAGGGTTCATCGATCTTCGGCACTGATGCGGCACTCCTTGAGCAGCACGAAAGAATCATTGATCTACGCCACAAATACGTTTCGCACAGCGATGAGAATGAATTTGAGTCAGTCGACATGTCTGAAAGCGAAAATGCAGAAGAGCTGGTACTCAACCTTGAATACAACCTCTCGTTCCCATTCGATCGTCTTTACGAGCTCCGAGACCTCATTCGTCATGTCGAGCTGTACGTCGTAGATAACCAGCAGTCCCACGTCGCAGCAATCGCCCGAGAAATCGGCAAGCCAGTCCGGGTGCAGCAAGGTCGAGGCGGGAATGCCTAACCCTTCCATCGAGAGGGACGTCCAAGGGCTATCGCCCTCGGCCACCCCTCATGTCAAACGTTAGAAGCCATGATCTTTGCCTACGCTACCGACGAGAGAACCCTGATGATCTTTCCCACCGAGAATGACGCCGTCAGGTATTGCGAGGGGTGGGATGTTTCAGAAGGTGGTTGGCTTTTCTTTGCTGCCGATGGTAGTCCCATGGAAGCCATCTTCTCCGAGCCAGCATCAAAGAATGGCTGGGTTATTTCCCATGGCTTTTATTCGCTGCGCATAAATGCAGAATCTGAAAAAACACAACTGCTTGCACTCCTGCCACAGGTTGTTGCGGTTCAAGGTGAAGCCCCGCTCAATACAGTTGCAGCAATCGAGGGGCTTCTAACATCACGCTCAACAGGGATGGCTGCAAGCGGGCTTCGCCCGCCCGCAGCCGCCCGTTAGCTTCAACGTTAGGCATCAGACACCCCAGCTATCACTCACCATATGCTTGTAATACTAGAAACCCTCGTATTGGCTGCAATTGCACTAATCTCGTTCCTGATCTTGCGTCGCATCTATAGATTTTTGTTCAGTCGAACGGAAGTGGAACCCACAAAGATCCAAATGCCTAAGCTTGAACAGAAATCAACAATTGATTTCGTAGAGGATGTGGCGAGTTACGGAGTGATAGCAGCACTAATTGCAAAGGCCGGAATGGTGATAGCCAGTCCTGGTATCTTTGGTGCCGCGCTCATGTGGCTAGGACTAGCGAATGTACCTTTGATACTGACTGTCGGACCAGTTGTAGGTTATTTCTCTGCTGGAGCTGTCGCAGTTCTAGCCGGTCTAAAGTTGTATGGAAAGCACAAGCTACGAACGCAACGAAATAAACAAGACAAGTTCTAAAGTTGCCAGCGCTATAGAACAGAACATGTTTCCCTGTCACCAAACAGATGGCGCAACAGTGTGCAAAGAACTGACGCCTAACCATTCGCTCAACCGGACCCATTGCGGTATGCGGCTAAAGCTCTTTATTTCATTCTGGGCCTTTAGCCGCATACCGCAACGGTCCGGTTACCTCAAACGTTAGAACGTTATGACAATCACTCCTGAACTCGTCGACTATCTCGCGTTTTTTGAAGCAGAGCCACGGCTAATGACGCCGGGAACGGAGTGGTATTACGGAGCTGAGTTCGTCTCCGTAAGAGGAGCCGACAAACTCATCGCTACCATCGCACCAGACGAAGGCGAGTTTTCGTTCAAGTGGTGGCATGCCAATCTATTGCAGGCCGAAATCAAACTGGTGGGGATAGTCGAGTGGACGATTGAAACCGATAGAGGACTTGAACGGCTCATCCTTAAGTTCAATGAGCCAAAAATTCCATACTTCATTTTGCAGCTCAAGCCTCACATTTTTCTGTCCTGGGTGGTGGCATGGGCGTGAAGCGTTCTAACATTACAATCCACCGGACTTCCGGCAAGCTGCGCTTGCCTGCACCCGGTGATTTTCAACGTTGGGCGTCACAAGAACATGATCGAGCACGCTGACAAAGTTGAATCCTACTTCGGGTATTGGCCGCTCTTCTGCGACGGGAAGATAAAGAGCATTGCCTTCGTTCAACCTGGAACGATCACATTGGTTATCTTCTACATAGATGCTGATAAGCAAAAAGGGGCTGAAGTAACTCTTACGTTTTCGGGTGTCACAGATCTTGAATTGTCCGAACTGAGTTCAGAAAACGTAATTGATGCTCTCCATATTTCTGAAGAGCTTCCGATCGAGGTCACGCTTGAGGCCTGTTATGGCTTGGCGGGCAGGTTCAAATGTGCGGGTGCAAAGGTGTCATATGTGCTCAAAAAACCGTAAGCGTTTCTTCACCGTGATGCCCAACACTGCGGTCAAGGCCGCTCCCTCAGGTCGCTGTGCTGCGCGATAAAGCGCAGCACAGCGCCCCTTACCTCCAACGTTAGGGGTCAGTTCTTTATGCACGAAGCTCTCGTCGTTGTATCTGGCTTGCTAGCAGGAGTTGTTCAGTGGGTTCCTTGCGGGGTCGGCTTAGCCGCCTATCGTTACAACCGAGGGAGCGCAGCGATAAAAGGTTCCAATATGTGGGTTCAGCTAGCAGCCTCTCCTCCAGGTAACTACTCGCTCCTCGGAAAACTTGTCTTTGTCGCACTTATGCTCACTTGGTTGGTAGTTTTTTTCGGCGCTATGGCCGTCCCTACGCTTGTCGCCAAACTAGTCCAGGTGCCGGATGCATCGCACTCCATCATGTACGCTACTTATGCAAATTTCTTAGTTGGCGCTGTCGCCTTCGTCGTAGGCCCTGCTATTTGGCGTCGTCTTTCCCTATGACCCCTAACATTACGGTCAAGGCCGTTGCGGCCTTCGGCCTCCACTGGACGTCCCGCAACTGGGCCGCCCCTTACCTACAACGTTAGACAACCCTATGAAAACCGACACGAGCAGTGACAGCACTACAACACTTGTGTTTTGCCGTCCAGGCGTCGATCCAAGTTTTATAACGAGAACGCTGGGTCTTCAACCAACCGAGTCGAAGGCGGCGATTGACCCTTCTGATATCGGAACCTGGAAGCTAAGCATCAATTTGTTAGCGGAAGCCAATACGATCGAGGCACAGATTGGTGAGTGGCTCGACTTCTTGGAACCGAGAGGTGAAGCTTTGGCGCGCCTCTTAGGCCTCGGATACTCACCATACCTTGAATGTCGAGCAGAACCACGGTCTCTATCACTTTGTATTGAACCTGAACACCTAATTCGCCTTGGCAAACTTGGTATTTCCCTTAGCGTCTGGTTGTATGAGTATCCACTTCAGCCGATTGTCTAACCCATCATTCAAGCGGGACGCCTAACGGCGCCCTTTAATTCAAACGTTAGGCTGCTAAACAAAGCTATGAATTACCGCAAAGCATTTCGCGAAGCCCTTCGATTCTTCCCCTCCAACTTGATTTTGGTCGAAGGCGTGCGCTCCCCTGACGGAATCGCCAGGTCGTCAAATCTTGCTGCGGCTTGGGAGCAAGCAGAAGTGCAAACCAAGAACTGGTCTGTTTGGCATCAGCTAGCTGTGTGGGCGGTTGGTTGCGCACTACAGAGGTTGGTTCGAGAGGAGGGCGAAAAGGGCTGCCAATTTGTGCGCAAGGAAATGCTCGACTACAAATACGCTGAATATAAATTCGCTGAGAGCCTGTTAACGCCAAATACCTGGTTCCCACGGCACATCAAGCGCGCATATCGCCGTGATCGTTTCTTGCGTGGCCTGCCACGTTTCTCGGAAGGCCGGGCGAAAAATGAACAGTAGTGCTTTGGTCCGCAGCCTAACAGGGCGGTCAAGGGGACCCCAACAGCTTGCAGCTGTTAGTGCCTTCCGTGCTGACGCACTACGGTGCCCCTTACCTCGGCGTTAGGCCAATTCAAATGAGCTACGCGCAAAAGGTCATCATCCATAGCAAGTCCGGCGCAAACAACACGCTAGAGGCGTTGGTCGAGCAATTCATTTCCGACGGCGTTCGCTTCGTTGCAGTTGCAGGCAAGGACTGCGCGTTAATCGAAGACATCATCGATGAAATTGTTGTCGGTGATGGTAGCGATAACACGCGCTTCATCCTTACATCCTCACATCCTGGCGAGTCTTTGGAGGAAGTTATACAGTTCGTCCGCATCGTCACTCAAGGCACTGGCGAGCCCCAGCTCGTGGAACTATGAGTACCCAGCTCTACGCAGCTCACAAAAACCGTGGCCTAACTGGGCGGTCAAGCGGATGCCAACACGGGCCATGGCTTCGCTATCTTCATGGCCCGTGTTGGTGCCCTCCGCACCTTCGGTGCTACGGCGCCGCTTACCTTAAACGTTAGCTGTAAAGAAACCACCTTACCAAATCCTATCAAGGCTGTTTTACTAAAATGAAAATTGTTTTTAATACTATTGTCCTGTCCTCCATCGTACTGCTTGCTGGTTGCGTTGGACCGTTGGTCAGAATTGAGCAAATTGACGATTTCACAAAGAATAAGGTGCAGGTTTATCCTGATAACTCAATTCTTCAAAAAGCTGGGGTTAATTCGCTCGGTATCGTTGAGGCAACATCTTGCCGAAATCAGGCTTGGGAACCCCCGGCCTCTCTAGAGAATTGCACTGCACAAATGCAAATGCGGGCCGCAAAATTGGGTGCGAATGGGCTCATCGTTGGTGCGGGTGATCGCCAGGTTGCGAATTTTGTCACCACCGGTATCAACAGAAATTGCTGGAGTACAGTCGATTGCACGGGCATCGCTATCATCGTGGTTGAAGAATCTCCCGAAACGAAGTAGTTGATAAGTCGCCAATCGGAAATTACAGCTAACACGCCATTCCACCGGACCGCCTCTTGCGGCCGGTGAATTCACACGTTATGTGCCTCTGTACTGCAAGCTTGCTGGCACTCCCTAACCTTTCTCGGAGAGGCTAATGCATTCTGTCTTCGCGAGATTTGTACAGGCACTGTTGCTCGTTTCACTTGTTGTTGCTTTGCTCGGCTGTGCGGCGCAAAAGGGAGGAAATGCTGTGTTTGAAGTTCGGTATCTTGAGATTCCAGTTAGCAATATTGAGCGCGCTGTTGACTTCTATGAGTTTGTCTTTGGTGTTGAGCTTGAGCGTGTGGTCGTAGACGGGTACGAGATGGCCCACTTTCCGACGCTTGGTGATGGGAAAGGCGCTGACGTAACGCTCGCTCAAGGCGACGTCTACATTCCGTCGAAGACAGGTGCGATTATCTACTTCCATGTGCCTGACATCGACGCCGTGATGATTCGTGCAGCTGAGCGAGGAGCAGAAACGCTTTATGCAAAGAAAAAGGTTGCGCCTGGCACATGGGTTGCTGAATTTGAGGACTCGGAAGGAAACAGGGTGGCGTTAAGTCAGAAGAACGAGTGAGCGCTGTCTCCTCCTCTCTCCGAACTGTCGTCACATAACTATTCGCTCAAGCGGACAGATCAATCGCCTCGCGATTGATGCTGGCGCTTAGCTCAAACGTTATACCGAAACAGCCAAAACCTAAACTCACCATCACAGTTGCGGTTTGGGTGAGTGATAGAAACAGAATGCGTGCCGCGCTTGGCTAAATACTGATGCCGTTAGGTATTAAATATTCGTTCCTTTAATCATAGGTGATTTAATGAAGACCACTGAAATCCTTATCAAACTGACAACGCTTGGAATCACAGTGGCCACTGCTGCTTGTACCGCAGTGAGTCCAACGACACCAATGTTAGGCAACACAGAAGCTTCGCTGCCACCAAAATACCTTAACGTACCCCAATTTAATAAATGTCTTGGTACTAAAGAAGTTGGGACAATACAACAGTGGTGTCTTCCATCAAAGCGGATGGATCAATGCCCTGAACCTAGTTGGGAGCAACTTCGTAATCTGACAGGGCGCGACAGACTGCCAGACTGTCAGAACTAATTTATGGGGGGTAAGTATTGTGCTGCAAGGCATGCATTTTGGTCTTGCTATTACGCCCGTAGATTATCAACCCCGCCCAAGGGACGGGGTATTCGCTACACTCTGACCCGCACGCCTTACGGCAAGTTATCGCTTTACAGTTCCCTACGGACACTTTGACTCAAGAACGCCGCAAGCAGCGGGGATTAGACCCGCAGAGATTAAAGGCTGTAGGTAATATAAACAGGCTCGAAGTGGCTGCAAAATCGGGTAGCAGGAAGTTTCTAGCTTCGCCGACCGCCCCGCTTGCAAGGGTTGCAAAAACTTCCGGTCTAACTTCCTGTTGCACCTGATGCAACCCAAAGCCCGCGCTTCCGCGCGTGCTTTGGGCGTCGCAGGTGAACTTTACGTTATATGCCAAAAAGG
This sequence comes from Limnobacter thiooxidans, assembly GCF_036323495.1. Classification (NCBI taxonomy): domain Bacteria; kingdom Pseudomonadati; phylum Pseudomonadota; class Betaproteobacteria; order Burkholderiales; family Burkholderiaceae; genus Limnobacter; species Limnobacter thiooxidans. The sequence goes on along the minus strand of NZ_AP028947.1, from coordinate 2,430,588 downwards.
AATTGAGCTAATTTATGGAATCTTCCCTTCGCAGGTACACCGAACTTCCCTACTTAATCGATTTTCTTCAGACCCAAGAACTTGCGCTGCTGAATCCTGCCTTATGGGACGACAGAAATGACTCCTACTATATTGAGCAATTCGCTAAAGCTAACGGACTTCTAAGCACCTATGCTCTTTGCTTGGCTGAAGCGTCCGAAACATACCACCATTGGAGGGTCTTCTCTCATGGTGGTAGCGGGGCTTGTATTGAGTTCGATAGGGTTCAACTAATTTCTGCAGCAAGTGTGATTCCTGGTTTACGAGCAGAGGATGTGAAATACAAAACTATCGACTCACTCCGTCAATGCGCACCATCTCAGTCCGATTTACCGTTTCTAAAGCGTTACGCATTCAGTGACGAAAAAGAATTTAGACTATTTTATGGCTCTGCTAAAAAAGGGCCTCCGGTATATCGCATGCAAGTTCCACTAAAAGCAATCAAGAGAATTACGTTAAGCCCCTGGCTGCCGACCTCGGTCTTTAATCATGTAAAAAGCACTTTAAAATCAATCGACGGCTGTATGTCATTGAAAATATATAAGTCGACACTTGTGGAAAACGAAAACTGGAAAAAGTTCGCGGTGAACGGAGTATAACAATTCGCTTAAATCGCTCGCTTTGCTCACTAGGACCGGCTGAAGCCGGCCTTTTAGCTTAATCGTTAGACACTTATCATGATTGAGCATCGCACTCACACTTTGTCGCGTGAACTGATGTTGGCTGAGCTCACCGAGATTTGCGCAAAGCTTGTCGCCTCTGGTGTCGAGCGGGCCGCTGTGTCGTTCGGCTGGGACAGCAATCTCGATATCGATGACATGTGGGTAGACGTAGAGGTCTCGCTGACGGCGTTGCCGGAATACCTGGCAAATGCAGAGAGTGCAGGGACTATCGAAGTCGGCAAGGCCGACATATTCATTAAGACTGAGGATATCGAGTTCACGTTGTGTCATGAGAGCGACCTTCACGTTACGGGTTCCTCGCCGCTCGTTGCTGAAACACGGAGTAGGTGGTCGAATTTGGGCTATGAGCCGTATCCCGTTGATCCGCGTGTCTAACAGGTCGGTGGACTCGTACACGCAACGACAGCACGCCGCGAAGCGCGCAGGCGATGATGCTCTTCGCGGCGCGCAGCCAGTGCGTGCCGGTCACCTCAAACGTTAGGCCTCACAAATTTACGCCACAGTTCGGCTCATATGCAAAAGATATCCCAGCGACCCATATACATAGCGCAGTCCTAAAATGAAGAACTATCAAGGTGGTACAAAAAAGTATTGCCCACACTGTAAGCAAGTGAGAGTTTGTGCAGCGGTCAACCCAACGCAACTCGGATTCAAATCTGGGCAGCGATGGTACAGATCCCAACACTCCGACATACAATACTTCAGACGGGGTCAAGTCTGTCAAACCTGTCAGCACAAGTGGCCTTCTGCTGAGATCCCAGAGCAGTTTTTGGATGAATTAGTAGAGTTGCGAAATGCCCTAAAAGACATCAAGAAAAACGCAGAGGCGTATTCCATAGAGTCGGCCAATGCATCGTCCAGCTTAGCCAAGCTAAGTGAGTCGCTTAGTGTTCTCAAAGCTCTTAAATTTTACAAAGAGCAAACGTGAGACCTAACCATTAGCTCAACTTGCGCACTCCACAAAATGCCAGCCACCTCAAACGTTAGGCCATTTTAATGCCCGTCATAACCGTCACTTCAGTTGCAGAGTTTGCTAAGGCCCTAGCGGATATTCCGTTGGCGCCTGGACGCACAAGATTCTTTCGGGGTCATTCCGACTATAAGAAGTACAGGCTTCAGCCAAGTGTTTTTCGGAAGCCACAGCTAATTGAAAATGAAGAATCACTAATTCAAGAAGCTAAGATTCGTTGCCCGTTAGACCTTCCCTCGTCTCTCCCATTAATTGAGGTGCTCGTTCGCCTTCAGCACTATGGTTTGCCCACCCGACTGCTCGACCTTACCGCCAATTCGCTCGTCGCCCTGTACTTCGCGTGTAAGCACAAAGAGAAGACCGAAGGTGAGGTACTCGTTTTGGATATTCCGAACGATCAAGTCAAGTTTTACGACAGCGACACGGTTACCTTATTGGCAAATATCGCTCGCCGCCCGAAAGAATTTGACGTAGCAGCGTTACCTGCCGACAAAGACGGATTCAATAATGACACTGAGGTTGGTAAGTTACTTCACGACATTCGAAGCGATAAGTCAGCATTCAGAAACATCATCGTACCATCTGATTTACGGCGTGTAGTGGCTGTTCGCACTCGCTTAGACAACGCACGTATTGCACGGCAAGAGGGGGCTTTCCTTTTGTTTGGGGCCGACGGAAGCAAGTCGAAGCCCGCGAAGGTGCCAGACGATTGGCTGGTATGCGGAACCGCTACCCAACGAATCATCTTCTCCAATAAACATAAGCTTAAGCGTGAACTTTTGTCATTCGGAGTATCTGAACAGTCGTTGTTTCCAGAGTTGGAATCACAGGCTGCGGCAATCGTTGCGCGTTACCAAAACAAGTATGCGCGCAAAAAAAAGTGACCTAACCCTCCGTTGTAGGGGGCACTCCCCTTATCGGTGGCGCGCCCCTGAACTTGAACGTTAGGCCTACTCAAAAGGAGCCACTTTGGCAGCTGCATGCATATTCTGCGGGAAAGCCCCAGAATCAAAAACGAAAGAGCACATTTTTCCGCAGTGGCTCTTAAAAATGACCGGCTTCCACTCAAAAGACACATCTGTAGGTACAAATTGGGCAACAGGGAAAGAAATAATCTTCCCGGCAAAGAACTATACATTCCCCGCTTGCGATAGTTGCAACAACAACTTTAGCTCTTTAGAAAGCCAAGTTAAAGGCATCATTGAACGACTAATAGAGGATGCCGACGTTAATGGCGCAGATTTGGAGTCATTGCTCGATTGGTTTGACAAAATAAGAATTGGTGCATGGCTTGGTGTCTCTTACATGAACAAGTCATCTTTTGGTTTGCCTCCAAATCTTTACATCAATGACAGAGTCGGAATCAAGGACCGCTACCTTTCAATCACAAACACCTACTTACCTGAAAAAACACTGAACTGGTCAGGCGCAAACACACTTACTTTCATGACAAGCCCGACGGCTCTTGCGCTCAGGGTAAATAATTTAGTATTTGTGAGTGCATCTACCGATTTCTTGGTTTCCAAGTCTGTTGGGTTCCCTTTCGCATCCTGGGAAATGCAAATGCCGGGAAGCAAAATTGGACACTTCAAGCTTGCGCCAGGAACAGGGAAAATCAAACCCGACTGCTTCAAACTTAAGCCTTACATCCCTGGCCACATCATCAGGCAACCAATATACAACGCTGCACGCGAAGCTTATCCCCTCTTGTATGCGAGCGATCATGTAAAAATGCACTCCTACGATACCAACTCAGGCATAGGAAAGCTTTTTATTCAAAAAAACCAAAGGACCAGAATTCTCGAACGAAATGATCTATTTAATTTCCAAATGATGGAGGCAAAATCCATATACGGGAAAGTGCCGGTTGTAAAGCCAATACTGGAGCTGCAAATTGAAATGCTAAAGAGTAGGTTAAGTCGAATGAAATTCGTAAGCGAAACTGAGAGACGCAAACAAATAATTGCCGCAAATACAATTATTAGCTATACCCGAGAGCAAATAAGACAATACAACTATTAAATAGCAGTATTTCAAAGTTCTCCGTGCTAGCAACCAGCGTAGTTTCACCTCGGCGTTTCACAGCTGTAGTGCAATATCCTGTCTTTGCGCGTCGGCTTAACTGGTTGTTCAAGGGGGACAATAATGCTTCGCATCATTGCCCCTTAACTTCGGCGTTATGCCGTCTGAATCGAGACCAGATTCATGCAATTGAAAGATCATGCAGATATTCCGTTCACGCGGGAATCCGTGCTAAAGATGCTTACGTGGGGTGCCAACCCAGAAACGTCGCCGTATTCGCACAAACAGATCGCAGAATGGTGCGACAGGTTTTGGTGCCAATATCTTGAAGTAGACGCGGAACCAGAAATTGAATTTTTGCTTCCAGTGCTGACGGATGTAGAAACTCAATGGGATCTATATCTTGCCAACACATACTCTTTGGAAGAGCTTCGGACGAATGACTTTAAAAATGAGCAAATGCCAAAGGAGAGGTTCAATGACTGGCTACGGCAATTGGCATAACTGGTCGGCCAACACGGACCCGCAAGTACAGGAGGCGGCTTCGCCGCAGGTGTTGCGGCGCCGCTTAACTCAAACGTTGGGCGTCTTTAACTCCGAAGGAATACGATCTGATATGAATAAAGTTCTGATTTCGCTGTTCTCGATAGTTCTGCTCGCGTTCTCAAACGTCGCAGCCGCTGATTGGTTCCTTTCATCGGAAACCAAGGCGCTGATTATTAAAGCTGAAGCTGGCGATGTCGATGCCCAGCTTCGTGTTGGTGCTGCATACGACTTTGGCAAAGGCGCACCCCGCGACGGAACCGAAGCAATGAAGTGGTACCGCATGGCTGCTGATCGCGGCAACGCAGAGGCTCAAAATAGCGTTGGAAGCACACTCCAAGCCGAGAAGCGCTACGAAGAAGCGTTACTTTGGTATGAGAAAGCATCCGCACAGGGGCATGCGCTTGCTACAAACAATCTCGCCTATCTTCACGATCTTGGCCTAGGGGTAAAACAAGATCGCCGCAAAGGCTTCGAGCTTTATTCCCGCGCTGCTGATCTTGGCTGGGCCGAGGCTATGTGGAACATTGCAAATATGTACGGCGCGGGTCAGGTTGGTGACAAAGACATGGTGAGCGCCTGCGTCTGGGCAAAACGGGCACAAAAGTTCTCTTCACCACAGGAGCGTCAGCTGCAAAGCCATCTTAGTCGGGTCATTCCCCAACTTGAGCGCATGCTGTCATCCGAGCAATTGGCATCCTGCAGTGAACAGTCCGAGAACTGGGCACCCATAGCGTTACGCAAAAAAGACGCTCAATTCGACAGTCAACTGGACGTTGCGCGATAAAGCGCAGCACAGCGCTCCTTACCGCCAACGTTAGGCCTCCCATGCAAACAGCATCCAAACCGGCAATGATCGCTATTGAAACAGGCCTCTCGTCGGATAGATCCACGGAAATTGTTGGCGTGAATTGGAACACCGAAGGGCTAAAGGTCTCTGTGTTTTCGAAACAGTGGAATGCATGTGTACGATTCGAATGGGTCCACGGCTTTCGCGTCTTAGATGAGTCAGACCTTACAGAGTTTTGGCAGCACTGCAATTTGCTGAACGGTTGGGTGTTCGAAGTTCTGAGCGGTGGTTGGAGAGAACTCGAAAATCAACGTGAAAATTTCATCACGGGGAAAAGCGACAAGGTGAAGGAATTCTTGATCATCGGCACAAACGAGTGCATATCGATCCTTTCTGAACAGCCACCCGCCATCTCAGTTAATTGAGCTGTCAATGAAAAACTTTTCGGCTCCCGGCCTAACTGCTTGTTCAACAGCACGTCAACCCGCTTCGCGCTTTGCCGCCTGGTAACGCGTCGAATGGTGAAGTTAGATTGCTCAAACATATTCTTCTACTCGCAACTGGACGAGAAACACCTTTTTGAATGGGCTTTAGAAATACAAGGCGTTATACGGTGGGAGCAAGACACTCTTGTAGTGCGCAGCACTAGACTTTCCGAAGCATCTCTCCGGGACATACTTTCACTATTTCATCGCTACCGTATACCCATGCAACAACTTCAGGTATTTATGAATGAGCGCAACAGGCACTGGTACAAAAATAAATCTGCGTATTGGTACAAAGGTGTCTTTGGTGAGTAACCTAACTTGCGGTTCAAACCGTTCGCTATGTTCACTGGGACGGGCTGAAGCACGCACCTTAACCAAACGTTAGAAGGCATAGGAGGCGCTATGCGTATAGCAATTATGGGCAATTCTGGTTCGGGAAAATCTACCCTGGCTAGGGTCTTATCTGAGAAGTATGGAATTGCTCATCTCGATCTTGATTCTGTAGTTTGGGAAGCTGACAAAATAGCTGTGATGAGACCGTCTGAGGCAATTGAAGCTGATTTGGCCAAGTTTGTGATTGAAAACGAATCTTGGGTAGTTGAGGGCTGCTACGGGGAATTGATCGAGTCTATGTTAAGGCACCAGCCGAAGTTGCTGTTCTTAAACCAAAGCCTTAATGTTTGTGTGGAAAACAATCGGCAGCGCCCTTGGGAGCCTCACAAGTACGAATCAAAAGAAGCTCAGGATCGTATGCTCGCGAACTTGCTTGAATGGGTCCGTGGCTATTACCAGCGGAAAGATGATTGGTCCTTGCGGGCGCATGAGCGTTTATTTGAAAATTATGACGGACCGAAACTGGAGTTCAAGAATAGTGTTGATTTATCTGCCTTCTAACTTGTCGTTCAACCGCGATGGCCAGCAAAAGATTCGCCGCTGTGCGGCTGCTGCTAGGCACCTGTTAGCTCGGCGTTAGGCAGCACAAAATGCAGATCCGTGCACTCGCACCATCAGATGCCGCTGCGTTTCAGGCATTGCGCCTCCGAGGTCTTCAAGAGTGCCCGGAGTCCTTCGCGTCGAGCTACGAGGAAGAAGTCGATACACCACTTCAAGAAATCGAGAAGCGCCTACAGCCGAACGCTGCCTCAGCGGTGTTCGGAGCCTTCAAAGGTTCGGAGTTGTGCGCTCTGGTAGGCCTTCAGCGAGAAAGCATGACCAAGTTGGCTCACAAGTCGATCATCTGGGGCGTTTACGTAGCCCAAGATACCCGAGGCAGGGGTGTCGGCGCTCAGATCATGCTTCACGCTCTGAAATACGCGGTTACTGTGCTCGGCACGAGCCAGGTGAACTTGAGCGTCAATACCAAGAACTTTGCAGCCGTGTCGCTTTACAAGAAGCTGGGCTTTGTCGAGTACGGTCTCGAGCGCGGCTACATGCTCGTAGGCGGTGTGCTGCAAGACGAACACCACATGGTCTTCCATGCAGCAAGTGCTTCTTAACTCCTCCGTCGAAAGGGACGTTCAAGAGCTATCGCTCTTGGCCGCCTCTCATGTCACACGTTAAGGCGCAGTCATGAAACTCACCGTCATTGGCGCATATCTTCCTAGACCTACACCAGAGCGGCTGGCCGCCTGGATACGAGACGACGTTGCTGATTTTGTCGAGGGTATTCGCGACTTGCGGTCACGGGGTTTCGCGCAGTATTGGTCCGATGACCGATTGCACGATCGGGCGGCTGAATTGCCTGGCGAACTGGAGAAGGCAATAAGCTCAGCCGCCCTCTTTGAGGTACTGGTCGAAGACCACACAGGCGAGTTCGATCCGTACGAGATCTCGGAGAAGGAGACGACTTCGGTTGCATGGGAACCCGCGTATCTCTCGGTGGACGGTGTGGAGTCAATTGCGCAGAACGTATCAAAGCCAAGGGAAGTGAATAGATTCCGGGTGGCCTTTTACGTGCACGACTGGCCAGAAGAAGGTGAATTGACTGGACCGAATGGGCCGCTCGCCCACCCCACATTTCAACCGGTTCCTGAGCGGCTCTGGACGCTCGCACCCTATGACTTGCTTGACTAGCGTGCGTCTTAAACGGTCAGTCGACACAGGCCTCCGCGCGGCGGGTGGTCGTCCATCTATGGCACACCGGTCATTTCTACGTTATGTGACTTATCAAGGAATATCCATGCGCGCATTAAAGTTTCTGGTTGGTGTATCTCTTTTGTCGATTCTGGTCGGGTGTGCAGGCGTTGGAGTCGTCGCAAGTTCGGATCCACTCGCAAAGCTGAACGATGCTCAGGAACTGTATCAAAGGCAAGATCGCCCATTGCCAGCGGAGCGGCTTATTCGTGAAGCACTGGCGATCTACAAAGAACAGGACGACCCGCATGGGCTTGGCAATTCGTATCGCCAGTACGGTGACTTCCTTAGGTCCCCCGCAGTAAGCCAATGGGAAACTGTTTATCGCCGCGATGGATTCCAAGACAAATCCGTCACCTTTGACAATCGATTGGTTAAGGCTTCTGAATACTATTCCAAAGCGTTGGAGTATTACCAACGCGCTGAAGTGCAGCATCGAAAAGCCAGCCGCTTTGACTCCCTTACCAACGTCTATTTCAACATGGCCTGGTCATATCAAATGTTGGATGATCGCGAAAAGGCGTGCAGCAACCTTGATAAAGCCTTAGAAGCGAACGCAGAGAACGTCAAACGCAATCCCACAGCGAAGCAATTTGGGTCTATTGCCAATGCCGTGGCATCTGCCAAACAACAGGCGCGCTGTGCGTAAACCGTATAACAATTCATTGCCGCGGACGTTTGACCCGTCACGCACTTTTGCTGCCCCAAAAGCACGCACCACCTCAATCACCGCTGAATTCAAAGGTTAGAAGGCGTTTATGGAAGGTTATTTCAAAGTGGTGTGGTGGCTGATAGTGGGCTATGTGCTGCTCGGCAACTACGTTTATTTTCGTCACGTCTTGCCTGCATTGCGCGATCGCGATCAAACGGTTGGACCATTACTTACACCGAGCGGTCAGTTCAAACAGATCGATGCGTACGTTTCGCTTCTGGATGAGTCGTCGACTAAACCATGGGCTTTTCATTTCTTACGGCACTTCAAGACAATCACCATCGCGTTGATTTGCCTCATGGTGCCGTTGTTCATATTCGTTCTACGCAATGCTTTCTAACAAGGCATTTCGATCGGGTGATCTGCTTCAAAGTTACAAATTCAAATGATGCGTTGCTAGATGTAGGTGACGCGTTTTGCGCCGATGTCCTTTCTGTTCCTTCAGTGATGTCTGATCCTTCATTGCAGCGGGCTGCCTACAGCAGCCGCTGAATTCAAACGTTGGGCAGACAAAAAGTTATATGAATACATATAAAGAAGCATTAAAAATTGACGCAATTGGAGCCATCTTCTCAGCACTGGGCTCATTGCTGATATTGAAATTTATGAATGCATCAATGGAAGTTCCGGAAGGCTGGTTAATATTCACAGTCTTCTATGCATTGGGGATTTTGATTTTTGATGTGGTATCAATAAAAAAATTGGGGAATGCACTACGCCACTGTTTAATGATCACAGTGGCTTTGAACATTATCTTTGTACTTTTGGCAATCAATGTTTTGGTATCTAATTGGCTCACATTAAATTCATTAGGTGTTTTTTACTTGATTTTGGAAATAGTAATAGTTGCGGTATTGTCAGTTTGGCAATTGACTGTGGTTATAAATGAGCAAATGAAGGTTATTGAAAAATGATCAGGCTGCCCAATTAGGCGCTGCACCGGAGCCGGTATTGCATGTCAATCAAGGTGATATGCAATTCGGGCAGGCTCGGTGAACTTTGGCGTTAGGGCGTCATGAATCGTATTCATCTCCGGGGGGGGGTTATCTGGTGTTTTTTCATAACCTGTACTCTCTTATCCCCATGATGTTTCAAGGAAGTATCCTGGCGGCAGTCTATTCAAAAAACAATCCTGATACTAACCAATCGCTATGTTCAGTTAGTTAGTGCGCCATCAAATGGCCCACTGACATCCGAGGCACCTTCTGCGCCTGCCCAATGAATCAACAGCTCAGCAGGATGGGCGTTGATATTCTATTCGGTTGCTACTATGCTTCTGCAAGTCCGGAAGCCAGAGTCGGTCAGCGACGCTTAGCCTTCGATGTAACTGCAAAGTGATTCGTTAGGGGCCGCTTATCTCAAACTTTGCTTTTTCCCTATGAAAATTCCTGGTATACCGCTCCAATACGTTTGCTTCGATTGTCGCAAGAGGTCAGATCTCCTAAAACTCACATGAAACGTCTTTTTATTGCAAGCTTTACTAGCCTTTGGTGTCTTCTTGCAACCGCTGCTCCAACTTCAGCGCCGGTGCGCGTCGAGATTGAAACCCTGCTGACCAAATTGCAGGCGTCAGGCTGTCAGTTCAATCGCAATGGTTCTTGGTACAGCGGTTCGGAAGCCAAAGCGCACCTTCTTCGCAAGCTCGAGTACGTTGAAGGGAAGGGCACAGTTCAAAGCACTGAGCATTTCATTGAAGTCGCAGCATCCAAGAGCAGTTTTTCGGGTCGCGCGTATCAAGTCAGGTGTGGCGGGCAAGCGCCAGTGGCCAGCCAGGTTTGGCTCATTCAGCAGTTGGCATTTGTTCGAGCGCCTACCAGCAGCACTGCCAAACCGTAAACAGCTGCTCATGTCGAACGTTATGTCACCTAATCAAACTCACTAGGCAATCATGAATTGGAAGCTTGCATTCCTTGTTGCTCTTATAGCCATTCCCGGGCCTGTGGCCATTTCATGGCTGGCATTACCATTGCTCATCGATATCGAAAGTCTTACGATTCCTCTGCAGACATTGCAAATCGCTACGGCGCTTCAAAGCATTGTGTTGGTTGTTCTGGCATCTGGTATCGGAGCACTGCTGAGCGCAAAGGTAGGTCTTCGCGCTCCTGTGCTGTCGGCACTGGCTAGTGGGGGTGGTGTGCGGGCTGCAATTGGCCCCCAGTTGCTTCCAGGGGTTATCGGTGGTTTCTTGGGCGCGGCAGTCATCATAGGGTTCTACGAATTCTCACCAAGCGAACTGGCTGTTTTACAGGAGAAGGGTTCTATCCCATTCGCGGCGCGCGTTCTCTATGGCGGAATAACAGAGGAAGTACTCATTCGGTGGGGGCTGATGACGATCCTCGTTTGGGCAGGCTGGCGCACGCTGCAACGAGCAAGCGCTGTACCCTCCGACACCATAGTCTGGCTTGGGATTGGAATCAGTGCATTGGTGTTTGGGGTTTCGCATGTCCCTTCCGTTGTTGCGGGTCTGGGCGGAGTGTCAGGCATGGTTGTCGCGTACATCACCTTCGGGAACGCGATCTTTGGCATTATTGCCGGGTATCTTTTCTGGCGCTACGGTTTGGAGGCTGCCATTTCTGCACATGTACTGGCGCATGTCCTTGCATACGCTATTCGTGGTTAAGGGTCATAACAATGTCTCACTTCTTCTGTGGCAAAGCCGGTGCAGGAAAGACAACCCTCGCATTAGGTCTGGCGCGCGACCAACAAGCAATCTTGATTTCCGAGGACATCTGGCTGAATGGTTTGTCTAACCATTACTCAATCGGACGTTAGCCTCGAGGACTTTCGTTGATGACCATCACTACTTCTGTTTACATCGCTACCAGCCTGGACGGCTTTATCGCACGTGAAGACGGCTCGATTGACTGGCTCATGGAAGCCAATTCGACCGTTCCTGCAGGCGAAGATTGTGGCTATGCCGCATTCATGAGTTCGGTTGACGTTCTGATCATGGGAAGAAATACCTATGAACAAGTTGCAGGCTTCGAGCCATGGCCATATGAAGGCAAGCGCGTTGTTGTTCTTACCTCCAGAGAACTCGATTTCCGACAAGGTCCAGAAATTCACCTGGAGAAAAGTTCAGAGACACCGCATGATCTGTTAAAGCGCCTGGAGTCGGAAGGGTGCAAGCATGCCTACGTCGATGGTGGCAAAGTAATACAAAGCTTTCTATCGGACAGCCTCATTGACAGGCTTACGATTACAACAGTGCCCGTACTGATTGGTGCAGGTCGTCCGCTTTTTGGAAGCGTTTCAAATGACGTGAAGTTGAAACTGGCTCACTCAAAAGCATACGAGTTTGGTTTTGTTCAAACCACTTACCTCGCAGACGCTGACGCCTGACAAGGCACTGCACCAGAAAAGCCGAAGCTTCAAAGGCGCAGTTTTGTTAGCTGATTTTCAGAGTTACCAAACCTCATTGGTCAATCGCACAACGAAGAACCCCTGATACACATCGCTGTACCAAATTTCCTTTCTTTCAGGGACAAACGTAGGTCGAGCCATCGCATAATTACTGGGTGGAGCGGTCAAATTCAAGATGCGTGGTTTCACGGGTGCCACAAAGTAAGCGATCTCTTTGGGGTTCTTGGGATCGCGAATGTCGAACACGCGCAGGCCAGACAAAATCATGCTGCAGGCCATGATGGGTGGGTCAATCAAGGTTGGTACATTGCAATAATGCGCCGCATAACCGCCGGCAAAGTTTTCTGCTCCAGGGTCTTTGGAGACGATATCGCGATTGGCAATGTCATGTACCTGCAAGCGAATATTTGACACCACAGCCGGTCTTGTTTCATCCGAGATATCGATGATGCGGCCAGCGCCAACCAGTGGACCATTGGGCGCCGCAATCAAATCTGCCACCTTAAGCGCGGGTGCAAGAAAACCGGTTTTGATGAAATCAAGGCCCGATCCTCCTGAAGCAAATTCATCAAATTCAATGATGTGCGGCTTGCCATCGAACGTCACAGGCATTGCATTCTGGGGAAGTGACAGCGTGTCCCAAGTCAGGGCAGAAATTCTTTTCACAGTCGGGTTGGGCTTGCGCGCTTGAATCTCGGACGTGTCCAACACCACCAAACCACCCGGGCCACTTAAAGCGGCCAGATAAGCGCGGTTACCACTGGGATCAAGGCTTAGGCCATGAGAAGATTCGAAGCCTGACCACACGATTTTGGGTTGACTAAGGTTCGAGATATCAAGCGCCACAATGGTTGTTGTGGCGGGGGAGGCGACGTAAAAAGTGTTGCCATCCGCAGTCATTCCACTTTCATGTCCCAGGAGACCCAAGGGGGTGGACGATTTGAGTTTGGGGTTAAGACAATCGTCTTTGATGTCGTAGAGATCTACGATGCCTGGCCCTACAACAGGGTTGCCCACCACTGCAGCCAGTACACCGCGCTTTGTATTCACCAACAACGATTCATGGGGCGAAATCATCGCCGGTGACAGCAGCCTTTTTGCCAGTCGCGGCTTGGTCGGGTCGCTCATGTCCATGACATGCACGCCACTGGTTTGCTCCAATATATTCAATGGTGCAATCAGGGCGGTGTCATAGTAAGCGCACTCCTGGCCCTTGGTGTCGACATAGCGTTCGACTTTGTATCCACCCACATAACCAAGTTTGGCACCTGTGTCGTACGAACCAACAAGTTCGACGTTGCAGGCAAATCCCGCCGCTGCACGACCAGAATCAAAATCTGCCTGGGATACCCGGCCCTGTAGCCCACTTTCTGGCCGCGCGCCCGGCCCACAAAGGGCTGTTGGGGTGGTCGCCAGATTGACACCATCGTTGGCCTGCTGAACCTCATTCGGCGATATTTGCGTCTGGTTTCTTGATGCTGGCGCTGAAGGGCTGTCGCTGCTTCCCAGGCAGCCTGCCAGCACAATGCTTGAAGATGCAGCCAGGCTGCACAGAAGTCGCTTCCCCATTGTCTGTCTCCGATTATTATTTTTTTATATTATTGAACCGTCAGCTTCGTGATTGCAAAAATACACGCGCATCGGTCTACCGCCGAAATAGGTGACAAGCAGCTTTAATCCCCCGATTTATTTCGGCTGAAATTTTTTCTTGATATTACACCAATGATTAATTTAAACAGCAAATGTAATCTACTGATTTCCTCCATCTGCTTCTCCCCAAGCCCTGCCATTCACTACCATCAAACTGAACACGCTGCGCCGGATCGGTCATGTAGCGGTCAATCAGCGCCTTGATGAAGTCATCGGGCAGTGCATCACGCAAGCAAGGGAGAAGGTTCAATGCCTGACTATAAAACGCGGGTAAATGTGTTTTAAATCAGGAAAAGTAATTTATGCGCATATTTCAGCGTATTTAATAAACCAAAGACATTTCAGAACTGATGTACTGCTCAAGTTTGCTCATTGGTCTGTGGAACTTGTCTGTACGTGGAGCTTACCTAGGTCTTTCAATTTATAAAGGAAATGACCATGGGATCCTGTCTTTCTATTCCTAACGCGCCAGTTGTATATTCAAACCCGGAAATGCGAGTTGCGGGTGAAGTGGTCAGGCAGTTGGGCGTGCTGAACAGTGCGATTACCAAGGAAAAAATGTTAATGGAGGGGTGCAAGAACACTGCCACAGATCTTCTCCAGGCAATAAGTGGCAAGGCCAATTCTTTTGAAGATGTATTAAATTTGGCTTTGCTTACCGAGCAACTGGACGTCATGATCAATGTCCTGAATCCAGTTAAAGAAACGGTCATGGAGCTCGTTTCAGCAGCGACGAATGAACGCAGAGAATTTGAGACCAGATTTCTCGCGCACCAACCTCCAAATCGCACTTTGGATGGAGTTCGAATGATTCAGTCAGCGGCCAATTCATTGAGCCCAGATTTGTACTCTACCGTACAAGCAAGCGCGCGGATTCGTAATACAGCTGATGCAGTTGTCGGCGTTCTTGGGGCTAGATATTCCAATCATTAATTGCCTGACAATTGCTTGCGGGAAAGCCTGTTGGCTTCACCCGCAATCAAGAAGCAGATCGGTTTGATTACCTGCTGTAAAGCATCAAATTCAAGCTGTTGCGTGTATCTGTCACCACACCTGCAGTGGCCTGATTTTTCAAAGCGGTGTCCACATTGCCTGGTGCAACGCCCTGCGAAAGCAGTTTGGCGGCAGCGCCCGCCACATGGGGTGATGCCATGGACGTGCCGCTTAACACCTGCTGCGCGTTGTCGTTGTTGATACCAGCCGAGGTAATTTCGCTGCCAGGTGCAAACAAGTCAACGCAACTGCCAATGTTGGAGAAAGAAGAGCGCCTGTCGTTGCGGTCGGTTGAAGCCACGGTGATGGCCAAGGGTTCGCGGGCGGGTGAAAACTCGCATGCATTGCGCGAATCGTTGCCAGCCGCAACCACGGTCACAATACCTGCATTGTGGGCTGCACGAATGGCTTGATCAACCGCACTGGAAGCCCCTCCGCCCAAGCTCAAATTCATGACCGCAGGTTTCACATGGTTCCGGATTACCCAGTCAATACCCGCAGCGGTCGAGGATGAAGAACCTGTACCTGCGCAATTGACCACACGCACGCCGTGCAAGATCACATTTTTGGCCACACCAAATTGCGTACCGCCAATGGTGCCCGCTACATGCGTGCCATGGCCATTGCAGTCGGTCGGGGTGGAAGAAGGGTCAAACGGGTTTGAAGGGTTGCCCGAGGGAGGGGGAGGCGCGCTGGGAGAACCGAACAAGCCACCAAACAGCCCACCACCACCTAAAAAGCCGCCACCCAGAAAACCTCCGCCCAACAGGCCGCCCGAGGACGAACCGCTTGTGGCATCAAACCCGTTGCCCACACGCCCCCTGAATTCCACATGGCTTGCACGCAGACCTGAATCTACAACGTAGGCGTGTACTTGTGCGCCAGTTGATGTGTAGGTGTATTGCATGTCTCGCGCATTCTCGCGAGTGTCCAAACGGTCCAAGCCCCAGGTTGCATTGTTTTGAGTAACCTGGTTGTTCAGTTGAAAGGTTTGGTCTTGCTCAACAAATGCGACCAATCCACTGCGGTTCAAACCCTTTGCCACATGGTCGGGCAGGTTGACAGCAAAACCCTTGAATACATTTTGATAGCGAAAGTTGACCTGTTGCGATGAAAGTCCCAACTGGCTTTGCGCCTGATCCAGAATATTCTTAACAGGAGTGCCGACAGGCAAATCCAGAATCTGCGTGAGTGCTGCGGTGTCTTTCAGTACAACAATGTATTGGTTTTGTATGGGAGCTGCTTGTGCCAAGTTACCGATGGCCAACAAGCTGAGTACAGCAGTCAGGCGATTGAGTTGAATGGACATTGAGACGTTCCGTAAAAAAGGTTGATCGCAGCAGTTGATACTTGCGAAAGATGAAATCCGATTCGTTGGTTGTATTGGAACCGACCCGTCCAGATTTGACGCGACCTGAACGGCTCCACTACATCTCAGGATCCGTCAAAAGGGAAGCGCAGATTCAAACCGGTTGCTTCCCAAGGGCACCGTCATGGTTTTGCGCATGGCTTCATTTTCCATGCCGATCAGCGACTCGTCCGCAACGCTCTGGGCATATTTCCAGGTAACGCTTAGCCGGGTTCGGCTCATTTCCAGCAGTGCAAACCCTTTTGTTTTCAGCTCGTTGTACTTGATGTGCGGGTTCAGCAGGGGCAATGCGGCAGACACCACATCGGCCACTTCATCCGGAAAGCCAGAGGAGGTCACAGAGGGTGTCACCACCTCAACGCCCAGGCTTCTTTGCAAGGGGTTGCCGCCCAATAAAGTGAATGGATTCTCGAACAACTCAATTGCCCAACTGGTGTGAATGTCACCGGTGAGAACCACCAGGTTTTCAATGCCAATGTCCTTGATCATGTTGAAAACGCGATTGCGTTCTGCCACATAGCCATCCCACTGGTCCATGTTCACCGCGGCAATGTTGCCCAGCACAGACTGATCCAGCAGCTTGACTTGCGGCAGTTCAAGCAAGTTCAATTGGCCGAACATCACCTGCTGCCCAAGAACCGTCCACAGGCTGTTCTTTTGTTTGCTGGCAAAAAGCCTGTCGCTTAACCAGCGGCGCTGATCCAACCCCAACAAATTCCGTTGAGGGTTGAAACGGTCTGGGTCTACAGCCACAATTTCCACCTGTTTGTCCCGGCCAATGATCCGGGTATCGAGCATGATCAGGCTACACAGGTCGCCCACCTGGAAGTCACGATAAATCACCTCTCGCGGGTCGGGCTCAAACGTTGTTTCAAGGCGACTGAACCGCTCACGAAGTGGCATCCAGTTGTAATAGGTGCGAATTGCAATGGCCCTGCGAACCAGGTAATCCCCTTCATCGGGCTGGTGATTGTCTGCGCCGTCCTTGTAAGCATCGTTTGTGATTTCATGGTCATCCCACACGGCAATCATCGGGTGAGTGGCGTGCAAGGCTTGAAGTTCAGGATCGGCCTTGTACTGCTTATGGCGTTGCACGTAGTCTTCAACAAGAACCATTTCTTTAGCAGGGCGGGGCTGTCGGGACACTCCGTTTCGGTTCAGGTTCCCGCCACCTCCACCCCCTTCATACAAGTAATCGCCCAGATGAATGACAAAGTCCAGTGATTCCTTTCGCACCATTTCATACACGGAAAAAAAGCCTGCGGGCAAGTTGGAGCAGCTCACGGTTGCAAAGCGGATCTGTTCAACTTCACCCTCTGGCAGGGTTTTGCTGCGCCCAATGCGCGAGGTTTGAGATCCAGCCCGGAAGCGATACAACACGGTTTGACCTGCTACCAAAGCCGGCATTTGTCCCAAACCGAATGAAGTATTCTCGTAAAGCGCCGAGTTACCCAAATCAATCTTGACCGTGTAGTCCCTGGCTTTTAAGGCCAGAAATTCGCCCAGTTGCTGAATTGGGCCCTGCTGAAAGATCTGGTTCCACTGGGCGGGGTCTTCCGCTTGCCCTTGTACCAGCACATACTCGAGGATCAATGGCACGGACACCACATTCTCGTTGGCCGGTGCGATTGCGGTCCACAAAATCAGCTCATGGGCTGTGGGGTCGCCGCTGGCTACACCCCATGCGAAGGCATTCTGAGCGATCAATGCATCAACTTCTTCAGCCGGGCGAACTGTTGGTCCGGAACCGGTACTACTCTGTAGCGCACCTGTATCGTCAGAACCACAGGCCACCAATGCAGGCAGTGAAATTCCAGCCAAACCTGTTCTGAGAAAGTGTCGACGATCCATATTCGATAAAGCTCCTTTGATAACAAGCCAAGCTTTTACACAGGACGCATTACAGATTGATGTAAGTTTTCAGGGTGCCGTTTTCTATAGAGGGTCAAGCCCGGTCGATTGATCGCATATCGGTAACATGCCGAATTTAAAATGCGGCTGTCTAAAGTCGTTGGTGTGGGAGTTGGTATGCAGTTTTTCTATGTCATTCGGAAGCTCAATGACGCGCAATATGAATTGAGGTTTCCTGATTTTGTCGGCGCGAAAGAAATTTACAATTCGGAGCAAGAGGCCCGCAAAGAAGCCATGGGTGTTTTTCTTGAAGCTGTTCAAGAGCGATTCGAAAACAAACAAAGAATTCCAATGCCGTCGCAAATACCGGGAAGCCGGGATTCACTGAATGTGCCAGGAACGTTTCGCGAACTGATCATTCAGCACAATATGAGCATGGAAAGTTTGGGCGAAATTCAGGATGTGAACGAGTAAGGAAGTTTGTAGTAAAGGGTAATTTTTTGTGGTCGAAAAACCGGGTGAGGTCCTGGTGGTCATTACCAATATTACCTACGAGTAACATTGATGTAATGTTTTTCAGGTACAAATATCAGCACTGTTATTGAGGTCTCCTCCCCAATACAGTTGTTCCGTGAAATAACACTCTCAACGGTTGAGCCCCCCAATTTCTTCGACGACTTGGGGGGCTTTTTTTACCTTGCATTTTTTCCGAACAGGGAAACAACGAAGGCAGTCAGTCCCACTACCGCTGACAGGGATGAAACCGTGTCCATGCCATAAAACAAACTTGTTCCATTCAGGCTAAGTATCAGGAATGCCGGCACTGTGGCCGCAAACCCAACCGACATGGCATTGGATATTGAAAACTGGTGAAGTTGCATGGCTTTACTCCTGATAAAAAATGACTTGCGGGTCATTTATCAGAGTACATCCGTACACTTAGAGGACGCTCTACTAAACACATTGGTCTGGCTGTGAAACCAACAGAATTCCTTGTGGCTTTACTCTGTGTGACAAGTCTTATTTTCGTAATAATCCTTTTGTGTCAACGGTGTGAACTGTCACCTAGATAGCATTACCCAATCCGAATTTTATGTCAGGCAAGTAATACGTGTGGTTGATCCGATCAAACACTGGCGTTGAACTCATGGTGAATTTGTCTTTTCCGTTTCAGGCTTTGTGCGTTTTATTGCTTGTTGCTTGCTCGAGCGACGACAACGGAAGATCAAATGGGCAATCGTCGGGCGGCGCAACCTCACCGAACCAGGTTCAAGTTGGTTCGCGTGCATTCGGCGGTTTTCCGGAGCCTCAGTTCTTGCCTTTGGACCAAGGGGTCTGGATGGCTGGCGACCTGCATGTGCACACCAATTACAGCACTGACGCATCCAACCGACCCATGGCAGATGTGATCGCTACTGCAAAAAACAATGGGCTGGATTTTTTGGGTGTGACTGACCACGACAACCATGTTGATGGCGATCTCGCGGGCAACACCTGGTCAGACCCTGCCTACAAATCGGATGATGAATTGGTGGTGCTTTTCGGGGCTGAATGGACAACATCCAAGGGCCATGCAAACACATTTTCTGCCAAGCCTTACAACCACCAAGCCCTGTATGCCGTTCGTGATGGCCTAAGTACGGAAGTAGAGCAGGTCGTGAAATCACTGGGGCTTCATTTCTCTGCAAATCACCCGGCATCGGGCGACCCGTGGGGTTATGGATACGATGTTGTTCGCTCCATTGAGGTGTGGCAATCGTCAGTCTGGTTTTTGAATACAAATGCACAAACAATTTGGGACGATCAAATTCGTACCGGCCGACGAATGACAGGCCGAGGTGGCAGCGATTCCCACCATGGGTACATCAAGTCGTTTCCAACTCGAATCGATCCCAATAATTTTCAACCTTTCGTGAACGCCATGGGTACGCCAACCACGTGGGTGCGGGCACGCAGTCGCGATGCAGAATCCGTTATTGACGCGCTCAACGCAGGGCGTGTTTCTATCTCGGCAACGCCCCAGTCGCCCCGGCTGGTTCTAACAGCAGCATCCGAATCGAATGGTATTTTTGATTTGGGAATGGGGGACAATCTGGTGCTGAAAGAAGATCGCCCCGTGCAACTGAAGATTGAACTGGAAAATACTGAAGTTCAAACCAAATTTTATCGCCTGGAAGTAATACGCGATGGTTCAGTGCTGACAACGCTCAATGTGTTTCCAGGGCAAACCAGTGTGACATTCACCGATCAGCCGGGCGCCAATACCAGGACCTACTATCGAGTCACAATGCAGGGCCTCTCGACCCCTTTGGTTGATTCACCTGGTTCGTTCATCCCAAGTTTGCCCATGGTTGCAATCAGCAACCCGTTTTATATCAATTACCAAAACTAGCTTCGACACCGTCGTATCAATCGCCTGGAAAGTGACATGTCATCCTGAATGTTTCTTCTCTGAATCCTGGGTGTTATGTCGCGGTGGTTTTGTAGAATATCGTCCTTTTTTGGAGAAATGATATGGAACAACTTATCAAAGAATTGAAGAATGTTCGCAAGGCACTGGAACATGCAATTCAGGCTGCAGATGATTTGCCAACGGCCCAACGTACACTCAAAGATCTCAAAGAAGCACAAAGCTTGATTGAATCCGTGATTCGACGTAACAAGGCGTTTGCAGACAAGAACAAGTAAGCGGATTGATCATGTTTCGGCAGCTTGAGTTTACCCACTTGTAGTCACCCGAATCAGCGGCTTTTTTGAGCCATCAAACACCTCTGCTACTGTGTTGCCTTTCTTATCTAAGGCAAGCAAACCATGCGTCTTCGTTATTTCGCGCCCCTCGTTTTAGCCTGCCCACTTTTCCTGTTTTTGCATTTTCAGAAAAAACACACTGTGCGACAAGACAATCTTGTTTTGTCCTCTGCTGTAGAGGGGCAATTGCTCGACAACGGCAAACCTGTTGCTGAGCAAAAGGTGGCCAGGACTTTGTATTGGAATATGCAGGCTGAGCCATACACTGAAATTACCACTACCAATAAGGATGGGTTGTTTCAATTTCCTGAGGTGCGTGGTGCGGCGGAGTTTGGAATTCTGGCGAGATTATTCCACGTACCAGTAGTTTTGATTGATGTCGATTTGATCGAAGAAAGCTTAAAAACATCCTTGTATTCAACGGGTAGACATACCTACAAACCTGCGGAAGAGACGGGATTCGAGACAATCCAAATGAGTTGTGATCTTCAAGATCGGGATCTATTTGCAGACTTGTTGCCAGTGATCAATTGTGCGGTTAAACAATCAGATGAAATGCTGAACCGTTTTCAGTAAATCATTGTTACAGCTAAAGCTGGTTATGGTACAGAGCGCAGCCAATACCTATCTTGAAGCGGCCAGTTCTACCCCCATGGAGTGACCCGATAAAGCGGCTTTTTTGAGCCATCAAACACCTCTGCTACTGTGTTGCCTTTCCTCATTAAGGCTAGCAAATCATGCGCTTTCGCCAACTCGCGCTTTTCACTCTGGCCTGCCTTCCTTTCCTGATTTTTGTTCCCCAAGGAGCCCATGCTGTGCGGCAAGACAATCTGATTCTTTCCTCGGCTGTCGAGGGGCAGCTACTTGATCATGGCAAACCTGTTGCTGGTCAAAAAGTGATTAGAACTTTGCACTGGAACATGGAAGAAGAACCTCGCACTGAAATCACGATCACCAACAAGGACGGTCGATTTCAATTCCCGGAAGTGCGTGGTGCAGCGGAGTTTGGTTTTCTTGCCAAGTTGTTTCATGTGCCCAACGTCAGTATTCGGATTCTCGTCCCTGTTAAGGATTTGAATTATATGGCTTATGCCAACTCCAGGAATTCCTACAAGGAAAACGTTGAGACGGGGCTTCCGTTGATTCGAATGAAGTGCGATTTGAAAAACAGTCAGATGTTTGATGAGATCTTGCCAGTGATTGACTGTGAAGTTGAAAAATCCCAAGAAAGGAAAAATTTGAAATATGACTAACCTACTTTTACAGCCACATTTAGTTCATTCTTTGTCTGACTTTGTGTATGAAGCTGATAAGGTGTTTCGAGGGAATAAAGCCGCTCACCCTGCAAAAAGTAACGCTTATGTTTCTGCTTTGAGTTCAGCTGAGTTGAAAAGGGTTGCAGCAGAACGAGACCTTCCAGTTCAGCCTCAAGGTTTCAATACACTAGCCGCCAAATCCGGCATCTTCAACATCGACCTCCTGAGCGGTTTTGGCTTCATCGCCCGTGGTACGGGCAGCCGCGCCAACGAGCTGGTTTTGGTCACACGCGGTACCAATTTCGAACACAACAAATTCGACTTGGCCACCAATGCCAATTTCGGTTATGGCATCGGCCCGCGCGGCCATGTGTTTCACCGTGGCTTTCTTAAAACTTTCAAAAGCTATCAAAACCAGCTGGTGAATTTTGTGACCCAACACGGCACCAATCGGCCAGCGACCATTCACTGCATGGGGCACAGCTTGGGTGGTGCTTTGGCCAACCTGAATGCTTGCCTGTTGCAGGATGCAGGTTTTCACGTGTGCTTGTACACCATCGGCGCACCGCGCGTGGGTTTGGTTGGCTATGCGCAAGACATCACCAAGCGAATTCCGCAAACTCACATTCGTCGCATTGCCAACCCCTGCGACCCGGTTCCCATGGTGCCGGTGTTTCCATACGCGCACGCCTCGCGCGGCCAGTCGGAATTGTTGGTTCAACATGGCGAGAAAATCGGGATCGAAGCTCACCTGCTGCACAGTGGTTATTCGAAAATGGCTTACAGCAGCAGCTGGAGCGACTTCGCTCCCATGCCCCATGCCTTGGCAGCGCATGCTGACCTGGCGCGACAATTTGCAAGCATTGGTGGTGGCGGCATGTTCAACGCGAAGCTGCTGTACTTGATCAGTCAACTTACACGGCTTGTGCTGCACGACCTTGGTCAGGCGGCGTTGGTTACCGTACAAGGTACGCTTAGCGTTGCGTTCACGGCGGTGGATTTGTTGGCCGAAACCTTGATGAAGGCAGCCAACGCCACAAGGCTGATGGCTGAAGATGTGTACTCGATTGTCAATTCAATGCTTGACTTTCTCGGCCGCGCACACATGAAAGGAACGGATATTACCTTGAACACCTTGCGCTGGGTGCTAAGCCAATTCAGCATGGAAATGGCTGGACGCGCTCAGCAAGCCATGTTGAAGGCGCAGGCAGGTAAGTGAAGTTGTTGTCGGTGTCTTATAAACCTGCCCGGCAAACAACACCCAATTCATCACAACCCACTTTCTAATTCAGCAATGGGAATGCTGGCCACTTTTTTGTCGCCAGCACCCAGCACGAGTACCGTGTCCTGCTGAATTTGATACCGCAACCAGCAATTGATCCGTGCATCGCTCAACACAGCGGCATTGAAAATGGCTTGAATATCACCTTTGCACCGCGCAGACCGGGTCAACAAGCCAGGGTGGCCTTGCTTGTGAATCACTTGCCCCATTTGCTGGGTCAAGGTGTAATCTTTTAAAGCAATCAGGGCTGGGTGCGCCGTTGCCAAACTGCGCAGGTCCAGCAACAGGGCATCCACGTGTACGGTGTACACCTTGCGTTGCAGTTCCCGGCCGGTGGGCAATTGGCCTTCCTCAATGCGCGTGCGTCTTAGCCAGTGGTAAACCGTTTCATACACCGTGGTTCGCACATCGCTGGCCCCATACCACACGCCAAACTTGCCTTGGCTAAAGCGGCTTTCCTGCCAGTTCTCGAAAGGAAACTGAATGGCGCTGAACCAGTGCGCTTCTTCAAAAGGTCGGTCAACAATCGGGAATTTGCTGCAGTAGTAAGGCGGTGTGTGTAACGCTTCAATGGCCTGCGCAATGGCGTAGTCCTGGGGGTCATCCGTCAGGTCGTCGAATAGGTCTTCGGAAACAATCAAGGATACGATGTTTCGGTATACATTTTGGGAAAAAGAGGTGAGGGTGCTCTCGCTCAATACTTCCGATGCAGAGGCCATCAAGTGCCCCGGGCGCGATCCAGATAGGATCGAACCATCAACAGACCCACAAATCCATAGCGGTCAATGATCTGCACAGGGCTGAGCCCTTCAAACGCACCATTGGGTTTGCGCATCCAGGCGTAGCAAACCTCACGCTGGGGGTACAACAGGCGCAGGTTCTTGTGGATTGCAAACAGGTGAGAAAGGCGCTCAAGCGTGTCGCGCGAATTTGCGATGGGCTCGCCTCGCTTGTATTTGCTCAGTGCGGTCCTGTTTTCCTTGGCCAGGCCAAGCAGGGCAATTCGGTCTTCAGAGGACAGTTGCCAGTTGTCAAACATCCGCATGACCATTGCAGTGGCCTTGTGGCGGTCAATTTCTGGTTTTCCGGTGGTTTCTGCAAACATCGACACCTCTGCCTACTACAAATGTGATCTAAGTTGCATTTATTGTAACCATTATCATGGTTCTTGGAAAGATTTTACACCACCAGTTTGTGTGGGGAAGTGCAGAAGCTGATGTTTTGACGACACCCAGACCATTCGCCGCCCGGTTCTGTTCAGCCCCGAGTTCTAAAATTTCAGTGGGTAATACATAAAAACCGGGTGGAATATCCGCCCGTTGCTGCGTGTAAAAGCATTGGGCAGATGTTTTCAAACAAAGTCATTCCGGAATTCACGCGACTTCATTCCGGAATTCACGATGATTTTTTCGGCGACACCCACATGGTGATGATGGCGCGAAACACGGTCTCGGCCTGTTTGTCCTGCACTTCCACCTTGACCAGATATTCCCCGGCCACAGACCAGTCCGCCTTGCCCTCTGGAGTGGCAATTGCAACCAGGTCAGTGTTCGCTTTTTTCAGGTACTCCACCGTCATGCCCTTCGGGATCCAGCGGTGGGTTGGTGGCACGGTGACCTCTGTCATGCTTCCACCAGCCAGTTCGGCCATGTTGCACATCGCAATTGCGTGTACTGTGCCAATGTGATTGTGTACGGCCCGGCGTTTTGAAATTCGCACCACCGCGTACTCAGGTCGCAGCTCATTAAAATAGGGGCGAATACTTGCAAAGTAGGGCGCCTTGAAACACAGAAGGCGCGAAAAAATCCACTTGCCGGCAGGCAGGGTTGAAAGGCGTTTCCAGAGTGCGAGTGTATTCATGTTGATATTCCGAAAAGGTTCGAGTCAGCGGGATAGCCAAAAAGCTAAAAAGCGTATTTAATAGAACAATATTCTAGAACATAATTCTGTATTAAATCCAGCCAGATGAAAAAATTCAGTCCAAGCCTTTTTGAAGTTGTCGAACCCGGACCACGCAAGGCACACAAACGAGAAATATTGAGCTGTGCGCTGTCCTGCTTCAACGAGGTGGGCATAGAGGCCACAACCATCGAAACAATCCGCGCGAAGGCCAACAGCAGCGTGGGTTCGATCTACCACCACTTTGGCAACAAGGAAGGCCTGGTTGCTGCGCTTTGCTTTGCCGCGCTTGACGACCAGTTGAAGTTGATTGAGCCGCGCATGAAAACAGCTGCCACGCCCAGAGAGGCGATTGTTCAACTGGTTCACTCGTACATGCAGTGGGTTGGTGAAAAGCCTGAGCTTGCGCGGTTTCTAGCCCAGGCCCGCAATGGGGTGGCCAATGGTCCGTTTGCCAAAGACCTGGATGCGCGCAACAAGCAGCGCTATGGCGATTTGCACAAGTGGCTTGCCAAGGGTGTTCAAGATGGATTGATCCTGGCCTTGCCCAAGGAAACCTATGCTTCCCTGCTGATTGGCCCTGCTGAGAACTTTTGTCGCGCCTGGCTTTCAGGGCGGGTGAAAGAATCACCGATTGCGTATGCCGAGGTGTTTGCCGAAGCGGCTTGGCGGGCGGTGGGGCGTTAGCGAAATGATGGCGGGCTGAAATCATTAAGCAGGTTTCGGGTACAAGGCCCTTATAACTGCAGGATTCAGGCCATTGTAAGTTGTTGGCCTGATGCTGAACCAAACACGTAAACACGTATAAAAATACAAAAAAAGGGATAGTTTTATGCAAACAGTATTGGGCGCCAATGGGCAAATTGGTCGGGAGTTGGCACGGTGCCTGAAACGCGAGTATGCGGACAACAACATCGATAAAACCGCAGGCAAAATTCGCCTGGTGAGCCGCAACCCCCAGCAAGTCAATGGCACCGATGAATTGGTGGCAGCCGACCTGCTCGATGCAGAGCAAACATCAAGGGCGGTGGAAGGTTCTTCCGTGGTGTACCTCACAGCGGGCCTGCCCATGAATACGCAGATGTGGATAGACCAGTGGGGTGTGATCATGTACAACGTGATCGCCGCCTGTGAGCAGCACAAAGCCAAGCTGGTTTTTTTCGACAACACCTACATGTACCCGCAAACCAGCGAAGTGCAAACCGAGACTACCCGCTTTGAACCCCACGGTTTGAAAGGCGTGGTGAGGGAAGAGATTGCCAACGACCTGCTGGAAGCCATGAAGCAGGGCAGGGTAGAAGCGCTGATCTGCCGTGCACCGGAATTTTATGGCCCAGGCCTGACGCAAAGCACCACCACCACCACCGTGATTGAACCACTGAAAGCAGGAAAAAAAGCCAAGGTGTTTTTGCGTGACGACACGCTGCGCACCTTGATCTATACGCCCGACGCCAGCCGCGCCATGGCACTGCTGGGCAATACCCCCGATGCCTTCGGACAAACCTGGCACTTGCCTTGTGACGACAACCGCCTGACCTACCGCGAATTTGTGCAGCTGGCCGCCAAGGCCTTTGGAACCAAGCCTGCTTACACTATAGTGAAAAAATGGCAGCTTGTATTGGCCGGGCTTTTTAACCAGCGCATTTGTGACACCACTGAATTGTTGCCCAGGTATGCGGTGGACAATCTTTTTGATTCCAGCAAATTCAAGCAGAGGTTCCCGGAGTTCAAGGCGACTTCGATTGCTGAGGGGTTGAGGGTTATTGCGGGTGGAAAGTAGGGAGGGTGTTGCGTCTCGGATGTAATGTTTCATCATGAGATGCGAGTGATTTAACATTACACTAGCCAACTGGAGAGACAACACAACAACAAAAAAGGGGGGGGCATGAGTTGGCTCGCGAGTGTGTATCAGGTTCTTCTGTGCGATCTGCGTTTGTTGCGTCGCTATCCCAGGTTGAGGTTTTCAGTGTTGGGGATTTTGTTTGTGCCATCCCTGTATGCCCTGATTTACATCTCCAGCATGTGGAACCCGGAGGCAAATGCGCCCAATCTGCCCGTGGCCATTGTGAACCTGGACCAAGGCACCCAGTTTAAAGGTGAGGTGATTGAGATCGGCCGCACGCTGACCGAGAAGCTGAAAGCCGAACAGAAGCTGGGTTTTCAGGAGCTGCACGATGAGGCTTTGGCCCGCCAGGGAGTGCGCCAGGGCCGATTTGATTTTGCCCTGATCATTCCCCAGAATTTCAGCACCCAGGCTGTGAGGGCCGAGCGAAGTGGTGCAGGTCAGTTGCTGGTTTACACCTCCGAAGGAAACAATTACACCGGGGCTTCTGTCGCCAAAAAGTTTGCTCCAGAGATCACACGGCGTTTGAATGAGTTACTGAACGAGAGGCGTTGGGGGCGGGTGTCGGACATCGCCTTGGACAGCAAGGAAAAAGTGGCTCGACTGAAAGAAGGCGTGATGGCCCTGAACCAAGGGGCGCAGCAGTTGCGAGATGGTTTGGTGAAAGCCAATGAGGGCTCGCATCAATTGAACAAGGGCCTGGGCAAAGCCGATGAGGCGGGTCGGCAGATTCAGATCGGGGCAGGGCAATTGAAGGATGGGGGCCTGCGTCTTACCGAGGGTATGAAGCAACTGGGTGCGGGCATTCAAACCATGAATGACAAGTTGCCGAGCGCAGACGATTTGCAGAGGCTTCGCTCGGGGGCACAAACTTTGAACGAGGGGCAGAAAAGCCTGAATGCGGGTCTTGTGCAGTTGCAGGATGGGTCTGTGCGCTTGACTGCCGGTGTACGTGAGTTGAAGGAGAAGTCGACAGACATTCCGATTTGGGGCAAGCGCGTTGCGGATGGCGCCGGGCAGATTGAGGCGGGTACCGTGAAGCTCAACGAGGGTTTGATCCGAGCCAGCAGCGGCAGTGCCCAATTGGTACAGGGCAGTGGGCAATTGGCCGATGGTGTGCAGCGCCTGACCGAGGGCATGGACAAGATAGGAGCTGGCGTACGACAGATGCATCAGAAAATGCCGGCCGCGACAGACTTGGACCGATATGGTGCGGGGCTGGTGAAGCTGGACGCAGGCACCGCGCAGTTGAGCCAGGGTCTGGGGCAATTGAACTCAGGTTCGCAACGGTTGGACGCAGGTCTGGATGCGCTTGAGGAGGGAGCTGGAAAGTTGGCTGCGGGTTTGCAAACCCTTGATGAGGCAGTGCCCATGACGCTGGACATTCCCGTCATTGATGCGGCGGGTTTTTCATCCTCCGTGAAAACCGAGGTGGAGATTGCCGCGCCAGTATTGAACAATGGCACCGCGTTTGCGTCGAATTTTATTCCCTTATCCCTGTGGGTGGGTGCGGTGATGACAGCATTTCTTTTTCATTACCGCAAACTGCCTGTAACGGTGCAAGGACATGGAGCCTGGGCCAAGTCGGTGGGCAAAATGTTCATTCCTTCTGCAATTGTTTTGGCGCAGGTCATGGTGATGCTGATCACGGTGCGTGTGGTGATGGGCATTCAGGTGAATCACCCGGTCTTGTTGGTGCTTACCCTGCTGACCTCCTCCATCATTTTTGTGAGTATCGTGATGGCGCTGGTGCGATGGCTGGGCGATACCGGCAAAGTGATGGCGGTGTTGTTTCTGATTCTGCAGTTGTCGTCTTCTGGTGCGATTGTGCCCATTCAACTAAGCGGGGAGGTGTTCCAGTTTCTGCACCCCTATTTGCCGTTCACTTGGGTGGTCAAGGCCACAAAGGTCGCGATGTTTGATGCCTACGATGGTCAGTGGCTGGCCATGTATGCCCAGATGTTGATCACGCCGCTGATTTTATGGCCGTTGTCGACGTACACCGGACGTTGGATTTACCAGGCCGAGGCGGATTACATGCCAGCGCTGGATGTGGTCCAATAAACTGCACCAGTTTTGACCTGCTCTGACTTTTTTCCAATTAACGATGAGCCTGGGATTGGGCTTATCCAGCGTCTTGTTTTGGTTCTAATGTCGATAATTGCCAAAAACTTTCACTGCAAAAAAAGCTCTGGCCGTGTCGACCAGAGCTTGAACACTCTCGAAGAGAGCGGAGACAAACGCATGCACCTTCGTGCACCACAAATCCATTTCACTAGGCGCGTAGCCGCTTCGTCTGGCTTGTTCCCCAGATGCTTTTCAGCAGCGAGGCCAGAAACGCCCACAGCCCGCCTTCTTTCGGTTTCGGTTTATTGCCCTCGGCAATTCTTTTCAACTGCCGGGAGTACCAGAGAATTTCCATAACACCCATTTTGTCGATGGCCTTGATGCCCGTTGAGATCGGCTGTACCTGGTGATTACAGTCTCGACCGTTCAGCAGTGCTTTCGGTGCATCCGGTTCAATGGCCATCAAACGGGCTATGCCCACAATATCCAGCGCCCCGGAAGCCAATGCAGTATTCATTCCCTCGAAAGTTCGAAAGCCACCCGTGACCATCAAGGGAGTTTTCACCTGTGTACGAACCTGCTCTGCGAAACCAAGGAAATATGCTTCCCGCTGCAGGGTAGATGCCTTTGCAGAAGAACCTGCCATGCCGCTCATCGCCGGTGCTTCATATGTTCCACCTGAAATTTCAATCAGATCAATGCCTGCATCGGCCAAGGCACGAATGGTTGCAATCGACTCTTCCTCTGTGAATCCACCTTTTTGAAAGTCTGCCGAATTCAGTTTGATCCCGACCGGGAAGTCTGGCCCGACCTGGCGGCGAATTTCTTCGTAAACAGCCATTACAAACCTGCGTCGATTTTCAGGACTTCCACCCCATTCATCGGTGCGCTGATTGTGATGCGGTGACAGAAACTGGCTGATCAGGTATCCATGGGCGCCATGAATCTGGACACCGCCGAATCCGGCTTTCTTGCAGATGGCTGCACTGCGCCCGAATCCTTGAATGATGTCTTCAATTTCACTTTGACTGGCCTCGCGAGGTGTATCAAAAAATGCAGCCATGTCTTGCCTGAAAGGAATGGCGGAAGGACTGAGGTTGAATTTGTTCAAGCCCTTGGGCGACTGCTTTCCGGGCTGATTCAGCTGAACCCAAATCGAGGCTCCCTCGTTGCGCGCCACATCGGCCCATTGCGTCAAGATCGGCAAGTCAGACTCATTTTCGATCACGATGTTGCCTGGTTCTCCCAAGGCGCTACGATCAATCATGACGTTGCCTGTAATGAGCAGCCCGGCGCCTGATTGTGCCCAGCGGCGATACAGCTCAACGATTTTTGGGGTCGCGTGATTGTCGTAGGTTCCAAGAGCCTCGCTCATGGCGGCCTTGGCCAATCGATTGCGCAAGATCACTCCATTTGGCAGTGCGAAGGGCTGATTGAGAAAATTGGTTTTCTGACTGGAATTTGTATTCATGGCGTTATCTGGTAGGTGAGTTCAATGGTTTAGCGAATTCGCAAATGTTTGCGAATGCCTGCATCAAGCAGACGGGCGGGCAGTACGTTATTCATGATTTTCAAACGCGCGGCAGCAGAACCTGCCGTGTAACTGAGTTTGGGATTTGTCTCTTTTGCGGCTTTCACGATGACATCGGCCACCACATCCGGCTCTTCTGCGTCTTCAAGCATTTCTGTCAGCCTGTCTTCAAGTGAGGCGCGAACCAGTTGATATTCCTCACGCTTGAACGCCGCTTGCGTTGAATTCGCTTCAATCGCTGTTTTCATGAAAGCTGGTTCAATTACAGACACCCGGATGCCGCTGTTTCGAAGCTCATGATCGAGTGACTCGGAATACCCACGAAGCGCAAACTTGCTAGCCGAATAGAACGCCAT